>NZ_MRWD01000040.1:0-25057 GCF_002093625.1 Rouxiella silvae | reverse complement strand
TGCAGCAAAATATTATGTAAAAATATACAGTAAACTTGACCATAATCACATTTTTGTATAGGTTAAGGAAATGTAAATAAGCGGTTTGTGGTTGATTTTTGAGTAGTTTTTAATGCTGAAAATAATCATAAATTAAGTGAATAATAAAGGCTGCTGCATAGCTGTCGCATCACTTTTGTTCATTGATGATAATGAACGAGCCAATGTATTGGGGAAGCGAAAGCTATGGTGCTGCATTGAAACCCCTTCATGCAACATCTGAGGTTATTTTATGAAAGATTCAATGGAATCTCATACTTCGCACATCAAATTTTGGCGCAAACGAAACAAGCCCGAACTGACTCTTGATGACATCACCATTGTTGACCGCAAAATGCTTAACCGCGCAGTGGGAGCCGCGGCGCTAGGTAATGCAATGGAGTGGTTCGACTTTGGTGTATACAGTTTCTTAGCTGTCACCATCGGGCACGTTTTCTTCCCAAGCGGCAGCGCATCTGCGCAGCTCATTGCAACTTTTGCCACCTTTGCCGCCGCATTTCTAATCCGTCCCTTGGGGGGCCTGGTATTTGGTCCGTTGGGTGACAAAATCGGGCGTCAGAAAGTGCTCGCCTTCACCATGATCATGATGGCGATAGGGACATTCAGCATCGGTTTGATCCCGAGTTATTCAAGTATTGGTATTGCGGCACCCATATTGCTACTGGTGGCGCGCCTGGTGCAGGGTTTCTCGACCGGCGGTGAGTACGGCGGGGCAGCCACTTTTATCGCCGAATATTCAACGGACAAGCGCCGTGGATTTATGGGCAGCTGGTTAGAATTTGGTACACTTGGCGGTTATTTGCTGGGTGCGGGGCTGGTTACCGGGCTCACTGCATTTATTACGCCGCAGCAATTGCTCGACTGGGGCTGGCGTATTCCTTTCTACATCGCTGCTCCGTTAGGTTTATTTGGCCTGTATATTCGTTTGAAGCTTGAGGAAACGCCTGCATTTCAGAAACATATGGAGAAGCAGGAGCAAATCGAAGACAACAAACCGCGTCAAACCCTGTTTGAAATGCTGAGAAAGTACTGGCGGCCCATGCTGCAGTGTATTGGTTTGGTGCTGCTGTTTAACGTCTCCAACTATATGTTGACGTCTTACATGCCGAGCTACCTGACCAGCGTACTGGGTTTAAGCGAGCTCAGCGGCCTGATGCTGATTATGGTGGTGATGTTTATTATGATGCCAATGACACTGCTGCTGGGTTTCTGGAATGACCGGCTGGGGCGTAAACCGGTGCTGCTTGCCGGTGCCGTTGGGTTGATCGTCCTGTCTATTCCGGCGCTGATGCTGATTGGGCAAGGCGGTATTGTTGGCGTATTTTGTGGCCTGATGCTGCTGGGGGTGTTGCATACCTTCTTCAGTGGTACCATGCCTTCGGCGCTACCCGCGCTGTTTACCACCAATACCCGTTATAGTGCACTGGCAATTGGTTTTAACATCTCCGTTTCGCTGTTTGGGGGCACCACGCCGCTAATCACTTCATGGTTAGTTTCAGAAACGGGCAGTGTGATGGTTCCGGCCTACTACCTGATGGGCGCAGCCCTAATTGGTGCAATAACGGTGTTTACGCTGAAAGAAACGGCGCGAAAACCGTTGATTGGTTCTGCCCCAGCAGTTGAAAACAAAGAAGAAGCGAAAAAACTTTTGAAGAAAATACGTTTACGTAAAAAGAAACGTGAAGATGAAGACGCTAGCCTATCTAACAATACGCCGACGCAGTAAAAATATACGTTTAGAAAAAGGCTACCTTAAGAGGTGGCCTTTTTTATTGTGTTGTTGGCATCATTCTTATTAATATTTGATAGTGTTATTGTTGGGTGCTTTTATATTCATAAATTAAATGATTATCGTGTTAAAGTTAACAAATCACTTTTAGTCTGACGACTCATTGGGCGCTGTGCTTCAGGGTTAAGTGGCCAGTAAAGATATTTTATTAAATTATAAACGAAACAAAACTCAAGCCGGTTTCTAACTTTAATTTTCTGTGTGATATGCCGCTTGTGAACGTAAACCGTTCTATCGCTGATGTTTAGCTTTCTAGCAATCCGATAATTTGGCATTTCAGCCATCCAGTCATTGATTACCAGTATCTCCTGATCGCTGAAAATGGAGTAGGGCTGAGTACATAACCTAAAGCAAACGGAGGCATCAACCAGTCGGCTGACATGGTTTAACACATCGATAACCTTCTGTTTGTTGGTAATGAAAAAGTTTTCCGCGACCATAATAGGGTCTTGGTTATCCGGATAGTTTGCATCCAGATAGCAGTAAATTTTACTGTTTTTTCTAAACTTTAAAAAATCATTAATATTGCTGTCGAACTGGGTGCTGTGACAGTGACTGGTCATATTCACGAATATGATATCTGGTTTAAATAATGGAACCTGTATTAATGCATCTGCTAAACATTCAACGTCAAGCAGGCCAATTGCTTTGTGTTCATTTAATATTTCCAACATGCCAAGGCGCATGAAACTACAGGGCTCAACAATAAGTATCTTCATGATTAACGTCCATGTGGGGTTTTGGGAGAGGGTATGCCGATCGGTCCGGTGATCAAGTTTTGGAAGGATAGGTGTTTATATTGGACAATGTCAAATATGTGACTGAAGAAAGAGCTGTTATTAATAATTTTTTAATAATTAAGGGGTTTAGTATTCGCCGAACGTATATTTCGGCGAATACTTATTAAAATAAATGCGAGGATTAAAAGCGTGAAAGAGAAAAAGGCGACAGGTCCGTTTTTGGCGGCAGATCCTGTGCAAACAGCGCAACCGTTTCTCCCAGTGCGCTAGCGAACTTGAAGCCGTGGCCGCTCAATCCGGAAATCACCAGGGTATTGTCGTGCTCAGGCACCCTGTCGATAATAAAATCTTCGTCGGCAGTGACATCATAGGTGCAGGATTTACCGTAAAGGCAAACACCTACACCGGGCAAGAATTGACGCAGAAAGCTGAATACCTCGCTGCCATCCTGTGCAACACTGCCAAAAGGTGTGCGCTGCTCGGGGGAATCTATCGGCTGTCCCCCATTGTGTTTACCTAATTTTAGGCTGTCTTTAACCGCCGGAAAACCATAAAACTGGTCGCCAGACTGTGTCTCAACGGTGAACGCAGGGAAATGGTTTTCCTCGCTGTAACGCCCATCGGCCTGATGCCAAGAAAAAACTTTACGCATAGGCGTCATCGGCAGTAAGGGCAGAAATTTTTTGACCCAGGTTCCTGCGGTTAGCGCCAGCTTGGGCGCACGATATTCGCCTTCATGTGTCGTTACGACGGCAGTATCACCCTCGTAGCGGATACTTTCTACCGGGCAGTTAAACAGCTGAGCGCAACCAGCTTCTCTCGCCAGTTTTATATAACCGCTGATGGCTTTCTCGCAGAACAGATAACCTGAGTCCGGTTCAAAAACGCCGCTGTAACCTTCAGGCACGGTAAGTTGGGGCCATTTATGACGGATCTGCTCGGCATTAAGCGACTGAGTATTTAAATTAAACTCGCGTGCACTCGATTTCACATTGGCAATAAATTCGGACTCTTGTGGACCGATATTGATCACGCCGCAGGAACGGAAAATTTCCTGCTCGGTAAGCATCGCCAGTTCGTTCCACAGCGCCTGCGCCCGTAAAACCAACGGCACATAGCGCACACCTTCTCCGTAAGCGTGTCGAATTAACCGCGTTTCACCGTGATGACTGCCTTCCTGATGCGGGGGCATCGCACCGTCAATCATTAAAACGTTTAGCCCTGCGCGAGTGGCATAAAAACCGGCGGCAGCCCCAACAGAACCACTCCCTACCACAATGAGATCATAATCCATCGGACGACGGCTCCTCGAAAAGATTAAACAACAGATAGGGCATGATAGTGATTTTTTATAGCGGATAGCAAGGCAGAAGGAGGCATTGTAACAGGGATTAAAAAAGGCACCGGAGAGGAGTCTCGGGTGCCTTAGGCTAGGTCATTTTGATTAGTGTTTTCTTTGATCAATGAACTCATACTCGTGTGATTCTATCTTTTCTATGCCAGCTTCAAGGATATTGATCAGTTGCCTTGCAACGTCGGTAGTTAACCATAAGGTTCTGTCTACCTGAGCATCCTCTGGCGTTTGGTCTTTAGAAGACAGGTAATGAAGACGTATCATCATGGCGTCGTACGAATCAACAGTACTGATATCCCAACCAACAAGCGGGTGTGTCTGAATTACTTCGTCATTTCTGTCCATTTAGACCCCTTATTTTGTAGTGACTATCATGAGTGACTAACGAGGATCAATGCGGCTCATTATCAGGTGAGCTTTTTCAGTATAAGCATTTATTCAATTATTGGCATAGAAATCCCTTATTTAGTTGTAAAAATTTCCCCAAGTACAATTTATAGGCATTTTATTCATTTTTTAAGCAAATAAAAAAGCCGGACAGCGACGCCCGGCAAACTTGAAAATGGCTGATACAGCCTGGTTATTATTAATTTATAGGGTATTGACTATTTACATGTCAGAACCTTCGGTGGAGAACCAGTCGTCGGCACTTTCCCAGGTCTCCTGCAATATTTCTTCGATAATATCTTTGTCAGTCTTGGCTCCGCCGAGTACTGAAAGATTGTTGGCACCGGCATAGCGTACCTGAACGCTATTTTGGGTTTCAGAGAATTGTTTATTAATACGCTTACTCAGTTCACCTGACAGTGCCTCCAGTGCCCCAATTGGCAAAGGTTTTGTTCTGTCGATGCAGACTTCAATACGCATAACTGCCCCTCCGTTTAATCTATACTGTGAATATATACAGTTATTTTTAGAAGAGCAAGAGAGGAAGAATAAAAAACGGGAAGACGTTTGTCTTCCCGCGATACATGTACTGAGCAATTTAGCAGGACGTTACTTTCCAGTTAAGCGTCTGACCGGCAAGGAAAGGCACAATCGTGTCGTTGCCAAGCGGGAAAGTTTCGGGCTGAGTGACAGGCGTGCGGGTCAGCTCAACGGTACCTTCGTTCAGAGGTAGGCCGTAGAAGTTGGGACCGTTCTCAGAACAGAACCCTTCAAAATGCTCAAGAGCATTCATCTCTTCAAACACAGTAGCATAGGCTGACAGCGCCAGCGGCGCATTGAAACAGCCCGCGCAGCCACAACTGGATTCTTTCAGATGTTTGGCGTGTGGCGCTGAGTCTGTGCCCAAGAAGAAGCGGTTATTGCCGCTGGCGATCACTTCACGCAGTGCCTGCTGGTGCACACTACGTTTAAGAATGGGCAAACAGAACAGGTGAGGGCGCACGCCGCCAACGAGCATGTGATTACGATTGAACATCAGATGCTGTGGGGTAATCGTTGCGCCGAGATATGAGTTACCCCCTAACACGTACTGCGCCGCTTCTTTGGTGGTGATGTGCTCAAACACCACCTTAAGCTCAGGGAACTGACGACGGATGGGGTCCATCACTTCATCAATGAAACGGGCTTCGCGGTCAAAAATATCGACATCTGCGTGAGTCACTTCGCCGTGAATAAGCAAAGGCATGCCAATTTTCTGCATGCGCTCCAGTACCGGGTAAATACCTTTAACGTCTTTGACGCCGTGGCTCGAGTTGGTAGTGGCATTCGCGGGGTAAAGTTTGGCGGCGGTAAATACGCCTTCCTCAAAGCCTCGAGACAGCTCGTTAGGGTCCAGAGAGTCGGTGAGATAGCAGGTTAGCAGCGGAGTAAATTTGTGTCCCGCCGGGATAGCGGCTTCAATACGACTGCGGTAGGCAATAGCCGCATCTACGGTAGTCACCGGAGGCGAAAGATTTGGCATCACAATAGCACGGCCAAACACTTCACTGGTAAACGGCAATACCGCATTCAGCACGGCGTCGTCACGAAGGTGGATATGCCAGTCATCTGGGCGGCGTATTTTCAAAACTTGCGGTATTGCGGTCATGTTACAAAACTCCGGCATTGAGAGACAGGATGTTCGAATCAGGTGCAGTAATGGGAGCATTAACGGCGGGGTACAAGGATAAGCGCAAAATGTAAAGGATGCATTACTTTGTTAAGTTAACATTGAAATCAGTGCAAATCGGGGAGCATAGTAGTTGGCAATTATTAGAGAAAATCATTTTTTTCGGGCTGTAAGAAGCTGAATTTATTATACAGGAGTTGAAATTATGGAAGTCAGAATCGTTGCACCGTTAACCATCAAACCTGAGTTTGTTGAAGAGGTCACTCCCGCGCTGTTGGCCATCGTTGCTGCCAGCCGCGAAGAGCTGGGATGCCTGCAATATGATCTGCATCGCGAAATTGGCAGCACTAACAGTTTTGTTTTTTACGAGCGCTGGCGTTCAGAAGCGGCCATTGATCAGCACGAAAGCAGTGCCCATTTCCAACATTTTGTCAGTCAGCTGGATGGCAAGCTTGATAAAATCGAAATCAAGAAAATGAAAGTATTTGCCTGATGGAACGACCTGCCTGAAATGAGTGGTTTACCCTGCGGTTCAGGGCAGGTTTTAAAATCAGTAATAAAAAAACCCGCCATCGGCGGGTTTTTTAGTTAAGGCAATAAATGACTCAAATTACTGAGGCATTTCCGGCTTGGTGGCCGGTGCCGTTGCGGTTGTGACAGCGGCATGGCCACCGGCAGAACCTTTTCCTTCAAAGTCGTATGACGGACGAACCCAGTCGCTGTGACGCGGGGCTTCAGCCACGAAGGCTGCCGCCGGGGCTTTAGTCATCGGCGCAGTCGCATGATGTTTAAAGCGCGTCTGGTCACCCGACGAAGCTTCAGTTTTCACTGTGGCTTGTGACGTTTGGGCGGCAACCACATAGGCGGTTTGCGCTGGGGCAACCGGTTCTGCAGGTGCAACAGGCGCTACAGGGATTTCGATAGCTGGCGCTTCGGCTTCTGTTGCTTGAATACCGGCAACTTCGACCTTAACGGACTCTTCTGCCTGAGGCTTAATCTCTTCAACGACAGGCGCAGTGTCTTGTGCAGCAGGCTCAACCGCGGTAGGAGAAGCAATAACTTCCTCAACCTTTGGCGTCTCAACGCCAACAGGTTCAACCAACACGGGTTCGGTAGGCGTTGGAGCCGGAACGATAGCATCCGTTACTTCGAGCGTGGCAGGTTCAACCACGTGAGGCTCGGCAGCAACGGTCTCCGCTTTCGTTACGTCAACTTCTTCCTGCGCAATAACCTGCTGAGCTTCTTCAAGCGTCAATGCAGAGGTCTGAACCAGGGGTTCTGAAACCTGCGCCGACTGTTCGATAACCGCTTTCACTTCGCTTGCTGCTGGCGTATTTGCCTGGGCAATCTCAACCTGCTCGGTCAGTACGGCCGCGGGTGCGCTGACTTCAACCTGTTCTTGAACCACTGGCTGTTGTTCATAAGACTGAACTTGCTCCGACGGTTGAGCGACAGGGTAAGAGACCCACACTTTACCTGAAGCCATCTCTGGCGATACAAACGCCCCTGCCAACGGCATAGGTGATTGAGACGGGTAACGCTCGTCACGATAGCGACGACGACGCTGACCGCTTACGCGCAGATGACGCGGTGAACGACGCGAGCGACGCGGCATGCCATTTTCACGTGCGTTATCTCCCTGAGCATCATCAGCATCAGTATCAGTTTCATTGCTGGCTTCAGTTTGCACCGGTGCAGCAACTTCTTGCTCGACGGCTGGACGTTCGACAGGTTTAACGCCGGTTACCAGCATTTGAGCGGCATCTTCAACATCCTGATCCACAACCTCAGACTCAAAGCGAATCTTCTGGTTCAGTGGACGGCGCTGACGGCGCTGGCTCGGCATACGGTCTTCTTGATCTTCGGCTGCTGCAGCGACGGGTGCGGCGGCAACTTCTTCAACAATAACCGCTTCCGCAACTTTATCTTCCTGCTGATTTTTACGCTTATCATCGTTACGACGACGTGAACGATCGCCACGCTCGCGGCGAGGTTGCTGCTGCTCTTCACGATTACCGGCGTTTTCAACTTCCTGCACTACCGCTTCAACAGCGACAGGCTCTTGGTTACGACGGTTGCGGCGTTGGTCTTCACGCGGCTCACGGGTATTTTCGCGAGGCTCGTTACGGCCTTCACTGCGTTCGCCACGGCTGTCGGTGCGGTCACGGTTATCGCGGTTGTCACGATTTTCATTACGATCGCGGCCGTTGCTGCGTTCACCGCGCTCACCGTTGCGACGCGTGCCCTGACGACGCTGATTGCGACGATCGCCGTTACGACGGTTTTCGCTATCGGTAGTCTCCGGCTGGACTTTAACTTCTTCTTCAACCGGTTTAGCTTCTGGTTTAGGTTCGGAAGCAAACAGGTTCTTGAGTCCGCCTAACAGTTTGCTGATAAAGCCTGATTTCTCAGCCGCAGCAGGGGCAGTATTCACAACCGCTGTACGAGTTTGAACGGGCTGGGACTGTGCGGCTTCTGGCTGCTCGTAAGAAGCCGGAGGCGCTTCGGCCGGCAGGGCAAAGGTCGCCAGAGCGGGTTGCTCAGGACGTTTGCGTTCTGCTGGCAAATCTTCGGAAGGCTGAAGCATCTCGGCTTCATGCAGCTGAGGCAGTAAATAGCTCAGCGTTGAAGACTCTTCACCCTTGCGCACGCGCAGTACATGATAGTGCGGAGTATGCATCTGGTCGTTTGGCACGATAATCGCGCGAACGCCGCCCTGGCGCTTCTCGATGGCGTTTACCGAATCACGTTTTTCATTGAGCAGGTAAGACGCAATCGGCACAGGCACGATGGCGTGAACTTCTTTGGTGTTCTCTTTCAGCGCTTCTTCTTCAATTAAACGAAGAATCGACAGGGAAAGTGATTCGTTGTCACGAATAGTCCCGGTACCGCTACAGCGTGGGCAAACGTGATGGGTAGATTCACCCAACGACGGGCTCAAACGCTGACGCGACATTTCTAACAGGCCAAAGCGAGAGATGCGGCCAATCTGAATACGCGCACGGTCTTGACGTACGGCATCACGCAGGCGATTTTCAACTTCGCGCTGGTGACGAACCGGTGTCATATCGATGTAATCGATAACAATCAGGCCGCCGAGGTCACGCAGGCGCAGCTGACGAGCAATTTCTTCTGCGGCTTCAAGGTTGGTATTGAAGGCCGTTTCTTCGATGTCGCCGCCGCGGGTTGCGCGAGCGGAGTTGATATCGATAGCCGTTAACGCTTCAGTGGTATCAATAACAATCGAGCCACCGGAAGGCAGGCGAACTTCACGCTGGAAGGCGGATTCAATCTGCGATTCGATTTGGTAGTGGCTGAACAGCGGAATTTCGCCGACGTAAGGTTTGATTTTGCTGCTAAAGTCGGGACGACCTAGTGCGGCAATATGCTCTTTCGCCAGTTCGAGAACTTTCGGGTTATCAATAAGAATTTCGCCGATGTCCGGACGCAGATAGTCACGGAATGCGCGAACGATAACGTTACTTTCCTGGTGGATAAGGAAAGGTGCCGGGCGGCCTTCAGCGGCTTTCTTAATGGCATCCCAGTGCTTCATACGGAAGCTCAGGTCCCACTGCAATGCATCAGCATCTTTACCCACACCGGCGGTACGCACGATGAGGCCCATGCCGTCAGGCAATTGCAGGGAGGAGAGGGCTTCTTTTAACTCGGTACGGTCATCGCCTTCGATCCGGCGGGAAATACCACCAGCGCGCGGATTGTTAGGCATTAACACTAAATAGCTGCCGGCGAGGCTGATGAAAGTCGTCAGCGCTGCACCTTTGTTACCCCGTTCTTCTTTGTCTACCTGAACAATAACTTCCTGACCTTCGCGCAGAACATCTTTGATGTTTGGACGACCGTGGGAGGAATAATTGCTGGGGAAGTATTCGCGGGCGATTTCTTTGAGAGGGAGAAAACCATGCCTTTCCGCACCATAATCAACGAATGCTGCTTCAAGACTTGGCTCTATGCGGGTGATTTTACCTTTGTAAATATTGGCTTTTTTCTGCTCGTGTCCAGGACTTTCAATATCCAGATCGTAAAGCCGTTGTCCATCTACAAGAGCAACGCGCAACTCTTCTTGCTGAGTTGCGTTAATCAACATTCTTTTCATCTTAACTTACTCGTTATTTTTGCATTATTGTCAGAACTGCGGGCAAAATAACCTCTATGGCCGGATAAACCGTTGGCCCCGAGTCTTCTCGCATAGTCGTCAACCTCCCGGTTGTCGCCTGCATAGGGGCGCATTATTTCGGTAAGTCTGCTTTTGCCGGGTTAGTAACCACAGCGTGATAAAAGCAGTACTTTTAGTAGGGGAATAGCCTCTGATTTTATATAGCCAGATCTCATTCCATTTGCCGGCCAAGCTGCAACCCGCAGCCCGCTAATTGCTTGATTTCACATTACGTCTTACGCCATTGCTGCGTTTGTGTGCGATCAGGCAAATCTATAATTCCAGCGTTTTCCCTAAGTTCAAGAGAATCAACGCGGAAGTGAACTCATTATTCCATTGCTCGCACTGATATAGCAAGGTGACTTTTAGGTGAACGTAAAGTTTATTTAGCACCTTTGAAGGTTGTAGCACCCCGTTCTTCAATCAATATATTGGCTAGTTTAAGTATTCCTTTGCAGTTGCTGGTAAACTTAGAGTTAAGCACAGAAAAATCAGCGGCGCGAACCCTGCCCCTAATATTTAGAATCATCTAGAATCATGGCCCATGAAAACTGAGAATCCAACTGTACAATTAATCCCCATTACCGAAGACGAAGCCGGTCAGAGAATTGATAACTTTTTGCGCACTTTCCTTAAAGGCGTGCCGAAAAGCATGATTTATCGTATTTTGCGAAAAGGCGAAGTTCGCGTAAATAAGAAGCGAATCAAGCCGGAATACAAATTATTGGCCGGTGATGAAATTCGCGTTCCGCCCGTGCGCGTTGCCGAGCGTGAAGACGCGCCGGTGTCTGCCAAGCTTGATAAAGTCGCGGCGCTTGAGCACTGCATTCTTTTTGAAGACGATCACCTGCTGATCCTCAATAAGCCTTCAGGTACGGCGGTTCACGGCGGCAGTGGTTTGAGCTTCGGCGTGATTGAAGGGCTGAGAGCTTTGCGCCCCGATGCGCGTTTCCTTGAATTGGTGCACCGCCTTGACCGCGATACCTCCGGCGTCCTGCTGGTGGCGAAAAAACGTTCGGCGCTGCGTTCTTTGCATGAACAGTTGCGCATGAAAACCATGCAAAAAGATTATCTCGCCCTGGTGCGCGGTGAATGGCAGTCGCATTGCAAAGTCGTGCAGGCGCCATTGCTGAAAAATATTTTGCAAAGCGGTGAGCGCATTGTTCGCGTTAACAGCGAAGGTAAACCTTCTGAAACGCGTTTCAAAATTGAAGAGAAGTATGCATTTGCGACGTTGGTAAAATGCAGTCCTGTCACTGGGCGTACTCACCAAATTCGCGTCCATACCCAATACGCCGGTCACCCCATCGCCTTTGACGACCGCTACGGCGACCGCGAATTTGATGGCCAACTGTCAGGACTGGGCATCAATCGCCTGTTTTTGCACGCCGCCGCGCTGCGCTTTGAACATCCGGCTAACGGAGAGACGATGCGCATTGAAGCTCCTCTAGAGCAAAAGCTTCGCAACGCCTTGGTCAAGCTTCGTAAAAGCGCAAAGTAATGTACTGGTGAGTTCAGGTACAGTGGATTAAAAAGCGCCGTGGGCGCTTTTTTTATCACTGCTTTTTGATATCGGCTTTTAAAGGGTAAGAACGAGCGGATTAATACCGTGCTCCCGCAATAGGGCGAGGAGGGCGATCAGCGGCAGGCCAATCAACGTATTGGGGTCGCGTCCCTCGAGCTTTTCAAACAGGCTGATGCCCAGCCCTTCACATTTGAAGCTTCCCGCACAGTCGTAAGGTTGTTCAAGCTTTACATAACCGGTAATTTCCTGCGCTGAAAGCGTTCGAAAATGCACATCGAAAGTCTCACATAACACTTGAGCTTCACCACTGTCGCTGTCTAACAGGCAAAGGCCGGTGTAAAAGCGCACCTGTTTACCGCTGGCCATGCCGAGTTGGCGACAGGCGTTGTCAAAAGTGTGAGGCTTGCCGAGGATCTTTTCGTCGATCACACAGACCTGATCTGATCCAATGATAAGATGGTCGGGATGATTTTTAGCCAGTGCGCGCGCTTTTTGAGCTGAGAGTCGCTTCACCAGCTCAACCGGGGACTCACCGTCAAAGGCTGATTCATCAATGTCTGGAGCCGCACAGCTGAAATTTAGCGTGGTTTTTTCAAGTATTGCGCGGCGGTATGCCGAGGTTGAGGCCAAAAGGATCTTTTTTTGCGTCATTGTTTGCATAATTTTTTTCACAAAGCATAGCGTTATTGAATCACACATTTTAAACTGTCCGCCGCTGAGGAAGCGAATATTGGTGGAAGGCGCAGTAAAATGCCCTTTTTCTTTGACTCTACGTCGTTACAAAGTTAATATGCGCGCCCTATGCAAAAAGTAAAATTACCCCTGACCGTTGATGCCGTTCGTACCGCTCAAAAGCGTGTAGACTACATTGGAGCCTACGACGCCGAACAAGTGACGCGAGTTGCAGCATCAGTGGTTAGTGTGGACTCAGATGTCCAAACCTCTTTGTCGTTTGATATCGACAATCAACGCTTGGCCGTTATTAAAGGTCAATCGGATGTCACTGTTACTCTGGAATGCCAGAGATGTGGCAAGACGTTTGAGCATCAGGTTCACACAACATATTGTTTTAGTCCTGTTAAGAATGATGAGCAGGCTGAAGCATTACCGGAAGCGTACGAGCCGATCGAAGTCGACAATTTTGGCGAAGTTGATCTGCTGGCTATGATTGAAGACGAAATTATTCTTTCACTGCCTGTCGTTCCGGTACATGATTCTGAACACTGTGAAGTGTCCGACGCGGAAATGGTATTTGGCCAACTGCCTCCAGAGGCAGAAAAACCGAATCCGTTTTCCGTATTAGCGAATTTAAAGAAAAGTAATTGAGGAGTAAGGTCCATGGCCGTACAACAAAATAAACCAACCCGTTCTAAACGTGGCATGCGTCGTTCACACGATGCTCTGACCACCGCCACTTTGTCTGTAGACAAAACTTCTGGCGAGACTCACCTGCGTCACCATATCACTGCCGACGGTTTCTACCGCGGTCGCAAGGTTATCGGCTGATTTCTAACTTGCTAACTATTTACTTGATAACTTTAAACTTGTTAAGTAATAGCAAGGCGATACCTTGAAACGTCTAACCATCGCGTTAGACGTTATGGGCGGGGACTTCGGTCCTTCCGTCACAGTGCCTGCTTCATTGCAGGCACTGACCTCTAATCCTGAACTCAATCTTCTTCTGGTCGGCAATCCCGACGAAATCACACCTTATATGGCCAAAACCGATCCTCTTGTATTGGAGCGGATACAAATTATTGCCTGTGAGTCTGTGATTGCAAATGACGCCAGAGTTTCGCAAGCTATCCGCGCCAGTCGTGGAAGCTCGATGCGGATGGCGCTAGAGTTGATTAAGAGCGGTGACGCACAGGCCTGCGTCAGCGCCGGAAATACCGGTGCGTTAATGGGGTTGGCCAAGTTGGTTATAAAGCCTCTGGATGGCATTGAGCGCCCAGCGCTGATGACGGTACTGCCGAATCAGCAGCGAGGTAAAACCGTGGTGCTCGATCTAGGGGCCAACGTTGAGTGCGACAGTAGAATGCTGGTGCAGTTTGCGGTGATGGGCTCCGTCATGGCGGAGGAAGTCATCGGCACGGTTAATCCGCGCGTTGCCTTGCTTAATATTGGCGAGGAAGAGTCAAAGGGGCTTGATAATATCCGTGAAGCCGCCGCGATTTTAAAAAACATACCCGTTATCAATTATATCGGCTATCTTGAAGGCAATGACCTGCTAACCGGTAAAACTGATGTCATGGTGTGTGATGGTTTTGTCGGTAATGTCACACTGAAAACTATGGAAGGTGTGATCAGGATGTTTTTGTCGTTGCTTAAATCCTCTGGGGAGAATGGCAAGAAGTCTTGGTGGATGAAGTGGTTCGGACCCGCATTGCAAAAAATAGTACAGAAAAAATTAGCAAAGCGTTTCAGCCATTTAAATCCCGACCAGTATAATGGCGCGAGTTTATTAGGATTACGCGGCATAGTGATAAAAAGCCACGGCGGAGCAAATCAGCGGGCGTTTGCTGTTGCTATCGAACAGGCTGTTCAGGCGGTGCAGCGGCAGGTCCCCGAGCGGATCGCCGCGCGCCTTGAGGCTGTATTACCCAAGAGTGACTGACTGTACATGTATACAAAGATTCTCGGTACGGGGAGCTACTTGCCCGTACAAGTTCGGACTAACGCCGACTTAGAAAAAATGGTTGAAACCACTGACGAATGGATCGTTTCACGTACCGGTATCCGTGAGCGACGCATTGCAGCACCGGATGAGACTGTCGCCACAATGGGCCTTGCCGCCGCTGAAAAAGCGTTGGAGATGGCTGACGTCGATAAAAAAGACGTTGGGTTGATCATTGTCGCTACAACCTCGTCTTCGCATGCGTTCCCAAGTTCTGCCTGCCAGATTCAAAATATGCTGGGCATTAAAGACTCGGCTGCGTTTGACCTGGCGGCTGCCTGTGCAGGCTTTACCTATGCGTTAAGTGTTGCGGATCAATACGTTAAAAACGGTGCTGTGCGTTATGCGCTGGTTATCGGTTCTGACGTGCTTTCACGCAAGCTCGACGAAGAAGACCGCGGTACTGTTATCCTGTTTGGTGATGGGGCAGGTGCGGTTCTGCTTGGCGCTTCTGAAGAACAAGGTATTATTTCCACGCACATGCATGCTGATGGCCATTACGGCAACCTGCTGAGCCTGGAATACCCAGACCAGAAAAAACCAGAACAACCGGCATACGTCACCATGGCGGGCAACGAAGTGTTTAAAGTTGCGGTTACCGAACTGGCGCACATTGTTGAAGAGACGCTGCAGGCCAATAATATGGACCGCGAACAGCTCGACTGGTTGGTGCCGCATCAGGCAAATCTACGCATTATTAGCGCAACGGCTAAAAAGTTAGGAATGGGCATGGACAAAGTCGTGGTTACTCTCGACCGTCATGGCAATACCTCAGCCGCATCCGTTCCTACTGCGTTTGACGAAGCCGTGCGTGATGGCCGCATTCAGCGCGGGCAGCTCGTGCTGCTCGAAGCCTTTGGCGGCGGATTCACCTGGGGCTCGGCATTGGTTCGTTTTTAATTTTTTACGAACCTCTTTAGATCTTACGAATTAACAGGATTGCAAAATGACCAAGATTGCAGTGGTTTTCCCTGGGCAAGGCTCTCAGGCGTTAGGTATGCTCTCAGACCTGGCTGCCGCGCATCCCGTCGTGGAAGCGACCTTTGCTGAAGCCTCTTCTGCTTTAGGCTATGATTTATGGCAATTGGTGCAGCAGGGGCCGGTCGAAGAGTTAAACAAGACGTGGCAAACTCAGCCTGCGTTGCTGGCCGCTTCGGTGGCTATCTGGCGCGTATGGCAGCAAGAGAAGGGTGCCGAACCGGCTTTGATGGCGGGTCATAGCCTAGGTGAATACTCAGCATTAGTTTGCGCCGGTGTTCTGGATTTCAAGCAGGCAATTAGCCTGGTTGAACTGCGCGGTAAACTGATGCAGGAAGCGGTCCCTGAAGGTACGGGGGCAATGTATGCCATCATTGGCCTCGATAACGAGGCTATCGCTAAATCGTGCGAAGAGTCGGCACAGGGTCAGGTTGTGTCTCCGGTGAACTTTAACTCACCGGGCCAAGTGGTCATTGCCGGTAATAAAGAAGCCGTTGAACGTGCGGGCGCAGCCTGTAAAGCGGCGGGCGCCAAGCGTGCACTGCCGTTGCCGGTTAGCGTGCCTTCGCATTGTGCGCTAATGAAGCCTGCGGCTGATAAAATGGCCGTTGCGCTAGATCAAGTTACTTTCAGCCAACCACAGTATCCTGTTGTGAACAACGTTGACGTGAAGGTTGAAACGCAAGCAGAAGCAATTCGCAGTGCCCTAATTCGCCAGCTTTATAATCCAGTACGCTGGACAGAAAGCGTCGAATACATCGCACAGCAAGGCGTTGAGCAGTTAATTGAGGTTGGTCCTGGTAAAGTTTTGACCGGCCTGACCAAGCGTATAGTTGACACCCTGACAGCTGCCGCAGTGAACGATACTGCAAGCCTGACAGCGGCGCTTGATCAATAAAAAGAGGAAGATGATGAGCTTCGACGGAAAAATTGCTCTGGTTACCGGCGCTAGCCGCGGTATTGGCAGAGCTATTGCAGAGAAACTGGTTGCAGGTGGCGCACGTGTTATTGGCACCGCGACCAGCGAAAAAGGCGCTGAGGATATCAGCGCTTACTTAGGCGAAAACGGCAAAGGTATTGCGCTCAATGTGACTGATTCTTCGTCAATTGAACAGGTATTGGCGACGATTCGTGCTGAATTTGGCGAAATCGACATTTTAGTCAATAATGCTGGTATTACCCGTGATAACCTTCTGATGCGTATGAAAGATGACGAGTGGCAGGATATCCTGGATACGAATTTGACTTCTGTGTTTAGGCTGTCAAAAGCGGTAATGCGCGCTATGATGAAAAAGCGATTTGGCCGGATCATTACCATTGGTTCTGTAGTTGGAACCATGGGTAACGCAGGACAGGCGAACTACGCGGCGGCTAAAGCCGGTTTGATTGGTTTTAGCAAGTCTTTGGCGCGTGAAGTTGCTTCACGCGGCATTACTGTCAACGTCGTGGCTCCTGGCTTTATTGAGACGGACATGACAAGGGCGTTGACAGATGATCAACGTGCAGGCATTTTGTCATCAGTTCCAGCCAACCGGTTGGGCGATGCAAAAGAAATTGCCAGCGCTGTTGCATTTTTAGCCTCAGATGAGGCCAGCTACATCACTGGTGAGACTTTACATGTCAATGGCGGCATGTACATGATCTAAGAATCACTAAAATTTTGCTTATTTAGGCTTAAAATAAGGCTAATAATGCAAAATAGTGGTTTGACCAGCCGGGATTTAGTTGCATCTTTTCCAACATTTTATACACTACGAAAACCATCGCGAAAGCGAGTTTTGATAGGAAATTTAATAGTATGAGCACTATCGAAGAACGCGTTAAGAAAATCATCGTTGAACAGCTGGGTGTTAAACAGGAAGAAGTAGTTAACTCTGCCTCTTTCGTAGACGACCTTGGCGCAGATTCTCTCGACACCGTTGAGCTGGTTATGGCTCTGGAAGAAGAGTTTGATACCGAGATCCCTGACGAAGAAGCTGAGAAAATCACTACTGTTCAGGCAGCTATTGATTTTGTCACTAACGCTCAGGCGTAATCGAACCTATTCTCGAATAAGGTTTAGATAGTTAGGCGGTCATTTGACCGCCTAAGTTTTTTTCGCCCCACGGTATTTTTTTTCCCTCCCTGGAGGACACACGTGTCTAAACGTCGAGTTGTTGTGACTGGACTTGGCATGCTGTCTCCTGTCGGCAATACAGTTGAGTCTACTTGGAATGCTCTGCTTGCCGGTAAGAGTGGCATTGGCCTAATCGACCATTTTGATACTAGTGCCTACGCAACGCGTTTTGCTGGCTTAGTAAAAAATTTCAACTGTGAAGAGTACATCTCGCGCAAAGATGCCCGCAAGATGGATATCTTTATTCAGTACGGTGTTGCCGCCGGTATTCAAGCTATGCAAGATAGCGGTCTTGAAGTGACCGAAGAAAATGCCCCGCGTTTCGGTGCCGCAATTGGTTCCGGCATTGGCGGTTTGGGTCTCATCGAAGAAAACCACACATTATTGGTTAACGGTGGACCGCGCAAAATCAGCCCGTTTTTTGTGCCTTCGACTATCGTGAACATGATTGCCGGCCAGTTAAGCATTATGTTTGGCCTGCAAGGTCCAAGTATTTCAATTTCCACCGCCTGTACTTCTGGCGTACATAACATTGGCCATGCGGCGCGTATTATTGCCTATGATGACGCAGACATCATGCTGGCGGGTGGCGCAGAAAAAGCCAGTACTCCGCTGGGTGTTGGGGGTTTTGGAGCGGCTCGTGCGCTTTCAACCCGCAATGACAATCCGCAGGCGGCAAGCCGTCCATGGGACAAAGAGCGTGACGGTTTCGTCCTCGGTGACGGTGCCGGTATTATGGTACTTGAAGAGTACGAACATGCTAAAAAACGCGGCGCAAAAATTTACGCAGAAATCGTCGGTTTTGGCATGAGCAGTGATGCTTTCCATATGACTTCACCGCCTGAAGACGGCGCGGGTGCGGCATTGGCAATGCATAATGCGCTGCGAGATGCGGGTATTTCCGCTTCTCAGGTAGGCTATATCAATGCGCACGGCACCTCTACGCCAGCCGGCGATAAAGCCGAAGCACAGGCGGTAAAATCAGTGTTTGGTGCCGACGCACACCGTGTTCTGGTCAGTTCCACCAAGTCCATGACCGGTCATCTGTTGGGTGCCGCGGGCGCGGTAGAGTCTATTTTCACTTTGCTGGCACTGCGAGACCAGGCTGTTCCGCCAACGCTCAATCTGGACAATCCGGATGAAGGCTGTGACCTCGATTTTGTGCCACACGAGGCACGTCAGGTCAAAGGTATGGAATACAGCCTGTGTAACTCTTTCGGTTTTGGCGGAACCAACGGTTCTCTGGTGTTCCGTAAACTGTAAGTGACTGCCCAGTTGCAGATAAAGGCCCGTTTTTCGGGCCTTTTTGCTGTCTGCGAAAGTTTGATTGATATCTAAAGTCAGAATGCTCTCGTGGTATCGATGAGGCAACTACGCCAGTCTCATAGCCGAAGGAGGGAAAGATCATGTATTGGATAAATGGTATCGAACAACGCTCTATTTCTGTGGGCGATCGTGCCGTGCAGTTTGGCGATGGCTGCTTTACTACTGCCTGGGTAAAGACGGGTGAGGTGCAGCACCTTGATGAGCACATTGCGCGGTTGCAAAATGCCACGTCTAGTTTGCTTATGCCAGCGTGCGACTGGCCGGGCCTGCGCAGTGAAATGCAGTCTGCCGCCGCGGGACATGACGAAGCCGTGCTCAAGGTGATTTTATCGCGCGGTGAGGGCGGGCGTGGTTATAGCGCACTGGGCGCACAGGGTCCAACCCGAATCATTTCAGTCAGCGGTTATCCTCAGCATTATCATCAATGGCGGACTGAGGGCATTGAGTTGGCGTTGAGTCCCATAGCGTTGGCGCGCAGCTCACAGTTTGCCGGGCTTAAGCACCTAAACCGCCTGGAGCAGGTGATGATCCGCATGCATCTTGATAAAACTACGGCGCAGGAAGCACTGGTGGTCGATACTGCCGGCATGCTGGTTGAATGCTGCGCCGCCAATCTATTCTGGCGTAAAGGACGCCAGGTGTTCACCCCAAGTCTTGCACACTCGGGCGTGGCCGGTATCATGCGTCAGCGTATTATTTCAGTATTGCAGCAAAGCGTAGATTTTAGCGTTGAAGAGGTCTCTGAAACACCGCAAACGCTGTCAGACGCCCAAGAAGTCATCGTTTGCAACGCATTGATGCCAATTCTTTCGGTCAAAAAGATAGAAAACTGGCATTATAATGATCCACAGTTGCTCGACTTTTTAACGCCATATTGTCTTTAAATGAATGTTTATCAAAACATTTTAAAGTGAAGAAGTCATGAAAAATAAAAAAACGAAAATTTTAGCTATCATCGTCATTATCATGTTGGCGGTGGTCATTGCCGGATACGTCAAAGTTGAACATTTTGCCGACCGCAAATTAAATATTGCCCAGGAAAAGATTTTTACCCTACCCGCCGGAACAGGGCGTGTAGGACTCGAAGATCTGCTGGTTCAGCAGAAACTAATTGGCTCTCGGCTCTGGTTCGGCTGGCTGCTGCGGGTAGAACCGCCGCTGAGCGAGTTTAAGGCCGGTACTTATCGATTCCCTGCCGGTATGACCGTGCGCCAAATGCTTGAGCTGCTGAGAAGCGGCAAAGAGGCACAGTTCAGCATTCGTTTTGTTGAAGGGTTCCGCCTGCAGGATTGGATGAAGGTGCTGCAAAATGCTGACTATCTCAAACACGATCTCAGCGGCAAGAATGACGACGAAATTGCCACCGCGCTAGGTATGAAAGACGCCAAAAATGCCGAAGGCTGGTTGTATCCCGACACATACTCTTATACCGCGGGTACCACTGACCTGTCGTTACTCAAACGTTCACATCTGCGCATGGAAAAGACCGTGGCGCAAATTTGGAAAGACCGCGATACGTCATTGCCGTATAAAACACCCACCGACATGCTGACGATGGCCTCTATTATTGAGAAAGAGACCGCCATCAAGGATGAGCGCAAAGAAGTTGCCTCTGTATTTATTAACCGATTGCGCATCGGCATGCGTTTGCAGACCGACCCTACTGTTATTTACGGCATGGGCGATAGCTACAAAGGCGTGATTACCAAGAAAGACCTCGAAACTGCAACGCCGTATAATACCTATATTATTGACGGGCTGCCGCCTTCGCCTATCGCCATGCCGAGTGAGGCATCAATTGATGCGGCGGCGCATCCGGCAAAAAGCGATTATCTTTATTTTGTTGCTGATGGAAAGGGTGGACATACCTTTACTACCAACCTCGAAAGCCATAATAAGGCAGTGCGCGTGTATCGCGACCTGATGAAAAACAAGAATGAAAAGTAGCTTTATTGTTATCGAAGGCCTTGAAGGCGCAGGCAAAACCACCGCACGCGATGTCGTTGTGAGTACACTGCGTGAGCATGGCATCGCCGATATTCAGTTTACCCGTGAACCGGGAGGGACACCGCTGGCCGAAAAGCTGCGTGATTTGATCAAGCAGGGTATTGAGGGCGAGCAACTCACCGATAAAGCCGAAGTTCTCATGCTTTATGCGGCTCGTGTGCAGCTGGTCGAAAATGTAATAAAACCAGCTCTGGCGCGTGGCGCATGGGTGGTTGGCGATCGCCATGACCTCTCTTCTCAAGCCTATCAGGGCGGCGGGCGCGGCATTGACAGCCGCCTGATGACGTCGCTGCGTGATACCGTGCTTGGCGAATTTCGCCCCGATCTCACTCTTTATCTCGACCTGTCGCCGGTTATTGGGCTGCAGCGTGCCCGTGCGCGCGGCGAACTCGACCGCATCGAGCAAGAGTCATTGGCATTTTTTGAACGTACCCGTGAACGCTACCTCAGTTTGGCCGCAGAAGACGCAACAATAAAAACCATTGATGCCTCACAGAGCCTTGAGCAGGTTGCTACCGATATTCGCCTAACCTTAATTGAGTGGATCGAGCAACAGCGTAAGCAGGGCGCGCAGGCATGAATTGGTATCCGTGGCTAAACGGCCCTTATCGACAGCTTGTTTCCCAATATCAGGGGGATCGTGGTCATCACGCGCTGTTGATGCATGCTGCGAAAGGCATGGGGGATGAGGCTCTGGTTTATGGCCTCAGTCGCTGGCTGTTGTGCCAGCATCACGACGGTGAAAAAAGCTGCGGTAAGTGCCACAGTTGCCATTTGATGATTGCGGGCAACCACCCTGACTGGCACGTACTGACGCCTGAAAAAGGCAAGAATAGTCTTGGCGTTGAACCGGTACGTCAGCTGATTGAAACACTCTACAACTATTCTCAACAGGGCGGTGCGAAGGTGGTCTGGCTCCCGCAGACCGAGCTGCTCACTGAAGCTGCTGCCAATGCTTTGTTAAAAACACTTGAAGAACCACCGGAGCGCACGTATTTCGTGCTGGGATGCCGCGAGCCATCAAGGCTGTTGCCGACCCTGCGCAGCCGCTGTTTTTACTGGCATTTATCCACGCCAGAGGCTCCACTTGCGACGCAGTGGATTGCGCGTCAATTGCAGGCTGAACCACTGGCTATCCAGACTGCACTTAGGCTCACCGAGGGGACACCCATAGCGGCGCTTGAGTTGTTACAGCCTGAACGCTGGAAACAGCGTGAGCAGTTTTGCCTGCAATTATTGTCGAGCTGGCAGCAACGCGACCTTTTGTCCCTGCTCCCTCAACTGAATCATGACGATGCCGCTGAGCGTTTGCACTGGCTTGCGTCGGTGTTGCTCGATGTAATCAAATATCAGCAGGGCGCAGCTGATTACGTGATTAATCTCGACCAACAGCCGCTGATTTCCTTACTGGCCAGCGAAATGAACAACGCCTTTTTGCAGCAAAATTTACAGGGTTGGATGCTCTGCCGCCAACAGCTGCTCAGCGTTGTTGGCGTTAACCGTGAGCTTCTGCTGACCGAACGGCTGCTGAACTGGGAAAATTCCCTACAATTTTGATCAATATTAAGAGTTAACCTTATGTTTTTAGTCGATTCCCACTGTCACCTCGACAGTCTTGATTATCAGACGTTGCACACCAGCGTTGACGATGTGGTTGAAAAAGCCCGCGCCCGCGATGTGAAATTTATGCTGGCTGTGGCAACCACCTTGCCCGGCTATCGCGCGATGGCAGACCTAATTGGTCCTCGCCCGGAGGTCGCTTTTTCCTGTGGCGTTCATCCGCTGAATATCGAAGAAGGCTATGATTTTGAAGAGTTGAGGATTTTGGCCGCCGATTCTCGCGTTGTGGCGATGGGCGAGACCGGGCTGGACTACTTTTATCAGAAAGAAGATTTCCAGTTGAAGTTGCAGCAAGACTCTTTCCGCCACCATATTCGTGTCGGACGTGAGCTGAATAAACCAGTGATTGTGCATACCCGCGATGCACGCCAAGACACTTTGGATATTCTACGAGAAGAACAAGCCGGTGAATGTGGCGGCGTGTTGCACTGCTTCACTGAGGATAAAAACACGGCTAAAGTACTGCTGGATCTCGGTTTCTATATCTCCTTCTCGGGAATTGTGACCTTTAGAAACGCCGAGCAACTGCGTGAGGCGGCGCGCTATGTGCCGATGGACAGACTCCTGATTGAAACAGATTCACCTTATCTGACGCCGGTGCCACACCGTGGAAAAGAAAATCAGCCATCTTATGTGCGCGATGTTGCTGAATATTTGGCTGTAGTAAAAGGGGTGAGTCTCGACACTCTGGCAGTGGCGACGACTGAAAACTTCTCTCGGTTGTTTCACATCGATTCTGCACGCTTGGCGTAATCCAGCCAGCAGTAGTACTCCGGTTTTATTTTCACCTCGTAATTAATCGCCTGAACCGCTAATCTTCGCGTGGTTTTCAGGCGATAACGCCAACTCCTCCCTCAGCCCTAGCCTGTATTGTTGATTTTAGGGAACTTTATAGTGAGTTATTACCTGTTTTTTAACAAAACGTGACTGTCATCAAATATTATTGAAGCGATTTATTTTACCCTTCGTAATAAATAAAAGGGGCAAATATATGCCCCGCCCGTAGAGGCTCAAAAAACCTCTGCAACAGGGTTAATGGCACCGGCTAAAGACCCTGAGAAGTATCAAAGCACCATTACTCAGGAGCACTATCAATATGTTCAAGAACGCATTTGCAAACCTTCAAAAGGTCGGTAAATCGCTAATGCTGCCCGTTTCCGTCTTACCTATCGCAGGCATACTGCTGGGTGTCGGTTCCGCAAACTTTAGCTGGCTGCCCGTTATCGTCTCTCACGTTATGGCCGAAGCGGGGGGCTCAGTCTTTGCCAATATGCCGCTGATTTTCGCCATCGGCGTTGCGCTCGGATTCACCAATAACGACGGCGTATCTGCGCTGGCTGCGGTGGTCGCTTACGGAATTATGGTGAAAACCATGGCCGTGGTGGCACCTATGGTTCTGCATCTTCCTGCCGATGAAATTGCCAGTAAACATCTGGCCGACACCGGCGTGCTGGGCGGGATTATCTCGGGCGTCATAGCCGCCTACATGTTTAATCGTTTCTACCGCATCAAGCTTCCTGAGTATCTGGGCTTCTTCGCGGGTAAACGTTTTGTCCCGATTATTTCAGGGCTTGCCGCGATTATTTTGGGCGTGGTTCTATCCTTTATCTGGCCGCCTATCGGCAGCGCAATTCAAACCTTCTCACAGTGGGCTGCTTATCAAAACCCGGTGGTTGCCTTCGGGATTTATGGTCTGGTTGAGCGCGCACTCGTGCCGTTTGGTTTGCATCATATATGGAATGTACCTTTCCAAATGCAGGTTGGCGAATACGTTAACTCTGCGGGTCAGGTGTTCCACGGTGACATCCCCCGTTATATGGCGGGCGACCCAACGGCGGGCAAGTTGTCTGGCGGTTTCCTGTTTAAAATGTATGGACTGCCGGCGGCGGCGATCGCGATTTGGCATTCAGCCAAACCAGAAAATCGTGCCAAAGTGGGCGGCATTATGATTTCTGCTGCGCTTACTGCTTTCTTGACCGGCATCACCGAGCCTATTGAATTCGCATTTATGTTTGTTGCGCCAATTCTTTATGTTATTCACATGATTCTAGCCGGTTTGGCCTTCCCAATCTGTATTCTGTTGGGGATGCGCGATGGCACCAGTTTCTCCCACGGATTAATCGACTTTGTGGTGCTAAGCGGTAACAGCAGCCGCATTTGGTTGTTCCCGATCGTCGGCGTGATTTATGGCGTGGTTTACTACACTATCTTCCGCGTCCTGATCGTTAAGCTGAACTTGAAAACGCCGGGTCGTGAAGACACCACCGCGGCACAAACTACGCAGAGCGGCAGTGAAATGTCTGCTTCACTGGTGAAGGCGTTTGGCGGTAAAGAAAACATCACTAACCTGGACGCCTGTATCACGCGTCTGCGCGTGAGCGTGGCTGATGTCTCTAAAGTTGACCAAGCTGGTCTGAAACAGCTGGGTGCGGCAGGTGTTGTGGTCGCAGGGTCTGGCGTGCAGGCAATTTTCGGTACCAAGTCAGATAACTTAAAAACGGATATGGATGATTACATCCGCAATAACTGATTAGTGCCAAGATGGGTTGTTGTTGTAATAAATAAAAGGAGACTTCGGTCTCCTTTTTTAATTATATTGCCAGGTTATTATATTTTTATTTTATCATTGTTGTTTTTAGTGATGATTTTATTAATC
>NZ_MRWD01000003.1 GCF_002093625.1 Rouxiella silvae | reverse complement strand
TCTCAAAATAGTGATTTATTAGAGTCTTATGTGTCTTAACTTACTCATTATTTGAAAGAAGTTTAGATATTTGGGACTGTGACTTATTCATCGACACAATCTTCATTCAGGGGAGTGTTTATCATGCAGGCATTCTATTTCTGTATGAAGCAGGATTTTGGGGGAGGGTCACAGCGTCCGGGCGCTACGTCGTGCTTCCGCATTGAGTCAGGCGAGCTGTCTCACCCCTCCGAGCTTCCATCGCAGACACAACGGCATTTCACCACTGCGGCATAAGGGGCGCTAAGTACGAGTATGCTCGCCGTCATTTTCTCCTGTGAGCCTTTCTTCTTCATATCAGCTTCCGGTAATCGTTCCCCGTCACAACCTGGTCAGCAAGGTAATGCATAGCCGCTTCGCGCCCTTGCTGGCCAGAACGACTCCGTGAAGGACGAGCAGTCAAGCTCCTCAAAAACGAAATTTTCTAAAGGCAACGCCAAGACAGATGTTTACCAAGTTGTGACTGACTGCATCATCGAAGCGCTAAACATGGGTGTTAAGCCGTGGGTGTGTCCGTGGAAGTGTAATAGTGCGGTGTCAGGTATTCCGTCAAATTTCACCACCGGCACAGCCTACTGCGGGATGAATATCATGCTGTTATGGTGCTGTGCTGCAAAGCAAGGGTTTAATGATTCCCGCTGGTTGACCTACAAACAGTCTCAGGAACAGGGTGCACAGGTTCGTAAGTGTGAGCACGGTACTACAGCCATCTTTTCCAATACGCTGGAAAAAGAAGCTGAAGATGGCGAGATCGAAAAAATCCCCATGCTGAAAACTTTTACCGTGTTTAATGTTGAGCAAATCGACGGGCTGGAAATGAGCGCCGAGATTGAACCACTGGAGGTAGGAGAGTTTGATCCGCTGGGGCAGGTTGAAGCACTGTTCCAGCGTACAGGCGCGAACATTACAGAACGTGGCCTACAGGCATTTTTTAAACCACTAACGGATGAAATTTGGTTGCCGGAGCGTCATTTGTTTACCGATGCCGCGAATTTTTACGCCACCGGCTTGCATGAACTGACACATTGGAGCGGGGCGAAAAGCCGCTTAAATCGTAAAATTAAAGGGAAGTTTGGGTCGAAAGGGTACGCCTTGAAGAACTGATTGTCGAACTTGGAAGCGCCTTCCTGATGGCTGATTTAGGCGTTGTGGGAGAGGTTCAGCATGAAAGCTATATTGCATCATGGCTGAAATCACTGAAATCACTGAAATCACTGAAATCACTGAAAAACGATAAACGCTACATTTTTAAAGCGGCCAGCGCCGCATCTAAAGCGCATCGTTATTTGATGAGATTTTGAGGGGAACGGGAGAGAGCATTGCCCACATATCCACATGAGCGAAGTTAGTGAAGCGGGGGAGGCTAACAAGCCGCCCCCGCGAACGGGAGCACCTCTACCGGCGGGGCAAGCCGGTAGGGGGCGATTGTGGGTATGTGAACAATGCCGAGGGTAGGGCGTAAGTGCTGGCTAAAATTGCAGACATTTAATAGGCCTGTGCTAAAATTTCACTTTCTGCCCATAGGTGGTTAAATTCTTTCTCATACTAAGCCGCAATCTGCGGAACGCCTCTTAAAATTATGCTGTTTTCTGCGTTGCGGCTGTCGCCGCTAACGGGTCTAAACTGGTGTCGCTTGCACTGGCACAATGGGCAGAAGAATACGGGGTTATGCTGGAATTTATTAAACCGGGTAAGCCGACACAGAATGCTTTTATCGAACGTTTTAACCGGACATACCGGACAGAAATCCGGGATTTTTATCTGTTCAGAACGTTGAATGAAGCACGGGAAATCACGGAACGCTGGCTGAATGAATATAACAGTGAGCGTCCCCATTAATCCCTGAATAACCTGACTCCGGAAGAACACCCGCTGATGGCTGAGAAACCGGAAATCTCAAAAAGTGTGTGAAACTAAAACGGGTGTGCTTACAATGCCATCTGTGCGAGTACTTTGACAATGAATTGCGGTACATCGTGCTTCATCGAGGCGTGACTGAAAGCGGCGAGGAGAGTGGGGAAAATTTCAAAAGCAGTTGAATCTTAATTTCATTGGCTGACTGAGAGTGTATTGCTAACTCTCAGACATTAAGAACTGGAGCGGGAAATTTATGGAACACAGTTATTCGTCACATATATGTTGGACAGGAAACCTGGGGAAAGGGACATCAGGCTATCGTTCATATGACCGGACATGGGATATCTCTGTTGCTGGAAAGGAAATCATACATTGTTCTAATGATCCTATACTGGGGGGTGACCCTGGTAAAATGAATCCAGAAGACCTGCTTATATCCTCTCTTTCTGCATGTCACATGCTGTGGTATTTACATCTGGCTTCAGATGCGGGCATCACGGTAATGCATTATGAAGATTCACCGGTAGCCACAGGTGAGGTATTAAAAAATGGCGCTGGCCGCTTCCTGTCCGCCGTACTCAGGCCAAAAATTACTGTCGTAGCCGGGACTGATACTGATGCTGCAATGGCTATTCATCATGAGATCCATAAAGTGTGCTTTATTGCCAGATCGGTAAACTTCCCTGTGAGCTATGACCCTGAATTTATTATCTCTGACGAAGCGCATTCAGCAACGGTGTAAGGCTTAATGCTGAATAACGCCGGTCAGCGGGACGATAGCTGACAGTGACTGTTTCAGCCAAACCTCCGCTTTACACTCAAAGCTGCCGGTAAATTTCGCCACAACTAAAGAATCATCTATTTTGTTTTTTCTTAATCTCTGGAGGTCAGTTTCAGTATGCGCTACCGAGCAGCAGCGCATACTTATCCTACCTTGCTTTATAAGAGTTGCGCACGCACGCGTACGGGGGTGAGATCGGTGAAAATTGGCACGTCTGCCATCACCGTAGGCACTTCCGGGGAGGAAAAGACAGCCTCCATTGCCGCCTCATCTCGGAAGATGCATTCGCAAACGGCGACCGTTCCCGTTTCTTCCCGTGCAGGATAGAATGCGGTGACGTTTAACAAACCATACTTACCCCATGAATGCATCACCAGCGGGAGATGCACATTATTGTAATGTTCCCGATCAAATCGGTCCTCCGGCGTTCCTTGATAAGTCACATACACAACCACCTGCGAATCATAAATACTCATAGTTTTCTCCTAGTAGATGAATCAATAATTTATGTGTTACTTAAAAGTGCATAATTTAACGGACTGCTTGCTCTTTAAACGCAGACATATCAGCAGATTGCCGAGCAAGCTTAATAGCCAGTCCTGCTCCCAAAGCCAGACAGAAGGCGATACAGAGAATTGAGACAAGAAATGCATGCGTGATATTTGCTGCGCTATTACTGTCGCCGAGGAGTGTGTAAAAAATCCCTCCAATGACAGCAACGCTTAGCGCGGTACTGATTTGTAAAGTTGAACTCGCTATCCCGGCAATCATGCCCGAGAAAGCAGGGGCAACACGGCCTGTTAACATCCGCATCAACGTTGGCAGCCCAAGACCCTGTCCAAAGCCGATGACAAACAGCAGTAAAGTAAGCGGTACGGCTGAGGGAGACGCCCCGATGGTTGTATTTAGGATTAGGCATGCCATGCCAATCAATCCCAGGGTTTCCAACCCCATGCCAATGGGATTGACATAGTTCCCTACAAAACGCTTTAAAAAAGCGGTCAACAGTGGGCCTAGCAGTAATCCGGTACCGAATGGCAGAAACACCAGTCCTGCGCTTAGAGCACTTTTATGTAAGGCACCTTGCAAATAGACCGAAAAGAGCAGAAAGAAAACGCCGATGGAATAAAACATCAATGCAACCATCAAGCCTCTCCCTAAACCCGGCATGCGGAACACTACCGGGTCGATCAGCGGTGTACCGCCTCTCTGACTGAGTCGAGTCTCATAGCGCCAAAACAGATTTGCCAGCAGTGGGACAGCAATAAAAGATAACCATACCCACCAAGGCCATCCGAAGGCACGGCCTTCGATTAAAGGTACGATCAGCAGACTCAGTGTTAATAGGGATAACAGCATGCCGCCCGGATCCAATTTGGCTGCATGCTTGGCCCGCGTTTCTTTGAGTAAAGGGAGACCGAACAGGATGACCAGCAGTGCGATTGGCAAATTAACGAGAAAAATGGCTCGCCATCCTAAACCAAACAGGTTCAATGAAATCAAGATGCCACCCAGAGCCTGTCCGATAACGGAAGCCAGACCGAACATCGCGCCATACAGGCTGAGTGCGAGCGGTTTTTCAGATTCGGGAAAAATGACCTGAATAGAGGCAAGTGCTTGAGGTGCCATAACAGCTGCCGTCAAGCCTTGCAAAATACGCCCGGCAATGAGCGCCCATGGAGACCATGCAAAGCCACACAGCAGTGATGCGCCCGTAAAGCCTACAAGGCCAAGAAAAAACATTCGGCCACGTCCGTAAAGATCACCTAACCGACCACCGGTAATTAATGTCACGGCATAAAATGCTGCGTAGGAGGAAATAACTAATTGTTCTGCTGAGGAGGAAGTGCCTAACTCTCCCTGAATCGAAGGAAGCGCAACATTGACAATAAAAAAATCAAGCGGCGGGAGGAACGTGCCAACCAGCAGTACAATAAACATGGCCCAGCGCCGTGGCTCATCAGGTTGAGCATGAGTTGTTGACATAAAAGCCTCTATATGGAACCGATTGGTCCCTAATTAGGTAAAAAAATTTCTTATTCTAGAATGCGCATTGCACAATCGACCAAAGCAATCATGTCTGCTTCAGGCGCTCCAGTTTTACCCAGCACTCGCATCCCTTGGATTTGGCATACCAGAAAACGTGCCATAACCTGCTCATCGCGTTCTGGGATCTCACCGTTTGCCTGACCGCGTACGATGGCACCTGCGTAAAGTTGCTGCAAACGTCGGAACATGCGTCCGGCTCGCTCTGCCACCTCAGCATCATGCGCCGCCATTTCAGTCGCTAATGAAACGACGAGACATCCACGTAACCCTAGATCACCTGATGAAAGTTGCGCGTAGCGTAAAAGTGACTCACGTATGGTGTTCTTAGCCTTGCCAGAACGGGAGAGCAAATTTGCAGTCTCCCGTAACCCTTTGGACATGTACAAATCAAGCGCGGCCAATAACAGACCTTTTTTATCGCCGAAGGCCTTGTAGAGGCTACCGCGCGATAATCTAGTGCCTGCAATTAAATCGGGCAAGGATGTTCCTTCATATCCTTTATCCCAAAAGACCTGCATGGCATCATGGGCTGCGGCGTCAAGTTCAAATTCACGCGGTCGCCCACTGCCCGTCGGATTTGTCATCTTGTTCCTCCCTTTTTATTGTGTACTTAGAAACTGATTGGTTCCTATTCTAGCGTCAACTTTGAGAGAACATCAAGTTTTAATGCGTTTAGCTTTAAGGCTAATGAGTTACCGAGCAACGTACCTGCTTTGTTTTCTTATATAAAATACTTGTGCTGTCACGCCGACTACCAGAACGATGGTAATAAACCCAAGAACACCGCTGAGCAACGGAGAGTGTGGGTCTGTGACAATAGGGTGGCGGTCAGGCACTCTACGCAATGTTTCAGATACTGTCGGGACCATCAGCAAAAATGCGGTCAGACTCAGTAAGATGGTTTCCAGGTATACGCCCGCTTGCCCTTTCCAGGGGATGAAACCCACTGTGTAACCTGCGAGTAACAATAAGAGAGTGACGGCACCAATTGCCGGACTTATGGGCTGATGTGCCACCAGAAAAACGGTGCAACAGCCGATCAACATGCAAAGGAAGTAGGCCAAGCCGGCCTTTGACCGAGGAACTATGCGGCCATGTTTGATGAACATATAAGCAGCTAATGGAACGGCTGGTAGGCTTCCTAATGTGTGTACCCAACCAAGCGGAGTTATTCCGAACATTCGACTATTCCTGTTTGATAGATCTTTTGAAGGAGATAACCTTCATCGCTGTAAAGTGTCAGTAATGACAGCGTTGAAGCGTTAAGATTACGATGCTTAAGCTATCAGAACCAAGGTGGAACAGACATGACCGAATCACTCGAAAATTTGACCATTCTTCCAGAGATGCGCTTGGAAGGGCTTGCCTCAGGGGATCTTCTCTCGCAGGTACTGGCCCAAATTCGCCTCACTGGGGATCGCGTCTACTCTTCCTCATTGGCGCTTGGTGAACGGCTTGAATTGGATGCAAAAAGTGCCCACGTCTGCGTGCTTCGAAGCGGTGAGATGCAAATAGAGGGCATCGATGGGCAGCAAGTTACCATCAGTCAGGGCGATATTGTATTGCTCCCTCACGACTCGGCATCGTTAAATATCATCATGAGTGAGGGGAATACGCAGGTAGTTATTTGTCGATTTTGGTTCGATGCCAGCAGTTTTCAAGCGATGCTGTTTGCAATGCCCAATCTTATCCATATCAAACAGATCGATACGTCTACTTGGGCTGAAGGCATACTTCATTTTATGTTATTAGAGGCCAATGACTCGCAGCCAGGTGGCGCATTGATGGTTTCGCGTTTAATCGATCTTACCGTTATTCGAATTTTGAGAACATGGGTCCAACAGGGCTCTGCATCAGGATGGCTTGGAGGTCTGTCTGATGAGAACATTGCCCGCACACTTAGAGCAATCCATGAAAAACCCGGACAACAATGGCGCATTGATGCACTTGCTTCGATAGCCGGAATGTCACGATCAGGGTTTTGCGAACGCTTTAATCGCTTGGTGGGACGTTCACCGCTGCGCTATCAAAATGAATGGCGACTGAGGCTGGCAAAAGCCATGCTTTCAAAAAACGATAGCCGCATAGGGAAAGTAGGTTTTGCGGTTGGCTATGAATCCGAAGCGTCTTTCAGCCGGGCATACAAAGCTTATTTTGGCCGATCCCCACGAGAGGATAGCGGCCAGAAAATAGCGGAAGAACAAAATTAGTGACCATTACGACGAGCTGGAGTAGAAAAAACTAACTAAGAAAAGTGCTTCTCATGCGGTAAAACGATTCATTCAGTATCTGGGATGCCGTGACAGCTGAGTTTCGGCACGAGAAAAAACTCAAGTTTATCTGCTACTGTTGTTCTCCAATGACTGGAGATGATACCCACTCGTATTTTTTGTAAACTAAATCACTGTGTCGAAAAGCGGGCAGATGCCGGCTTTTACTTTCAGGATTATCGTTTTAGCAGCCGTCGGCTGAAAATCATTGGCTGACGCGATTGCCGCTCTCGTCAATCACCAGTTCACCGTCCTCTTTGGCAAACGCGCCACGCTGTGGGGAAGGCAGAATATCCAGAACCCTTTCTGACGGACGACAGAGCCTGGTGCCGAGCGAAGTCACCACCACCGGGCGATTGATCAGAATCGGATAGGCCAACATGGCGTCCAGCAGCTGGTCATCGCTGAACCGGCCTGCCGCCAGCCCCATCTTCGTATAGGGCTCGGTATTTTTGCGAAGTAGTTTGTCCACGCTGATCCCCATATCCGCAATGAGTTTTTTTAACGCATCGCGCGTCGGCGGCATTTCCAGATACAGGATGATTGCCGGTTCGACGCCACTGTTGCGGATGAGCGCTAGGGTATTACGGGACGTTTCGCAGGCGGGGTTGTGGTAGAGGGTAATTTCAGTCATTAGCCGTTCTCCAGATGCGGTCTTACCGGATATTTATAGGTTAAAAGGACAGGCGCAGTGCCAGCGCGGCCAATGTCACGAAAAGCACGGGCAGGGTCATAATGATGCCCACGCGGAAATAGTAGCCCCAGCTTATCTTGATATTTTTCTGAGCTAGGACGTGTAACCACAGCAGGGTAGCCAAGCTGCCAATAGGGGTGATTTTCGGGCCGAGGTCGCAGCCGATAATGTTGGCGTAAATCATCGCCTCCTTCACCACGCCCTGCGCAGAAGTGCCTTCAATGGAAAGCGCACCAACCAGCACCGTGGGCATATTGTTCATTACTGAGGAGAGCGCCGCGGTAAGAAAACCGGTGCCAAACGTTGCACCCCAGACACCGTGCTCTGCAAACCGGTTCAGGGCGGTAGAAAGGTAATCCGTCAGGCCAGCGTTGCGCAGGCCATATACCACCAGATACATACCCAGAGAGAAGATAACGATCTGCCAGGGCGCGCCTTTCAGCACCTTACGCGTATTAATGACCTGGCCAGTATAAGCAACCAGCCAGAGAATAAAAGCCGCCACTGCCGCTACCAGGCTTACCGGCACGCCAAGCGGTTCTAGGGCAAAAAAGCCGACCAGCAGCAGAAGCAATACCACCCAGCCCGCTTTAAAGGTGCGCGAGTCGCGTATGGCTTCTCGTGGCGCTTTCAGCTTCGCCAGGTCATAGCTGACAGGAATATCCCGACGAAAGAACAGGTGCAACATCACGAGCGTAGCGGCCACGGAGGCGAGATTGACCGGAACCATTACCGAGGCGTACTCGCTGAACCCCAGTCCAAAGAAGTCAGCCGTGACGATATTCACGAGGTTTGAGACGACCAGTGGCAGGCTGGAGGTGTCGGCGATAAAGCCTGCCGCCATCACAAACGCCAGCGTGGCACCAGCACTGAAACCCAGCGCCAGCAGCATAGCGATAACAATTGGCGTCAGGATCAGTGCTGCTCCATCGTTGGCAAACAACGCCGCCACCGACGCCCCTAGCAGCACGATATAGGTGAACAGCAGCTTGCCTTTACCGCCTCCCCAGCGTGACACATGCAGCGCGGCCCACTCAAAAAAGCCGGACTCATCCAACAGGAGGCTGATAATAATAACGGCAATGAAGGTGGCTGTGGCGTTCCAGACAATCTGCCAGACAATCGGAATATCACTAGGGTGAACCACACCGGTCAGCAGCGCCAGTGCGGCACCAATGACGGCACTCCAGCCTATATTCAGCCCTTTGGGCTGCCAAATGACCAAAACCAGCGTCAGGACAAATATAGTGACCGCCAGAAACATAGCTGTTTCTCCTTAAAGATAACTGCCGGCAAACCGGGCTGATGAAAAGTGAGGTATAACATATTTGTTTTAACGCATATGTTAAGTCAAATTTTTTAAATACAAATAGGCTTGCCGTGGGTAGTGGCGTTATCGCGTTCAGCCTGCAGGCTAAGATTCAGAATGTCATCCCGCTGACACAGATAAGCCTGCTCAATGACCACAGCTGCCCATGCGGGCATGTGTGGTGACAAACGATAATGGATCCATTTGCCATCACGTCTGTCGAGAAGGAGGCCACTTTCTCTGAGGAGGGCAAGGTGCCTGGATATTTTGGGCTGAGTTTCTTTCAGGATAGATGAAAGCTCACAGACGCAGAGTTCTCCTTTCTCACGCAGCAGCAGCACCAGACTGAGTCGCGTAGGGTCAGACAGATTTTTGAAAAGTTGCAGGGGTATAAGTTGCGGCATACGAATTCCTGAGTAAAGGACTAGGGCAAGTGTCGCCTCTTGCAAGTATTGAGTCAACAATATATTCATAATTTCATATGTATTATGTCAGGAGAGTTGGGGTGTCTTATAGGAGGGGATAATATGTGGTTTACCTGATTAGTTTAATAGAGGCCTATTTGAGCAATTGGATATTCAATATCTGCCGCTCACTCATCGTTGTTCTCGTTGTGGCAGTAGGCAGTTTTGTGCCAGGAGCGGACCTCACACTTTCGATTCACGTAGGCGATGAGCTGAAGTACTCTTGGGAAAACTTAACCACCTGCACCCTGCTGAAGAGACTATGCATGCTAAAAGGATTGAATCACATAACAATCGCCGTAAGTGATGTTTCAAGAAGTTTTGATTTTTACGTTAATACTCTTGGTTTTATACCCAAGGCCAGATGGACCCGTGGAGCTTACCTATGTCTCGGAAATCTGTGGTTATGTCTCTCTGCTGATGCAGTGACTAGCCGGGAGGACTACACTCACTACGCATTCAGCATCCGAAGTGAAGATTTCGATGTGTATGCCAATTACCTAAAATCATCGGGTGTTACAGAGTGGAAAACAAACAAGAGCGAAGGAAAATCCCTCTACTTTTTGGATCCGGATGGACACAAATTGGAAGTTCATGACGGAGATTTGGATAGCCGCCTCAGCGCCTGTAAAAATCATCCTTATGAAGAAATGGAGTTCTTCTCGTCCTTTGAAAGGGCGCCTAACGAGGACGTTTGAATAAATCGAGTAAACGGCACCGGTCAATGCAGACTCTAACGAAGCGCTTCTACTTCCGGCGCATTTTTAAAGTCAACATCCGGACTTTGCTCAAAGCTGCCTCCGGTTCTTATACTGGCAGCTTCGTGCCGGAAGAGGACGTAGAGAGTATCGCTGAGTAGTCATTCTGATGAGGGTTAAAAACCAGAAAATGGGACATTAAATATTGTCGCGAGAGCTTCAAGGGTACTTACAGTTGCTCATCATAGTTGCGGTAAGCAATCATGAATTACGACGGAGACGCCGCTACCTGATGATTCGCAGTCCTCTCACAACGACATTTTTGAACTCTCCACAATCGGTATGCTCCTGTTCTGTACACCGGGCAACATGCTTCAGCCCTCTGCTTAACAGCTTCAACCTGCGAATAGTGCCGTCAATTTCCCTGGCACGTTGATGAAGAAGCCCACGGTCGATTACTGTCCGGCCTTCTGTATTTAACATTACCGCCATTTCATCCAGAGTAAATCCAGCAGCTTGCCCTAGTGCTATCAGCTGCAGTTTATTCAGCACATTTTTATGATATTGCCTTCTTAGCCCGTTACGGCCGACAGGTTTGATTAATCCTTTCTTCTCGTAAAATCGTAATGTTGAAGGCAGAACGCCGGAAAGATCGGCAACTTCTCTTATATCCAGCTCTTCTATCATTGACTTAAACCTCACTTTAAGTTGCACACTGCTGACTAGCTTAACATTCACCAAAAAATAAGGACGCAAAAAATTGGATAGGGTTATTGTTTTTCAAGCAGTTATAACAGGCATCAGCGCAACGCTTGTTATGGATGTAGGGTCACTGTTCCAGAAGCACATCATTAACGTACCTCCTTTGAATTATGCACTGGTTGGGCGCTGGGTTTTATGGATGCCCAGAGGAAAGCTCTGGCATAACACGATTCTTTCAACAGCATCAGTACGTAAGGAATTTTTAACGGGCTGGGCATTTCATTATGTGACCGGAATACTTTTTGCCTTTATACCGCTTTTACTTATGGGGCCAACTTGGTTCCATGAACCTTCTTTCATGACGGCTCTATTGGCAGGTCTGTTAACTTTATTTGCGCCGTTCATAATCCTGCAGCCCGCATTAGGTTTTGGCATAGCTGCGTCCCGCACACCCCGCCCGTGGCTGGCTCGGCTACTAAGTGTGTTCACGCACTTAGCATATGGATGCGGGCTTTATATTGCGGCCCTCGTCATTAAATCTTGGGGGGTAAAACCTTTGATTCTAGCCATTATCGGCTGACTGACAGACGGCCAGATGATTAACCATGCTCTCTTGCTTCACCCGTATTCTTAGATTGCAAAATAAGATTATGTAAGCCCCGAATAAAAGGGGCTAATGTTTGCTCTTCGCTCAAAGCTGCCCCAAATTGCTTTCGCAATTGTATAATAGGGGGGGACGTTATAAACCATGTCAAAGGAGTAGGAGCGCGTGGAATGGTAAAGAAAATTTTTATGCTGGCAGTTGTGGCCACCTTGGCAACGGGTTGCACCCCGTTGCATCCTTCTGGGTGCCATAAAACCTCTGCAATGGGTAATTGCGGTTCTGGCACTTGGGATGATCAGGATGAATGGGGCGCGCAAGCGCGGGCAATCAGGACCGCAATAAATGCTAAAATTGCCGATCCACAAAGCTGGAAGGGAAAGAAATGTAGGTTACATTTAGAATTTGCAATGGATGGCACGGTTTCAAACATATCAACCAGTAACGGAAATAAAGCCTATTGCGAAGCGTTAAAATCAGCAGCTCAGAAAGCCAAATTCCCAGCCTTTACCCATCCTGAGGTATACCGAGATTTTCAAAAATCTGGCTTTAGTATGAGGGGATAGTACTGTTATGGCTATGAGGATGCCTGCTTATCACTCAGAGCTGAACGAGGTCGTTGGCTTAGGCCACTGAGTACCCTTTTAGATTTGAAATAAAGTTGTAGACTCAGGAATTGTATGGGGCGGTGGCATGATACCGTAAAGCTTCCGGTGGCTTGATAAAGTGGGCCTTATGGATCCTTCTTTCTCTTCAACAGCTAGAGGCCAAGTTCACTGGCAAGATTCGCTGGGAAGTGACACGCCGATGATTTTTGTCCAAAGGTAGAAGCGGACACGGTTCCCCCAGCGAGGGTCACATCACAACATTCAGTCCGGTCTTCGCCCATACCCGGCATCCCAAAAACAAAAAGCCCGCGCAAGTTTCCTTGTGCGGGCTTTTCTAAATTTGGCTCCTCTGACTGGACTCGAACCAGTGACATACGGATTAACAGTCCGCCGTTCTACCGACTGAACTACAGAGGAATCGTGTGAACGAGGCGAATAATAGAGACTGCTGGCCTGCATGTCAAAGGGTTAAATCAAATAACGCGTCACTTGCTGTTAAAATAGTCAAATTATTGATATATATGCTAAATGAGTTTAACAAATAACCATTTTTGCTCAGCAGTTGAAGCGGCAAGATAGGGAACGTCTTCTCTCTGCACAGCCTTCATTTGCCGTCACTGGTATCTTCAATTCCAATATCTCTATGTCTTGGGTTAAAAGAGCAAGTTGGATAAGAAATGATAAAGATATAGATTTATTTATATAATGATTATTTTAAGAAAAGATATTTATGCTATTGGAGTAATCAATAAAATAATCGATTTTTTAAAACCATCAATAATTATTATTATATTTTATGTATCTATACGGAATTGTAATTTACAGGGAAAGATCTAATTCCTGATAAATAAACTTATAATTATAAAGTGGGTCATGATAAAGTTACGTCCCTTTCCCTTTGAGAGAAAATACTGTGAGCAACAGTGAGCTGGTTCTACCTAAAATGCTAACTCGTACGTTTGATCAACTGCCTACCCCTTTTTTCATCCGCGGTAAAGATACTCGTTTTGTTTATGCCAATATGGCTTTGGCTAAGCTTGTAGGTTTGAAATCGCCTGACTCAATTATTGGGAGGATTGATGATGAAATTCCTGCCGCACTTTATGATAATGTTGTGACTGCAAAACTGTGGCAGGAGCAGGTAAAACACGTCATTTCTACTCAGAAAAAAATATCGTTACTTGAGGTTCATCCCGGCGCCGTTGACTCTCCTTACATGTCAAAAAAGGTACCGTTTTATAATGAAAAAAATGAATGTGTTGGCATGGTCGGTGTAATTAAGGATTTAGAATTATTCAGCTCTAATGATTTTATTCGCGGCAGGTTACCGGGTTCACTTTTGCTGGAAAAGCCTGATGATTTCTTCACGGAGAAGCAGTGTGAAATCATTTTCCTGAAAATTCAGGGAATGACCAGTAAAACTATGGGCGCCATGCTTTGCCGATCACCGCGTACCATAGAAAATGCCCTGCAGAATATTTATTCGAAAGCAGGGGTAAGCCATGTTGATGATTTTATTGAATTCTGTCAGAAGAGAAGTTTAGATCGTTATCTTCCCAAAAGGTTTCTTGATCCGCAGAAGTTTTCATTTAAGAACGACCGTGAGGGTTGGTAATTTTTAAAGTTAGCACATACATCTTTTAAAATGTTAATCCCTGATTGATGCAATGAGTATACCCCTTAAATTTTTTTGAATTAATTAATTAATGTTCAACGAGCTTCATTTCAACGGCGTGTCTTATTGCCTGCCTGGAATTGCAGACGCCCAGTTTGATCACAATGTTGCGCATGTGAAATTTTATCGTCGTTGTTCTAACGCCCAAAGTGTCTGCAATTTCTTTATAAGTTTTACCTATACTTGATAAGTAAATAACCTCCCGCTCTTTAGGTGTTATTTTCATGGCTTTGGGAAAGGGGGTTGCAGTCACTAAGCCTGGACTATTTACCGCTTCATACAACTTTGAAAGTTTATCAACCTGAATCGATAACTCTCGCAATCTATTTTTTATATCATTCAATGATGAAGTATCTGTGTTATCTGTTTTCATTATTTTCTTATATGTAATTTAAATTTAATTTATTATTTATCTTTACACATCAATGGAATATCTATATTGGAATGCCTTAATTACTTTAGGGTGTTAAAACCTACTCAAGATCATAGGTAAAACCTACCTATGAAAGGTTAATTTATTGAAGTCAATTTCAGATGCACTTTACTCAAACGTTTAGGCCGCTGAAAACCAAATAATCTCTATTTTTAATCAGATGAATAGGATTATTTCCCTGATTTTATCAGCAGCCATAAAAACCACGGTGCACCGATCAGAGCACAGAGCAAACCGGCGGAAACGGGCCACGGCCAGGCGATGTTCCGGCCGAGCCAGTCAGCGATCACCATTAGCAGTGCGCCATACAGGGCTGCTACCAAACATTGCTGAACAAAGCGATATGCTCCGCTGTAGCGTGCTAGCTGTGGGGCAATCAATCCGACAAAACTGAGTGGACCAATAAGCAACGTGCCGCCCGCCGTTAGCGCGGCCGCGAGCAGCAGTATTAGCATATTACTGCGCCGAAGTCCGGCGCCCAGTGCCCGCGCGGTTTGATGTCCGAGGCTCAATAAGGTGACCCAGCGTTGTAACAGCAAGGCGAGGGGGATCAGCAGCAGCGCTTGAGTTGCCCCCCACATTGCCCGTTCCGCCGTGATACCTGCCGTAGAGCCGGTACTCCAGTTCAGCAGCATCATCGCCCGAGGGTCGCCGCTCATCAGCAAGAGTATACTTAGCGCCATACTCAGGTTGGTTAGACACAGCCCGACCATAACCATTGCCTGCGGCTGAAAGCCCGAACGAAATCCGAACATAAATAGACTGAATATCGCCAGCAGACTGCCCGCCAGCGCAGCGGGAAAAAGCTGCACAAGTGGCTGATTGAACAGAATAACCAGTAACACCACCATCAGCGATGCGCCGCTGCTGATGCCGAGTAGTTCGGGGCTAGCCAGCGGATTGCCGCTTTGGCGCTGGATAAGCACGCCTGCAACGGCCAACATCGCACCCGCGCTAAGTGCACCGAGCATTCGTGGCCACCGCCATTCGAGCAGTTGCCATACAGCCGTGGTGTCGAGGGGACGGTTTAAGAATAATGAAACAGCGAGACTACTCAGTAATAGCAGCAGAAGGCCGGTCAAGTGAGCGCGCGTTAAAGTGCGGATTGCCGGTGTACTCAATGGTGCAGCGGCAATAGTCGGATTGTGCTGACGAAACAGCAACATGAGCATCAGTGGTGCACTGAGCAATCCCGCGAGTGCGCCAGCCGGTAAGTCTCCCCCGGCAGGAGAAAGAAACTGCGCCAACTGATCGACCAGTGTCAGCAGGCCTGCACCTGCTAGAGGAACGCAGAACAGCTGCTGCGTGAAGCGGCGCACTCCGGACAGTCGTACGAGGGCAGGAGCGGCCAGACCAACAAACCCAATAATCCCGACTTGACTGGTGATGAGTGCGCTGAGCGCCACGGCCACGGCAAGAGTAGCGACGCGAATTTTAGTCACTGATAGACCCAGCGCACCGGCGCTCTGGTCCGATAACCCAATCAGCATGAGCGGCCTTGCCAGTAAAAGACTCACCGCCATCAGCAGCAGCACCGGTAACAGCAAAAATTGTGTGACCGACCAGCCGTTCTGGTTCAGAGAGCCCGCCTGCCAACTGAAGAGGTCGCTGAGATAATCATGATTGAACAACACCATCAACGTATTGACACAGTTGCCATACAGGCTGATCACCATGCCGGTGAGGATAATTTTTAGCGGATCGAGTCCCTGACGGGCAATCAGCAGATAAAGCACCAGTGCCGCTAGGGCCGCCCCCGCCAGAGCCAGATTTGTCAGGCCGAACACCAGCAAGGCGGGAAAGGCAATAATACTTGCCGACATCGCTAAATTGGCACCGGCCGCAATACCCAGCGTGGCCGGTTCTGCCAACGGATTACGTAGCACCTGCTGAAAGAGTAACCCAGCCGTCGCCAGCGCCACTCCGCAGAGAATTCCGGTCGCCAGTCGGGGCAGAAAACTGTAATACAGCAGTAAACCGGCGGTGGAAGGGAGGTTACTGGCATGTATCCGACCTAGGTTACTGGTCAGCAGCAGGGCGCAGATAAGTGCCAGTGACGCGATAATCAGCCACGGCAATACCGGTATTTTACGCATTTTTTTCAGATTCCGAGAGCACTTGCGTGATGTGTTGCGCCAGACTGACAGCTGTTGCCATCCCTCCAAAAGGGAAGAAATGCGTCAGTTCCCGTGCACGTCCGCCCGACACCAGCGGCAGTTGTTGCCACAGTCCGTCGGGCTGACGCAGGCGGGTGAACTGTGTTAGCGTCGTCGGTAATTCAGTGTAAAACAACCAATCGGCGGGTAACGACGCCAGCTTTTCGATACTCACATTGGCCGTTCCCATCGCACCCACCGGTTTGTTCCAGGCATTTTGCAGCCCAAGTCGGGTTAGCATCGCGTCCGGCAGACTGTTTTTGCCATACACCGTGGCGTATTTCCCGTCCTGGCTGCGAACGACTACCAGAATACGCTGGCCTGCGGCGTGTCCGAGCCTTTGTTGGCAGTGGCTTAGTACAGTGGTTGCGTGGTCAATAAGCCGTGCTGCCTGCGCGCAAACGGATAACTTTGTGCCCAAGTCGCCAGTAAATGTCAGCAATGCCTGCCACACATCGTTTGTTGAGGGATAAACCGAAACGACCTGTACCGGCGCGATGCGCAGCAGGCTGTCAAGAAGGGCGGGAGCGAGCATATCGCTGAGGATCAGCGTAGGTTTCAAGGCATCGATCCGTTCAATATTCGGCTCCCAGAATGGACCGATATCCTGAACGTTGGCCGGTAAAACCGGCTCGGCAATTCTACGTCGAAAATACCCCACGTCGGAAACGGCAAGCGGCGTGATGCCCAACGACAGCAGCGTTTCCGCTGCTAGCCAGTTAATGGCAATAATGCGCTGCGCGGGCGTTGCTGATATCGCCGAGGCATTGAGCCAGGGCAACACCAGCAACGCCCTCAGGCAGTCACGACGACTCAGTAATAAACGTGGCATCAGAAGCTGTACTTCAGCGAGCCGATGAACGTACGATCCTGTCCCGGATAGCAGCTGGTGTCGTCGTCACAAGTGCCAACATAATGATGATTCAACAGATTCTGTATATTGAAACCGACAGAAACATGACGATTGACCTGATATTTTGCTCCTGCGTCGACCAGCGCAAAGTTTTTTACCGGTATTGTATTCGCATTATCGCCGTACATGCTGCCGACGTAACGCACACCGGCACTTAGCAACAATCCGTCCAGCGTGCCCTGGTGGAACCCATAGTTCAGCCAGGTTGATGCCATATGCTTTGGTACATTTGCCTGCTGATTACCGCGGTCACCGTTGTTACTGGCGGTGATTTCCGTCGCGGTATAAGTGTATGACGCCAGTAAATCCAGACTCTCGGTCAGTTTGACTGTGGTTTCTGCCTCAACACCGCGCGAACGTACTTCGCCGGACGCGACTTGATAACCGGTGATCAGGTTGTTCACAATTTCATTGGTGAGTACGTTAGTTTTGGTGATGTCGAAGGCGGCGAGTGTCATCAACATATTGGCATCAGGCTGGTATTTAACGCCGATTTCATACTGATGTGCTTTGCTCGGGTCAAACGTTCGGTTCTTGCTGTCGGTGCCACTGTTGGGGACGAAGGACTCGGCGTAGCTGATATAAGGCGCGAGCCCGTTTTCTGCAAGATAGGTCAGGCCAGCGCGTCCGGTCCACGCACCTTTATCCACCCAGCTGGTGCTATCGGTCAGATTATTTTGGGTACGCAAACTGATGTCGTCGTGGCGACCGCCCAACGTCAGCAGCCATTTTGGCGTCAGCGAAATCTGGTCCTGCATGTAAAGGCCCAGCTGTGAGGTCGTCTGGTCGTTGTTATTAAGCGCATAGGTAGGGTCGGCAATGTTCAAGCCGTATACTGGATTATAGATATTTAGCGTCGGCCCAACGGCGCCGAAGCGTTTAGCATTCCCGTCAAGGCGGCTGTAATCAAGACCGCTCAACAGGCGGTGCGTAACTGACAGGGTTGAGAAGTCGGCCTGCAGCTGGTTATCGATGTTGAACGCGTTCATGTGTTCATCAAAGCGAATGGCATTGCGCGACACGGTTCCGGTGTTGAAATTCACCGATCCTGGCAGCAAGTTGTTTAAAATAGTGTCGGTTTGCCCGTAGCGCACATTTTGGCGCACCTGGAAAACGTCGTTGAACTGATGACTCAGCTCATACCCGACGGTGAACTGCTCCTGACGAAAACGGTTATAGTTGTAGTCCCCCAGCAGCGTATCGGTAACATTGTGGCCTGGCTCGGTAAGCACGGCAACGGTGCCGCCGGAAGTATCACGCAGGTAGTCGGCGCGCACGGTCAGGCTGGTATCGCTGTTGGGTAACCAGGTGAAAGAGGGCGCGAGGTAGACGCGGTTATCTTCAACATCCGGGCCATCACGATACTGGAACTGAGTATCGCTGTCGCGAACGAGGCCAATCACGCGATAAAGATAGTGACTGTCATCGTCAATTTTATCGCTCATATCAAACTGCGCCTGACGGCGGTTGAAGTTACCCAGCTCAATTTGCACATCGTGCACGCCCTGCGCGGAAGGCAGCTTGCTGATGCGGTTCACAATCCCGCCCGCATCGCCGAGGCCAAACAACGTTGACGACGGTCCGCGCACAATATCAATACGTTCCAGCGCGTAAGGCTCAGTGCGAAAATAGCTGTAACTGTTGTTGAGCTGACGGAGACCGTCACGGTAATCGTTGGTCGTCAGGGCATTAAATCCACGAATATAAATCCAGTCGTACCCTTTGGGATCGACACCGTAGGTTTCCGTTTTTACACCCGGAACATAGCGCAGCGCTTCGGTGACACTCTGCACATTTTGCCTATCCATTCGCTCGCGGGTCACCACCGAGACTGACTGAGGCACTTCCAGCAGCGGCGTGTCGGTTTTGGTGGCAGAGCTGCTTTGCTGCGGTACAGTGACGCCAGCGCCGTATTGGCTGGTCACTGTCAGGGTATCTCCAGCGGATGTTTGTGGGGCTACCACCACGGTGCCGTTATCGATGCTATAACCCAGACCGCTGCCGCTTAACAGTCGCCCGAGGGCGGTTTCCAGCGTCATATTCCCCTGCACTGCGGGGGCATTTTTACGTGCAACAGAGTCCGGTGCGGCAATCAGTTGAACTCCGGCCTGCTGTGCCAGCGCATTCAGTGAGTTGATCAGCGGCTGAGCCGGAAGTGAAACGGCCATCGCGGCGGCGGCGTGAGATACAGCTATCGGCGAGCAGACGGCCAGCGCGATGGCGGTGAGGCTGGATTTAACGCGGCTACCCCGATAAACAGTAAAAATAGACATGCAATTTTCCCCAGAAATAAATTAAATAAGAATCATTATCCTTTCTGAAGACGAGACTGACGCCAAAACCCTGACGTCATTTCCAAAATATTTTTAATCTTTTTTCGGGGCAACAGTTTTGGCACACGTTGTCCTTTCCGCAAAGGAGGGTTAGCGTTTAAGGATCTGCGTTTCCCCCGCCAGAATATTGATTTTTACCGGTAATACCTTCGGCAGCGCATGGGCAAAACTGTCCGGGCGATGGGCGTTAAAACTGCCGCTGATACGCAGGGCCGCGACGTCGGCAGAGGCCAGTTTATAGGGCACATCGCCGTAGCGCGAGAACTCGGCCAGTGCCAGGTTTAGCGGAGTGTTGTTAAAATTAATTCGTGACTGTCGCCAGTCGGCGATGGCGTCTGGGGCTAACGACAACTGACGCGTCAGGTTCCCGTTGGCATCGCTGATTGCCCGTTGCGTGGCGCGCAGCACCATCAGATGTGGCTCATCTGCGCCCAGATGCAGAGTTGCCATGGCTCGCCAGCGTATATCTGCAAGCCATGCACGTGGACCGATGCGCACTACGCCGCTGCTAACGGCAACGTCCACGCCATCCCCGCTCATCGACTGAGGGATATAGCGGACGCCGAAACTTGTGCCCAGCACCGTGACGCGCGACGGGCCGCTTAGCACCACAAACGGATTATCGTTCTGATGGTTGACCTGAAAAAAGACCTGGCCTTTGACGAGCGTGACTTCGCGGCGCTGCGGGTAATAGGCAACGTGCCCCTGCGTCTCGGCGTCCAGACTGAGGACTGTGCCATCAGGCAGGGTGAGCTGTTGCGTTTCACCGCGACCGGTGTGGAACGCCATGGTCATGACTGGGGGGGCCAGCGACTGCCACAGCGGCCATACCAGCACCATACAAAGCACCGCGGCGACCAGCGCAGGACGCCAGAAAAGGTGGCGGGCAGTCTGATGGGTTTTCATCGGAAGTGAATCACGCAGGCGTGCCACGTTTTCCTGAGGCAAATCACCAATGCGCTGCCACAAAGATTGCATGGCATGATAGCGCGCGGCATTGTCACCCTGCGATTTCCAGTCGGTAAACTGGCGTTGTTCTTCACCAGACATAGCGGAGTGCTGTTTGCTCAGCCAGCGCGCCGCCTGTTCATCGGCGGACAAATGTTTATTAATGGCGCTATTCATCATGGCCATCCTTATTTCTGTTGCTGGCACTCGCGTCCTGGTGTTCCTGCTGCCAGAGTTCGTGACTGTTGCGTAGGGCGGTCATGGCGCGAATAATGTGTTTCTCAACCATGTTGATGGATATTCCCATCTGGCACGCGACCTCCTTTTGCGACAGGCCGTCAAAACGGTGCAGGATAAAGGCTTCACGGCAGCGCGGCGGCAGGGCTTCGATTGTGCGAGTCATTAAATCATCATACTGATTCTTTTCAAGGTATTCATATGGTTGAAGATGTGAAGGTGCCGCGAAGTGCGCGCCTTCACTGTCTTCGGCCACATCATCCATAAGAAGTTCGGGGCGTCGATAATGGTCGATCAGTAAATTACGCGCGATGCGATACAGCAGACTCCGATGTGACCGCACAGGCTGGGTAACGGTCAGCGCACGGATAAACGTTTCCTGCGCCATGTCTTCAGCATGCTCGCGGTCACGAAGCTTCCGGTTAATAAACCGATATAATTCAGTGTAATATTTCTCGAAAGCAGGCACTTGGTTCTCGAATAATGAAAGTCAGGGATCTTCTGCGTTGCCTATATTACGCATAAATTTTTTAATATTTCATTATTAAATGATAATCATTCGCGAAATGGGTGCAACAGGAGTGGAAGAGGCTGCACGGCCACCGCATTGTGTTGACGCAAACTGGAACAGCGGCAAAAATTACGGGTATAATCCCCCACATTATTCAATTGGTTTAGAAACGAAGATGACAAAACTCACCTTACAAGAACAGATGCTTAAAGCTGGATTAGTGACCAGTACAAAAATGGCCAAAGTCCAACGAACGGCTAAAAAGTCACGCGCTCAGGCTCGTGAGGCAAGAGAAGCTGTAGAAGAAAATAAAAAAGCCCAGATTGAGCGTGATAAAGAGTTAAGCGAGCAGCAGAAACAGGCGGCGTTGACGAGAGAATACAAAGCTCAAGTGAAACAGCTCATTGAGATGAATAAAATCAATATCGTCAAAGGCACTATTGATTTTAACTTCACAGACAATAATTTAATTAAAAAAATAGCCGTGGATAAGACAACCCAAGCTCAGCTGATCAGTGGTCGTCTCGCCATTGCTCGATTGGTTGTTGATAACAGCGGCGAGAGTCAATACGCTATTATACCCGCGATCGTAGCCGACAAAATCGCACAGCGAGATGCTAACAGTATTGTATTAAACAGCGCGCTTAGTCAGGAAGAGCAGGATGAAGAGGATCCTTATGCTGACTTTAAAGTGCCCGATGATTTGATGTGGTAGTCGAGACTTTTGCCGTTCAGAACGGGCTGGCGCTGCGGGCTTTGATCCACTCCTCGCCAATAGGATGAACAAAATGCAGTTCACTGGCGTGCAGCATCAGCCGCGGAGTCCGTTCGGTACCTGGCGGCAGAAGACCCCCGTAGAGATCACAACCCAAAATAGGGTGGCCCAATAGCTGACAGTGGATGCGGAGCTGATGAGTGCGACCTGTTTGCGGAGTGAGCTGTACCCGCGTCAATGGCAGTAACGCCCCGTCTTCCAACTCATGGTAAAAACGTTCAACGACCTGATAATGCGAGCGAGCAGGCTTACCGTTGAGGGCGCAAAGCGACATTAGCGGGAACAGTGCCGGATCTTTGGCAATGGCCGCGTCTATTACCCCTTCGTCGTCGTTCAAATGTCCGCAGAGCAGTGCGCTGTAAACCTTGTTCACTGTACGTTGGCTGAACTGTTGGCAAAGAGCGGCATTTATCGGCTTATTCAGGGCAATCACCATCAGCCCCGAAGTCCCGAAATCAAGCCGATGCACCAGAGTGCAGCTCGGGAATATCTTTACCAGACGATGATGCACCGAATCGATATTTCGCGGATTTTTACCCGAAAGGCTGAGCAGCCCGGCGGGTTTATTGATAAGCACCAGGCTATCGTCCTGATAGAGGATCTCTACCTCGTCATGGCACGGTGGGGCGATAAAGGTATCGATAATCGTAGACATCAGACTACTCGGATAAAGAGTGGGGGCGGATGATAACGAATTTTTAGCCGTTAGGCGAATGGCGCTGTTTGCTAACAACAAGGCCCGCCTCAGCAGGAGGGCCTTGTGTCTTTCAAGGATTTATCTTGGTAGGCTCATCAATGGATAAAAGCATTAAAAAAGTTAAGATAGAAATCCCGGCCATAAAGACAAACACCGTATTCCAGCCCAGGTGGTCAAGAATAATACCGCCTATAAAAGGCGTTGCCGCTGCGCCGAGTTGTCCGCCCATGTTGACGAGAGCATTCGCCGTCGGAAATTTATCCTTGGCGATAAAAGACATCGGATAAACCATATAGGCCGAGAAGCCGATGCTTAATAATAATCCGGTAAGAAACAGCAATGCCGCGTAGAGAAAAGGGTTTGCTGGCGCATAAATTAACAGAAGCATCATTACTGATGTTGATAGCGCAGAGATCATCATGCCCGGCTTTCTGCGTTTGGCGAGCAGCTTGTCCGAGATAATCCCCCCCGTAATATTGCCAAGTACAGCGCCAACCCAAGGAGCTGCTGCGACAAACCCCATGCCCATTACTGAGAGATGTTTTTCCGTTAGAAGGTAGGTCGGCATCCAGGCAAGCAGTAAGCTTGAGATACCTAATTGAAAACAGTACCCAAGGCTGCAACCCCATACATTCCACGAGCGGTAAACGCTTTTTGTGGTTTCCAGCGTTTTAATCTGTTTTACACGGATAAACGTGTCGAGGTAGGGGATTTTTTTATAACCCAGCTCGGCGTTATTCCCCTCTTGGATATCATTAACTTTTTCATTGATCAGATCGACCTCCTGCTGATTGGTAAAACGCGAGGAGGGAGGGCGATCGGTAACAAAAACGTACCAAAGTAGCGGTAAAATAATTCCGGGAAGCGCGAAGAAAAAAAACACCTCCTTCCAGCCCCATACCGAAATAATCAAAGCACCCAATATCGGTGTGATAACGGGGCCTAGTTTTATTGAGGATAAAAATATTCCCGATGCGATCCCTTTTTCTTTAGACGGGAACCAGTTATTGATAGTGGAGGTCACGCCAATAGGTAACGGCCCTTCAGCAATGCCTAACATAACTCGGCATATCTTTAAGTGAAAAATAGAATTAGCCAGGCCAGTTAACCCAGTGACAATTGAGGTCAGCAGCATGGAAATCGTAAATACCTTTCTCACACCAAAACGTGAAATAAGCCAGGCTGAGGGTAACTGAATTAACGCATAGGCAAGAAGGAATAGGCTGACTAATCCCCCGCTTCAGCATTGGTCATAACAAACTCTTTGCGAATAAAGGGCAAAACGACGCCTAAATTCGCTCTGTCTGATGCGGCGATGGTATAAATAAGAAAGAAAAGTACCGCGACCCACCATCTGTGATGGGTCGCTGGCCTCGTGGCAAACGACTCTTTTACATTAATGGTCATAATACTTTCCTTATAATCCTAAAAAACGAAAAGTATCATGCAGCTTCATGAGATCCGCTGTCGTTGCACCTTTTTCAATCTTTTCTTTGAAATTACTTTCTTTGTTCTCGCGCTCAATAGCCTGAGAGAGTGCATTGTGAATATTATCCGCCTTGACCACCACAACGCCATCAATATCCCCAATGATAATATCACCAGGATAAATGGTGCAGTCTCCGATCGTCACAGGGACATTGACCTTTCCAGGTTGAGATTTTCCGGTTCCTTTAATGGATAAACCACGGGTAAATACTGGAAACGCCATCTCAATAATGTTCGCTGCATCACGTACTGCACCGTTAACAATAATACCCGCGAGGCCAATAGATAATGCTTGCGTGGTCAGAACATCTCCCCAGACACCGGCTTCTAAAAAACCTTTACAGTCTATAACCAGAACATCCCCGGCTTTGGCTTGTAATAAAGCATAATGAATCATTAGGTTATCGCCAGGTCTCATGTCAATAGTTAACGCGGGACCCACGACTTTCATGTTATTCGAAACCGGCTTAATCCCTGCGTCAAGCGCACCATAAGCCCCTTGGGCTTCATAGAGGGTTGCCGAGCCTAAGGCCAATATTTTATCTGCATCACTTTTACTGATGTTATTATTAAATGTGCTCATTGTAGGGTGCCTTAATATATATGGGTGCTAATGTCTCGTGCTGCTGTTCACTGCTATTTATTAGGATTACGCTGTAATGAATGATAATTGTGTTTTTTTCTAGCTTCAGAAATTGTCATGCCGGCGAGCGCATCTTGCAAAATAGTATTTTCTATTTCTTGCATAGTGTGTGCACGGTCAATAACTTCTTTAATATGTGATTTGCTGACTACTACCACTCCATCTATATCTGCAATAATCAAATCGCCCTGTTTGATCAGTACACCGCTTATTGCCACGGGTTCGCACACGGCTGCAACCTGAACGCGGTCTTTACCCGTACGCATATAATTCCCAAGCGCATAAAGGGGATATCCCACACCGTTAGCTTCTGCGGTATCACGGCATGCGCCATTAATTACCGTCCCAGCAATTCCTTTCTGATTAGCGAGTTGGCTCAGTATGCCGCCCCATACGGTGCAGTCTTTGCGTGCTGAATTATCGATAACAACGACCTCGGTGGGTTTAACGTCATCAATAAAATCGCCAACAGTACCCATGTTATCTTTATCCACAGTGACATACCTCACTGTCCACGCAGTACCCACGATCGTCTGTTTTCCGGCGATATGTTTAATGCCGAGTAAAGAACCAGGTAAAGAGAAGTAGTCCAGCGCATCGGATATTTCCGGCGTGCTCAAACCTTTTGCTTTTTCAATATATTGTTCAATTTCACCGTCTTTCATTATTACTCTCCTTAGGTTTTATATAAAATATTAGGTATAATGAAAGTAATGACAAGCAGTTAAAAATGAACTTAGGGTAAGAAAAAATGAACTTAAAGAAAATTGTTTATTTTTGTAAGGTCGTTGAAACAGGCAATGCCAGTCAGGCGGCGAAATTATTGTTTGTTGCCTCAACGGCAATAAGCATGCAAATAACCGCTCTCGAAAAGGAATTGGGAGGTGAACTATTTGACAGGGGCACTCGACCGATGGAGTTGACAAAGTTAGGTCGTTATTTTTACCCGCGCGCGCAAGAAATTCTCTATTATTTCAATAAGCTTGAGAAAGATACGCAAGAGTTTGTCAAAGATAAATCTTCAACCTTAAATATAGGGTTTACGCGTTCCGTCATGTTTAATTTGCTGCCTGCGGCCATTAAGCGTTTTAAAGAGGTTAACAGTAATGTGCAAATTAACTTGAAAGAAATGCTGTCAGAGTATCAGTCGGATTTTATTTTAGATGAGAAAATTGATATAGGCGTCACAAGAGAATTATCCGGAGACGAGTTTATTGCTAAAGACCTTAATCATGAACTTTTGATGGTTGATCCCTTCATGGCCGCGATCCCTCGCGACCATTATTTAGCAACACAAAGTTACTTAACATTAAAAGAATTTACCAGCTTACCTTTTATCTCCTATCCAGATAATGAAAATAGCGGTTTTTCCAAAAAGTTAATGGAAATGTTTGCCGCTAATCAGTGTCAACCGGTTATTGCTTATCGTGCCATCGAGATCCATACCGCATTAGCGCTTGTCAGCGCCGGTCTCGGAGTCACATTGGTGGGTAAGTCCACTATACCGAATAACCGCCAAGATATTTTATTCCTGCCTATCCAGGATATTAATGCATTGAGTTATATCTATTGCGTCAGCCGCATGCAGGATGCAAATCCGAACATCCCCCTTTTTCTTGACCTGCTGCGGGAGATAGCCCTTTAATTATTATTAATAATTTCTTAGGGCTTTGACGGTGACAGAGTGGGTTCAGTCGCAAGTTTTTGGAGCAGTAATAACGAGATAACAACGCTGAGTGCCGCAATGACAACCAGCGTCAGCATCAATGCCTCGGCGCCAAAGCGCTAAAATACGAGCGTCGATGCAAGGGGGAAGCGCCCTGAGCGATAAGACAGGAGCGGGCTATTCTTCCCATCACAACGGCAAATTCTTCAGCTTTGAGCGTGAGGTTTTACCTTTAAAGAAAGGAAAAACTTGATGGCTTTTAACCGGGAAGCCATCAAGTCATATTGCGGTTTTGACTCAACGTGTCCCTTTCATCAGCAGGGCGGTGGCGGCAGAAAGCAGGCAACCCGCCAGCAGATAGACGGCCACGCTGTGCCAGTCGCCGCCGGAAAAACTGACCAGCGTGGCCGCAATCAGCGGCGTAAATCCGCCACCAACCACACTGGCGACTTGATAACCGACACCTGCACCACTGTAGCGGTAACTCGCGCCAAACATCTCTGTAAACATCGGCTGCTGCACGCAGACCACCATGTCGTGTGCAACATTCGCCAGCATAATCGCGAAGAATACTATCCAGAACATTGAGTGAGCATCCAGCGCCATAAAGAACGGGAACGCACTGAATGTACCGACCAGGGCACCTGTGATGTAAATTCGCCGCCGCCCAAAGCGGTCAGCCAACCAGGCGAAGCAGGGGATGGTTAAGCAACTCAGGCCGCCTACTAATAACCCGATATTAAGGAAAAGCTCGCGCGGTAAGCCAAGATTTTGAGTGGAATAGCTGAGCGCGAAAGTGGTGACAATATACATGGTCAGCAGTTCACACAATCGCAGGGCGATGATTTTTAAAAATGCGCTGGGGTGGCGTACCAAAGCCTCCATAACCGGCAGGCGACGTTTATTTTCTGCCACAGGTTTTTGCTGACTCTGTTGTTCAAATTCTGCGGACTCGACAATCCCCTTCCGTACCCACAGCGCCGCCAGTACCAATAAGGTGCTGAACAGGAAAGGAATACGCCAGCCCCAGCTCAGAAACTGTGCATCGGTGGTTAAATTACTGATAAGCGAGACCAGGCCGGTAGAGAGTAGCAATCCGACGCCATAGCCAATTTGCACCCCACTACTGTAGAAAGCCTTTTTCTTCTCAGGTGCACTTTCGACTGAAAGCACGGCTGCGCCACCCCATTCGCCGCCAACGGCAAAGCCCTGAATGGCACGCAGTGTTACCAGCAGCACCGGAGCCCACCAGCCAATCATGCTAAAGGTGGGCACCAGGCCTATCAGCGCGGTAGCCAAACCCATTATCCAGACGGTCATCATCAGCATGCGTTTACGGCCAAGGCGATCGCCAAAATGGCCGAAGATTATCCCGCCGAGCGGTCGAAAAAGAAAGCCGACGCCAAAGGTCGCCAAGGCGGCAATTGTCCCCATAGCCGGACTTATCTGCGGGAAGAATTCGCGATTAAACACGAGGGCAGCTGTAATGCCATAGAGCAGAAAATCATACCAGTCTACTACGGCGCCAGCGAAACTACCCCAGGCGGCACGACGGGCACGATTAATTGCAGGCATCTGCTTGACGGGGGGAGTCGAAATGAGGGTGGAGTCCATACTTGTCCTGTTTACACTGATTTTTTATGACTAAGAGGGGGCGAGGGTGACTCACATTACGGCCGACATTTTGTGACGGCACATGAGACTACCCTGACAAAAGAGGGGAGGAAACATAAATTTAATAAAATAATGCCGAGGGCACGAATTGGCGCATGGAGAGCAAGTGCCAACTTCACCGTGTCACGCAGGCACCCACTTGATGTGTCGATTACGCTGTCGCTAATCTATGCAAACTTACGCCAATTATTTCTTCTTATTAAGCATCGACTGTAAATCGGCAAACGGATTATAGGTTGCCGCAGCAACATCGTTTTGCGCGTCTTCACCCGCAACAACGTTTGTGCCGTACAGGTCAGCTTCAGTGTACTTCGAGTGTTCATTGTCATGGCAATACAGGCACAATAACTCCCAATTACTGCCATCTGGCGGGTTATTGGTATGGTCGTGATCGATATGGTGAACCGTTAATTCGCGTAGGTTTGAATATACAAACTCACGCGTGCAGCGCCCACATACCCACGGGTAAATTTTGAGTGCTTTCTCACGGTAGCCGCTTTCCAGCCGAGTGTAGTTTTTTGGGATCAGAGCCATAGCCGATGTTACCTGTTACAGAGCGATAATTTTACGAGAGTCCCCCTAATATATCCCACAATGGAACAGAAGGAGAAACGAAAGAAGGAGGGGTGAGGGATTGTTTACGGAGAAGTCTTTAAGAATAAATCCTGTTACGTTGACCTGCGTCACTCAGTCCGGTTGGTGATGTGGATATTTGGCGAGGGTTAAGTTCGCTCTACCCGGACTGAGTTGCGTATTACTGACCGACTGCTTGGCGAAACTATTTAGCCGAGAGCTCTTTTCGGACGATATGTGCGCCTAAACTTAACGCATTCAACTTGCCTCTTGCAACTCGACGCGGTAATGGGATCATGCCACAGTTGGTGCTAGGGTAGAGCTTGTCGGCATCTACGAACTGAAGCGCTTTGCGCAGAGTAGCGGCCACTTCTTCAGGTGTTTCAATGGTATTGGTTGCCACGTCAATAGCCCCAACCATCACTTTTTTGCCACGAATGAGTTCAATCAGGTCCATTGGAACATGCGAGTTCTGGCATTCCAGTGAGATGATATCAATAGAAGATTTTTGCAACTTGGGGAAAATTTCTTCATATTGTCGCCATTCAGTCCCCAGCGTCTTTTTCCAATCTGTGTTAGCTTTGATGCCGTAGCCATAGCAAATATGTACAGCCGTTTCGCATTTAAGGCCTTCAACGGCCCTTTCTAACGCAGCAATACCCCAATCATTCACTTCATCAAAAAACACGTTAAAAGCCGGCTCATCAAATTGGATAATATCGACACCCGCCGCTTCTAATTCTTTGGCTTCTTCATTAAGAATTTTAGCGAATTCCCAGGCCAGTTTTTCGCGACTTTTATAGTGGTTATCATAAAGGGTATCGATCATAGTCATGGGGCCAGGCAGGGCCCATTTAATCGGTTGCTTGGTTTGCTGGCGTAAAAACTTGGCATCTTCAACAAAAACGGGTTTTTGGCGACTTACCGCACCCACAACTGTCGGTACACTCGCATCATAGCGATTACGAATTCTAACGGTTTCGCGTTTCTCAAAATCAACGCCGCTCAGGTGCTCAATAAAGGTGGTGACAAAATGTTGGCGCGTTTGCTCGCCGTCACTGACAATATCAATACCTGCCTGAAGTTGATCTTGCAGGCACAAACGTAGCGCATCTTGTTTGCCGTCAACTAATTCCTGATCTTCCAATTTCCACGGTGACCAAAGTGTCTCAGGTTGTGCAAGCCAAGAGGGTTTAGGCAAACTGCCAGCAGTCGAAGTAGGTAACAAAATTTTCATAATAGATGACCTTGTATTTTTGGTTAATCAAAGAACGGAATTCGCAGACCATTGCTCAAGAATAGTTTGGTAGGGTTTAATGAAGTATTCCTCAGTAAACTTCCCTTGCTCAACGGCCAATTGGCTACGTTCTTCTCGATCATAAACAATTAGAGTTAAAGAATAATCCTGGTGATTCAAGCTTGGTTGATAGCATTTACCTGCTGCGGAGTTAGCATTGTAAATCTCAGGACGATAAATCCTCTGGAAAGTTTCCATCGTACTGATGGTACTAATAAGTTCCAGATTAGTGTAATCGCTGAGTAAATCGCCCATGAAATAAAAGGCCAAAGGCGCAACGCTGTTTGCGGGCATGAAGTAACGAGCGCGCAAGCCCATTTTGGCGAAATATTCATCAGTCAAAGAGAATTCATCTTGCTGATACTCGACGCCCAGTACAGGATGCTCGTTACCGGTCCGATAATAGGTATTTTTACTGGAAACACTTAGACATATAACAGGTGTTTTATTGAAGTTATTTTTGTAAGTGTCTGAGTCGAGGAAACGTTTAAAAATATTACCATGTAAACTGCCAAAATTATCGGGAAGGCTAAACTTGGATTGGTTCTTATTATGCTCTGAGAGTAAAATACTAAAGTCATAATCTCGCACGTAAGAGGAAAAATTATTCCCTAAAATGCCTTCAATGCGTTCATTGGTTTTTTTATCAACAATATTAGTTTTCAAAATTTCAATCACAGGGAAGGCATTGCCTTTACCTTGAATATCAATATTCAACTCAACAGAAATGATTTCAAGTTCGACAGAATAACGATCGCTGTTGGGGTTATCCCAATGCGCCAAGGAATTGAAACGGTTGTCAATCATCACCAAAGCGTTGCGCAAGTTATCTTGGCGTTTCTCACCTCTAGCCAAATTCGCAAAGTTGGTCGTGATGCGCGTACTTTCCGAGGGATTATAATTTTCGTCGAAACGAAGACTTTTAATAGAAAATGTCAATTCTGTATTCATCGCAATCTGGTATCCTAATTTTTTACATAAAACCTGATTTACTTGTTGCTTTTTCAGGGTTTTTCAATTTTATTTTTTCTGGTTTTGTAACCCAGCACTCTTCATTTTGTCTATAGTTATGATAATGGGTATTTTATGCCAGAGTCATTGGTTGAGTAAAAGTGATTTAATTTCATTAAACATGAGTCATCTTCATGATCAACCGTAGGGGGCAGAATCGGCGCTGTTGCACAAGTGACTGTCCCACAGGACTCATCGCTGAAATCCGGAGTTAAGGGTGGCTAACCGAAGAGACTCAGGTTAAGGCTAAAAAATGTGGAACATCGCCTAGAAATGGCGACCGTCCTTTGAAGGGTTTGGTTTGTGCATCATCGACGTGCTTCGATTAGTTGCCGTGTGGAATTTGCGATAAAAGGAATACCGTCACGCATCTGCTGGACCATTTTCAATAATTTTTGACGGTATTTTTCTACTGAAAAATCAGGAACCCACCCTATACATTTCCTCAATGGCCTGATAATTGCGCCGATCTCGAAAAACTCTATTCGACAATGAGCGGAGCGCAAATTCACGACTTCAAATCCGGCAGCTTCAGCATCATTAGCCTCTTTGTGGGGGTCACTACAATGAAAATTAATTCTGCGAAAGAAAAAATGGGCTTGGCAACAATGATGATTATAAAAGAAACAACATAAATACATTTTTAACATGTGTCGAACGTTCATCGGATAAAAAGTCATTACAACTCACTGCGGCGAGTCTTTGATCGAAATGAAACGCTCCCAATTCAGGTCATTAATGCGTCCAGATGCGAGAGTAAAACTGAAAAAGCAAAAAGCCCGCGCAAGTTTCCTTGTGCGGGCTTCTCTAAATTTGGCTCCTCTGACTGGACTCGAACCAGTGACATACGGATTAACAGTCCGCCGTTCTACCGACTGAACTACAGAGGAATCGTTTGAACGGGGCGAATAATAACGACTGCCGTGGTGCATGTCAAAGGGCATCTGCAAATTTGTGTTCAACTGCGAAAACTTTGTTCAAGTTGTTGAGATTTGAGCCAAAAATACGTTTAATTACTCTTAATAATACCTGTCATCACAGAATGCGTCATCCACGGCCTCGGTGTGCGGTAACTTACTGAAAACTTTACGAAAGTGCCGCGCAGGCGAGAATAATGCGCGTGCAGGCCTCATCGAGACGCTCGTCGTCAATTGCATAAGCAATGCGCAGATAGGGCGATGCCCCAAATGCTGAACCCTGTAGCGTGGCAACGTGGGCCGCGTCCAAAAGATATTCAACAAAATCTGTGTCACTGCCGATAGTCAAGCCTTTCGGCGTGGTTTTACCTAGCATCCCCGAACAGTTGGCGAAGACGTAGAACGCACCGGGCGGCTGGTCGGCGCTCAGGCCGTCTATCTGTGCGATACAGGCCATCATCTTCTGACGTCGAGTATCCAGAATTGCGCGCCATTCGGCCAGAAAACCGTTGTCTTGCTCAAGTGCAACCACCGTCGCGGCCTGAGAGATCGAGCTCGGATTGGAGGTGCTCTGTGACTGCAAGATTTGCATGGATGAAATCAGCCAGGCTGGGCCTCCAGCATAGCCAATCCGCCAGCCGGTCATTGAATAGCCTTTAGACACGCCGTTAACCGTCAGAATGCGGTCCTTCAGACGCGGTTCAACCTGCGCCAGAGTCACAAACTGGGCCGGTGGGTGGCAGATGTGTTCATAAATATCGTCAGCCATGATTAACACATGCGGCGCTTCAAGCAGTACGTCGGCCAGCGCACGCAGCTCTTCGGCGCGGTAAACGGCACCGGTCGGGTTATTTGGTGAATTCAGAATCAGCCAGCGGGTCGCGGGGGTAATCGCGGCAGCAAGGTCAGCAGCCTGGAGTTTCCAGCCGTTTTCTTCGGTACATGGCACGATACGCGGTTCGCCGTCGGCCAGTGACACCATGTCAGGATAAGACACCCAATAGGGGGCCGGAATAATAACTTCTTTTCCTGTTGAAACGGTTGCCAGAAGTGCGTTAAAAATTAGCTGCTTTGCACCACTCCCAGCGATGACTTCATTAGGCTGGAAGCCCAGTTGGTTTTCACGGGAAAATTTATTGATAATGGCCTGCTTCAGGGCTGCTGTACCGGCGACTGCGGTGTATTTTGTGTCACCTTGTACAATGGCTGCGATGCCTGCCTGCTTAATGTGTTCCGGCGTGTCGAAATCGAGTTCTCCTTCGCCAAGATTGATGACATCCACGCCGGCGTCAGACAGAGCGCGCACCCGATCAGAAATAACCGCCGTCGGTGATGGACGCACACGTCGCATTCTTGGCGCAGTAAATTCAGCTGACATCTTTCACCCTTTTATAAGATTGAAGCAAAATTGTATTATGTGTATCAAATAAACCAATTTAAATTATCATGGCTTGTAGAAGATAGCTCATGCTTTCTTTAGCTTTCGCTGAGAATATTCTCGGCGTCATGGCAGAGGTTTCGCAGAAAATCACTGTTAATACTTTTATTTTACATCAGGTTAAATAACAAAATGACATTAACGTTCGTTGCACACAACACCCCAGAGCCCGCGCTATACGGCGCAATGGCGTCGATACTCGCCTGTCAGCGAGGCGTGGGTCTCGCTCATCTATCGGTTAACTGGAACAAACAGCGCTATGCCGATGCCTGCCAGCATGTGACTGCTGAGGGTGAATTAGTCACCAGTGGACTGCTGTGGTATGAACGCTTTAGTGGAAAATCAGCGGGGAAGGTGTGGCTGCTTGACGATCTCCTCAGCCTGCACGGTAGCAAGGATTGGGTTATCCCTCTTGGACCCTCCCAACTTGAGTCTTTTACTAAACTGGCGCGCGCTGTCAGAGACTATTCGGTTGATTATCAGTTAGTCGAGGTTGAGCGGGGAGTGCAGGGCTATCAGTTGAGACGCGGCGGCAGCGTTCAGGGCGGTCAAGGGGTTTGGTGGCGGGACAGCTTCGGGCGTTTCACTACAGGCCATCGCACGCCACCCGCATTGGGTTCTCGCCGATTGCGTATTGCGCTGATTGGCACGTATTCTGACCAGCTGGGAAGTTATCCCGCCACGTTGGCAGCGTTGGGTGACGCAGCCGAAGCACTGGGCACGGCAGTAGAAACGGTGTTTATTCCGCCGCGCGCACCTGAAAATGTGTTAATTAGCACGCTGCGGGACGTCGACGGCGTGCTGATGCCAGGGGGGTCTGACATGCTTAACGTCGCTGGACAAATTCGCGCTGCGCACTACTGCTTGCAGCACGACCTTCCAGTGCTTGGGCTGTGTTTGGGGATGCAAACTATGGCGACGGCGGTTATCCAGAAGATGTTGGGCAATACGCAGGCTAATCTGGCAGAGGCAGATCCCTTGGCCCCGCTTAAGACGTTTGTGCCGCTTGAACAAACGTCAGGACATCCACAGCATCGCCTTGGCGACGATGTAATGAAAATGCGCGATGATTCTCAGCTTGCTTCCCTGCTGGGCGGCGAGACAACGGTCCGCTATAACCACCGCTTTCAGCTAAATCCTCAGTTTAAAAATAATTTGCAAAGCTACGGATTAACGGTGTCTGGCACTGACCGCAGTGGCACAATTGCCGACGCAATAGAGTATGCTGCACATCCTTTTTATGTCGGCGTGCAGGGGCATCCTGAGCTGACCTCGGCTCCTGAGCGGCCACATCCTCTGATCAGTGCGTTTCTGAAAGCCGCCGTAAAAAAGTAAATAAAAAAGCCCTCTTTATTAAAGGAGGGCCTTTCAGACGACTCTACAGCGTGCCCGTTATTTCAGCGTAACGCCGGAACGGCTATCGGCCGCCAACCTCAGTAGCTCGGTTTTTATTTCTTCGACAACGTCGCCTTGAAGATCAGTCAACGGCGAACGCACGTGATGGCCGTCGAAACCGCGCAGGTTCATGGCGGCTTTCACCACCTGTGGCTGGCCGTGGCGGCGTGCCAGTGCGCGATATGGATACCACAGCTGGTGCAGTTCGCGTGCGGTATTGGCATCGCCGTTTTCCAATGCCCGATATGTGGCAAGGATCAGCTCGGGCAGGGCGCCGCTGTTGGTGGTGCTAATGCCGTCAAAACCGCACATCATGGGGCCAAGGAAGGCAAGGTCCGAGGCGCAAAACAGACGCAGACGACCGCCAAGGCGATTGGCAATCTGATCGATAGCCGTAGGATTCAGGTCGCCTTGTTTAATACCGACTACGCCTTCAATGTCGGCCAGCTCCTCAAGCACTGCCGGCGGCAATGTAATGCCAATGCCGGGCGCGTTATAAACCAGAATGCCGGTGCGAGAAAGCGGTGCCATCTTCTTGAAGAAGCTGACAATTTGCGCGTTAGTGACTTCCGAAACGAACGGCGGCGTGACCATAGGCAGGCCACCGAGTTCGCCCGCCAGCGAGGTTAACTCGCTGACTACGCGGGTGTCGGAGCCTGCGCTGCACAGCATGACGGGAACGCGGTTGCCAACGACGGCCATCACTTTGCGAAACAGCACGGCGCGCTCTTCGGTGGTCATAGTGGGAAACTCGCCGTAGGTACCGCCAATCAGAATGCCGTCGTAGCCTAACTCAATTACCCGTTCAACGTTGCGGGCCAAACCGGCAAAGTCGAACTCGCCGTTGGCGGTAAAAGGGGTCACGGTTATATTAAAAATCCCGTGCAATCGCGCCTGACTTTCACTGATATCTTTCATAAATATTTCCTTTCTAAACGAAGTCTGTTTTTACCTAACGTATTCTTTACTCGAGTAAAGAGAGCGGGCGTTCGACAGAGCCTAAAATTCGATAGCCAGTTTCGGTCACCACGATGGTTTCACTCACGCCCACGGTGAACTCGCCATAAATGCGCAGCGCCGGAGGAATGTGAAAGGTCATACCCGGCTGTAGCTCGGTGGTAATGCCGCTGTAGAGGCTGAGGATCGCGCCTTCGCCCCAGTCGGGAGCGAAAGAGATACCAATCGAGTAGCCGGTGCGTTTTTTAAAGTTATCGGTAAAACCCGCTTTGTCGATCACTTTCTGGCAGGCGAGATGCGGGGCTTCACAAGTAGCGCCGGGGCGAATCGCATCGAGAGCCGCCTGCAATGCCTCCTGACAGGTTTTTTCCATTTCTAGCGCCACGGCGGGTGGTTTACCCAGCCAGGCTGAGCGCATGAGTGCGGCGTGATAGCGGTCATGGGTCGCGGCCATTTCAAGGAAAATGGGGTCACCGTCAAGAATGCGGCGGCGGCGCCAAGTACCGTGCGGTACACCGGTTCGCGGACCACTCGAGACCAGCGGTTCCATACCCATATATTCTGAGCCCGCGGCGATCGCCGCGCCCATCATGGCGGAAACCAGATCATTCTCGCTGACACCCGCGGCGATGGCATTGCGACCGGCGAGCATGCCTGCATCAACGTAGCGAGCAGCGAAGGCCATTTTCTCCAACTCGGCGGTTGACTTCACGGCGCGCAGTCGTTCAATGACGCCGGCAGCGTCGTGAAGGGTGCCCAGCTCGGTCTGCAGCGCCTCGTATACTGCAATCGGCAAGAACCAGCCGCGCTTGTCGATGCCGATACGCTTCTGGGTCCAGCCACGGGTTTTTAATACATCGAGCAGGAAGTTGACCGGATTATCACCATCGGTATAGATAGCCGCATTGCGTATAAAAGTGTTGGAAATAAAGTTGAAGTATTCGAGCTGGCGAATAACAAACACCGGTTCACCTTCAACCGGCAGCACCAGCGTTTGAAAGGTGTAATAACCTGGCGTTTGTTGTCCGGTCAGGTAAAAGATGTTTTCGGGGCCGGTGATAACCATCAGGTCCAGACCCGCCTCGGTCAGCAATTGGCGAGCCCGCGCAATACGCAGCGAATATTCGGCCTCTGCAAATGCGGACTCTGCACCTGGGACCACTCGTCCAAGGTCAGGTAATTCTGTTTTATGCATGATTCGCTCTCGCTCTCAGGTTTAAATCAGGTTTTTAAGAAGAAAATGTTTGAATAAGTTCGGCCTGTGTTGGGTCGAAGGCGATCCCAAGCCCACATGCGTCAACGCAGTTCACCAGCCCCTGGCTGTAGGTCAGCCCCAATACTGGGTCGTTGGCGAGGCCATCGGCACCATAAAGTTCGGCATGGGCAGGCTGGCAGGCGTGGGCAACGTGCAGTGCCGCTGCCGTGGCCGCTGCACCTTCGTTCATTTGCCCAATCATAAAAGGAATACCGGCGGCAATAAGCCGCCGTGCTGCGCGGACTGTAGGAGCAATCCCGCCCATCTTCACCAACTTGAGGTGTGCCCAGACAGTGCCTCCCATCGCCAAAATACGCTCGAGATCGGCCTCGGAGCTCATGCTTTCATCAAGCATCAGCGGTATCGGGCTGGCAGCAGCAAGCGTGGGGTAGAGGTGCGCATTGGCGTCCGAAATAGGTTGTTCTAGATAGCTCAACTCAAATTTTTGCAGCGCCAGCAAGTTGCTGCGCGCCTGCTCCGGCTGCCACTGGCCGTTGGCATCGGCCGAGAGGTGTACCTCATGGCCAAAGCGGCGGCGAAGGGCCGTCATACGATCAATATCTTCCGCCAGCGAGCCTATCCCCACTCGAAGTTTAAGATGGGTAAAGCCACGCTCCATGTAGGCGCTGGCCTGACTCAGCATCTGCTCTTGTGAACTCCAAAACAGCGTCTGGTTGGTGGCGTAACAGACCGGCCCGGGAAAATCAGAGCCGACCAATCGCGCCACGCTGCTGCCGTTTTGACGGGCAATCAGGTCATGCAGTGCCATATCAAACAGCATGCGGGTGGGAGCAAGGCTCGAGGCAAGCTGTGTCTCAAGCGTGAGCAGTAAATGGCTCGACGACTGTTGTAAATCGAGCGTACGCAGAGTGCGCATCACGTCGCAGAGCACGACGTCGGCGCTGTAACCGTTGAGATAGGCAATGTTAATGCGCACCTCACCTAGCCCGCTGAAGGATTTCTCCTCAAGCAGCAGATACAGCTCGTCTAAACCGGCAATGCTGCCAGAAGATGCAGTATAAAGTTGCAGATGCGGATAGCGCAGGTCAGCGCGATAGACAGTGGCTTTCACCTGATTATCCTCGCGTCATCATTTTTAGGGCGACAGTTCGGTAGATATCACCGGCGGCAATGAACTCGTCCAGCGGGACAAATTCATCGGGCTTGTGCGCGACCGAAAGCGAGCCTGGGCCGATAACAATGCCCTTGGTGCCAAGGCTGCGAAAATGCACCAGATCACAGCCGCCCTGGAACCCGAAGGGACCGGGTTCTTCAAGGCCCTGAGCGCGGCAGGCTTCAAGACCGGCCTGGACAATGGCTTCATCAACAGCCGTTTCCGTCGCGCCGCCGGTGGTGGGTTTAAAGGTGATGATTTCACTGCGTACGCCGAATTTTTCATGCGCCAGTGCCAGCAAATCTCGCAGTTCCTGTTTGACCTGTTCTTCGTCTTCTCCCGGCACCATACGGCGGTCGAGCAGTAAATCGCAGCTGTCGGGCAGCACGTTGTCGGCATGCCCCCCCGAGATGCGCGTGACGGTCAGACTGGCTGAACCGACCAGCGGATGGCAACGGCAACGCACACTGTGTTCGTGCTGTTGTTCTACCAGCCCTAAAAGCTGTGCCGCACGGAAAATGGCGTTTTCACCTAGCTCAGGGGTGCCAGAGTGCGCGGTAACGCCATGCACGCGAACCAGCGGGCGAAGGCTGCCTTTGTGTGCCGAATAGGTGGTGTTTGACGTGGGTTCGCCGATCACCGCATAGTCAATTTTGGCCGGTGCTTCGCGCACGTAGAACTTGGCGCCTTCGCTGGCCACTTCTTCATCGGCAACGAAGATGCCCATCAGCGTGCCAGACCAGCTATCACTGTCTGCGGCGAGCATGCGCATGGCTTCAATCATTGCCACCAGCGGTCCCTTTGCATCGCAAGAGCCGCGGCCAAACAGTTTGCCGTCGCGCTCGGTAAGCGTGAATGGGTCCTGGCTCCAGCCACTACCCGCTGGCACGACGTCAATGTGCGTGTTGAAAGCAAAGCACGGACCCACGCCGTTTTCCAGGCGCGCAATAACGTTGGTGCGTCCCGGTTCATATTCACTGAGCGTTAAATCAAAACCGGCCTCTTTTAGCCAAACACTGATAAGTTCTGCGGCTTCGCGCTCGCGGCCGGGTGGGTTCTCGGTATTAATAGCCACGAGTGCCGCGAGGTCTTGCTTCATTCTGTTGATATCGGGTGATTGAAGGTTCATCAATTTCTCCTGAAAATGGCCCTGGTGAGGCGCATAGAAAAAATAACTCAGTGCAAAATCTGGTCGAGGAAGCGTTGTGCTCTTTGGCTCACGTCTCCCCCGAAGAATTTATCGCTGGTTGCGTATTCAATAATTTCGCCGTTTTCCATAAATACGATGTGGTTGGCGGCGCGGCGGGCAAAGCCCATTTCATGGGTGACCACAATGCTGGTCATGCCTTCTGCACTGAGGTCGGCCATGACGTCAATAACTTCGCGGATCATTTCGGGGTCAAGCGCCGAAGTGGGCTCGTCAAACAGCATCAGTTTTGGCTTCATTGCCAGCGCGCGCGCGATTGCCACACGCTGCTGCTGGCCGCCTGACAGTTCATCAGGGAAACTGTCCGCCTTGTCGGGAATTCGCACCTTGCCGAGCAATTCAAGGGCCTGGGTTTCTGCGTCGGCGCGACTCACGCCGAGCACCGTCATGGGCGCGAGCATGATGTTTTCCGCCGCTGTGAGGTGGGAGAAAAGCTCGTAACTCTGAAACACCATGCCAATATCCTGACGCAAACGGTGCGGCTCGACACCGGCCTTGGTGATGTCGTTCTGGCGGAAAAAGATGCTGCCGCCTTCAATGGTCTCAAGCAGGTTAACGCAACGCAGTAGGGTAGATTTTCCCGAGCCGGATGGCCCAATCAACACGACCGTTTCACCCTGCGCCACGCTCAGCGTGCAGTTCTTCAACACGTGCTGGCTACCGAAGTGTTTATCGACACCGATGATTTCCAGCAGGGGCTTTTCAGTTTTCATCTGTTTTCCCTAGGGGTTGGCGAGTTAGTGAGACGAGCTGCTGCGCAGCAGGCGTTCGGTCAATGAGAGCGCAGGTTTCTTGCGTTTTTTAGGGTCCAGTGCGCGTTCGAGCCAGGCCTGTCCAATCATGAAAAGGGTGGTCAGTGCGAGGTAATAGATGCCGGCAGCACACAGCGCTTCAAAATAGCGAAAGCTGGCGCTGGCCGTCTGGTTGGCTATCAATAACAGTTCCTGAACGGCAATCACTGACACCAGTGCGCTGGATTTGAGCATGCTTATCATTTGGTTACCCATCGGAGGCAGAATAATACGCGCCGCCTGGGGCAAGACAATTTTGCGCATAATCTGACCTTGGGTCATGCCCAGAGCCATGCCTGCCGTGCGCTGTCCGCTTCTCACTGCCTGCAGTCCGGAGCGCAGAATTTCGGCCATGTAAGCACCTTCATTAAGTGAAAGTGCCATCACCGCACAGGTAAAGGCTGAAAAGCGCAGGCCAAAGCTCGGCAGTACGTTATAAACAAAGATGATTTGAAACAGCACGGGCGTGCCGCGAAATAACCATAAATAGAAGAAGGCTAAAACAGGGCCCGCCTTGAAGCGGGACTCCTGAAGTAAAGCCAGTATCAAGCCAGTGACGATGCCAAAAAACAGCGAACAGACTGTGATTAGCAGGGTCATTACTGCGCCCTGAAAGAACGCCGGTGACAATAGGTATTGCCAGACCAGATCAAGAGACATGATTTTTCCTCGATGTCAGGGAGCGAAACGTACAAAAGCGGCAACATCAAACATTAGAAAATCGACACCGAAGTCGGGAACTGCCATTTTTGAATCAACTTCTGGTAGCTGCCGTCGGCGACGAGGTCTTTAAGTCCGTTTTCCAACAGTGATTTCATCTCGGTATCGCCTTTGCGTACGGCAAAGCCGATGTGAGTCTCGGCTTCAAACTCGGGGCCGGTAGTTTCAAAGGTGTCGCCTTTTTCACTCAACAGCGCAACGGCACCGGGAGTGGAAAGGTATTCTGCGTCGGCACGTTTTTGCGCAACGGCAACGGCTGAATCAGTCGCGGACGGGAAAGTCAGTACGGTGATGGTCGGTTTTTTGGCATCAAGACATTTTTGATTGTCGGTGCGTGCCTGACTCTCTTCAATGCCGCCGAGGGTGACGGCGATATTTTTGCCACACAGAGACAGGTCACGGCCGGTGATCTTTTCGGGGTTTCCCTTGGAAACAATGACGCGGCTGCCGATTTTGAGGTAAGGCACAAAATCAACCTGCTCGGCGCGAGCGGGATTGATGTACATCGCTGAGTTAATAATATCGAGGCGCTTACCCTGCAGGGCGGGGATCAATCCCTTAAACTCCATTGACATCGGCGCAGGTTTGAGCGAAAGCTTTTTTGAGAGGGCAGTAATTAAATCGATATCAAATCCGCTCAGTTTACCGTCTTTGATAAATTCAAACGGCATGAAGGTCGCGGCGGTACCGTAAGTTAGCTCACCCGAGGTGACTAACGACGGCGATGCCGCCTGGCTGACTAACGGAAAACTCAGGCAAAGGGCAGCCAGAGACAGGGTGGCATATCGACGCAAGAAAGTTTTTTTCAGCATGACAGACTCCATTTTCTCATGAGCAGGATTGCTCTTTGTGTATCATTAAATACAATTAAATTCGTGAGTCAAGGCTCTTTTATGGTGCGTCAATGCACGATTTGAGGGATTTTCGCTCAGACTTCACCAAGTAAGAATGCTGTGATATTGTATATTCATTGCAATAAATACTTTAGGTGCCTGCTTTCATGACACAAACAGTAACCGCCAGCGGAAGGCGTTTGGCTAACCAAATCCTTGACCTGATACGAGAAGCAAAATTTGAGCCAGGCCACCATTTACGTGAGCAACAATTAGCCGATATGGCCGGCGTTTCTCGAACGCCGGTGCGTGCTGCGCTCAAGCTCCTCTGTGAACTAGAGATTATCGAAGCACGCCGTAATCAGGGATTTTTTCTGCTAAAGGCCTATGACGAACTACAGCGCATCAGCATCGATGTACCGGCAAGCAGCGATCAGGGGTTATATGAGCAGCTGGTTAAAGACCGCATTGCCGGTAAGCTCCCCGATTCACTGACCCAAATCGAAATTGCCCAGCGCTATGACGCCGACCGTGGCGTGATGTCGCGAACGCTGCTGCGCCTGTCTGAAGACGGATTGATTGCCCGCAACAAAGGTCACGGCTGGTCGTTTTTACCCACGCTAAACAGTGATGTTGCACTCAGCAACGGTTATGGATTTCGGCTGATGATAGAACCCGGCGGCCTGATTTCTCCCAGTTTTCGCGCGGACAAAAGTGCGCTTAAGCGACTGCGTTTACAGCATATCTATCTGATTGATCATCCTGATATTCTTAACGTTGACGGTCGGCAAATTTTTGAAACTGACGCAAATTTTCACGAACTGCTGGCCGAATTCAGCGGGAATATCTTTGTTTTACAGGCTATTCAGCAGCAGAACCGCCTGCGCCGCTTGTTGGAGTTTGGCAGCTATAACAACAAACAGCGCGTACGCGAGTGGTGTCAGGAACACGTTGCCATCATTGATGCGGTGCTTGAAGAAAGGCAGGCCGACGCGGCCGAAATGATGCGTCAACACCTGCAGTCCGCTTATCAGATGGTTTTGAATAAAGTCAGTAAATCTAACGAAAGAGGCTTGTGATGGATTTTGGAATAAGAGGTCGCGTTGCGCTGGTAAGCGGCGCAGGCGGTGGACTGGGCCGAGCAATGGCGCTGTCATTGGCCGCAGAAGGCGCGGTGGTGGCAGTGTGTGGCCGCACCGAAGCGGCTTTGAATGAAACCGTAGATACCATCAAAGCCGAGGGCGGTCGTGCCATGGCTTTTGTATTGGATTTAACGCAGCCCGAAAAATTTGACCAGGTGCTAGCAGGTATTCATCAGTATCTTGGCCCAGTGGGGATTCTGGTAAATAATTCCGGTGGGCCGCCTCCGTCAAAGGCTAGCGGCGTCGCGCCAGAAACCTGGGCCACGCAGTTTGCCACCATGGTCAGTTCGCTGATTCTGTTAACTGACAAAGTATTGCCTGATATGCGCAGTCTGGGCTGGGGCCGGATTATCACCAGCACGTCTTCCGGCGTAGTGACCCCCATCGCTAATCTCGGCATGTCGAATACCCTGCGTATGGCACTGGTTGGCTGGTCGAAAACCTTGGCTGGCGAAGTGGCCAGTGAAGGCATCACGGTTAACGTTATTCTGCCGGGGCGCATTTCGACCAAGCGTTTAGGCCAGCTTGATGAAGCGCGGGCAGGGCGTGAAGGTATTTCAGTCGAAGACGTGGCGCGCAAAAGTGCAGCTACGATCCCGCTGGGCCGCTATGGCGAACCCGAAGAGTACGGCGCAGTGGCGGCGTTTCTCGCTAGCCGACAGGCTTCTTATATGACTGGATCGGTTATTCGCGTTGACGGCGGCATGATCCCTTCTATTTGATTTTAACCTTTGACTCAGTGGCCGGAGGCTTTCTGCCTGCGGCCGCTTTTCTTCGTCCCGAAACATAAGTTTGCATTATGTTGGTGCACAGCCCTGGGCTGTTTTCTTAACAATTCTTTCCTCGCTATTCCTTTTCTCACAAATTACTAATCGTTTTTTCTTATTTTATAGATGATTAGCCTGATTTTTTGGCTGAGTTTATTTCCTAACTGCCTGATTGGCCTTGATCTTGCTTTGTAACACCTCAGGTTTCGACGAATAACTCATTCGCAGAAATTATGATAAAGACATTTTGCTTTAGTTAGGGGCGACCCTATTTCATTCGGTTAACACCACCACCAGGTTCGATGGAGACAGAGATGAATCTCAGACGCTTAAAGTACTTCGTGAAAATCGTCGATATCGGCAGTCTCACGCAGGCTGCAGATGTGTTGCATATCGCTCAACCGGCCCTGAGTCAGCAGTTGGCTACGCTAGAGGGTGAATTAAAGCAGCAGCTTTTGATTCGAACCAAGCGCGGGGTTACGCCGACTGAAGCGGGAAATATTCTTTATGCCCATGCGCAGACGATATTACGCCAGTGTGAACAGGCCCACAGTGCGGTTAACTGCGCAGGCTTGGCGTTAAATGGTCAGGTTTCGGTAGGCATGGCACCAGGAACAGCGGCCTCACTGCTGGCACTGCCGCTGTTACAGGCAGTGCGTGAACAGCATCCGGGTATCTTGCTATACCTCAACGAGAATTTTGGCAGTGAACTGACCGATCAGACGGTCAACGGGCGAATGGACATGGCCGTGCTTTACGGCAATAAGGCGATTCAGGGCCTGTCGTTTGTGCCATTAATGAAAGAAGATCTTTATCTGGTGGCCACCAACAGCGTGCCCAATCCGGGTAAGTACATTGAGCTTTCAGACGTAGCTAAGCTTAATCTCTTCCTGCCGCGCACCCATGACGTGCTGCGCAAGCTGGTGGACGATGCCATGACCTTGAGAAGGCTTTCAGCAAAAGTGATTGGTGAAATTGAATCTGCCGGAACCTTAACGGCGGCCATTGCCAGCGGCCTCGGTGCCACGATTTTGCCAGAATCTGCCGCCCGCGCAATTGTGGGGCCAGCCAATGCCTGGATGTCATGCATCAGCAGTCCGTCTATTCAGGCGCCGCTTTCACTGTGCATTTCAGACCATCTGCCGCTGTCACAACCCGCGCAGGCGGTACAAAAAATTCTGCTGTCGCTGGTGGCAGAGAGCCGCGTACGTGAAGAGGTGCGTCCGTTGCTGGCCGTAGGGTAATTCAAAGACCCGGAGCCTTCCACATTGAGGTAGTCAAGCCACTGTCTACCAGCGTTAACTGGTCGGCGTAAACCGCCTGCCAGTTGGTTTTTTGGCTGATATATTGCTGATGATTTTCGACATTGGGCTGATATTCCCGCTCCCAACGTACAAGTGCCTCACCCGTTTCAGCCAGTGATTGATACAATCCGGCGGCAACTCCCGCCGCAATGGCACATCCCAGCGCCGTAGCCTCTTTAACCTGGGGCACCTTAACCGGCTTGCCGGTGACATCGCTCAGTATCTGACTCCACAGCTTCCCCTTGGAACCGCCGCCCGCAAACACCAGCGACGGCGCATTTACCCCAGAAAACCCCGCAATAAGTTCCAAATTGCAGGCCGATACGATGGCCGCATTCTCCTCGAGTGCCCGAAACAAAGTCTGTTTATTGCACTTCAATGGGTCGATCGACAGGTTAATAAACGACGGTGCGGCGTGGTACCAGCTTTTAAAGTGCATAGCGTCGGAAAAAATCGGCATCACTCCCCATGAGCCGACCGGCACGCGCGCGGCCATATCTTCCAGCAGGCTGTAAGTGTCAACGCCCAGCCGTTCGGCCAGCAATTTTTCCTCTGAACAAAAGGCGTCGCGGAACCAGCGCATAGTCAGTCCGGTGAAGAAACTAATACATTCTGCCTGTGCCATGCCGGGGATCACGTGCGGGTTAATGCGAATATTCATCTCGGGGTCAGTGATCGGACGGGGCAAATTTACCACCTGCTGCCAGAAAGTGCCGCCCAACACCGCCGTTTGCCCCGGGTGAACTAGCCCTAACCCGAGTGACCCAAGCTGCACGTCGCCACCGCCCATGCCCACCGGCGTTCCGGCTTTCAGTCCACACTCTTCAGCACTGCGTGCGCTGATACTGCCAAGCCGAGTGCCGGTTTCAAGTACCGGCGACAAAATATCCGCACGAAGCCCCGCGAGTTCAAGCAGTTCAGGGTGCCAGCGACGCGTTTCGAGACTCAGCATGCCGGTAGTGCCCGCATTCGATGGGTCAACCGCCAGTTCACCGGTTAGCCTGTAGGCCAGCCAGTCACTTATCATGGTCAACGTGGCCGCCTGGCGATAAATCTCCGGGCGATGATGTGCTAACCACAGCAGGCGCGGCATGGCACCCAGCGCCAGCGTTTGCCCAGAATGCAGATACGCTTCGCGTTCGAACTCTCCCTGATGGATCTCTTTTAGTTCACTCACTTCACGGCTGGCGCGAGAGTCAACGTTGGCGCAGGCCCAAATTGGTTCTCCGCTTTTATCATAAAGCACGATGCCTTCACGCATTGAGCAGGCCGCCACGGCGGCAATGGACGAAGCGGGAAGCTGAGCTAGCGCCAGCGCCTGACGAATACATTGGCAGGTCAGTTGCCAGTTTTTATGCAGGTCAAACTCCATTGAACCCGGCACGTCTGAAACTGGGTTGTGCTGCCATTCGGCCTGACCTACGGCGATTTGCTGCCCTTCCAAAGAGAAAATGACGGCGCGAATGCTGCCGGTTCCGGCATCAAGAGCCATAAGATAAGACGCAGTAGTGGATGAGGCTGTGGGGGAACGCATAGTCATCTTCTCTTTCTCTTTATCTTAATATTCGACGGCAAAGGTGATAGATCAATAGTGGGCGCTATTTCGCTGTGATAACAAATATCTAAGCGGCTAAGTTTGGTAATTGTGATGTATCTTGCATTTCCTTTAACAACACCTCTTAGCAGGAAGTGTATTGGCTAAACTCGTAAGGTGCCGATAAGCAGATAAATAAATCAGGAGTAAAAATGGAAGTCACGATGGTTGAAATCAACGTTAAGGCCGACAGCGTGGATGAGTTTTTGCGGGTATTTAAGCTTAACCATCTTGGTGCGCTGGGGGAGCCGGGAAATTTGCGTTTCGACGTTTTACAAGACAGTGAGATCGCCACGCGCTTCTATATTTATGAGGCCTATCGCGATCTCGAGGCAGTCAACGCCCACAAACAAACGCCCCATTATCTGGCCTGCGTTGAAGCCCTCGAGGCGTTAATGACCGAGCCGAGGAAAAAAACCAGCTTCAAGGGCGTGTTTCCGGAATAGGGAGTACAGGAAAGAGAAGGGCGGCTATCAACCGAAGCCGCTGTTTGACTTGAGACCATCTGCCGTATGTTTTTATTCCTACAGATACACAGTATGTCTTTGCAAATTATTTTTATTTATTTTTAATTACGTTGTTTTTTCTTTATCTTCAGATATTAAGCCTGGTATATTTTTACCGAAAGGTAATTCATTGGCGGTAAATTAAGTAAGGCATTACTCAGGTAAATGAATTAAGGGGCGGATATCAGCATCTGCCCCTTTTAATTTTTAATAAACAGCCGCGTGACTAAAATGTATTGTGCGGTTACAACACTTTTTCCAAAAAGCGACGTGTGCGGTGGTGGCGAGGATTGTCAAGCACCTGAGCCGCGCTGCCGGTTTCAACGATAGCACCTTCAACCATAAACACCACGCGGTCGGCAACCTGTCGCGCAAAGCCAATTTCATGCGTGACCACTACCAGCGTGACGCCGGATTCTGCCAGCTTTTTAATCACGTCCAACACTTCACCCACCAGTTCGGGGTCAAGTGCAGAGGTCGGCTCGTCAAATAGCATTACTTTTGGATTAAGTGCCAGCGCGCGGGCGATGGCAATACGCTGCTGCTGTCCGCCGGAGAGGTGGCGCGGCCAGGCATTGGCTTTCTCGCGCAAACCTACGGTATCAAGCAGCTCATAGGCGCGTTCGATGGCCTGTTTGCGGTTAAGTAGCCCGTGAACAATAGGGGCTTCAATTATGTTGTCCAGCACGGTCATGTGCGGAAACAGGTTAAAGTTTTGGAAAACATAACCGCAGTTAATACGCTGTTTCAGAATGGCCTTTTCTTTAAGTTCGTAAAGTTTATGGCCCTTACGACGATAGCCTACGTATTCGCCGTCAATTTGAATAAAGCCTTCGTCAACGCGTTCAAGATGATTGATGGTGCGCAAAAGGGTGGATTTACCGGAACCCGAGGGCCCTAAAATTACCGTCACGGTGCCGGGTTCGATAGTCAGGCTGACATCATTTAGCGCCTTGAAAATGCCGTAAGATTTACTGAGATTGCTTATTTCAATGCGTCCGGCATTTTGCGCCCGGCGGCCAAGAGAATTAACAGGCTGTGGCGCAACGGGAGCCGGACGATTAACAAAGAGATCAAAAGCTTCTGACATAATTCTTGCTCCTGTTTAAGGTCGTGATACGCGCCATTGCAGCAGGCGTTGCAGAGGAGTCAGGGCAACCTGACGTGTGGTACCACGCGCGAAATAGCGCTCAACATAATATTGAAAAACAGAGAGTACGGTGGTGATGACCAGATACCAAACGGTGGCCACCATCAGCAGTGGGATCACCTGCTGAGTGCGGTTGTAAAGGATTTGTACGGTATAAAACAGTTCTGGCATCGAGATGACGTAAACAATCGCCGTGCCCTTCGTGAGACCGATCACCTCATTAAATCCAGTGGGAATAATCGCCCGCAGCGCCTGTGGCAAAATAATGCGGAAAGTGCGACGGTACGCGGGTAATCCCAGCGCGGCGGCGGCTTCGTGTTGCCCTTGTTCTACGCCGACAATGCCACCGCGAATAATTTCGGCGGTGTAGGCAGACTGCACCAGTGAAAGGCCGAGCACGGCCACGGTAAACTGGTCGAGAAGGTCAACGGTCGGGTGTTTAAAGAACTCAATATGAGTAAACGGAATGCCAATTGACAGGTTGTCGTACAGGTAAGAAAAGTTATAAAGAACTATTAACACCAGCAGCAGAGGAAGCGAGCGGAATAGCCAGATGTAGCCCCACGCCAGTGAATTCAATAAATAGGATTTTGATAAACGGGCCAGCGCCAATAGGGTGCCGAAAATGATACCAAATACGGTCCCCAATAGGGTAAGCAGCAAAGTTCTGGCTAATCCGGAAAGGATCACCGGTTCAAAGAAGTATTGACGAAACACGCCCCAGTCCCAACGCGGGTTAGTGGCAATGGATTCCACCAGTCCCAACAGGATAAAAATGGCGAAAACTGCGCCCAACAGGCGCAGCGGATAACGGGCAGGTACGACCTTTAGCGGGGCAGAAGGGGTCGGTCGACTACTTAGGTCAGTCATAGGCTTTCTCCGTCAGATTTTCACTGCTGACGCTTGCAACAACGGCGGCAACCGCCGGGATCAGAGGTTTAATAAACGGCAAACTGCCGTTGTAAGGAGGTTGAAGCAGCGTTTCTCTATCGACGGTGGTATCAAACTGCGGTTCATACCCTAACGACAGATAAAGATTGACGGCCTCTGGTTGACGGAATCCGGTAGTCAGAAATACCCGCGTATAGCCCTGCGCCTGTGCCAAGCGCTCAAGTTCCAGCACCACTTTCTGCGCCAATCCCTGACGACGCAGCGCAGAGTCTGTCCAGATGCGTTTGAACTCGGCCGTGCTGTCGTCGTAGCGTTTATAAGCGCCCATGGCAATTGGGCGCCCCTCGCGAAGCAGGACAATAAACACGCCGTCCGGTGGACCGTAGGCTCCTATCGCGTCCGCCTCTTTGCGATTACCAAAAATGTTGCCGTAGCGGGCGCGGTATTCGCCAAACAGACCTTCAATGACCGGCACAATAAGCGGGTCCTCAGGCTGCGTGTGTATGAATTTATCCTGGCTCATAGGTTCTTTCCTGCAATCAGTCGCCGAGGCCCGGCGGGTTAATCTCTGAATGGTCAATCTTCTCGACGCTCTCGCCCCAGCGGTCCAACACTTTCAGATAGCTGCCGTTGGCGATTGCGCTGTTAAGCGAAGCCTGAACCGCATCGACCAGTCCATTACCCTTTTTCAATGTCACGGCGATGTTGGCGGTTTTTGGCCAGCCGCCCGGAACGATGCCGACCAACTTGGTGGTGCCAGTCAGCTTAGCTTTATAGGCCGCCGAGACGTTAGGTCCGAAGGTGGCGTCAGCGCGTCCTGACTGTAGCGCCAACGTTGAGGCTGCGTCATCAGTCACATAAATTGGCGTAAAAGCTTTCAGACCGTTGGCCTGATTCTCTTTGTCCCAGGCTAAAAGTACGGCTTCCTGATTAGTGCCCGAGCCTACAATGATGCGTTTCCCCGCAATATCGGGTGCCGATTTAATGGAGGTAATGCTGCTGGTAGATTTCACATAAAAGCCCAGCGTGTCCTGACGATAGGTGGCGAAGTCGAATTTGGTTTTACGATCCTTGGTCACCGTAATGTTGTAGGTCGCGGCGTCGTATTTGCCTGAGGTCACACCCAGTGGCCAGTCTTCCCACGAAGCCGGAACCAGTTTAAGTTTTAAACCGAGGCCGTCGGCCACCAGGCGGGCAATATCTGACTCACTGCCGATGACGGTTTTGTTGTCGCGGGCAAACAGGCCAAACGGCGGCGCGCTGCCCAATACCGCTACAGCGACGGTTAAATAACCAGGATTAACGAATTTGAAATTGGCTGGAATTTTTGCCACGGCTTCGGGACTTGCCGGTGTGTTGATTGGCGTTTCGTTGGCCACTAAATCGATACCGGAACTCGCGGCGTTTGCCAGCGATGAAATACTCAGTAACGCGGCAATGGCCGTTAATTTTGCGCTGTGCATCATTGTTATTATTTATCCTGTAATTTTAATTCGTTGGGCTGTTGAATTCACTATTCCCGAGCGCCGAGTTGAAGTAAAACAACAAAATTATCTATCCAAATTGATTAATTGAAAATGGGTTAAAACTGTTCTACGGCCCTAAGTGGGAGGTTATCTAATTACTGGCATAGGATGGAAGGTTTTTGTATTTAGCACTCTGTAGGTTTTATGGAAATATCAATTAAAACCTATCTGTAATAAGGATGCTTACAATGAGTCTTTCCAAGAAAAGTATTAAATTAGGCCTTATGCTCCACGGTGCAGGTGGACATATGAACTCCTGGCGTCATGAAAAAGCACCCGCAGATGCCAGCGTTAATTTCCCCTATTTCCGCGATTTGGCCCTGCGCGCCGAAGCGGCAAACTTCGACTTTCTGTTCGTCGCCGATGGCCTGCATATTAATGAAAAATCATTGCCGCATTTCCTGAATCGTTTTGAGCCGATCGCACTGCTTTCTGCGCTGGCATCAGCCACTCAGCGCATTGGCCTGGCGGGCACAATTTCTACCTCTTATAGCGATCCGTTCACCGTTGCGCGCCAGTTGGCGTCGGTCGATAACATCAGTCAGGGCCGAGCGGGTTGGAACGTGGTGACGTCTCCTCTGGCTGGGTCGGCCAAAAACTTTGGCAAGGACCATCCCGAGCACTCATTGCGTTATCAGATTGCTGAAGAGTATATCAACGTAGTGCAGGGACTCTGGGACTCGTGGGAAGACGATGCCTTTACGCGTGACCGTGAAAGCGGCGTATTTTTTGATGCGTCAAAACTGCACAAGCTTAATCATGAAGGACGTTTTTTCTCAGTTGAAGGTCCGTTGAATATTCAACGTTCTCCACAGGGACAGCCGGTTATCTTCCAAGCGGGCGCGTCTGATACCGGTATTGGTTTAGCAGGCAAGTCGGCCGACGCGGTATTTACCAATGCGCGCACGCTGGAAGAGGCACAGGCATACGCCACCAAGCTGCAGAAAGAAGTGGCGAAAAACAACCGTCATCCGGTGGGTATTTTCCCGGGGATCAGCCCCATTGTTGGTCGAACCGAAGAAGAGGCCGAGGCCAAATATCAGCACTTGCTTTCGCTGCTGTCGGTGGAGGACGCGCTGGCCTATCTGGGTCGCTTCTTTGACCATCACGACTTCTCGCAGTATCCACTCGACGGACCTTTCCCTGACGTCGGCGATTTGGGGCAAAACACTTTCCGTTCCACCACTGACCAAATTAAACGTCGTGCAAAAGAAGAAAATCTGTCGCTGCGCGATATTGCTTTCCAGACCACGTTGCCGAAAGGCGAGTTCTTTGGCACGCCTGAGCAGGTTGCCGACACCTTTATTCGCTGGGTTGAAGCGGGCGGTGCCAGCGGATTTATTATCAGCGGCCCGGTGTTGACCGAAGCGCTGGACGACGTGACGCGCCTGGTTCTGCCGATCCTCGCTGAGCGCGGTTACTGGCATCCCACGAGCGAAGTGCAAACCCTGCGCCAGCGTTTGGATATTCCGTTTAAAACCAACCGTTACGCTAACAAAAACAAAGTGCGTGAGTCTAACGCCAGCGTCGCGGCCAAATAAATAAAAGGATAGGCACGTGCAACAGGGACCTTTTACCACTTCTTTGATGACCGGCGCGCGACTGCGCCGGCTTATTTTACCTCTGATGATCGCCACGGCGCTCTCGGCCTGTGACAAACCCGCAGAGTCCTCTACCGCTGACAATAAAGCGGCTCCCGAAGCGCCGCACGCCGGTGGAAAATTGGTAATAGGGATTGATACCGATCCCAACTGCCTCGACCCGCAGCAGGTCGGAAATAACAATTCGCTCAATATTGGCCGCCAGTTAACCGATTCATTAACGGATCAGGATCCGGCGACCGGTAAAATTGTGCCGTGGCTGGCCACCGATTGGCAGGTCAGTGACGATAACCGTCGCTTTACCTTTACTCTGCGCGACGGCGTAACCTTCAGCGACGGTACGGCGTTTACCTCGCAATCGGTAAAGGAGAATCTGCAGGCGATTGTTGCAATGGGCGCACGCGCCTCGCTGGCTTCCACCTACCTGAAAGGCCTCACCGAAGTGGACACGCCTGACGCGCAGCATGTCACTGTCGTTTTCGCCCAGCCGAATGCGCAGTTCCTGCAGGCAACCTCGACCATGAGTTTAGGTTTCTTTGCCAGTAAAACGGTGCAAGCCACGGTTGACGCGCGCTGTCAGGGCGAGTTGGTCGGCACCGGGCCGTTTGTGCTGACGACGTTTGTTCATAATCAGAAGGTCGATATCAGCCGCCGCAGCGGTTACAAATGGCCGTCTTCCCTCGCGCAGCATCAGGGCGACAGCTATCTCGACGGCATTGAGTACCGTGTTATTCCCGAATCGGGCGTGCGCTTCGGCAGTCTGGTGTCGGGCCAGCTAGACCTCAATGCGGGCGTTACGCCGCAGGATGAACCGCTGATCCTGGCTAAAAATTTACCGATCATCGCCCGTACCAATCCAGGACTGGTTTACAGCCTTTATCCTAATCAGTCAATGGCACTGATGGCGGATAAAAACGTCCGACAGGCGCTGAATCTGGCCGTCGACAGAGCTGCGCTACAGCCTATTTTGTCGCGTTATCAGGCCCCTGCTAGCTCGGTATTAGCGAAAACCACGCCGCTGTATCAGGACGTGAGCAGCGAGCTTAAACATGACCCGCGGGCGGCCGCAGACTTGCTGCAAAAAGACGGGTGGGTGCTGGGTGCGGATGGAATTAGGGTGAAAGACGGCAAGCGGTTGAGCTTTACGCTGACTTTCTGGCAGTCAGCGCCGTTTATTGAACTGGTCCAGCAGCAGTTTAAGAAAGTAGGCATCGACATGCAGCTTGAAAAAGCGCCGATAGGGCAGGTGATTGCTCGTCAGTCGAGCGGCACGCAGGAAGCTGAGTTCTATAACCTGACGCGTTCCGACCCCGACGTTTTACGCACGGTGTTTGACGCCGGTCCGGGCGGGCGCAATGTCAACAAACGCACGGCCAACGAGATTGACACCTCGCTGCAACAGTCAAGTCAGACGTTAGACACAGTGAAACGCCAGCAGTTGGTGACCGACGCCGCCAAGGGTCTGATTGCCGACGGCGATGCTATTCCACTGGTGGAGTTGGCGACCGTTATTGCCACAGGCAGCAACGTGCACGGATTCCGCTATGACGCGTCGTCACGGTTCCAACTGTATGACACCTGGCTTGCGCCGAAGTCTTGATTGAGGGAGGAAACGCCATGACTGACAAAGCCTGGCTCTCGGATAACCCGATTGACAAGATTAATGTCCCCAGACTGCGCCTGCATTGGCTGCTGAAGAGGGTGTTGATGAGTTTAGCGGTACTGTGGGCGGCGTATTCGCTGACGTTTCTCATTCTCTACATTTTGCCGTCTGACCCGGTGACCATCATGCTCAATCAGGGTGAGCAGAGCACGGTAGACGTCGCGCAGGTTAATGCGCTGAAGGCACTGTACCACCTCGACAGGCCGTTTTATATTCAGTACGCCTGGGCACTGTGGGACCTGTTGCACCTTAATTTGGGTCGTTCGATCGTGAGTGGTGACCCAGTAACGCGTCTCGTGTTGCAGGCGCTGCCACCGACGCTGCTGCTGGCGCTGTGTGCGCTGGTGGTGGCGGTGCTGATTGGCGGTGGGCTGGCGGCGGGTGTCAGCGTACTGCCTGTGGGAAGAGTAAAATCGGCGCTGCTGGCGTTGCCTTCACTGGGGGCGGCGCTGCCGACCTTCTGGCTTGGCCTGCTGCTATTGCAGGCTTTTTCATTCAGCCACGCCTGGTTTCCGGCAATGGGTAATCAGGGATGGCAGTCGCTGGTGCTGCCTACTTTAACGCTGGCGGTGCCCACGGCGGCAACGCTGGCTCAAGTGATGAGCCGTTCTCTAGCTGAAGTGTGGCGCAGGCCGTTTATCGACGCACTGCGGCTTAAAGGCGCGAGTACGGCACATCTGCTGTGGCGGCACGTGTTGCCAAACGCAGCTATTCCCCTGCTGACGTTGGCTGGCATGATTTTTGGCCATCTTCTGGCCGGTGCTGTGGTTACCGAAACTATCTTCTCGCGCGAAGGGCTGGGGCGACTGGCTCAGGGCGCTGTCGCGACGCAGGATATTCCAGTGGTACAGGGCGTAGTGCTTACGGCTGCGGGGGTATTTGTAGTGGTTAACTTCGTGGTCGACTTGCTTTACCCGCTGCTTGACCCGCGTCTGAGCCATGTTTCTTCAGGAGGCGGAAAATGAGCCTCATTCTTCCCGCCGAACAGCGGCTTTCTTTAACAACGCGTTTTGCCTATACGCTGTGGCTCAGTCTGGCGATTTTGCTGTTGGTGGCGCTGTGGGGCATTGCGCCGAGTCTGTTTGCCCATCAGGACCCGCTGGTCGGTAATCCACTGGTTGCACTTCAGCCGCCTTCGAGCCTGCACTGGTTTGGCACTGACCATCTGGGGCGTGATATTTACAGCCGCACGGTGTTTGGCACGGCGCTGACGCTAAAGGCAACGCTGTTTTCTGTGGCCATTGCGCTGGTGGTTGGGGCAACAATTGGCGTGGCTTCTGGCTACGTCGGTGGACGTACCGATCAGCTGTTTATGCGTGTTATCGACGTGCTAATGGCCATTCCCAACCTGCTGCTGGCAATGGCCATTGTCACAGTATTGGGTTTCGGGACGCTGCATATTGCTATCGCCGTCGGCCTGTCATCGATTGCCACCTTTGCCCGTTTGTCACGCGGTGAAGTGTTGCGCAGCAAAGTAAATCTCTTTGTTGAAGCCGCTCGCGCTGGGGGCGTCAGCCATCTGACGATTATTCGTCGTCATATTATTCCCCACGCGCTGGCACCGGTGCTTTCGCTGGCGGCGCTTGAATTGGGGTTTGCGCTGCTTTCTGTTTCAGCACTGAGTTTTCTGGGATTTGGCGCACCGCCGCCGCAACCGGAGTGGGGGCTTCTGGTCTCCGAAGGCCGTAATTACATTGCCGCCGCCTGGTGGTACACCACGCTGCCGGGATTGATGATTGTGCTTGCCGTGTTGGCAACGAATCGGGTTGCCGGGTTTATACAAGACAAAGCGGAGGAACAATGAACCATACTGTAGATCAAGGCATTCAGCACAGCGCTCAGCAAGGAGCGCGGCCCACGCTGCTGTCGGTTGTGCAGCTCAGCGTTGACTATGCCTTGAAAGATGGGCAAACGCTGCGCGCCGTTGACAGTCTCGACTTACATATTGCTCAGGGTGAAGTGCTGGCCATTGTCGGGGGTTCCGGTTCAGGAAAATCGACCACCGCCTCGGCGCTGGTGGGTCTGTTGGGCAAGCAGGCGCGGCGCGTTTCAGGCACGATTGAGCTTGCCGGACAGCGGCTGGAAAATGCCAGCCAGCGCCAGTGGCAAAGGCTGCGTGGCCTGGATATCGGTTTTGTTCCGCAGGACCCCGCACAGTCGCTCAACCCGATACAAACGGTGGGTAAACAGATGCTTGAGGCACTCACGCTGCACGGTGTCGGTAAAAAACAGGCGGCGCTGCGGGTAGAAAGCCTGCTGGCCGAAGTGGGTTTGCACGACGCGCAGCGGATATTGCACAGTTATCCGCATCAGCTTTCTGGCGGAATGCGACAGCGCGTACTGTTGGCGATGGCGATGAGTCATCACCCGAAACTGATTATTGCTGATGAACCGACCAGCGCGCTGGACGTCAGCGTGCAAAAACAGGTGCTGGATTCCCTTGAGGGGATTGTGCGCAGCAAAGGGATTGCGCTGTTGTTGATAACTCACGACCTTCAGGTCGCGCTTGAACGGGCAGACCGCGTGCTAGTGATGCAGCACGGTAAGGTGGTTGAAACCGGCCCGGCCTCTGTGCTGTTTAATCAGCCACGTCATCCCTATACGCGGCAGTTGCTTCAGGCTTCACCGGCCTTTTTTGAAGTACCTCGTCGGCCAGTTTTACACCATGCAGAGGTGCTGCTTCGCGCCGATCAATTAGTTAAACGCTTCGGTTCAAGCCGAGGGCAGGACAGCTTTACCGCGGTCGATGGTGTTTCATTTCCGGTAGTGCGTGGCGGAACAACCAGCCTTGTCGGCGAGTCTGGCTCGGGGAAATCGACCACGGTACGCATGCTTTTGGGCCTTGAGACCCCAGACAGCGGTCAGATTGAGTTTGAAGGGCGTGATTTCAGCGCACCGAGTCAGGCCGAACGGCAGGCGTTTCGGCGTCGGGTGCAGGTGGTGTATCAAAATCCCTATGCTTCGCTTAATCCCAAACTGTCGCTGGAAGAGATCATTACCGAGCCGTTGAGTGCTTTTCGCATGGGTGATAAGCCGAGCAGAAGAGAGCGGGCCGAATGGCTGATGGACAGCGTAGAATTACCGCGACGCTTGCTCGATGTGCGTCCGACAGCGCTTTCGGGTGGGCAGCGTCAGCGAGTGGCTATCGCCCGCGCACTGGCGATTTCACCGGAGCTGGTGGTGCTGGATGAGCCAGTATCGGCGCTGGACGCTGCCGTGCAGTCACAAATTCTAACCCTGCTTGACCGTTTGCAGCGCGAACTTGGGCTGAGCTACCTGTTTATTTCTCATGATTTGGCGGTGGTGAAGCAAATTTCTGACTATGTAGTGGTCATGCAGCACGGCAAGGTGGTCGAGCAGGCCGCCGTGGGGCAAATTTTTGATAGTCCGCAAACTGACTACACGCGCCAACTGCTGAGCCATATTCCAGGCCGGGGCAGGGCGGTAGACGCGCTCAGCGCTGTTAGCTGAAGCCTTTCATCAGCACGTACCACGCCAAGATAACCGCCGAATTTTAGCCTCGGCGGTTTTTTTATCCATCAGAATTGATATTTTTTAGTTTTGTTAATTTTTTATGGTAAAAATGATTTATTGCATCGTCTAATAATTATTAACAATAGAACTATTTTCTTTCAGGGATCCATCATGCCTCCTCCTTCCGCTAACCCGGATTCGCTGTTGCAGCACCGTTCCTTTGTCGCCTTTTGGATAGCACGCGCCTCTTCAAGCTTTGGTTTTCAGATGCTGACCATCGTGGTGAGTTGGCAGATTTACTCTTTGACTGGCCGCGCTCTGGACTTGGGTCTGATTGGTCTGGTGCAGTTTTTGCCCTCAGTATCTTTGGCGCTGGTTGCCGGACATATTGCCGATCAGTTCGACAGGCGGCGGGTGGTGGTGTTGGCGCAGTGTGTGCAGGGCTTGGCGATTATTGGCCTGGCCGTACTGACCTTCACTCATCACGTTGATGAATGGGTCGTGCTGGGGTTGGTGTTTATCAACTCAACCGCTAAAGCCATGGAGGGGCCGTCTTTACTGTCGATGCTTCCGGCGCTGGTGCCACCGGCAATATTACCGCGCGCGATGGCGGCCAACAGCATTGCCGGTCAGGCGGCAGGCATGGTAGGTCCCGCCTTGGGCGGCGTGCTGTATATCGCCGGAGCTGAGGTGGTGTATGGCGTCTGCGCCGTGCTTTATTTCATCTCGGTGTTTATGGTCAGCCGCCTGCGCTATGAACAAGCGCTGCCCCGCCGCGTGCCCGCGACCTTCAAAACGCTGTTTGCCGGTATTCACTTTATCCGTAATCGCCCTGACGTGCTGGGGGTTATCTCACTCGACTTGTTTGCCGTATTGCTTGGTGGAGCGACTGCGCTGTTGCCGATTTTTGCTCACGATATTCTTCATACTGGCGCGTGGGGCCTCGGCCTGCTGCGCGGGGCACCTGCGGTTGGCGCGCTGCTGGTCGGATTCTGGCTCAGTCGCCGCGCACTGACGCGCAATGTCGGCATGATTATGTTTGCCGCCGTGGCCGGTTTTGGCGTCGCCACGCTGGTGTTTGCGCTGTCGAGTACTTTATGGTTGTCAATGCTGGCACTGTTTGCGCTTGGCGGATTTGACATGATAAGTATGGTAATTCGCGGTGCGCTGGTGCAGCTTGATACGCCTGACGATATGCGCGGCCGCGTGAGCGCGGTAAACTCAATCTTCATTAATACTTCTAACCAGCTTGGCGAATTTGAGTCCGGTATGCTGGCCGCGTGGCTCGGTGCCGTTCCGGCCGCCGCCGTTGGGGGGATCGGTACGCTGGTGGTGGTAGCGCTGTGGATGAAGTGGTTCCCGGGCCTACGCCGTCGTCAGCAGTTGCAAAATGATTCACCGCGGGCTGAAAGCGTCGCCTGATAAGGAAACTTATGCGAAGTCACACGGGTTGGCAAAAATGGGGCGCACTGTGCTTCAGCCTTGGCGGATTACAGTATCTGCTGGCGGAAAAACTCAGCGCCCTAAGCTGGGTAAATCCGCGGTATTCATACAGTCAAAACTACATCAGCGACCTCGGGATCCCCTTTCGTTCGCCTTTGCATAACCTGATGAACAGCGGATTTGCGATTGAAGGCGTGCTGTTTTTCATCGCCTGCTGGCTGCTGCGTCATAATTTTAACGGCATCGGGCGTGTTGTGTTTATCGCCACTGGGTTGATTCACGCCGTGGGTGGCGTGATGATTGCCCTGTTTCACAGCGGCGGTGAAACCACCGGCCTCACGCTGCATCAAGTCGGGGCCGTCATGGCCATCGCCGGTGGAAACTTGTGTTTGATAACAGTCGGCTGCGTGATGTGTTTCAACGCGGGCTTTCGCCGTTACGGCGCATTAAGCCTGATATTAGGCTGCCTCGGGCTTCTGTGTATGGTCACCCTTACCTATAATATTTTTCCTATTGGCATTATAGAGCGCGCCTCGGTTTATCCTATTACCCTGTGGCAAATATTGACCGGCTTAGGTTTATTAATTAACAGCCGCCGGGCTTAATACAGTGAGATAATAAATCCTCCGGCGAAGAGCAGATAAAATCCGGCGCAAATAAGGTCGAAGTAGCGGCGCGTGCGCAGGAAAAAGGCTTCGGCTGAACGGGCTGAAAATGCCAATGCGTAGAGGCAAAAAATCATCATGCCGGTTAACGCACAGCTGCCAATCAGCAGGAAGACTCCCCATGAAGGCGTGGTGGCGCTCAGGCCGACGCTGGTTACCGTAAACCAGGTCAGTACGGCTTTGGGATTGGTCAGGTGAATACCCAAGCCTTGAAGATAAAATCCCAGCGTTGAAGTCGACGAAGTGTGCTGCTTTCTTGCCGACACGGGCTTATTTACCACGGCGCTCCTGATGGCTTTGCAACCAAGCCACAAAAGATAACAAGCGCCGACGATTTTTAGCCAGAAAATAAAGTGACCCGAGGACGTCAGCAGCGCCGACATGCCGAAGCCGGTCATTATTCCCCAACATAGTGAACCCGAAATAATCCCCGCAGCGAGAGTAAACCCTGCTCTTCGCCCATAGTTCATTGCGGCATTGGCAATAGAAAGATTCCCCGGACCTGGTGTTGCCGTTCCAACAATATATATCAGCATCCCGGCGAGAAAAGCGGAAAGGCCTGTCATGATCATCCCAGTCATTTTTGAAGTGTTGGAGCATCATACTTGAGGCATCAGGCTGATTTTAAGGTACAGAATCCCTTTATTTTTTGCAGTACAGATAGCCGATTGCTTATTTTCGGGCAAGGCATCGCGGCCAATAAGCCTTGTACCCTGTAGATTTGATTATTAGATAAGCATTACCATTTAAAGTATTTGCATAACCCTCAGTCAGCGCTTAATTTTGTTAAAAATTAGTGCGTTGTCACCGACTCTTCGTTTTACTTTTATCGCCGAAAATATTATTGGCGGAGTGAATTATTGCAACTTTATCTGGGGTAGTAATGAAAGTATTATCAAAGGCAATCGTTTTTGCAGCCATGAGTCTGACGGTATTCAATGTCACGGCGGCAGAAAATAATAACAATAACAGTATTATTCGCTACGCTATCTGGAGTAATCCAAGCGGAAATTTCCATCCTACTCTCTATTTCACTGATTACGATCGTGCCATCATATTTACCGTTTTTGGCCGCCTGTTTACCCTTGACGAAAATCAAAATCCAAAACCGTCGCTGGCAGAAAAATATGATTACTCCAATGAGGGTAAAACGCTGACGCTGCATTTAAGGCCTGGTGTTAAATGGCACGATGGCGCTGACTTTACTGCTGATGATGTCTATTTCACTTATGCTACCGAAGCCGATAGCGGATTTCCCAAAGACACGCCTGATTTTGTTAAGCACCTAGTGGGCTATGAAGATTATCACGCCGGTAAAACATCAACGCTGGCGGGTATCAAGGTCATCGACCCGCAAACTGTCAGCTTCACCTTTAATGCGCCGTATGCCGCCGCATTTTCCCATTTTGCCGACCGCCCTGTGCTTGCCAAACATATCTGGAGCAAGGTGCCAGTCAAAGAGTGGAACAAAGCGACCGAGCTTTTGCGAAAACCGGTGGGTACTGGACCTTACAAGTTTGTGGAATTTTTACCCGATCAGTACGTTAAGCTAGAACGAAACGATGATTACTTCGGCGGTGAACCTAAAACCAAGACGCTGATTTTCAAAATATCCAATGCCCAGACGGTACAAAATGAATTGATTAACGGCGACGTGGATATTGCCGAACTTTCGTCCTGGAACAGTCGTGATTTGCAAACTTATAAAAATGCCGGCATTCAAATCGTCGAGCAACCGGGCGTCGGGGCGCAGTATTTATCGCTCGATACGCGCAATAAAAATCTGACGGATCGCCGAGTGAGACAGGCGTTGGTTTATGGCATCGACCGTCAGGCGATTGTCGATAAGCTCCTGTACGGACACGGCGAACTGTTTAACACTAAAGATAATCCGCACAGCCCTTACTACCCTAAGGACCTGAATAATTACGCCTACAATCCTGAAAAGGCCAAAGCGTTATTAAAAGAAGCTGGGTGGACCGACACCCACGGTGACGGTTTTGTTGATAAAGACGGCAAGGATTTTATCTTTACCCTTAACTATCCGACGGGTAATAGAACCCGTGAACTGACGGCACCTATTATTCAGCAAAACCTGAAAAAAATAGGCATTAATGTCGTGCTTAACGTCGCCGACTTTAATGCAACGCTCTCCATTTTGCAGGACAAGAATAAGCGCTATGACGGCGTATTGATGGGCGGAACTTTCCGGCCCGGCCAATATGATAATAACTTCTGGTGGGAAAGATTTTCCACGCCGCAGTTAGACGCCGATGCCAATCAGTTCAACGCCACTATCGATGCTGAAAAGCTTAAGACCCATATTGGTAATTGGCTAAAGACCGTCAATGAAGAAGTGCCTCACGTCTGGCTCTATATTCCCAATCAGGGATATGCGCTGAGCAAAAGGGTGACTCATTATCACTCTTATCCGTATGAACCTTTCGCCGATGTGGCTAACTGGACCGTTAAACAGTAACCCATGCACAGTACAGGGTTTTATAGTGCAGGCCGGCTATTAAACCCGCTCACTCTAGTTCGGGAATTTTATGATAAGGGTTATTTTACGCAGAATACTTATTTCCATACCGGTGCTGATTGGTATCTCGCTGGTGGTATTCTTCTTAATAAAATTGCAGCCCGGCGATCCGCTTGTTGGCATGATTTCACCCGAAACTACGCCCGAGCAAAAGCAGGAAATGCTGCGTCAGGCGGGTTATCTTGACCCCGTAGGGATTCAATATCTGCGCTGGGCTTCACGTGCGATATTTGGCGACTTTGGTTATTCACTTCACAGTGGTGCACCGGTATTAACGCTTATCAATGAAAGAGTGTTAAATACGCTGCTTCTGGCCGGAACGTCGCTTTTTATTACTCTGCTGATTGCTTTGCCGCTCGGAATTTATCTCGGCCTGCGCCGGGGTTCTTACGCAGATATCAGCGTCTCACTGTTGTCTTTTATTATCGTATCCATCCCGGTCTTTTTCATCGCGATATTATTGGTGAAGGTCTTTGCCATGAATCTGCACTGGTTTCCTGTCTCGGGGGTTTCCACACTGGGCAGTAATAACAGCGGTATCGACAGACTGATTGACGTTGCCAAACATCTTGTTTTGCCCGCAATGGCCCTGGCAGTAGGCAATATCGCGATATTTAGCCGCTATTTGCGCTCCAGTATTAGCGAGTTAACCCGTCAAAATTTCATCAAGGCGCTGTTTGCCAAAGGGATGAAAAGGTCAGGCGTGATTTTCCCTCACTTGCTGAAAAATGCCGCCAAGCCACTCATTACGGTGGTCGGCATGGAGATCCCCGCGCTGCTCTCATCAACGCTGTTGACTGAAATTATCTTTAATTGGCCGGGCATTGGGCGCTTGAGCTTTGACGCTATTCAGGCGCGTGACTACCCGTTACTGATGGGCGTGGTGCTGTTTTTAGCTGTTATTACCCTGGCAATTAATATTATCGCTGACATTCTTTATGCACTCGCCGACCCACGCGTGAGGTTGACACCATGATGCTCGAAAATGAAACCCCCGCCCGTCGGCAGAATTCTCAATTACACCCGCTGTTCAGAGACAGGTATTTTGTGAGTGGGATAACCCTGCTGATTATTTTGGGCGTCTTGGCGGTATTTGCGCCGTGGCTTAGCGCCCACAGCCCAGACGAAATGGATTTGTACGGCATTGAGGCACCACCAAACAGTGAACACTGGTTGGGCACGGATGAAATTGGCCGCGATGTATTAGCAAGGCTGCTGTATGGCGGACGAGTTTCGATTATGGTGGCATTGGCGGCGGTTTTTTTTCAGGCCGTGCTCGGCCTATTGCTAGGCAGTATTGCCGGTTATAAAAGCGGTATTGCCGATATGCTTATTATGCGTGTCACCGACATTATTATGTGTTTTCCCTTCTACGCGATGGCGATTACGCTCGCCGCTATCCTTGGCGCAAGTTCATGGAACGTTATTTTAATCATTGGTGTGCTTCACTGGACCGGAATAGCCCGACTGGTGCGAGCAGAGTTACTTTCGCTGAGAGAAAGTGGCTATGTTCAGGCCGCCAAGTCGATGGGGGTTAACAGTTTCACTGTCATTTATCGGCATCTGCTAAGGAATGCCTATGCGCCGATTATCGTTAATCTCACGCTGGCGGTCGCGAATGCCATTCTGGCCGAAGCCGCGCTGAGTTTTATCGGACTGGGCGTTAAGCAGCCGCAACCCTCGTGGGGAAATATGCTTTCGGCGGCGCAGAGTATCAGGGTTATTGACTACGAATGGTGGCTGTGGGTCCCGCCAGGACTGACGATTGTGCTGATGGTATTAGCCATCAATTTTATCGGTGAGGGGCTTTCAAGAGTGCTAAACCCCCGACCGGCAGTGCCGATTAAAGATATCCACCTTACCTAGCTGAAACTATCTCTACAGGAGAGACGTATGAGTCAATCACTTCAGGAAGACGGCTTTACCGGAAAGTTATCCGCAGAGGAAAAGATTTTTTCGGAAAAAATTGAGCACTGGTTTGAGCAACATCGTGAAGAGTTTATTCAGGACCTGCTTAAGTGGGTGGCTTATCCGAGCATTGCAGACGAGAAATTAGCGCAGGAGGGCAAGCCTTTTGGCATAGAAGTGCACAACGTTTTTCAGCATGTCAGAGCGCAAGCGGAAAAACTCGGCTTTGCCACCGAAGACCATCAGGGATATGCCATTTCTGTGCTTTCTGATAATCGTACCGATACGCAAGACCTTGGGTTAATTTCACACCTCGACGTGGTACCGCCCGGTGACAACTGGACCTTTGCTCCCTTCGAGCCTTTTCACAAAGAGGGGTTCGTGATTGGGCGTGGCGCATCGGATAACAAAGGCCCGGCGCTGTTAGATCTCTACCTGCTGCGCGCCTTTCGTGACTTGGGCGTCTCACTGCATCATAAACTGCGCATTATTTATGGCGGGGCGGAAGAAATTGGCATGGGCGATATAAAATATATTGCCGAAAATGGACCGGTTCCGCGCTTTTCAGTGATTACCGACGGCGGTTTTCCGGTCAACTATGCGCAAAAAGGTGGCCTGAATCTTATTCTGCATATTCCAACCGGTCCGCTGTTAACGCGACTCTCAGCGGGCGTGGCGGAAAATGCGGTCCCGGCCAGCGCGACGCTGCGTTTTGCCGACACAGCGCTGTCGAAAATTGAAACCGCCGTTGCGGGACTCCCTGTCGCGTTGCGAGATAAAGTTTCGGTAAGCCGTGATGGCCGCGATGTTCTGCTGGTCTCGCACGGTAAATCTGGGCACGCGGCTTTCCCTGAAAACACCCAAAACGCCATACCGCTGCTGCTTAACGCCGCGGTTGCCGCAGGCTTGCTTGCCGATGCCGACCTTGCGGCCGCTAAACTGATTGCCCAACTGCTTGAAGACCCGTGGGGTGAGGGCGCAGGCATCGCCTTTGAGGACCAGCAAACCGGCAGGCTTACGTTGAACGGGGGATTAATTATTCCTGGCGAGCATGGCGTTGAGGTCTATTTTGATATTCGCTATCCAATATCCACCGACAAGGCGGCGCTGTTTGCCGCGCTGGAACGGGCAATTGAACCGATAAAGGGTGACTTAACGGTGTTACGCGATGACTCGCCGATGCACGTCGATAAAAATAGCCTGCTGGTGCAGCGCTTGCAGCAAACTTTTGACTCAATTGCCGACACAAAAACGGAGCCTTACACGATGGGTGGCGGCACACACGCCCGCGTGCTGCCGGACTCCATCACCTTTGGCCCCGGCTTTGGGCGTAATCCCGCGCTGTCGTTTAAGGGTGAAAGTGTTTCAGTTCGTCCAGACTTTATCCCTGCGGGGCACGGTTCTCCGCACGGCCCCGATGAGTTTGTTTCTATCGAGAATTTAAAAAGGGCGTTTAAAGTTTACGCCATTGCTATTCCTCGATTAGACAGCTGGCTGGAGCAGGGGCTTATCACGCATGCCCGCTAACGCACCGCTGTTGAGTATTGAGGGGCTGTCTGTGCGCTATCGCGGATACAGCGGTGAGGTGACGGCGGTTAATCAGGTTAGCCTGAGACTGGATGCCGGTGAAATTGTTGCGGTGATTGGCGAATCGGGTGCCGGAAAGTCAGCCATCGCCCAGGCTATTCCGGGCCTGCTGCCAGCGAATGCCGAGATTAGCGGAAAGATCCTTTTTCAGGGGGTCGATCTGCTCGATTTAAATCATGCTCAACTTTCCGCCCTCCGAGGGCGGGAAATCGCCATGATATTTCAGGATCCCAGTTCCTCACTCGACCCCGTTTTTTGCGTAGGCAAACAGTTGGATGAATCTATCGCCTTGAGTGAGCCGCACCTTAACGCCAGGCAGCGCAAATCCCGCGCCGTAGCACTGTTGTCACAGGTAGGCATTGCACAGCCGGAGAAACGTCTGAAGAATTTTCCCCACCAGTTCTCGGGTGGGCAGATACAGCGCATTATGATTGCCATGGCGCTGGCTGGACGACCGAAAATATTGATTGCCGATGAGCCTACCACCGCGCTCGATGTGACCACACAGCAAGAGATCCTCGACCTGCTGTTTAGTCTTAACCAGCAATTTGGCATGGCGCTGCTGCTCATCACCCACGATATGGGCGTGGTGGCCGATATTGCCCAGCGGGTGATAGTGATGCGTCAGGGGAAAGTCGTCGAAAACAGCACGGCCAAAACGCTTTTTCACACCCCAGAGCATGCCTATACGCGTCAGCTGTTGGCGGCTATTCCGTCTACTCATGGTGCTTTAACGTCGATAAAGGAAAGTTTCGAGCCGCTTTTGCAGGTCGATGATGTGCACATAAGTTATTCATCAGGCTTTGGAAAGAAACATAAGATTATCAATGGTGTCTCTTTCAGCGTCGGCAAGGGCGAGTTTCTTGGCCTGTTGGGAGAGTCCGGATCGGGTAAAACCACGCTCGGGCGCAGCCTGCTGGGGGTGATAAAACCGGACAGTGGAAACCTGACTTTGGCGGGAGAACCGATTTATCATCCGCGGTTACCGCGCAATAAAAGCATTAAATCGCGCATCGGGGCCATTTTTCAGAACCCGCTAAGCTCATTAAACCCGAGGATGACACTGGGTCAGTCGATAGCAGAGCCTTTGCAGACTCACCGTGGTATGAATGACAGCCAAATTTTGCAGCGGGTTAAGTCACTGATTGATCAAGTGGGCCTGCCTGCAGAATGGCATCAAAAATATCCCTATGAGCTTTCCGGCGGCCAATGTCAGCGGATTGCCATCGCGCGCGCGATTGCGCTTAATCCACAACTGCTGATTGCCGACGAGCCGACCTCCGCGCTGGATGTGTCAATCCAGGAAAGCATCCTCACGTTGTTACGGAATTTGCAAAAGGAATATCAATTTGCCTGCCTGTTTATCAGCCACGACCTGGCGGTGGTGCGCAGTCTTTGTCAGTCAGCGCTGGTGTTGAAAAACGGTGCAGTGGTGGAGCAGGGAAGGGTGTTCGAGCTTTTCTCACGACCGGCGAGCGACTATACCCGCTCGCTTATCGACAGTATTCCCGCAGCCGATCCGGTGTATCAGGAACAAAAACGTCGTGCGCGAGCGCCGTGGCTGTTTGCCGAGAATACCGCCGTCACTACGCACTGATGCTGCCGATAATCCAGTTTTTTAACGCCTGTACGTCGGCACGTTGGGCCTTCTCCTTACTGGTGACAAAATAATATTTGCCGCCAGGAAGGGCATGTTCAAACGGCACGGTGAGAATGTTTTTATCAATAAAATCGTTTGCCAGCAGGCGGCTGACGATAGCGACACCTTGTCCGGCAATCGCCGCCTGAATGGCGTGAGTTTCGTCGGTAAACCGCAGTCCTGCACCAATATTCAACGACTCTGGCCCGTAAAGGCGATGCCAGTGCTGCCAATCGGGAGAAGGATTGGGAATATGACGATTCTCAACGTGAAACAGCGTGGTCCGTGTCAACTGATCGAGTTGGGTGAGTCCCAAATTCGGGCTGGCGACCAGCACAAAGCTGTCTTCGTGCAGCAGGGTTGAGTCCAGCGTTTCGTCGGGCTGCATACTGTAACGGATGGCAACGTCTACCGAATCTTTAACCAGGTCAACCAACTCTACGCTGGTGTGCAGCCGTAAATCCAACAACGGAACGCTGGCCTTGAGCTGTGCAAGGCGCGGCACTAGCCAATGGGTGAGAAAGTTTGAGGTGGTGGACAAGGTTAATGCGGGTGGCAATTGGGCGCGATAAATGTCGTTAACCGCCTCCTTCAACTCGGCAAAGGCGCGCGCCGTGGCCTGTTGTAGTCGTAAACCGGCCGTCGTTAGCGTAACTTCACGCGCGCTGCGCACAAAGACCACGGCGTTTAAAGACTCTTCCAGCACGCGTATCTGATGACTAATGGCGGTGGGCGTAACGCCAATTTCATCGGCGGCGCGCTTAAAGCTGCCGCAGCGGGCGACGGCATCGAAGGCGTTAAGTGACCCCAGCGGCGGCAGGCGTTTCTCTTTCATGATGAGGTATTTTCATCCATGGCTGAATTCTTTGACTTTGATTGTCCCAAAGTAAGGGATGTAAGCTTGCTTTGCAACGTTGGAAAGATGAAATCAATTTATCTATACCAGACGTGAAAGCGCAAAGAGGATGAAGATAATGAGCAGCGAAATACAGACAGAAACTAAACCACACAATCGGCAAACCCAAGGTCGCGGTTTTATGGCCGTATTATCTTTAGGATTGGCCACGCTGGCGATGGTGAGCCTGCTGTTTGCCCTGGCAAGTTGGGTGCAAAACGGGCTGGCTTCCGCGCTGAACCACCGCGCAAACGGTGCTGCGACCCTGCTGCTGTTACTGCTGTGGATTAATGAAAAATACAGTCCCCAGCCGTGGATTAACAGAAATCTGCGTGTGCAGACTCGACAACTGGCAACGGCTTGGGCGGAGAGTATTTACACAGTGATTGCGGGCGTGACCTTGATTTTGATTGCTATCGCGTTTTACCGCGCCTGAAAAACGGAGCCTTATTGGGCCTTAAGCTGGCGAGGCGGAGAATTGGCAGGTACTATTTACCGTCTCTAACGACGGTGTTATTCATAACACCAACTGTGCAATGTTTAGGCCTCCAATGAGTACTGATAATACCGATTTTGAGAAACGGCTTTTCGATACCATCGTTCTGCAACGGCTTACCGGCCGAGTCGTGGTGGTCAGTTTACATCGTCCTCAGGCTCACAACGCCTACAACAGCCAAATGGTGAGAGAGCTGGGCGAAGTTGTTGCCTATGCGGAAACAACCGCGACCATTGACGTGGTTATTCTTACTGGCAGCGGTGAAAAAACTTTTTGTGCCGGTGCTGACTTGCATGAAGCCTTTGTTGACGGCGCAAGCGCGCTACGCAATGCTCGCGGAGGGTATAATCCGCTACAGTTTATGCCACGACGCAAAGTGTGGATAGCCGCACTCAACGGCAATGCCTTTGGTGGCGGTTTGGAATTGGCGCTACAGTGCGATTTACTGGTAGCCGAGAAAAACGTTCGGCTGGCGCTGCCGGAAACGCGCCACAGCCTGCTGCCGGTCGGCGGCGGCGTATCTCAGCTTACCCGTTTACTGCCCGCCGCGGTGGTCAAAGAGATGATCCTCGCCGGCACCTCGCTGGAAGCGGCGCGCGCCGCCGAACTGGGACTCATTAATCGGCTTACCGACAGAGAAAGCCTGCTTGAGGTGGCGCTGGAATTAGCGAACCGTATTGCCCGCAACGCCCCGTTGGCGGTGCAGGCGTGTAATGCGCTGATAAACCAAGGTCTTTATGGCGATCGAAGCACGCTGGAGGCGCAGATTGCGCATGAGTTAAAGCAGGTTCAGCAAAGCGATGATTTTTTAGAAAGTGCACGCGCCTTTAGCGAGAAGCGTGAACCACTGTGGAAGGGTAAATAGTCCCGCCCTTAAGCCTGGCCTCAGGGCGGGAAATAGCATCAAAACTCAGCGGTTTTAAACATTGCACTGAGTCCGAGACCCCCGGCGATGCCCAGCATTGCCATAGCAAACTGTGGATCTGCTGCATTTTCTTTGGCACTCTTCTGGCGTATCAGTTGGCTGAAAATTCGCGTCACCATAATACCCCCGGACGCGCCATAAGGATGTCCGAGCGCAATCGCGCCGCCCTGTAAGTTGATACGGATTTCATCAATATTCAGTGCATCAATCGATCCCAAAACCTGAGCAGCAAAAGCCTCGTTGAACTCAATAACGCTGATGTTTTCTATATTCAAAGCCGATTGACGGGTGAGCAGCTTTTGCGTTGCAGGCACTGGGCCTAGCCCCAAAAGGTTGGGATCAACGCCTGCACTACAGGCATCGACGAATCTTAGCCCGCGGGTATAACCCATTTCGATGGCCTTTTTACGGCTCATTATCAGCACTAACGATGCGCCGTCGTTTAGAGGACAGCAGTTTCCCGCCGTGACCGTTCCTCCTTCAATAAATACCGGCGACAGCTTTTCCAAAGCGCTGAGTGAAGCATTGTGGCGCGGGCACTCATCCATGCTCAGCGGTTTGCCCTCAACCTCAACCGGCACAATTTCGTCTGCAAAAAGGCCATTTTTAATCGCTTCGACCGCGCGCTGGTGGCTGCGCAGTGCAAAATTGTCCTGACGCTGGCGACTGATCGCACATTTCACCGCCACGTTTTCTGCCGCCAAGCCCATCTCTGGGTCGCCGATTTCATCGGGTGAGAATCGCGCTCGGGCATAAAAACGCGGCATCTGCTTGAGGCTGGTCGGCTTTTCTACCCGCCACGGCGCCGTGCTGACACTCTCAACGCCCCCGGCAATAAAACACTCACCTGCACCGGCCTGCACGAGACGACAGGCGTTAATAATCGCCTCAAGTCCTGAACCACACTGGCGGTCTACAGTGACTGCCGGAACTGACGGTGGCAATCCGGCGTGCAGGGCGGCCAGCCTTGCAATGTTGCCGCCGCCACCCGTGGCATTGCCGAGAATGACTTCATCTATTTGCGCCGCGTCGATTTTTGAGTGGCTGAGGATTTTTTGAAATAGCGGGGCAAGCAGCGCTTCCATCGGTAGAGTAGCAAACATACCGTAGGCCTTACCGACCGCTGTGCGGTAGGCTTCAACGATAACCGGCTCACAATCGGGCGCAGGCTGATAGTTGAGTGCGATGTCATTTAATTTCATGATTGATGTACATTTTCTCCAGAACGCTGCGTTTGATTTTTCCGCTTGGCGTCAGCGGCCAATGGTCCAGCTTGCAGAACTGGGCAGGGATTTTATATTTCGCCAACTGTGACCGGCAAAGCGCAGGCAGTTGATCGGTTTCAAGAATATTACTTTCGAAAAAGGCGATCGCCTTTTTGCCGAGATATTCATCATCTACTGCCAGCACGACGGCTTCAATGACCTCTGGCAAAGATTTGAGCACCGATTCAATTTCTGAAAGATAGATATTATTGCCCCCGCTTATCACCATGTCACCGCTGCGACCGATGACGTGCAGCTGGCCCTGCGGGTTAATATAGCCGATGTCGCGCACGGTAGAACCCCAGGATTCGGTTTTAAAGGCGTTACCGTCGTCGCCCCACAGATACCCTGAGCAGACTTGCGCACTGGTCAGATAAATAAATCCGGGTTTGTTTTGCGCCAAAGGACGGCCGTGCTCATCGCGAATTGACCAACTGACCTCAGGAAAAGGCAGGCCGACGGTCGGCAACTGGCGCTCGACATTTTCATCATCCAGAGTAGAAACAGCAATAAAGCCCAGTTCCGACGCGCCATAATATTCTTGAATACGCGCATGGGGAAAAAGCCGGCGTGCAGTACGGTAGTGGTTCATTTCCAGTTTGGCACCGGCGCTGAGCAGGTGAGTGATGCTGGAAAAATACTGCGCATCGAACGACTCGAGGCGTGCAAAAGCCGTCAGCATGGTCGGCACCAGCACCAGACGCTGCACCTGATATGTCAGGATAATCTCAAGCGCCTTCGACGCCTGCCATTTCTGCATACAATAAAATGAGGTACCTGCATCCAGTGACTCATTCAGGCAATAAAGGCCAATGCCGTGAAACAGCGGGCCGGGGAACAGCGTAGAAGATGCGGTGGGTAAATCAAAAATCTGCTGACCGTTTCTAAAGCTCTCCCGCCATGAATGACGAGAACGCATAAAGGCTTTAGGCGTGCTGGTGGTGCCCGACGTGAAGTTAATCAGAAAAGGCGTAGTGGCGTTTACGTCCTGCACAAAGGCGTCTTCATAAGTGTGAAGATGCTCGTCGGCGAGGTTTTCGACGTCCTCAATCGGGAGGCAGTCTATGTTCAGGCTTTTTGCTAGCGCAATAATTGCCGTTTGCGAATGCCTCAGTAGCAATAGACGCGGTGAAAGTCGGTTTAACACATCGCGCAGTTGCTCGGTAGGTAACTGGGGGTCGATAACCGCGCATACGTTTTTGTTGGCAGTGGCGGCAAGCCAGGCGGGTGCAAATTCCAGATCATTACCCAGCGCCACCGCGATAGTCTGTTCTTTGGCCGGGTTTTGCGCTATGGCGGCAAATATTGACAGCGCTCGCTGGAACAACTGCTGCCAGCTCAGGGTTTGCTCCTCGATATTAACCGCCGTGTGTGCTGCTTTATTTAAGGCGTAATATTTAACTTTATCGTGAACCGGCATGATGCGCATTTTCCCCGAGAGGTTTATTCTGCTGATCTTCTGCCTCAATAAAGGTAAATTTATTAATCAGCTGCGTTCGCGTCTCTTCGGGAATAGGACGCGGTGTATTGTCATCAATATTCACACACACCCAAATCAGTTTTCCTTCGGCACAAATTACCTGTGGGTCTTTGACTTCAAGTTTGATATTAAAAATCAAACTGCTGTTGCCGAGTTTTTCAATATAAACCACAGGTGTAATAATATCGTCAACCGACAGGGGATAGAGGAATGTAGCCTCACATTTTTTGACATGATAGGCGACGCCAGAGGTGGCGGGGCGGAAATATTGCATCATACCGTGGGCGCGTAATTGATTAACCACGGCATCTTCGAAGTAATCTAAATAGACTGAATTGTGTACGTGCCCGTTGAGATCAATATCTCGCATTGACACTCGAAACGAGTCGATCTGATTATCATTATTCATTGACGCGACCCATATTCACACCACCCATTCTCAATTATCCTTAAACCTATTACACTATTGCCCTAAAACGGCTTCTCTTAAGAAATTTTACATGAAAGATAAAGTGGTCACCAGAGCAATAGTCAGAGAGTTCGGTCATATCCGCGACGTTTTGCAGCTCGAAAATGTGGCACAGCACGCGCTCGCGCAGGGCGATGCTCGCGTCAAAATGGTCTATGCCACCATCAATCCTTCAGACATTATTACCATTTCTGGTGCCTACCGTTCGCGAATCACTGTGCCTTTTGTGCCAGGTTTCGAAGGTGTTGGGGTGATTGAACACTCACCGCAGGGGAGTCAACTGCCGGTCGGACAAAGGGTGTTGCCAATTGGCAGCATGGGTAACTGGCAAACTTATAAAGATACGCGCCCCGAGTGGTGCTTCACGTTGCCGGATTTCATTAGTGACAGGCAGGCGGTGAACAGCTATGTGAACCCAATGACCGCGCTGCTGATGCTCACCGAGGCGCTGGACAATAAACCCGGACAGCGGATTTTGATTAATGCTGCCAACTCGGCGATCGGTAAAATGCTTATTCGCCTGGCCAATAATATGGGATTAACCCCGATAGCCGTGGTGCGCAAACCTGAAAACGTTGATATTTTCGACGACTGTCGGCTCGAGTCGGTGCTTAATTCCAGCGATCCCGCTTTTCCGCAAGCGTTAGCTGCCGTTAAGCGCAGCGGCGGCGTGGAGGCTATTTTCGACTGTATTGGCGGTGACGAATCATTGGTATTTGCCGAAATGCTGAACTTTGGCGGACAATTTATTCACTATGGGCTGCTGTCGGGAAAACCGGTTCCTCCGCAGTTCTGGCGTTCACGACCCGATATTCGCTTTATGAACTTCCATTTGCGCCAGTGGGTGCACAGTCAGGAAAAATCGGCCGTACAGAATAAGATTGATCAGGTGATGGGGTTAATTCAGCGCGGCGTGGTACATACTGAAATCGCGACAGAATATAGTCTGGAGAATATTGCCGATGCCGTTGAAGCGGCATTGACGCATTCCAGCAAAGGCAAGATTTTGATTAGATTGTAAAGGGTATTAGCCTCGATGAGGAAATTAACGCTGCGTCATAGTCTACGCAGCATTTTTATTTTTAACGGCTTTCTAACGTCGGGTAGGCTTTTCTCACGGGCCTGATGATAAGCACCGCAAGAATAACTTTAATAATGTCGCCCGGTACAAAGCCCATTGCGCCGAGGGCTGCTTGAGAAAGTGATATTTTAGCAAATGCAGCAATCCACGGAATACCCGACGAGTATATAATCACAATGCCGCCGAGGGTGATAAATAACGCTTCCTTGATCACTGAGAGTGAGCGGATATTTTTTTCATACAGATAGCCAATTATCCAGGCGGCAATCGGCCAGGCGAGAATAAAACCACCGCTCGGGCCGAGAAAGATGCCTAAACCTCCGCGCCCACCGGCCAACAGCGGCAGGCCAATCATCACCAGTAGGTCAAAAAGCACCATCGCCAACGCGCCGCGCTTGGCACCGGCAATGGCACCGGCCAGCATCGGCCCCATCGACTGCGCAGTAATGGGGACGGCAATAATCGGCAGAGTAAAGGCAGGGAAAAGACCCATCGCAGCGGTAATGGCTGCAAATAGGGCTATATAAACAATATCTTTAGTCGACATTCTGTTTCTCGTTTTTTGAGGATTTTTTGGTTTTATAAGGAGACTGTGGGTCGTAGGCCCGCGCCTCGAGCGCCGCGGCAATACTATCCGCCATTTTGAGCGTGCGAACAATCACCGGAATAGCCACGGCAATCACGCTGTTATTTAAGCCTCGCGCCTTTTGTGCCTCACGCACATCATGCGTAATGGCCGCCAAAACCGGAATAAAACGCAGTGCCAGTGAGAGTGCAAGACTGATTTTTGCTGGATTAACGCCGATGAAATACAACCACGACAGCCGTTTTTCGAGTGCGTCTATCATGTCTGAACTGCGGGTGGTCAGCGTGATCAGTGAGGCGGTTAGCATCAATGCGCACAAGCGCACCACTACCAGCGTGCCGGACTGCCAGTTCACCATGAAAAGCTGAACCAAAAAAAGCAGCACCAAAATAGCAATAAGCGGCCTGATTTGCCTGAGCATGATCCAAAATGAAATACCGGCCAGCGGATAGAGCAGCACAATAATCGCCAGTGTAGCGCAGGCAAACAGCAAATTTGGAAATACGAACAGCAGCGTGCCGAGCAGCGCTAAGAGTAAAATTTTTAGCCCCGGCGGTATTCGGTGAATAAGCGAATTTCCAGGCAGGTATTCGCTGACTGTCATGACATCATCCTGATATAGGCCGGTAATGCGACGGCGGGGATATCATCAATGACTATTTTTCCCTGTTCGAATACCAGGATGCGTTCAAAGTCCTGCAAAAACTCTAGATCGTGAGAAACCACGACGGTTTTTTGTTCCATCTCATTAATCGCCTGCGCAATACGCTTTTTATTTCGCAGGTCCAGCAGCGTAGTCGGTTCATCAAAAACGATATAATCAGGCTGCATCACCAATACGCCGGAAATCGCCATCAACTGCTTTTGCCCGCCGCTTAGCAAGTGTGAAGGATGCTGCCTGAAAGACTCCATGTCGTAACGCGCCAGCGTGGCATCAATACGTTCGCGGATCACTTCTTTCGAAAGACCGAGGTTTTTCATGCCAAACGCCAGGTCCTCTTCAACGATAGGAAAAACAATCTGGTTATCAGGATTCTGGAACACAAAACCCACTTTGCGCCTGACGGCTTTGCCGTTGTCGCGGGTATTCAGGCCATCGACAATAACGTCACCCTGCTGCGGGATCAGTAACCCGTTGAGAAGACGTGCAAATGTGCTCTTGCCACAGCCGTTGCTCCCCACGACGCCAATGCGTTTTTCATTGAGGTGCAGGCTAATATTGTTCAATACCTGACGCTCGCCGAACGCGTGCGAGACTTGTTTTAGTTCCAACATGTAAAAGGGGTACTCATTATTGGGAGGGGCAAATGATGTTCATTATCGTCTTACGCGGCCGATCGTCAGCTGTTCGACCATAGCGGCCGCAGATAATGACATAACAAATTCTATAGCTCGACAAATGTCCTGGGTTTCAATCATTTGCTGCGGCTCAAGGCCTGAGTCCTTGGCCATGTCGGTATCGACCACATCGGGGCAAAACACGGTCACTTTAATACCCTGTGGGGCAAGTTCACGACTCAACGACAGGCTGTAACCCACCAGTGCGTGCTTGCTGGCAGCGTAGCCTGCAATGCCGCCAAACGCCTGAATGCCGCTCACCGAAGAGAGGTTAAAAATATGCGCCTTCGGAGAACGGGCCAGCGCCGGAATGCACAGTTGGCAAAGATGGTGAACGGCCGTGACGTTGGTGTCGAGCATGGCGCAAAAGTCACTTAAAGTAGCCTGGCTGGATCCCGGTCTAAAAATTCCTGCGGCATTAACCAGAACGTCGAGTCGAGAGACATTACTCAGCGCGGCGGCAATCTTTTCTGCCACCGCCGGCACATCGCCAATATCGGTGGCAATGGTTTGCACCTGCTGTTGAGCCTGAAGGGGCAGCGATCGAGCAGCGGCCTCAAGGCCAAGGGGGTCACGGGCCAACAGTATCAGGCTGTAGCCCCGTTGGGCAAAATGCTCGGCAACCTGTCGCCCAATGCCGCGACTGGCCCCCGTAATCAGCGCTACTTGTTGAGTCACGAAAAGCCTTTTCTGTTTTAACTGATTGATGAATATATAACTATTTGAAAAGTAGGGTATTGCTGGCCGTTAGCCGCAGTACATTATTCCGTTTTTATCACAGAAATACAATTTAGGCCCGCACGTCGTGTTCAAACAGTTGGTTTATTGACTGCGTTTGAATCATTTCATACAGCGAAAACTCATCGATAACGGCAGCGCCTAGTGCGGACTCGAACGCCGCTTTATTAGGATTTCCGGCGCTGACGTGGCCTTTTTCTGTGCCGAGATTGGACTGGAAAATGCCCGCGGCGCTGACCGGTAAAAAGTCTTCATAAATAATCGGTGTAACCACAACGATACCCTGTTCGATCAGTGCGTCAAGATGCTCACTGGCGCGTTGGTCTTGTGGAATGACTGCATCAGCACTTAAGGAATAGCGGAAATAGCCTAACCCTTGGCGACGCAGCGGCTCAATCTCGTCAGGAAAGGCGGCAAAAATCGCGTCGAAATGTCGCTGATGACTGTCGTTATCTTTCGCGGTGTTAGATGAGGAGGCCTCAAGCAGCAGCTTGTCATACAGTGCGCGGCCCTTGGGCGTCAGTGCCAGCCCACGCTGTTCAATTTCGCCAAACCGAGCAGTATGTTTGCCCTGCGCCGAGTCGATAAAAGTGATTTTTTCGCTGAGCGCCTTGAAGCTGGTTTGACGCAGCAGGATTGGCACGCGGCGGCGGGGCGGTCCTTCAATCACCTCTTTTGGCGTGATGCCGTAGTCGGGCATTTTATGCTGCACCGTATCGATATCCAGCGTTCGTGGCGTGAGGTGATTAATGTGCGGCCCCTTGAAACAGACCACGTCGGCAATCAGGCGATGATGCTCGAGCAGCGCAGTATACGTTTCGAGGTCTACCAACGCCTCATTGTGCCAGCGGAATGTTTTCAGTGCTTCGATGACGAACTCGTTGGCCTCAGCGTCCTCGAGTCCAGCCTGCTTCTTGCTGAGCGCAATCAGTTCGCGTACGCGTGGGGAAAATATTTCTCGCGTGGCCAATATCTGGCGCGCTTTTTCTCTAAGCTCAATATTATCAATAAGTTCGAGACGCAGCAGCGAGGTGAATACCCGAAAAGGATTTATCTGCAGCGCCGCGTCGCTTACCGGGCGAAACGCCGTGGAGTGCACCGGCACGCCGGCTGCTGATAAATCGTAATAACCCACCGCCGACATGCCCATCACTGCGAACAAGTCCTTCATGGTGGTCAGTTCTCGAGCACTGCCCAGGCGAATTGCACCGTGCCTTTCCACGTCGAGCCGGTTTAGCGCCGAGGATTGCTCTTCGGTGGCAAAAGTAGCGGGGTTTTGACTCAAATAATGCGCGTTGGTTTCTTTAACAATTTCCAGCAACGTGCCGTACTGAGGCACTTCCTGCTGATACATGCGTGACATGGCTTTGGAAAAACGGTCACGGATTTGGTCTTGAGCAATCGTTTTTTTTTCCATCTCTGTCGCCTTATCCTTTTTTCAGTATTGACTGTCGCTTAATCAAAGATACACTGAAATCATTCATCAACCAGATACTAATAAGGAGGAACCCCCATGATTTTATGTGATTTGATTAAACACTCACATTTCTTTGGTGATCGCCTGTGCTCAAGCGTTTCCGGCCTCGTGCTGCGATAACCCTGCTTGAGCGAAGACATCAAGAGTTAACCTCGCACTTCCCTTCAGCATTCCGGGTTGTCGTCAGCTTTTTTGACGACGGGCATTTTATTGCCTGTAATTCTGGAATACACAATGAGCACATTACTATCAGCCCAATCTGTCTCCTATGAGACGCCGTTCGGTCCGCTGCTGACTGAGGTTTCTTTCACTCTTAAAAAGGGCGATCGCGTTGGCTTAATCGGCCACAATGGCAGTGGAAAAAGTACCTTTCTCAATCTTCTTAACGGCAATTTATCCCCCACTTCCGGCAGCGTAACGCGCGCAGGTCACTGCCTGCTGGCGACCATTGAACAGCACCTGCCTGAAGCTTTAAAATCCAGTCCGCTGCTTGAGGCCATTATTGAGCGCTTGCCTGAAAGTCAGCGTCTCAGTGAAAGCTGGCGTGCCGAAAGACTGCTCGCTACGCTGGAGTTCGCGCCCTCAAGCTGGTCACAGGCGGTATCAACGCTGAGTGGCGGACAGCATACGCGTTTGATGCTGGCGCGCGCGCTGATCCTCGAACCTGATCTGCTGCTGCTCGATGAACCCGGTAATCATCTGGATTTGCCCACTCTGCTGTGGCTCGGCGATTTTTTGCAGCAGTGGAACGGCAGCTTTATTTTGGTCTCCCACGATGCTGTTTTGCTCGACAGTCTGACTAATAGCACCTGGATCCTGCGTGATAAAACGCTGCACTACTTTGGATTGAGTTGCAGCGAGGCGAGAGCTGCCTTGGCGCATCGTGATAAAACTGATGCCGAACGGCATAATGCCGAACAGCGCGAAATAGACAGAGTGGAGAAGAGCGCAAACCGTCTGGCGATCTGGGGCAAGGTGTATGACAACGAAGGCCTTGCGCGCAAAGCTAAACAGATGGAGAAGCAGGTCGACCGAATGAAGGATGACCAAACGCAGTTGGCCACCGCCAATGCGTGGCGGCTACAGTTGTTAGGTGAGCGCCTTGACGCCGACCGCGTGCTGGCGCTCACCGAGCTGGACGTTAGCCCTGCTAAAGAGGCAGCACCACTGTTTTCACTGCAAAATTTGCAGATTAAAAGCGGCGACCGTATTGCGATTATGGGCCGCAACGGCTGTGGGAAATCCTCAATGTTGCGTCTGCTGTGGCGTTCAATTGGTGACGGTGAACAGGGCGTAAACTGGCATCCTCGCGCCCAGGTGGGCTATTACGACCAGAGCCTGCATCAGTTGCGCGACGACGACAGCCTAAGTGAGGCGTTAAGCGCCTTTGCGCCGTTAACCGAAGAACAGCGGAAGAGGGCACTGATTGGTGCCGGTTTCCCTTATGTGCGTCATCAGCAGCGGGTGGGCGTTTTGAGCGGTGGTGAACGCTCGCGCCTGCTTTTTGTTGGGCTGACGCTGGCAAAATACTCGCTGCTGTTGCTCGATGAACCCACCAACCACCTCGACATGGAGGGCAAGGAGGAACTGGCCGAAACGCTGCGCGCGTTCACCGGCGCGGTGCTGCTGGTAAGTCACGACAGGGCGCTGATTGAAAACAGCTGTAATCGTTTTTGGTTAGTGCATGAGAACAGGCTTGAAGAGTGGCATCAGCTTGAGCCGGTTTATGGACTGCTCAGTGGAAAAACCACCGTGCAGGGCGTGACGTCTTGCGAACCTGGCTATCAAGCGTCACACCTGATTAAGGCGGATGCGCCGATGTCTAATGAAGATTTGCTGTTGGCACGACTCTGCGAGCTTGAACAGCGACTGGAGAGTGAGCTGATGCGCAAGGCGAAACATCAGAAGCCCGCTTTGCAGCAGCAAATTCGCCTCGATATTGAACGCGTTATGCAGCAACTGGGTATCGAATAGCTTTAAACAGCAGAGAAAAAGCCCTCTACTCACCACGAATAGAGGGCTTTCACACCGTCAATCGTCACTTAATGATGCAAAACAGGCTTGATATGATAGTGAAAATGATTATCATTTTCACTATCATTTAATCGCCAATGGCCTCTACTATGTTGAGAAGCAGTCAAATTAATGCCATCCCCGCTTTTCAGTCAGAGAGTGAATCTTTGGCACCGCTGCTCATGCTACAAATTTTACACCGGTTGGCGTTTATTCAGCCTCAATGCTGGTTTATTGAATCCAGCATGCGGATGCAGGGCATTGATCTGCGATTTTTACGACTTTTTACCCGTTGGCGCCATATTCTCTATGAAGAGGGGATGCTCAATCTACTACAGAATAATGAGTGGCATTTTAAGCCTTATTTTTGATAATTCCGATGACTGAATAAGCTCTCTAATGATGAGCCTTAATAATGTGTCTATTTTCATTTTAATAACAAATAAGCATAAATTGTAACAAACGCATTGTAAGCTTGAGTCAAGATTCGTAAGGAAAGGGCGGCTTCAGGTTACCCCTTCACTGTATATTCTCAGGGCGTTTTATTGCAGCCCCGGCAGGAGTATTCACGAAGCAAGCTACGAAAGTTGCCTGACAGAGTTATATTTTCTATTAGGGATCTATCATGAAGAGTACAGAATGTGCCTTTGGAAGGGTGGGGCGATGGTTACTCGCACTCTTATTGGGCTTTTTCGGCATAGCCATGATTATAGGAGGCGCGTGGCTTATCGCGCTTGGCGGTAACTGGTACTACGCGATTGCAGGTATTCTTAGCGTTATCAGTGCAGTATATCTTGCTCGCAGATCATCGAAAGCCACCGGGTGGTTTGGTGTGCTGTTCATCTTTACCCTTATCTGGACTATCGTCGAGTCCGGCACCGATTACTGGGGATGGGTGCCGCGTTTCGCCCTGATGCTGATTTTCGCCATCGCCTTCTCGTTTTTACTGCCTACCTTACACCGTGGACTCGCGCGACGCGTATCTCGTACGGTATCAGGCATTCTGGTGCTGGCTTTCATCGTGGCAGGTGGACTGGCTTTCGTGCCGTACCATGTTACACAAGCGAAGGACGTGCCTACCGGAACGGATAATACATTCCAGGCTGACACAGGGAGCGGCGTGAATCACGTTATTCCGTCTACTGACTGGACATCTTATGGTGGTAATCAGGCCACAGACCGTTACTCTTCAGCCACGCAGATAACGCCCGATAATGTGAAGAACCTTCAGGTTGCCTGGCAGTCCGAAGCGGGCGATGTGCCTAAAGATACGCGCTGGGGCGTGCAGAACACGCCTTTGAAAATTGGCAACACTTTGTATGTCTGCGGCTATCTTAATAAAGTGGTGGCTCTGGATGCATCAACAGGCAAGAAGCAGTGGGAGTTTGATCCGGGCATTACGCCCGAGTCGGTGCCTTATACTCCATCATGCCGCTCTATGGCTTACTATCAGGACCCTGGCGTTTCCTCTACCTCAGCAGTCAGTTCGGGCGCTGCGGCCTGTGAACGCCGTGTCATTGTCGGCACGCTCGATGCCCGCGTGATTGAGCTGGATGCACAGACAGGCAAACGTTGTCAGGACTTCGGCAAGAACGGCGAGGTCAGCATTACCGACGATATGGGCAAGATTTACCACGGCTATGTCTCGATAACCTCACCGCCTGCGGTGATTCGCGACACGTTGGTGGTTGGCCACACCACGGTTGACGGGCAGCGTGCTTTTGGTCCGGCAGGTGTGACCAAAGCTTACGACGTCAAGACGGGGCGATTGAAGTGGGTATGGGATGCCGCCGATCCACAAAACACCGCACCGCGTACTGGCGACGATCAGTACAAGCGCGGTTCACCGGACGTATGGGCTCCATTCACCGGTGACGACAAGCTGGGCCTGGTGTATTTGCCTGTTGCCAACGCATCAGGAGATTACTACTCGAGTACCCGCACGGCAAACGAGAACAAATATTCTCCTTCACTGACAGCGTTGGATATTGACACCGGCAAGCCGCGTTGGTCGTTCCAGAATACGCATAATGACGTTTGGGATTACGATCCGGGTGCTTCACCTACGCTGGTGGATTATCCTCAGGCAGATGGCTCTAAAGTGCCGGCGATTATCTTCCCGACGAAGAACGGTGAAACCTACGTGCTCAATCGCGCGACCGGTAAATCATTGTTCGGTGTTGAAGAACGCGCCGTACCGCAGGGGGGTCTTGAGCCGCAGGCACGCAGCAAGACTCAACCTTTCTCACTGTTTAATTCGCTGGCTAAGCCTGATCTCAAACCTGAGAATATGTGGGGTCTAACGCCAATAGATCAATTGGTGTGCCGTATCCAGTTTGCTCAGGCGGATTACCGCGGTAGGTTTACGCCACCGAGTCTGGATAAACCGATCATCGATTACCCGGGTTACAACGGGGGCGTTGACTGGGGTGGTGTGGCGTTCGATCCGGCCCGAGGCCTGATCATTGCTAACTACAATGACATGCCCAACTATACCAAACTGGTCAGCCGTAAAGATGCGGATGCTATGGGCTGGAAGGCGCGTGATGTTCTTAATGACCCCGTCGCCGAAGCGCGTGCCGAAGGTGCAGGGGATCCACAAGAAGGCGTCCCTGTTGCGGTAAATGTTAATGCTGGCTGGCAGCTCCCGTTCACGGGCATGCTTTGCAAAGAGCCACCGTACGGCGGGATCCGCGCAATTGATATTCGCGATGGTCGAACTGTCTGGGATCGCCCGCTGGGCACCGCGCGCGAGAATGGTCCGTTTGGCTTGCCGACCGGGTTGCCTATCAACATTGGTACCCCGAACAACGGTGGCTCAGTGGTGACCCAGTCAGGTCTGATCTTTATTGCTGCCGCCACGGACAACCTTTTCCGCGCCATCGATATCACCACCGGCAAAACGGTATGGTCAATAGCGTTACCGGCTGGTGCGCAGGCTACACCGATGGTTTACGAGCAGGGCGGGCGCGAGTATGTAGTGATTACCGCGACAGGTCACCATTTCATGCATACCCCACGCGGTAACTTCGTGATTGCCTACGCGTTACCTCAATAAACGTCGTCGTTAATTATCCCCTTATGAGCTTGACTCATAGGGGGATTTATCTCTTTTCACCCTTTCAAGAAATAATTGAGTCTATACACAAGAGCTAGGCTTTTTGGTACGTCATTATTTTGTCATTTTCTCGACAGACTTTTGTTGGTTCTCGCTGGGTATATTGTGAGTCACACCTTCACTTGAGTATCCATTATGAAATTACGCAATCTGTCTTTAATCGCTTCCCTTGTGCTTGCTGGAATGAGCGCCTCTGTTGTTCATGCTGATTCAGCAACCAGCACAAAAACAACGTCTCCACAGGAAGTCACCAATATCGTACTGGTTCACGGTTTATTTGCTGACGCATCCAGTTGGTCTAAGGTTATCCCGTTGCTTCAGGCAAAAGGTCTCCATGTGACGGCAGTACAAAATCCAACGACTTCACTTGATGATGATGTCGCGGCGGTTAAACGTGCGCTTGCCTTGCAAAATGGCCCGGTTATTCTGGTGGCACACTCCTATGGCGGAATGGTGATCACCCAAGCCGGTAATGAGCCTGAAGTGAAAGGTCTGGTCTATATTGCGGCCCGCGCACCGGCCGCAGGAGAAGATTACCCGGCCCTGACAAAAAAATATCCAGCGGCTCCGGCTTCAGCAGGCTTAACATGGAATGATGGTTATGGGGCTTTGAGCGAATCGGCGTTTATTCATGATTTTGCGGGGGACTTGCCTGTCAGTGAGGCCAAAGCCTACTACGCCGTACAACAGCCGATGGGTAAGGCTATCACCATGGCCAAAACGACAGTGGCCGCATGGCAATTCAAGCCAACATATTATGCGGTTTCTACTGAGGATCGCACCATTAACCCCGATCTTGAACGCTTTATGGCTAAACGTATGCACGCTCAAACGATAGAGTTAAAATCCAGTCACGTATCATTAATATCTCAGCCTGTGGCCGTGGCAAATCTCATCATGAAAGCCGCCCACGTGCCTGGCTATTAAAAGTTCACGACGATAAAAAATACAGAAAAAGGGCGCATGATGCGCCCTTTTTCTGTATTCACAGATCCGAAACTGATATTACTGCACTACCCCTATATACCCTCAAGACTTTTTTAAAACGCTTGCGTGAGCATTCGTGCTTTCAATGGGATGAAACGTTTTAGAAGAAATATCTATCTGAAGTGCAGACATTTCTAATTTAATTACATTTGGTTACACTATTTTATTTAATCAGTATAATTGCAATCACTGCTGATACCAGTAGTAAATAATAACGTTAAAGGATGAACGAATGAAACGTATAACCCAAGTTGCATTGTGTGTCTCACTAGGACTGGCTTTTTCCACTGCTTTTGCGTCAACTGAATATCTCAGCAATGTATATATTGATGGCCCGACTACGATTAGCAGCGACTCAACACACGCGCGCTTTGAACTTAAAAATTCCGATGTGAATCAAAATGACATCAGTTGGTTTATTAATTATACAAAGTTAGGTGAATACTCAGCTAAACAAGTTAAGGCTGTATTATTTAAATCTTCTGGCAAAACGGCAACTACGGGTATTCCTTCGTTCCTGCCACGTAAGTCTCGCTTGCAAGCTGTTGTGGACAATAATGGTAAGTATGATGTCATCACCCATACATTTTGCCAGGATGGTTCGTTTTTTAAATGTGATGGCGTGAAAGTTACTGATTATGTAAACGCCGGGGCTAAAGCAGAGATCTCATTTGATATTCTCCACGGCAAGGAGGAACAAAATAAAAAATTCACCTATAAATGGGAAATGGACAACGCGACTACGCAGTTGTTGAAAAATACCAAGGTTGAAATTAACCATGACAAGCTTTCATTTATGGCGCCAAGTATCAGTAAAAGCCAAAAGGCAAAGTTTACAACGATTATCACAGTACCTACTGATGAACGCCGGTTAGACGTTGAAATATGCATTGTGGGCGCGGATAAAGGCGACTGCGGTGGGGTGGATAATCGTTCGCCGGCTGTAACTGATATCATGGCTTATGACTATTTATTGAGTGCTGATAAAGTAGGGCAAATTGAGAAGGGTGATGTAGTGAGTTACAAAGGGACTATTTACACATGCGTTAATGAAGCACGATGTAATGCAATGGATCTGCAAGAACCTGTCATGGCTGACCATGGCTGGATTCGTAGTTATTTTTAAAGATATAGACCTTAGGAACGAGAGATTTTAAAGGGTATATCTCGGGGCTTGAGACTGCGGTTTTTGTGTGGTTAACAGACGTTGTGGATCACTTAAGTATCGACCCTAAAATTAGATCATCAATCCTTTGCGATCAGCGTAACAATTGAAAAAGCAAAAAGCCCGCGCAAGTTTCCTTGTGCGGGCTTTTCTAAATTTGGCTCCTCTGACTGGACTCGAACCAGTGACATACGGATTAACAGTCCGCCGTTCTACCGACTGAACTACAGAGGAATCGTGTGAACGGGGCGCATCATATCCAGAGGGCGTGGGTGTGTCAACGCCAAATTACGATACGGCGTTCGACTGCTCAGCAACTGAGCAAAGTGAGCCAGAAATCAGCGTTCACCGGCATATTTTGGCTTACGTGGTGGAATGCTAACAGTCGCAGACTCGGCCACGTGCCTGGCGTATCAGGGGATCTTGCTTATAAAAACGGGTGAAATGGCCATAAACCAGCGGAAAGCGTTCTGAAAGCAGAGCGGGTGCGCTGAAAAAGTATTCAGAAAGCACCGCAAAACATTCGGCGGGGTCTGTTGCGGCGTAGGCGTCCATGCTGGCGGCCTCTTCGCCAACCATGTCAATTTCGTCCTGCAGGTTTTCCATGGCGGCGTGCAGGTCATGCTCCCAAGCAACCACCTCGCGCAGCGGAATGGGTGGAATACCGGTCGCTTCACCCCCGTTGCGGATATCAAGCTTGTGGGCAGCCTCGTGCACCACCAGATTAAACCCTGAGGTGTCGAAAGAGTCTTGCACGTCTAGCCAGTTCAGGACGATTGGACCTTGATCCCAGCTTTGACCGGATTGAACTTGCGTGCCGGAATGCACAATGCCATTCTCGTCTTGCCAAGGAGTACTCACAATGAAGGGTGAGGGATAAAGCAGAATTTCATGAAAGCCGTCGAGCCACTCGGCACCCAGTTCCATCACCGGTAGGGCGAAAAGCAGCGCAATTCTTGCCTGCATGGCTTCCTCAAGTTCAACCCCTTGCAGGAGCTGCAACTTTTTTTGCTGCAAAAGTTGGCCGGCGACGTGGATGAGTCGCTGTCGTTCATGGCTGTTTAAATCTGAAAAAAGGGGGATGTCCAGCGCCAGCTGCCAAACTTCGCTTTTGTCAATTTTCAGTTCATTACTTTTCCACGGCCACTTGATCATGATTTTGCTCGCAAAGTGTGAACATTCAAAAGGTTATAAGAAAATAGGGCTCAAATCCCGAAGAATAGTACCAATAATGGCGACTTATGCCACTTGAGTGTTCATCTTATCAAACGTAGCTCACGTTATTGTTTTCGTCGTGCCTGTTTCAATCAATTTTAGCGCTCTGCGCCAGTTTGTATCGAGTATATAGGGCAGTACGCTTAAATAATTTGTCACTATTTCTGATTCATTCCTGAAGTTAAACCCCTTAAAATTCGGCTTATATAAGCCGCGTATTGGCAATTTATCAGGAAAACTCAATGATCCGTTCTTTTCAAAAAGCGCTTTCCGTTTCTTTTCTGGCGATCGCATTAGCCTCGACAGCCGCGGTGGCCGCAGAGGCTCCCTCCTACGGGCCTCAACTACAGGGGTTTGATTACCCTTATCCACTTAAGCATTTTTCGTTTAATTCTCAAGGTGTTCCGCTGCAAATGGGGTATATGGACGTGCAGCCGGTGGGTAAGAAAAATGGTCAAACTGTGGTACTGATGCACGGCAAAAATTTCTGCGGCGCGACCTGGGGCGACACCATTAAAGCGTTACTGGGTAAGGGATACCGCGTGGTTGCGCCTGACCAGATAGGTTTCTGCTCTTCAACCAAACCTGAGCATTATCAATACACTTTCCAGCAGTTAGCGACCAATACCAACGATTTGCTCAAAAGTTTGAAAATTTCTAAAGCGGTTATTATCGGGCATTCAACCGGCGGGATGCTGGCTACGCGCTATGCGCTGATGTATCCGCAGCAGGTATCAAAACTGGTGCTGGTGAATCCTATCGGTCTTGAAGACTGGAAGGCCAAAGGTGTGCCTTACCGTACGGTGGACCAATGGTATGACCGCGAATTGAAACTGTCGGCCCAAAGCATCCACGACTATGAGTTGAAGACGTATTATGTCGGTAAATGGAAACCGGAATATGACCGCTGGGTCGATATGTTGGCAGGTTTGAACAGCGGCCCAGGGCACAAGCTGGTTGCGTGGAACTCGGCGCTGATTTACGACATGATTTTTACCCAGCCGGTGTTTTACGAGCTGAAAAATCTGCGCGTACCGACCACGCTGATGATTGGTACCTCCGATACCACTGCGATTGGCAGCGACATTGCTTCACCAGAGGTCAAGGCAAAGCTGGGGCATTACAACGTGTTGGGCAAGCAGGCGGCGAAGCTTATTCCGCACTCCAAACTGATCGAATTTAAAGGACTGGGGCATGCGCCGCAGATGGAAGAGCCCGAGAAGTTCAATCAGGCTCTATTCAACGTGCTGCGCTGAGCTGTCGCTAAATACAGCGATCAGCGCCCATGAATAAGGGATCCTGTGAAAACGGATCCCCTTTTTTAGCGACGTAAGGGTGTCGAATCTACAGTGAAAAAGTGATTAACGTAGATTTTTCGGGAAATCTTTAGGTAACTCACTGGCCGCGCAGTTAATCACGTCGTCATTATCCGTGCCGCAGTCGCGTACAAAAGTGATGGTGGCGAATTCGTCAATCACTTCGGTTGGATAAGCCGGACCGGCCTCGCGGTAAGTTTCCATTTTTGCAATATGCTCGTTTTGGAAACACACGGTTTTTTGCGGATTGTTCATCACCCAGCGCGGAAAGAATATTGTGCCGTGAAACACCTTGTCGGCTAGGTTGACTATCAGGCTGACGTCAGTCCCGGTCGGCTCGGTCCATGAAATTTTATACACAAGCTGTGCCACCCTGACGATGTAGGCATGCTGGTCTTTTACCCAACGGTTGCCTACGATACCGCTGTGAATGCGGTAGTCGAGCGTGGTGGCATTTTTAACGTAGATCTCATAGTTCCAGCCGTTATCGTAGGTATAAACTAGGTGTTTGCCCAAAAAACCGCTTAAGTCTGTTTTATCAAAGCTGCTCATTGTTATCTCCTCGACGGCTTATAATGCCGTAATTTGTTGCGATAAAACCAATTTACTCCTTGCAAATTCGATTGAATAACGCTGATATACGATGATATATATCTAATAATTAGATGGGTTAGCTATGGAACTGCCACACACCACGCTGGAACAGTGGGTTGTATTACAGACGGTGGTCACTGAAGGAAGCTATGCTCAAGCGGCGGCAGTGCTGTTTCGCAGTCAGTCATCGGTAAGTTATGCGCTTTCCAGTCTGCAGGAGCGGCTTGGATTACCGCTGTTAAAAATTGTTGGCCGCAAAGCTGAACTAACCGAGCAGGGCAGAGCGCTACTGTCTCAGGCACAGCCGCTGATCGCAGCCTTCACTCAGCTTGAGGCACGAGCGCATGGATTGCGTCAGGGCGCGCGCACGCAGATAAGCTTGGTGGTGGATGCAGTGTTTCCTAAAGAGAGCTTTTTTTCGGCCCTGCAGGCTTTTCAACAGACATTTCCCGACACCCAGCTGCAGTTAACTGAAATTTTGCGTAATGAAACTGACCGCCAGCTGCAGGCGCGCACTGCCGATATCTACATCACGACTCAGCCCGTCGAAAATACCCTTAACAGCCGCTGGTTGGTTGACGTGGAGTTTGTGCCAGTGGTTAAAAGCGGCCACCCTCTGTTGTTGAGTACTGGGCCGATTAGCAATACCGAGTTGGCGCGTTACCCGTTGATAACCTTGGTAGACCGTGACTCGCAGCGCGATGAAAAACGTAAGCCTTATGAGACGGTAAGCTGGAGTTTTACCACCATTGAATCGGCTATTGAGGCGGTTGCTCACGGCGTGGGTTATGGCTGGGTGCCATTGCATAGCGTAATGGCGCGTTTGCAGAAAGGTGAGCTGATAATGTTGCCGTTGGGAAAACGCGCGGTGCGTAAAACGGCGCTGTATCTGCGTTACAACAGTGAAAAACACAGTTATGACCCGACGCTCAATGCCTTTGTAGCAGAAATTGAGCGGCGGGTGGTTTCATCATGATTTACTGGGCCGTTCTACAGCTCTTAAAGATATCCAGGGTGGGATCGATAGCCGTGGTTTTAACGTCCATAGCATCAAGAACGGTATGGAACAGGTTATCCTGCGAATAGTCATTCTTTGCTGCTTCAGTCTGTAAGCAGCTCAGCGAAATCCCCTGTGCCGCCGCGTACTGCGGCGAAAGCCAGAACATCATTGGCACGTGAGTTTGCTGCGGTGGCGCAACGCTGTACGGCGTGCCGTGCAGATAGAGACCGTCTTCGCCGAGTGACTCTCCGTGGTCCGACAGATAAATCATCACGACATTGTATTTGTCCTGGTACTGCTTAGCCTTGGCAATCACCTGCGTCAGCACGTAGTCGGTGTAACGCACGGTATTATCATAGGTGTTGACCAGCTGTTCGTGACTGCAGTTTTCAATATCACTTCTCTCACAGTCGGGCATAAAGAAGCGGAAACTGTCGGGATAGCGCTGATAATAGGTCGGGCCGTGGCTGCCTATCAGGTGCAGACCAATCAGTTTGTTCTTTCCGTCATCGACAATTTTGTCGTCAAGATTTTCGAGCAGCGCGGCGTCGTAGCAGGTTTCACCGTCGCAGAATTTGCCGTCCTTTTTGGTATCAATGGTGACGTTTGGCACACGATCGCACACGCCTTTACACCCTTCGTCGTTGTCTTTCCAATATACGGCTACGCCAGCCCGTTGCAAAATATCGAGAAAACTGTCGCTGCGATGCGCTCGTTCGTTGTTGAAATCGACTCGTTTCATGTCGGAAAACATACAGGGGACGGAGACTGCCGTGGCAGTGCCGCACGAACTGACATGGTTAAAGAACACCATGTCCGGCGTTTTTTGCGTGAAGCTATTGGTTGGCTTGTCGTACCCGTTAAAGGACTGATTCTGGGCGCGGCCTGTTTCGCCAATCACCAGGAACATCAGCGTCGGTTTTTCTCCTGCTTTTTGCACCAGTTTGGCATCGGTACCCACTTTTTCATACGGCAACGGCGTGCTCAAATACTTGTGATTAATGTACTGAAAACCGCTGTAAAGATAGTTGGTTGGCAATATTTCGAGGTTTAGCGTGCGGTTATTGCGGCCCACCGAGGCATAGTCTTTGTAATAAAGGGTCGCTACCCCACCGATAAGCGCGAGTGAGACAAGCATTGAAAGTACGCGCACGCCGAGCCGTTTGAGCACTGTCTGATTATAAACGACCGGCACTTTGAGCAGCAGCAGCGCAGGGAGCAGGCCAGTGAGGACAAACCAAGTCACCACTGAAGCATTTAAGTAAGAGGAGGCTTCACTTTGCTGAGTTTCAGCGATGTTTTCAATCATTCCACGATCAAAAATCACGTGGAACACCAGCTGTGCATAGGCGGCGATGGCGCTTATCAACAGCAGGACGATAAAGAACGGCTTGAGTAGGGGTTTGAAGGTAAACGGTGTAAACACGAAGTTCAACGCGGCAAAAAGCACCACGGGAATAGATAAAGCAAAGCCAATTTTGTAAGCCGAAAGAGCATGCAAGATTTGATAAAAATGCAGCAGGACCGGAAGGTTAACAACACACGTGAAATAAAGGCTTAACAACATCGTCAGCCAAAAATAGCTGATTTTAGGAATGAAATTTCGCAATGCTGGCTCCAATAGGCTCAGGTTGGCAAAGATGCCCAAGAAAAACTGGCTTTAACGCATGCCGCGTTGAGCCGATCGCACATCCTGAACCGTTAAGCTTAAGAAAGCATTAATAATTAATTCATGAACGTGCAACCCTGACAAGGTTCAAAAAATATATAAATTAAACTATGCTGGGTTGCCTGCCCTTTTTCTTTACTCTATGTGAGTCAGGTCACGTTTGGGCATTCTTAACGCATTAGCCCCCTGAATACCGCAGACAAAGAGTATTGACCCTCCTTTTCCTGCTCATTCCCTCCTTAATTTTGCCCTGTGCGAATTAATTGCCGGTGTTTTTTTTCCTGCTATCAGGAAGATACAACATCTGGAGATTTCTAACGTGATCCACTCATCTGCCGTTATCGCGGGTAACAGTATTATTGAAAAGGGCGCGATTATCGGTGCACACGTTCGCATCGGTCCTTTTTGTCATATTCAACGCAATGTAGAGATAGGTGAGGGAACGATTGTTCTTTCCCACGGCGTGATTAACGGACACACCCGTATCGGCAGGGATAATTTTATCGATAGATTCTGTTCACTCGGTGAGATTAATCAGGACTTGAAGTATCGGGGAGAGCCGACTCGGCTGGAAATAGGCCATCGTAATCAGATTGGTCAGAAAGCGACGTTTCATCGCGGTACCGTGCAGGGAGCGGGCGTAACGACCATCGGCAATGATAATATTTTTCTTAATCAGGTGCATATTGGACACGACTGCGTGGTGGGTAATGCGGTTGAAATGGGTCTCGGCGGCGTACTGGCCGGACACGTTGAAGTCGATGACCATGTGTGTCTCGGGAAGCTTGCCGCCGTGCATCAGTTTTGTATTCTCGGGCAAGCCTGCGAAGTGATGGCAGGTTCATGCGTGGTTCAGGATGTTCCGCCGTTTGTCCTCGCCGAGGGGAATAGATGCAGACCGATTGAGGTCAATGAAGCGGCGCTGTTGCGTTGGGTCGAGGACCCACATTTAAGGTTGATTATTCGTCAGCTTTATCAGCGTATGTATCACTGTGCGGAGCCAATCGAGGTCGTGAGAGAGGAAATTGCATACCAGCAGACTGAATACTCAATGCTGGTCTGTTTTGAACACTTCTTTGCCCGCTCAAAGCGCGGCGTTATTCGCTAAGCGCTGGCACAGCCTCTGTTCTCGCCCAACTCGGTGATGGCAGAGGCCTTGTGTTATCAAGCTTCCAATGCCAGCAGAGCAAAGGTTGCCAGCCAGTGTTCACCGGCATAATCACTGTCAAGATGACCCAGCGCACTGTTTAAATGTTTATCAGCGGAGCGAGCCAGCAGGGTGATGCGGGCGTCCCCAGCGGGCAGCGCGGCGGCCAGTGAACGCTGACACCAGGCGCGGCTGAGGTTTAATCCGTCCAGATGCCCAATTTTCCCGTCAGTGCGGTCAGTGACTGTGGCGGGAACAAACAGCGTCTCAGGCTGCCCCTGCGCCAGATGTGGCAGGAATCGACCGAACCAGGTAATAAACGCCTGAGGTGCCAATACGCGGCGCATCAGTTCTGCCTCCATCAGCGACGGCGAAAGAAACTCATCCCCTCCCGGTTCCCAGGCCTGACAGTTCACGTCTTCCAAATGCCAGCGCAGTGCAGTCTCCTCAATCATTGATACCAGCTTTTTACGCGCCGTACTGCGGGCGTAGTCGAGCGTCAATGCCAGTGCGAAAGCGGTGTTGAAATGGCTGCCGACGCGCAGGGGATAAGTGGCTTTGGGCAGAAAATCGCAGAAGCTTTTGACAAAAAATTCAGTCATCGGTGCCAGCGTTTTTGCCCAGCCTTTCGCCTGCGGTAAGGTCATGGCATCAAGCTGTTGAGCCAGCGCCAAAAACCATGCCCAGCCGTAAGGACGTTCGAAGCCGTTATGCTGTTTTTGTTGCAGGTAGTGCATCTCGCCCGCCACGTTGTCGGCGGTGAAATGGGCCTCTACTACGGCGATGATTTTGTCACGCTCCGGTAGCTCAGGGTACCGGTCGAGCAGTCGCAGCAGCAGCCAGTAGCCGTGAACGCAGGAGTGCCAATCATAACTGCCATAGAAAATAGGGTGCAGCGCGCGAGGTCCTTTTGCGTCTTCAGGGCCGGAAAGCGCGTGCATCAGTTTATTCGGATATTCACGGGTTAAATGATTTAACGCCAGTGAGGCAAAGCGTGACGCCATTTCTGGCGTCAATTGTAGAGTATTCGGCTGATTCAATTAATCGCCTCCATAAATGTGCCGCTTCAGTTAGAAGCGGAACACGAAGAAATACAAAAACGCCGTGTTGGCCAGAAGCAGTAAAAGTCCCGTCATGGCCTGGGTCTTGATAACCGCGTACTTGTCCTGTAACTCCAGCAGCGCCGCGGGCACAATGTTGAAGTTGGCGGCCATCGGGGTCATCAACGTGCCGCAGAAGCCTGAAAGCATGCCTATTGCGCCCATAATAGCCGGATTACCGCCCAACTGATGAACGATCAGCGGTAAACCGATACCGGCGGTCATCACTGGGAATGCGGCAAAGCCGTTACCCATGATCATAGTAAATAATGCCATGCCAAAGGTGTAGGCGATCACAATTGCCAGCGGTGAACCCATCGGGATCACGTCTTTGACCAGATTGGCCACCACGCCGCCCACTCCAGCCAATGCAAACAGGCCACCCAGTGCCGCGAGCATCTGGGGCAGTATGGCCGCCCAGCCGACGGTATCCATCGTCTGTCCTGCGGCTTTAATTGCTTTTATGGGCGAGTCGCGCAGCATCAATAATGCGACTAAAAACGCGACCAAAGTGCCGAGAACCAACGAAATCAAGGTCACGTTTTTGGTTTCGACCAGTGGCGTATATTTAAGCGTCAGGGTGCCGACCAAGGTAACCAGCGGAATAAGCAGAGCAGGGATAAACAGCTTGTTTCCGAAGCGTTTGGCGTTGGCTTCGCGCTTAAGCTGAACGCCGGGCTGGTTGGTGTCGTTTTTGCCTTTCCCCAACTGACCGGTTCCTGCAATAACGGCCAGCAAAATGGCCATACAGCCGGTCACAAAATGCGGTAACTCCGTGCCGACCAAGAAGGTTATGGCATAAATTCCCCAAAACAGCGCATTGATGAAACGTTTTGGATTGGTGTTATCACGCAGGTTAAAAATAGCAAAGGCGGCAAACAGCAGTCCGGCAATAATATAAACGGTATTTAAAGTGATCATTTGCCGAGGCTCCCATGCTGGCCGTCAAAGCGTTTGGCAAGCGAGCGGTCAAGCAGCCAAAGGCGTATAAAGTGGATAATCAGGGCGGCAATGGCCGTCGGGATCGCCCATACGGAAAGATGCAGGGGTTCGACAAACACGCCGTTTTGGTCGAGGAAGCCCTTAATCAGCAGGATGGACTGCACGGCGATAAAAATATCTTCACCAAAGAATACCGCGATGTTATCCACCGCAGCCGAATTGGCGCGAATTTTCTGGCGTACGTCGTTAGGCAAGTCGCCATATTTGGTGGTCGCAGCGGCCTCAGCCATCGGTGCAATCAGTGGACGAACCATCTGTGCGTGGCCACCCAGCGAGGTCAAACCTAGCGCGGCGGTTAATTGACGGATCAGAAAATAGAGCATCAGCACGCGACCCGTGGTAGCCGCATGTATCTTAGATATTAGATGTTTGGCCTGCTCTCTTAGTCCGCTGCGCTCGAGAATGGCAATCACCGGCAGGGTGAGCCAAACCAGGCCCATGTAGCGGTTGTCGGTAAATGCTTTACCGAATGCGCTGACGATTTCAACGGTCTGCATACCGCCGGCGAGACCGGTCGAGATACCGGCAATAGTGACAACCAGCAGCGGATTAAACCGCAGCGCGAAGCCAAGGACGACGATGGGAATACCAATGAGAACCCACATTTTTTAACCCCTGTTGTTAAACTTTTTATACAAAAATAACCGCGTGATTTAACGTGATACCAAGCTTTATAAGCTTGATTTATAGGTATATATTTTTTATTAAATTAATTAATCAAAAATGCATTAAAAACGGCAAGACCGGAAAGTAACAAGCAGCACTAAGTTAAGCAAGTTTCATCGGCGAGGGCATCATAGGATTTTGCGATAGTGTGGGGTCAGGCAGAGAAGGTAGGGGATAACCCGACATAAAGTCGGGTTATTGAGTGGCAGGATGCGCGGCGTATTATTCGTCGTCATCGTCTCCATAAAACTTCACGCCCAGTTTAATCAGCTCGCGTCCCTGAGATTTACGGTGCAAATTAGTGTCACGCAGAGAATAGACGCAGCCGCAATACTCCTGCTGATAAAAGTGTTCACGTTTGCTTATCTCGACCATTCGCGCGGCACCGCCTTTTTTACGCCAGTTATAGTCCCAGTAGACCATTCCTGGATAAGGCGCGGCCGAGCGATGACCGCAGCCGTTTATTTGTTTCATGTCCTTCCAGCGCGAGATGCCGAGAGAGCTGGAGATTGCTGTATAGCCGTGTTCAAACGCGTAAAGTGCGGTTCGCTCGAAGCGCATGTCAAAACACATGGTGCAGCGAATGCCGCGTTCGGGCTCTTTTTCCATGCCGCGTGCGCGTTCAAACCAGTTATCAGTATCGTAATCTGCATCGATAAAAGGAATGTTGTGCTGTTCGGCAAAGCGGATGTTCTCCTCCTTGCGCAACAGGTACTCCTTTTGTGGGTGAATATTAGGATTGTAGAAAAATATCGCGTACTCGATCCCTGAAGCCTGGATAGCCTCCATCACCTCGCCGGAGCAGGGCGCGCAGCAGGAGTGAAGCAGCAGTTTGTTATGACCCTGCGGCAAAGAAAGAGTGTCACGAATCAAATCGGTCATGTTTTGGCCTGTCAGTTCACATTACTTTGTTTATTTTCAATAAGAGAATGATAGAGAACTGAATTCTCATGTCAAAATTTTGATGAACCTGGCTTATGATTCAAGGTGAAGAAAGTTCGGTGCTATGATGTTTAAAAGGGCGGGGCGTGACCCGTGATTACGTTTAGTAAGGATGCAGAAATGCAAATAATGAGACCCCATCATATCCGTTGGCTGAGTTTGTTTATTATCCTGGGTGGACTGTTTCTGATCCTTCCGCTGCATTTGCTGGGATGTTTTATCTCGGGCTTTATCGTTTATGAATTGGTTAATGCACTGACCCCACATTTTCAGAAAATCATTCGCGGTGAACGTGCGCGATGGCTAGTCGTGGCGCTGATTAGCACCGTCGTGGTGAGCGCACTGATTCTGGCCGTGATGGGTATTGTGACCTTCCTGCTGCACGATGTACGCAATCCTGCGGCCTTTAATGACAAGGTAAGTCACCTGCTAAGCGATGCGCAAAGTCGACTTTCACCGGTGATGCTGCACTATTTGCCGGCTAACCTGGAAGAGCTTCAGCGCGAGTTTATTCAGTGGATGCGTGAGCACGTTGTGATGCTGCAAGCCGCAGGTAAAAACGCGGCGCACACCTTTGTGACCATGTTGGTGGGGATGATCCTGGGGGCGATTATTTCGCTGCAAAGGGGCGTAGGCGAAGAACAGCATGCGCCATTAAAGAATGACCTGATGCAGCGTATGCGTTTGCTGAGTCAGTCCTTTCGTAATGTCGTTTTTGCACAATTTCAGATTTCACTGATCAATACCGTTTTGTCTGGCGTGTTCCTGTTCGGCATTTTGCCGATGTTTGGCATACATCTTCCGCTGTCGAAAACGCTGGTGGTGTTTACCTTCGTCTGCGGACTGCTGCCGGTGGTGGGTAATTTAATCTCCAATACGGTTATCTGCATTGTGGGTCTGTCGATTTCACTGTGGGTCGGCGCAATAGTGTTGGGCTATTTGATTATTATTCATAAGGTTGAGTACTTCCTGAACGCCAGGATCGTAGGTACGCGCATCAATGCAAAATCCTGGGAAGTACTGCTGGCGATGCTGATATTTGAATCAGCCTTTGGCCTGCCGGGTGTCGTTGCGGCACCTATCTACTATGCTTATCTCAAGAGTGAGCTGAAAACCGCACGACTGATTTAACCCCCTTACTCCTGCGTCCCTGCAAGACGTATCAAATATTGGTTAAGCCTGTACGCTGTGCAGCGCTTAACCAAAAATCTTGAAAAAAACAGATTTAGGCAAGTACTAGAGAGGATCGTTATAACGATGTTCCTTTTAAAGTCTTCATAATCCATACCGGCGGCGACCCTCTGGTCGTCGCCTGAATTCTTTCGTTATCCCTCAGGAGAAAACAGATGACTCTTAACGTCCGAGGTTTTGCCGCGCAGTCCGCAGAGACCGAGCTGGCACCCCACAACTTTATCCGCCGCGACCCACGTGATACCGATGTGGTTATCGACATCAAATACTGCGGCGTTTGTCACTCCGACATCCATCAGGCGCGTAACGAATGGCACCAGAGCGTTTATCCGCTGGTTCCAGGTCATGAAATCATTGGTCACGTGACGCACGTTGGCTCAAAAGTCACTCAGTTTAAAGTCGGCGATTCCGTCGGCGTTGGCTGCATGGTTGACTCCTGTCAGCACTGCGAGAATTGCGAAGCAGACCTCGAGCAGTACTGTCTCGAAGGTGCGACCATGACTTACAACACGCCTGACCGTCATGACAACATGATGACCTACGGCGGCTATTCTGAGCAGATCGTGGTTTCCGAGAAGTTTGTTCTGCGTGTACCAGAAGCTCTCGACTTTAAGGCGGCTGCACCACTGCTGTGTGCCGGTATCACCACTTACTCCCCGTTGAAACACTGGGGCGTGAAAGCGGGCCATAAAGTCGCGATCGTCGGTCTGGGCGGTTTGGGTCACATGGGCCTGAAATTTGCTCACGCGATGGGCGCAGACGTGACACTGTTCACCCGTTCGGCTGGTAAAGAGCAGGAAGCTCGCCGCCTGGGCGCGAACCACGTCGTATTGTCCACCGATGAAAAACAGATGGCGGAAGTGAAAGGCCACTTTGACTTCATTCTTGACACCGTGCCTCACCAACACGACCTGAACCCGTATCTCGACACGCTAAAACGTGATGGTGTACATATTCTAGTCGGTCTGATTGAGCCAGTAGAGCCTGCCGTTCACGCCGGTAAACTGATCATGGGCCGTAAAAGTCTGGTTGGCTCACTGATTGGCGGTATTGCTGAAACCCAGGAAATGCTGGATTTCTGTGCTGAGCACAACATCGGCTGCGACGTTGAGATGATCAAAATGGATGAGATCAACGAAGCCTATACCCGCATGTTGAACAGCGACGTGAAATATCGCTTCGTTATCGACATGGACTCACTAAAAAACGCCTAATTAACCGCGCTTTTTAGTTATTTAGACCTTTCTGGCGCCTGTTCACTGCCGTGGACAGGCGCTTCTTGTTTAAATTTCACCTTTCCTTTCCCTGCCGACTTCTCCCGCTGTTGCCGCAGTGGTATTCTTCTGCTTTCGCCGAGCGAAGGAAAATCAGTGGCTAAGAATTTTGATGAGTTAATCAGAGATATAGATCTGATTATTGAACACGTAGACAACCTGAAGAACCTGCCACCGCGCAACAAACCGAGCCCGCAGAGTGCGCCTGCCGAAAAGCTGGCCTACGACTCGTTCTCTGAAATTTTTGCGCTGAAAGCAGTAATGCGGGCCTTTATTTCTTCTGTTGATACCATCGTTAAAGTACAGATTGCTCATAAAGTCGAGCAGGACATCGGCCACCTCGAGAACCGAGTGCGTTCGATTGGCGGAGACAGTGCGAAAGCTGAGGATTTGGCGCAAATTACGGCCTATGTGCGCCACGCCGTGTCAGAAATGATGGAGTAACGTCTTCACATTCAACACAAATCATTGACGCTGAATGTTTTTCCCGACATCAATTTCGGGTAAAAACCTTCAGCGTTTTTTTATTTCGCTTTCTCTCACATCCTTTTTAACAGCAACTTATTTAAAAACAGCAGCATAAACGATGATTAAACCATCGCTATGCGCGTAAATCAGACAGTTTAGGGTGATTACTCACAGTAAGTGTTAAAAAGAGTTGCTATTGATCGGCAGTCATGAGTAAATAGCTCTCGGCCTGTGGTACAGACCTATTTATGCACGACATCCTGAGTAAAGTTGTTCCAATTTAATGAGTTATCTTTGATAACACTGATCTGACGAATTTCCTTCTTAGTGCCTCCATAAGTAACGACTGAAATCCGGCTATAACATGCCCATGGCGGCAAAATTTATATTTAAAAGGTAATTCGCATGTCAAATTTGATGAAAGGTCAAGTTAAGTGGTTCAACGAGTCTAAAGGCTTTGGCTTCATCACTCCTGCAGACGGCAGCAAAGATGTATTCGTACATTTCTCTGCAATCCAGGATCAAGGTTTCAAGACCCTGGCTGAAGGCCAGAACGTACAGTTCTCTATCGAGAACGGTGCTAAAGGTCCGTCAGCGGCTAACGTTACCGCTATCTAATCTCGCTTATTCGCTGTTTTACAGCGCATAAAGTAGATTACAAAAACCCGCTGATGCGGGTTTTTTATTGCCATTTTTTGGCCCCAAGAATCATTTTCTGTTCAGACTCCAACCTCTTAATCTCTGTATCTCCTCACCTTTTTCTTGCGCTTTGTCATTTCCTTCGCGCAATGTACTAGAATAAACTGACGATGAAGACATCCATACTTCTCGCCATCGCGGCTCAAATCAATTTCACGAGGCACTCTAATGAAGGTTAACGATCTGGTGACGGTAAAAACTGACGGTGGTCCGCGTCGCGAGGGTAAAGTTCTAGCGGTTGAAACGTTTTATGAAGGGGTGATGTACTTAGTCTCGCTAGATGAATATCCGGCAGGCATTTGGTTCTTCAACGAAACACAAAGTAAAGACGGAACTTTCGTTGAGCCGCGTGACGTGCATTAGCCCCCCATATTGCTGATTTTGAATCTCCCACCTGCGTCCGATTCTCTTTGCAGGTGGGCGAACTCTCCCGTTCGAGTCACTAAAAGATTAACCCGTCACACCGCATTTCTGCATTCAATCATAGACTGAAGTGCCAAATCGATATCAACCTCTTCCGTCATCCAGTTTACCAACGCCGCGCGAATACCGGGTTTATCGGCTAGCGTAGTTGCCGTGCAGCGAACCACGCCCGCTTTGTCTAAAAGTTTGAGAAACTGATTACGTTTGGCGACTTCACCCGGCGTGCCATCGGCGGAATCGAGGGCAAAACAGACCACATTCAGTAAAACCGGTGCCAAAAGCTTAAATCCCGGCGTGTGTTCTAATTGACTCGCCAATTTTTTAGCCAACGTGACGTTTCTATCGATAATCTCGGCGATGCCGTCACGACCGTAGGCCTTTAGCGCCATCCAAACGGGCAAAGCGCGAAAGCGACGCGAGTTTTCGGGCGTAAGGTGCAGGTAGTTGTCTGGCCTGACACTCGGCGGCTCGAGATAGGCAGAGTGATTTTGAAATACCTGAACCTGCAGAGCGAGATGCTGCCCGGCGGTAAACTGTACCGCGCTGTCATACGGCACATTCAACCATTTATGAGCGTCAACGGTAATGGAGTCCGCCTGCTGCCAGCCTTCAAGCAGCGGCGCATAGAGCGAAGATGCAGCAGCCACGCCGCCAAACGCCGCGTCAACGTGCAACCAAAAGCCAAAACGTTCGCGCAGGGCCAGCAGGGCGGGCAGGTTGTCGAAGGCCACAGTGTTTACTGTCCCAGCACTGGCCAGAACCAGGGTTGGCAGGCCGTCACTTTCGATGAGTGCCTGTTCCAGTGCTTGCGGATCAATGGCTTCACTGTTGGGCAGTGTCGCCACGTTGACCAGCGCATCGCGGCCAATTCCGAGCATGCTTAACGCCTTAACGCTGCTTGAGTGCGCAGCCGCGGAAATCACTCGAATGGGACCGAGTGCGTGCAGGCCCTGTTGAGCTACGTCTACGCCGCGTTGTTGTCCCAGCCATTGCCGCGCAATCGCCATGCTAACAAAGTTAGCCATGGTGGCACCGCTGACAAAAGAGCCACACTGGCTCTCTGGTAGGCCCAGCAGCTGTTTCAACTGGCTAATGGTTGCCAGTTCGATAGCCGACGCCACAGAGTCAAAATGCAGCTGAGTATTCTGGTCAATCGCGCTCACTAGCCAATCTGCGGCCAGCGCTGCCGGCGTTGCCCCCCCGGTGACAAACGCGAAGTAGCGAGGACCCGCGCTGGCAGAGAAACCTTGGGCATAATCTTGCCAGAATTGCGCAATTGCCAGCTGCGCCCCTACGCCGGTTTCCGGCAGCCGATCGTCGCCGAGCTTTAAGTGTTGATGTTCTTCGGGGGCACAAACGGGGCGTTCAGGGAGAGCGCTAAGGTGTGCTAGCGCTGTATCGCAGGCCTGTTTTAGAATCTCGGGCAGGTGGTCCAAGTCGTGTTGCAAAAGAGTATGCATAAATAACGTCCTGTTGAAGTCGCAATAAAATAGGAAAAGCGGTGATGAAATCTACGCTAGCCTATTTACTCGATGCTGAATAACGACTTATTTTCATGTTGAATTCAGTAAAAATGAGGAGCATGAAAGGTTAGTGATTGCCTCCACCAATAACAGTATTGGGCGTTTTTTGTTTGCAGCGTGTAACAGAATGGTCTTAAAAATCATTGTATAAGTGGGCAGTAATGGCAGAGATGAACGGTTTTACAGGTGATGCATATTTTACGCTCAGCCCGCATATACTCTAGCCTTGACACGCCGGAACTGCATTATGTTGCAAGCACTTTATTAGCTGAATGAGTTCAATTTATGGTACTCGTGATGTGAATTTTAAGTTAGCCTTGGGGTCGTAATTTTTAACCTCGATGGCACCGCTGTTTAACGATGTTTGAGTTTGCTCACATCCCAGAAAGTGCTGTCGGGATCATACATTTGCTAAGCCAAAGGAAACCTTTCCGGCATGGAACGAAGAGCATTTATTAAAGCTTCAATGGCGTTTGCTGCCTATTGTGGTGTGCCTGCGATGGCCTCACTGTTCACCGGTTCTGCCGAAGCGGCGCAGGGTAATGTCGCCGACGGCGGCGCGACCGCCTTTGATTTCTCCGTTTTGCAGAAAATGGCCGCTTCTTTAGCGAAACAACCCTATGGCGGCGCACCTGAGGCACTGCCAGATACGCTGGCGAACCTTACCCCACAGGCCTACAACAGCATTCAGTACGATCACGCCCATTCACTGTGGCACGATATTCCAAACCGCCAGCTGGACGTTGAGTTATTCCACGTCGGCATGGGCTTCAAACGCAGAGTGAAAATGTTTGCACTCGACGGTGACAAGAATCAGGCGCGTGAAATCCACTTCCGCCCAGAGTTGTTTAACTATCACGATGCGGGTGTTGATACCAAGCAGCTTGAAGGTAAATCGAATCTTGGATTTGCCGGTTTTAAAGTGAACAAGGCACCTGAGCTGACACAGCGCGACGTGGTCTCCTTCCTGGGCGCCAGCTATTTCCGTGCCGTTGACGATACCTATCAATACGGTTTGTCTGCACGTGGTGTATCGATAGATACCTTCACGGATCAGCCTGAAGAGTTCCCAGATTTTGTGTCGTTCTGGTTTGAAACCCCAAAAGCTGATTCCACCACTTTTGTCGTTTACGCGCTGCTTGATGGCCCAAGCGTTACCGGTGCCTATCGCTTTACCATTCACTGCGAGCCAACACGCGTAGTCATGGAGATCGACAAGCATGTGCATGCCCGCAAAGACGTGAAGCAGTTGGGCATTTCACCGATGACCAGCATGTTCAGCTGTGGCACCAACGAGCGTATGCGCTGTGACACTATTCATCCGCAGATCCACGACTCCGATCGTTTGGCAATGTGGCGTGGGAACGGCGAATGGGTTTGTCGTCCGCTGAACAATCCGCAGAAACTTCAGTTCAACGCCTATGAAGATGAGAATCCAAAAGGTTTTGGTTTGCTGCAGCTGGATCACGATTTCAATGATTATCAGGATGTGATCGGCTGGTACAACAAGCGACCTAGCCTGTGGGTTGAGCCAAAAGGCAACTGGGGCAAAGGGTCGATTAATCTGATGGAGATCCCGACTACCGGTGAAACCCTCGATAACGTAGTGTGCTTCTGGCAGCCTGAAAAGCCGATTAAAGCGGGAGACTCTGTAGACTTTAGCTATCGCCTTTACTGGAGCGGCGAACCCCCGGTGCGCAGCCCAATGGCCAAAGTATTGGCAACCCGTACTGGCATGGGCGGATTCCCGGAAGGCTGGGCGCCGGGCGAGCACTATCCAACAGTGTGGGCACGTCGCTTTGGCGTGGACTTCATTGGTGGAGAGCTCAAAGCCTACGCCGACAAGGGTATCGAGCCTGTCATCACGGTGTCATCGGGCAAAATAAGCAGCATTGAGATTCTGTACGTTCAGCCGTTTGACGGATATCGCATCCTGTTCGACTGGACTCCGACCAGCGACTCGGCTGAGCCGGTTGAGCTGCGTATGTTCCTGCGCTCCCACGATCATGCGCTGAGTGAAACGTGGTTGTATCAGTATTTCCCACCGGCAGCGGACAAGCGTAAGTACGTAGACGATCGACAGATGTCTTAAACGTAAGAGTTTTTGATTTCAGATAGTGGGTAGAGGAAGTGCAAGCGAATGCCGTATTTTCAACGGCGTTCGCTTTAATTCTTGCTTGTGAGACTCACTTTGTGACTGAACGAATTAGAAAGCCTTCACCAATAAACCGCTTTTGACATCGTGGCCGTGCTTAAGCAGATTATCAAAAGACCCTTCCGTTTTTTTCAGCTGTTCCAAAAACTCCTCAGGCGATAAATCGTGCGCTTTGCTGCTCATGTAAGCTAATGCTAACTCTTTGGCCTGATAACGTTGAAAGTTGTACATAAAATTCCTGTTAATCATCATTAATAATAAAATCGATAGCCAACAACATCCTGGCTTTAGCAACTTACTCTCTCTCTTAATGGTTATATTTTCGCGGATCGCCTCTGTAAGGTAAAACCGTTTTTATAGATAGATTTGATAGTTAAAATTGAGCAAAAGCTAAGTGGTTTTTAAGGAATAGCATCAAATCAATAACATTTTGACTCAATATTATTATTAGGTTAGCTAAATGTTATAAATTTGTTTTGTGAGAGGCATGAAGATGACATATTGAGTAAAATTATTTTAACTTATTGATTCAATGTCACATTTTAGTTATTTAATAGCGATTATTTCACCCATCGGTAATGAGTTTTGGTGTGTTGGAGACTAAGCTGAACGTAATACATTCAGTAAGGCCTCATGACTAATCATAAAAACCAACCACAGAAAACCCATCATAAAAACTTCCAATACAGAGGTGTGAATTATGAGTAAATTTATCTTTTCTTCCCCACGGAAATACGTTCAAGGTCGTGGCGTAATTGACGAACTCGGCGAATACCTCCCCGCGCTAGGTGGAAAATCCTTTCTGATCGCGGACGAAATGGTATGGAGTATTGTGGGTGAGCGCGTGAAGTGCTCTCTGGAAAAATCCAATGTTGAATTTCACTATGAACCGTTTAACGGTGAAGCCTCAAGCAATGAGATAACCCGACTGGTGAACCTGGCGCGCAAGCAGGGCACTAACGTTGTAGTGGGCCTTGGCGGCGGTAAAACGCTTGATACCGTAAAGGCGATTGCCGACGAATTACAGCAGTGTGTCGCTATCGTGCCCACCGTCGCGTCAACCGATGCACCCTGTAGCGCACTCTCGGTTATCTATACCGATGAAGGCGTGTTTGATACCTACCGCTTTTACAATAAGAATCCTGATCTGGTGCTGATTGATACTCAAGTCTGCGCTCAGGCACCGGTGAGGCTCTTTGCCTCGGGTATTGCCGATGGTCTGGCAACCTACGTTGAAGCTCAGGCAGTGCTTCGCTCGCACTCCTCTTCAATGGTGGGGGGCGCGCCCACTATCGCAGGTATGGCGATTGCAGAAGCCTGCGAGAAAACGCTGCTGACTTACGGTTTCAGCGCCTACACCGCCGTTGAACAAAATCTGGTCACGCCAGCCGTTGATGCGGTGGTTGAAGCAAACACGCTGCTTTCCGGTTTGGGATTTGAAAATGCCGGTCTTGCCGGTGCGCATGCCATTCACAACGGTTTTACCGCCATTAAAGGTGACGTGCATCATCTCACGCACGGTGAAAAGGTCGCCTACGGCACCCTGACGCAGATGGTGCTTGAACAACGTCCCGATGACGAGATAGCAAAATACGTGCGTTTCTACCGTTCTATCAATATGCCAACAACCTTGAAAGAGATGCACCTCGACCAGGAGAGCTATGAAAATCTGGTTAAGGTGGGGGCATTGGCCGGTGGCGAAGGAGATACGCTGGGCAATCTTAATCCGAATCTTTCTCCGGAGGACGTCGCCAACGCCATTCTAGCGGTAGACGCCTTTAGTAAAACGGTGAAATAACAGGACGTGCCATGCTCAAGCCGCCTCAGAGAAAACTCATATTTTACTCAGGCGGCTTGCAAATATACTTTTTATTATCAGTTAGTAACGTGCTAACGAACGTATTGCCATACTATCGGAACAACCTGAGGAAGTTGTGAGATAAGGTAAAGTATCAGTCCGATCCCTGCGCCGACCAGCGTGCCGTTGATACGAATAAACTGCAGATCTTTACCAATATTTAGTTCAATCTGCCGGGACATGTCTTTCTCGTCCCAACTTTTAACCGTATCGCTAATATGGCGTGTCAGAAACTGGGCGAAATCCGGCGCCATTTTTGCGGCCAATATTTCCATTTGTTTATTCATCGATTCACGCAGAGCAGGATCACGACTCAGCATCTTTCCAAGCCACAGCCCTGATTCGGTAACCCGCGCATGCAGCATTGAGTTCGGGTGGTCGAGATCGTCCTTAATCCACTGACGCAGGTCGCCCCAAAGTCCAATAACATAGTGATTCAGTTTCGGATCGTTCTTCAGATAATCTTTAATTTCTTCCGCTTTAGCCGCCATTTTTGGGTCGTTTTGCAGACGGACAATAAATTTTCCCACCACATGGTCAAAGCTCTGGCGCAGGGCGTGGCCGCGATCGTTACCGATATCATCAAGTAGCGAATTGATCGCATTTGACACCATCGAAGCACCGTTTTCACCCAGCCACTCCGTTGGCAACATTTTTGACTTGAGCGGGTGTTCACGTTTTACCCAGCGCACTATCTGCGCGGCAATAAATTCTCGGCTGGCCGGTTGCTCAAGCAGAGCAATAAGTTTTTGCATCGCCTGGTCCAGCAGCGCCTGATGGCGACCCTCTTTGGTCAGGCTTTCCAAAAGCGTGGCGACCGACTTCGACAGGTCAACCTTGTCAATTGCCGCATACAGTGCGTCTTTTACCAGCTGCTGAATGCGCCGATCGTCGGTAATATCCAGAAAGTTGCGGATAATGCTGACCAGATATCCGCCAAATTGACGGGCGTTTTCCTCAGACGTCAGCCAGTTGCCGACGGCCTGCGCCGGATCATGCTGGCGAATCAATCGTACGAGCGAGCCAGGGTCGAGGAATTTTTCCTGCACGAAAATCGCCAAATTATCGGCAATCTTATGTTTGTTTTTAGGAATGATTGCGGTATGTGAGGCAATAAAAGGGATGGGTACGCGTTTAAACAGTGCTACCACCGCAAACCAATCGGCGAGGGCGCCCACCATAGCTGCTTCGCTGATGGCTTTTAAGCCTGAGACCCAAAAATTCGGCGGTAAAAAAAGGGTGATCGCAAACAGCCCTGCGGCAGTTAACAGCAGCAGCAGCGCGTTACGTTTACTTCTTCTGAGTTCATTTTCTTTGTCCATTACAGAAGTTTAGGACGATGTGACACCGTATGTCAGCTTTTTTACGCACGCTTTCAGACTTTAAGCGTATGAGAGAAAATGAGAATTAGTCTTGATCTCATTGCGCGGGCCTTTACACTGCGTCCAGTTAAAAAATTAATAGAGATTAAATAGAGATGGAGCTTTTGCGCGTCGTTTTTAAACAATATCGCTGGCCGTTCATCGGCGTAATTGCGTTAAGCCTGGCCAGTGCGGCGTTGGGAGTCGGACTCATTGCCTTCATTAATATCAAGCTTATTGAAACCTCACACACCTCTGTGGCCGTGTTGCCGCAGTTTTTGGCACTGTTACTGCTGCTGATGGTGATTACGCTAGGCTCTCAGCTGGCACTTACCGCCCTCGGGCACCATTTTGTCTATAAGCTGCGCGGTCAGTTTATCAAACGCATAATGGATACCGACATTGAACGCATCGAGCAGATTGGCAGTGCGCAGCTGCTCGCCAGCCTGAGCAGCGATATTCGTAATATTACGCTGGCGTTTGTACGCCTTCCCGAGCTGCTGCAGGGTATTATTCTTACCCTTGGTTGCGCTGCCTACTTGGCTTGGCTATCGCCTAAAATGCTGGCAGTGACCGTGGTTTGGTTGGTGGTAACGATTTGGGTCAGTTTTAAACTGGTGGCGAAAGTGTATAGCCACCTCGGCCACGTGCGTGAGGCAGAAGACCGTTTACAGAAAGACTATGAAACGGTGATTCAGGGGCGCAAAGAGTTGGCGCTTAATCGTCAGCGCGCCCAGCAGATTTATCAGGAAGAATATCAGCAAGATGCGGCTACCTACCGCAAACATGTTATTGGCGCAGACACTTTCCACCTGAGTGCAGTTAACTGGTCAAATATCATGATGCTCGGCGCTATCGGCATGGTGTTTTACATGGCGAACTCGCTGGGTTGGTCAGACAATGCCGTTGCTGCCACTTTTTCACTGACGCTGCTGTTTTTACGCACGCCACTGCTGCAAGCTGTGGGGGCGTTGCCGACTTTGCTCTCCGCTCAGGTGGCCTTCAATAAGCTTAAAACTCTGCGTCTGGCCGAATATCAACCGACGTTTGCCCAAGCGCTGCCAAACAGACAATGGCAGCGGCTCGAACTGCGTGATTTAACCTTTACTTATCAAGGTCAGGGTTTTGCCGTGGGTCCGTTAAACCTCACGATCAAACGCGGTGAAATGGTGTTTTTGATTGGCGGTAATGGCAGTGGAAAATCGACGTTGGCCATGCTGCTGACGGGGCTTTATACCCCGCAGTCGGGCCAGATTCTGCTCGATGACGTCGTGATTGAGGCAAAAAATATCGGAGACTATCGCCAGCTTTTCTCGGCGGTATTTACCGATTTCCACCTTTTTGGTCAAATGATGGGGCCAAACGGCCAGCCGCCGGACCCGAAAATTGTCGAAAACTGGCTGAACCAGTTAAAAATGACCGCCAAGCTAGAGATCGAGAACAATAAAATTGCCAACCTTCAGCTTTCTCAAGGGCAGCGTAAGCGCGTTGCTCTGCTGCTGGCGGCGGCGGAAGGGCGAGATTTTCTTCTGCTTGACGAATGGGCAGCAGATCAGGATCCACAGTTTCGCAGCGTCTTTTACCGCGATCTGTTGCCACAGCTTACGGCAATGGGCAAAACCGTGTTGGCCATCAGTCATGACGATCGCTACTTCCCGCACGCCGACCGGTTACTCGAAATGCGTCAGGGGCGGCTGCACGAGCTGATGGGCAGCCAACGTGACGAGGCATCGCGCGATGCCGTTGCGGCTATAAACTAGCTTTCTGCCGGTGCGGGGGCTTCGGTCCCCACACTTTCTGCTGTCGTTAATCTCTTTTTCTTCGTTTTATATTTTTAAGAGTTGGCTTACATAGCATACCTTCGCTGAACAGTTTAAAATTACTCAAACTATTAGTTCTCTTTCCTGAAAATCTGAATTCGTTTTCGACACATAAAACTTTGGGTAATTCACCTCATGCAAAAGCTTTTCCGGGCACCGTTCCTCGTCGCCCTGTTATTAGCGTTAACGTTTTCTCCTCTGCTGGCCAGCGCGGCGACTGACGATGCCAACGACCAACAGCAATCTAGCACCGATACACCCGTGGTTAAGCCGATTGATGCGCCTGCCGCGCTGTCTGCTTTACAGAAACGACTGGATAATATTAAACAGGCAGTTTCCAGCGCTAAAAATGACAAATCGCTGAGTGGTCTTAGCGATGAGGCACTCAAACTGGCAGGGGACGCCGATACCTTAGGCACGGCGTTGCAGCCGTTGCGTCAGCAGGTTCAGGCCAAAGTGGACGTATTAGGACCCGCGCCTGCGGCCGGTGCGTTACCCGAAACGCCCCAAGTCATTAAGCAACGTAAAGACCTTAATGCCAGTAAAACGGCGTTGGATAATCAGATTGAGCAGGCTGGGGCGATAAAAACCGGCGCCAATAACCTTTCTGCACAAATTGCCGGGCTGCGTCGCGACGCGCTTAAAACGCAGTTGGCCTTAAATACCGGCAGTATATTGGGCGGTAATTTCTGGTCGGCGCTAACCTCACCATCGAGTGATGACGCTGAGCGCTTTGGTGAATACCGCCAACAGATGAAAGATGCCTGGCATCTCGCGTTTCAGCCTGAATGGCGTATTGGCAGCGGGCTGCTGTTAATTGCGGCACTGTTGATTGGCATATTTGGCGGTCGAGTGCTGGATATTCCGCTGGCCTGGCTCACGCCGCGCTGGTTGCCCGTGGGCCGTCTGCGTCGCAGTTTCTTCGCCTTTGCCACGGCGATGATCACTATCATGACTCTGGGCGGTGCGGCAGAGCTGTTTTCGCTGGCCTTCACCCGCATGCCTGACGTGAGCGACTGGGTGCAGGAAACCGGTGACTTAATCTTCAAGCTTTCTATTTTCTCGGCACTGATTGTCGGGTTAGGGCGGTCACTGCTTTCTATTGCTCACCCGTCCTGGCGTTTGCCGGGTATTGCTGATCCGGTGGCCAAAACCCTCGACAGCTTCCCCAAAATGCTGTCGGCCTTTATTCTTATTTTTGGCCTGATTGAAGGCATTAACAACCTGGTGGGAACCAGCGTGGCGGTAACGCTGTTCGGCAACGGCATGTCGGCGCTGCTGGTGGCGGTAAGCGCCGCGTTTGCCCCGATGCGCGTTAACCGCCAGCGCCGAAAAATGCTGGCGCAGGGTGAGCAGCCCGAAGCGCGATCCACGCTGGCCGGCCTGCTGCACTTGGGTACCAGCGTCATTGCGTTTGCCATCTTTGTTGCGCTGCTGATTGGCTATATTCCGCTGGCGCGCTTCCTGACCTACGAACTGCTGTGGGTCGGCACCGTTATTGCCTGTCTGTATATTTTGATGCACATGGCTATCGACTTCAGTGAAAGCCTGTTTTCTCCCTCGACGGCCAGCGGCAGATTGCTGAAACACTCCTTGAGCCTCGACGATCGTCACCTTTCGCTCGCCGCTACGCTGCTGTCAGCGGTGGCGAAAACTATGCTGTTGCTGATTGCGGTTACCCTGTTGCTAGGCGGTAACTTTGGCACCACGACGCCGCTGGAGTTGTTCAGCAAAGTGGTGGACGTTTGGGGCGGCAAGGGACTTGAGCACCTTAATATTATTCCTGCCCACGCGGTCAATGCGATCATCTTCCTGATTGTGGGTTGGTACGTCTTGCGCTCCGCAAAACGCTGGCTCGATAATGATTTCCTGCCTAAAACCAAGATGGATCGCGGCATGCGGGCCTCTTTGGTTACGCTATTTTCTAACATCGGACTGGTGCTGGTTATTCTGATCACGCTGTCTGTGCTGGGGATCGAGTGGAACAGGCTGGCGTGGATTGTCAGTGCGCTGTCGGTAGGTATCGGTTTTGGCTTACAGGAAATCGTTAAAAACTTTATCTCCGGCCTGATTTTGCTGACCGAACGTCCGGTTAAAGTGGGTGATTTAGTGAGTATTGGCGGGGTAGAGGGGGATATTCGCCGTATCAATGTGCGTGCTACTGAGCTGCAACTCAGCGATCGCTCAACGGTGATTGTGCCCAATTCGCAGTTCATTTCTCAAAACGTGCGCAACGCCACAATGGGTAATGCGCAAGGTGTGGCGACGATTGCCTTGACCTTCCCGTTGGATATTGACCCAGAAGCGGTGCGAAATATGCTGATTGAAGCCTATCAGGCGCACGAGTCAATTCAGGACACGCCAGAGCCGTCGGTCACCTTTAGCCAGCTCGGGCCCGACGGTATCGTGCTGAGTGTGACCGGCTACGTCAGCAGTCCGCGGGTAGTGAGCAGAACTAAAAGTGATCTGCTGTACGAAATCCTCAAGAAGCTGCGTGAAGCAGGCGTATCGTTGGGCCGCACGCAGACGATGATTTTGGCTAATCCCGATAAGCTGACTGCACCAACCGAGGAGTAAGCGGCTAATAGAGCAGGGTTGGAGTTCAACCCTGCTTTAGTTCAAGTCTAGCTACAACCATCCAGACTTTTTCAATTTCACATATAACGCCACGCACCCGACTATCGTCACCCCTAGCGTAAGCGGATATCCCCAGCTGTCATTGAGCTCTGGCATGTCTTTGAAGTTCATGCCGTAAAGGCTGAAAATCACCGTCGGAATAGCCAGAATCGCCCCCCAGCCAGCCAGACGCTGCACCACTTCGTTTTGATGCACTGAAACCAGCGCCAGGTTAACGTGCATCGCGTTGGCCAGCATCTCGCGCATGTCGTCGGTGGTGGTCACCACTTGGCGTGTATGGTCCTGCACGTCCCGCAAATAGGCGCGCAGCGATTTTGGCACCAGTGTTTCGTGATGTTGAATCAGCTGATTACAAATATCGCCCATCGGCAAGGCGGCGTTGTGCAGAGAAAGCAATTCACGACGCAGGCGGTAAACTTCATGCACCGCATTCTGGTCGAAATCCGATTGGAACATCCGCGACTCAATCTGCTGAAACTGCTGGGTGTATTCGTGAAGAATGGTGAGATAATTATCAACAATTACGTCCAGCACGGCGTAGAGCGCATAGCCGGGGCCTTTAGCCAGCAGGTCCGGGCACTCCTCGGCGTGTTTTCGTACCTGCGCATAGCTGGAAGACGCGCCGTGTCGTACGGTAATTAAAAAATTCTTACCCACAAACAGGTGCGTTTCGCCGTATTTAATCACGTCACCGACCAGCTGCGCCGTTTTAGCCACGATAAAAAGTGACTCACCGTACTGCTCGATTTTAGGCCGCTGATGGGCGGTAAGCGCGTCTTCAATGGCCAAATCATGCAGGCTAAACTCTTCCTGAATTTGCCGCATGTAGTCATTGTCTGGCTGCACCAGGCCTAGCCAGACAAAGGTGTCAGGTTCTTTTATGACTTCGCTGATGTCTTCAATCGTCACCTGTTGCATCACTTTTCCATTGCGATAGGCAACGCTGGAAATCACGGAATCGGGTTGCGATTTTTTTTCGTTGGTGGAGGTGTTCATCGGAGTAACCCGTTTGTGAGAAGGTCAATGGAGAAGAAAAGGCCGGGAGATTTCCGGCCTTCCTGACTGCATAATTACGGTTTAACGGTTTCTGCCGGTCCAAACACGCTGTAACTCGGCAGTTTATAGTTCTGATACGGCTCCCAGCCTCCGCCAAGCGATTTATACAAGGTGACCAAATCGGTGCTGGTCTGGACTTTGGCTTCGGCACTCTGTTGGCGCGCCTGGGCCAACTGGCGCTGCGCATCAAGCACATTTATAAATGAAGATAACCCTTTTTTATAGCCATCGGTGGCCAGTTCAAAGCTGGTTTGCAGCGCGTTAGCCGACTCTTCGAGACCGTTGACTCGGTCCTGATCGGTGCGATAGTTCACCAGCGCATTATCGACATCTTGCAGCGCCGTGAGCACCGTTTGACGGTAGCTGAGTACGGCGTTGGCCTGCTGTGCGCGCGAAAGTCTTACGCTGGAGACCAGACGTCCTCCCTGGAAAATAGGGATAGAAACCTGTGGCCCGAACGAATAGAAATGGCTGCTCCAGTCGGTGAGATAACCCGAGTCGCTGTTACGCATCCCAAACTGTCCGGTGAGCGAAATACTCGGGAACAGCTGAGCGACCGAAACGCCGATATTGGCGGTGGCGGCGTGAAGGTCTGCCTCGGCCTTGCGCACGTCAGGACGACGGCGTGCCAGTTCCGACGGCACACCCACGGCCACAACGGCCGGAATAGTCGGCAGCGGTTTAAACTGCGTCAGCTCGCCGTCCAGTGCGCCAGGAATTTGCCCCAGCAACACCGCCAGGCCGTTCATTGCCTGACGCTGCTGGGACTCATATTGCGGCAGCTGGGCGCGTAAAGACCCGAGCTGCGCGCGCGAGTTTTCTACGTCGAGCTGCGGTGCCAGTCCGTGCTGGGCCTGACTCTGTGTCAGTTCCAGCGTTTGCTGTGCGACGTCTATCTGGGTCTGAATCGCGGCCAAGACAGTTTGTGCGCCGCGAAGTTGCAGATAGGTGCGCGCCACTTCGGCCTGAAGAGAAACCAGCGCATCGTTGCGGCTCTCGACTGAAGATTGCGTCTGCGCATTTGCCATCTCTACCGAACGTCGGGTGCCCCCAAACAGGTCAAGCTCCCAGCTGGCATCAAAGCTGCCCTGATAAATATTGATAGGGTCGGTTGCCGTGTCGATAGCGCTCGCCGCTTCGGGACTCAGGGCGTCAATCTTACCCTGTGCACCGGTTGATTCCAGCTCGCCTCGCAGGCCCAACTGTTGGCGCGTGGCCTTGGCGCTGGCGTTGACGGACGGCATCCAGGCTCCTTTGGCCTGTGTTACCTGTTCACGCGCCCCAGCGATGCGTAGCACCGCCTGCTGGAGTGAAATATTGCCGGCAATCGCGCGGTCAATCAGGCTATCTAGCTGCGGGTCTTTAAACGACTTCCACCACAGCGGACTCGGCTGGGACGACAGGGCGATAGAGTCGGCCGGATTTTTCTTCGGATGATTCACATCATTGTAAGCACTGGGCGTTTTCGCCTGCGGCGCCTGATAATCTGGCCCCACCGAGCAGCCAACCAGCGCCAGTGCCAGAGCAGAAAGGGTAAAGCGTGATACATAGGCCGACATATTAATGGGCTCCGGCATTGCCTTCGCTCTTAACTGGCGAAAGCAGGAAACAAAATGGGATCAAAATACAGGCAACAATCGCGCAGTAACTGAACACGTCGATATAGGCGAGGATCCGCGATTGGGAAACCATCTCCTGATACATTCGACTGGTCGCCAGCGCGGTGGGATCGCCCGTGAGGCTGGTAAAGTCGCGAATGGCCGCCGCACCTTTCTGCACCGCCAAATTAAATTGCTCATTCAAAGGCGTCATGTTGTGCACCATATGCGCACTGTTGGCCTGCGAACGTTCGGTTACCCCCGCCGTGGAGAGCGAAATACCAATCGACCCCGCGACGTTGCGGAACATGGTAAACAGCGCTGCGCCGTCGGCGTTCATGCGCTGCGGCAGCGTCACAAAGGCAATGGTGGTCAGCGGCACAAACAGGAAGCCTAGCCCCAGCGATTGCGCACTGCGGAACATCACCAGCGTTTCAAAATCGATATTTGGCACCAGCGTCATAGAATAGATAAACGACAGCATCATCACGGTGAAACCAAAGGCAATCAGGTAGCGCGTTTGCACCATGGGCATGAGTTTAAGCACCAGCGGAATGCTGAATACGATAAGTAGCGCCCCGGGCGACATCACCAGACCGGAGAGGGTGGCGGTATAGCCCAACTGCTGCTGAGCCAACTGCGGAATAACCACTGAGCTGCCGTAAAGGATCATCGCCATGCCGCCCATCAACAGGCACGAGACGGCAAAGTTGCGGTCTTTCAGGCAGCGTAAGTCGACGACCGGCTTTTTGGCATACAGCAGCCAGTAAACGGCCCCCACAATGCCCACAATCGCCAACACCGCAAAGGTCACGATAAAGCCGGATTGGAACCAGTCTTCGTCTTCGCCGCGGTCCATCATCACTTGCAGGCAACCGAGCCCCAGCGTTATCAGGCCAATACCGATGTAGTCGATGCTCAGCTTGTCTTTCGATTTTTTCTCCCACGGCGGATCTTCAAGCAACTGATAAATGGCAATCAGTGCAATGACGCCGATAGGGATGTTGATCAAAAACACCCAACGCCAGCTGTAGCTGTCGGTGATTAAACCGCCAAGTGTAGGGCCAAGAATAGGCGCGACGATAATCGCAATGGAAGAAAGGCCAAACGCTTTGCCGCGGTCTTCTTTTTTGAAATAGTCCAGCAGCACTGACTGTTGCACCGGTTGCAAACCGCCGCCAAAGAACCCTTGCAGCAGGCGGAAGAGGATCATCTGCCACAGTTCGGTGGCAATACCGCACAGGAAGGAGCAGACGGTGAACATCAGGATACAAATCATGAAATAATTTTTGCGGCCAAACGTTCGACTGAGGAACGCCGAGACCGGCAGCACGATGCCGTTGGCCACCAGATATGAGGTCAGTACCCAGGTGGATTCATCGTAGCTTGAGGAGAGTGACCCCGCGATGTGCGGCAGCGCCACGTTGACGATGGTGGTATCCAGAATTTCCATAAATACCGCGATGGTGACCACAATAGCCACCGCCCACGGATTACTTTTGGGAACCCAACTGCTGTGTTCGGCACTCATTCAACGGTTACCGTAGGGTCAACAGACAGTCCCAATGGCAACGGTTTTTTAGGGTCGAGTCCACTTTCGATAACAATTTTAACCGGAACGCGTTGAACGATTTTCACATAGTTACCGGTGGCGTTTTCCGCCGGGAAGGCCGAGAAGCGCGAACCGGTACCCTGCTGAATACTGTCTACATGGCCGTGCAGTTTAATGTTTGGATAGGCGTCAATTTTGACATCAACTTTGTCGCCCGGTTTCATGCGTTCAAGCTGTGACTCTTTAAAGTTGGCGGTTATCCAGATGTCTGGTGAAACCAGTGAGAACAGTGAAGAGCCCGCCTGCACCAGCGTACCCAACTGCACATTACGCATCGTCACGAAGCCATCAAACGGCGCGCGAACGTCGGCATAGGAAAGGTTGAGGTTAGCCGTTTCCAACTGGGCCTTGGCCTGTTCAACCTGCTGCTGACGCGCCTCTACGTTAGTTTCGGCGTTGCGGATTTGCAGTTGAACCTGTGCTGCAACGTCAACCTGCGCCTTGGCATTGGCCAAGTCGGCATTGGCCGAACGCAGCTGAGCGCTGGCGGTATCTATGTTTTGCTGTGAGGTTGCGCGGGGGTCTACGCCGCGCTGACGGCGATAATCAGCGGTTGCATTGAGCAAGTTGGCTTCGGCACGCGCTTCCTGCGCCTTGGCCTGAGCCAGCTGCGCGGGATACTGCACTTTAGCCAAATCAAACTGTACTTGGGCCTGATGCAGCTGTGACACCGCCAAACCTAGCTGCGCATTAGCCTGATCGCGCTGCGCCGTGGCGTCGCGTGGGTCAATCTGCACCACCAACTGGCCTTTTTTGACAAATTCGTTGTCTTTAACCGCCAAATTAACCACATAACCGGCAATTTTGGGCGCAACAGTCACCGTGTTGCCCTCAGTAAAGGCGTCATCGGTGGTTTCGAGATTACGGTTTAAAAACCAAAAAATAGCCGCGGCTATCACCACAACCAGCACCACAATGCCTAGAATGATCAGCGGTTTTTTACCCGGACCTTTACGCTTCTCGGCGTCATTTTTATCGCCATTATCCTTTTGACCGTCCGTGCTATCGTCAGGGCGGGTATGGCCTTCTCCCGCTTTAACCTGAGTTGAATTGATTTCTGACTGGGTGCCTTCTGGTGCATCAGCGCCGCGTGATTCCATCTCTTTTTTGTTATCTGTCATGTTGTTATGATCGCTGGTTGTGTTGCTCATCGAAGAGTCGGCATGTGGGATGCCATGACGAGGATTTAAAAGAAGCTCGTTTTACCCTAGAAGATATTGTTGTAAATGCAAGTAAATTTAAGTCAGTGCCTTTACCTTATGGCTGTTCGGTCGGCCTTTGTACAGTAACGGTCGATAATTCTTTATAGCGGATTCGAAAAGTGGCAAAGTACCCGCCTCTGCAGCACAGTAATTTCATTTCATTCTATTTAGACCGTGTACATTTCAGGACAACCGTATGACAGATTCAACGACTTCCCCTGCAAGTCATGATGGACCTTATAAAGGCCTCACTCGATTTGCATCGATGGTTTCCCTGATAGTGGCGTTAATTCTCGTCAGCGTAAAAGTTTGGGCGTGGGCGACTACCGGCTCCATGTCATTACTCACTTCGGCGGCCGACGGGCTGGTTGACGTGCTTGCGTCGCTGGTCACGCTAATCGGCGTGCGCTATGCCGGGCGTCCGGCCGACAAAGGTCATCGCTATGGGCATGGCAAAGCCGAAGCCGTGGCGGCGTTTGTTCAGGCGCTGTTGCTCGGCGCGGCAGGTCTGGTACTCGGTGGAGAATCGCTGGGTCGCCTGCTTAATCCTCAGCCATTGGCGGCGTTGGGGCTGGGCATCTGGGTCATTATTGGCAGTTCGATTGCGGCGGTCGGTCTGGTCCTGATGCAGAACTACGTGGTTAAGCGTACCGGCTCAACCGCCATTGCCGCTGACCGCGCGCACTATGTCACCGACGTGGCAGTAAACGTTGCCGTGCTACTGGCGCTGGTGCTGGAGCATTATCTCGGCTGGACCCGCTCTGACTCGGTGGGCGCGCTGCTTATCTCCTTATATATGATCTGGAATGCCAAAGGCATGGCAGCAGATGCCCTGAAACAGCTACTGGATCGTGAACTTGACGTTGAAGATCGTAAGCGGGTCAGGGCGGCGGTAATGAGCTGTGACGGGGTAAAAGGCGTGCACGATATTCGCACCCGCAACGGCGGCGACCGGGTGTTTGTTGAATTTCACCTTGAAGTCGACGGTAAGCTTTCAGTCGACGTGGGTCATGACATTGGCGATGCGGCAGAGGCCGCCGTAAGGCTACTGTTTGGCGCGGCGGACGTGACTGCGCACCTTGAACCGGCGGGTATCGACGACGACCGGTTGGATAATCTGTTTAAATAATCCCCTCCAGTCACCGGCCTGTTTTATTAAACTGGCCGGTTGTTTCGCCATTAATTATCTAAAAAGCGATTAATCAGTTAAAAAACGTTCATCCAGCGTGGCCTGAAGCGCCACCATTGCCTTCTCGGCGTGTGCCATATGCTCGGTCATGATCTGTTCCACCTTTAGTGCGTCCTTGCGGCGCATGGCCTCAATCAGGCTGTACTGAAATTCAATGCCGGCGCCGCGCTGAACCGGCTCGGGGCGCTGATAAATATCCTTGCACACGGCCAAATCTTTCAATAAACGCTGTAGGAAATGGCAGATAAACGCCAGCAGCACGTTATCGGAATAGCTGGCAACCACGCCGTGGAAATCAAGTTCGGCCATGCGCTGATCCCAGCGTTCCTGCTCGTCCGCAGGCTCATGGTCGTAAACGCCAATCAGTTCGTGAAGCTTGTCGAAACCGGCTTGATCCATATTGTTGATGGCGCTGACCGCCACAATAGGTTCCAGCGCTTTTCGCAGGGCATAAATGTCACTGATTGAAATTTGGCGGGTAAACAGATAGTTCGACAGCAGGCTCATGGCGCGGGTTTCGCTCATCGACTCGATAAATGCACCCCCGCCAGGACCAGTGCGAGTGCGAATAAGCCCCTGAACTTCAAGTGATTTTAGCGCCTCACGTACGGTGCCTTTACCGGCTGCAAAACGCGTGGTCAGGTCTTTCTCTTGGGGCAGTCGATCGCCGGGAACCAGATTGTCACTGATAATGGTCCTTTTTATCTCATCGACAATCTCATCGGTGCGCTTTCGGCGAGCCGGATCCGCGACAGGAAGGCTTTCTTTAGGTGTAGGATAATGTGTCATAAATTCCTTACCGTAATCAAAATGTTGCCAGTAACCCTCAGTGCGTATCGGCAATCAGCCTCGGTGCACTTGCCAACAGACTTTGGGTATAAGAGTGGGCAGGTCGAGAGAACAGAGTGTTATTATCTTCACACTCAACCCATTCTCCCAAATACATCACCGCCACGCGGTCAGCGATAGACTCTACCACAGCCAAATCGTGACTGATGAATATGTAGGATAGGTTAAATTGTTGTTTTAGTTGTTCCAAAAGTAATAAAACTTGCGCCTGCACCGAAACATCCAGCGCACTGACCGGTTCATCGAGCACCAAAATTTTAGCTTCCGCCGCCAACGCACGGGCAATCGCGAGGCGCTGAGCTTGGCCACCAGAGAACTCGTGCGGATAACACTCGAGGGCATCGTGGGGCATATTGACCGCCTGCATAAGCTGCTGCATTTTTTGTTTTTGCTGCACCTCGGCATAGTCGCAAAGATGGGTCAGCGGCACTCTCAGGGTCTCGGCAATGGTTTTACGCGGGTTTAGTGAAGCCACCGGATCCTGAAAAACATATTGCACCGTTTTGCCAAAGGCTTTTGCGCCACGCTGTCGCCACTGGGCCGCATCCTGGCCCATCAGCATCATCGTACCGGAAGTGGGATGATCCAGACCGACCAGCATTCTCGCCAGCGTGCTTTTCCCCGATCCGCTTTCACCCACAATTGCCAACGTTTCACCGGCGTTGAGATCGAAAGAAACATTTTTCACCGCATTAACCTGATGCTCGGCGCTCGAAAACCAGCTTTTCCTGCCGCCAAAGGTTTTAACCAGATTACGTACCTCAATCACCGTTTTCATGCTTTCTCCTCGGCTGAAGCGTAAAGTCGCCTGACTCGCTGCAGAAACTGTCGGCCTTGCCCCAGATGCGGCACGCTGGCAATCAGGCGTTGGGTGTAAGGATGCTGCGGATGATTAAGCACTTGCCGCGTTTCACCGGTTTCAACAATTTCTCCCCGCTGCATCACCGCCACGCGGTCACAAATCTGGCTGACGACGCCAAAATCATGGGTGATAAACAGCAGCGTGAGTCCGCGTTCACGGCGTAACTGCTGCAACAGCTCCAGTATGCGAGCTTGAACGGTGACATCGAGCGCAGTGGTAGGCTCGTCGGCGATGATTATGTCAGGGTCATTGGCCAGCGCCATGGCAATGCCCACGCGCTGGCGCTGGCCGCCGGAAAGCTGGTGGGGAAAGGCGGCGTAGCGCTGTTCAGCATCCTGAATACCTACGCGGTCGAGCAGGGCAACGGCCTGCATTTTTGCCTGCTGTTTATTTAACGGCTGGTGGGCAACAATGGCTTCCGCTAACTGATAACCAATGCTGAACTGGGGATGCAGGGTCGTCAGCGGATCCTGAAAAATGTAGGCCACTCGAGCGCCGCGCTGCTGTTGAAGTCGCTGTGGCGGCAGCGAAAGCATCTCTTCACCCGCGACATAGATTGCGCCGCCGGTGATAACGCCAGGTGGAGAAGCCACCAACCCCATAATGGAAAGCGCCGTCACGCTTTTTCCTGAACCACTTTCGCCGATAAGCCCCAGACATTCGCCTTTTGCTACCTGAAAACTCACCCCTTTGACCGCCGTCGTGGCCCGCTGGCCGGAGCCAAAGTTAACTTTTAAATCAACCACTTCTAGCAGTGCGTCTGGCTTGTTTTGTGCGGGTATTACGCTGCGCTGCACGTCGGTGATGGCCTTGGCGCGCTGCAACACGCCAGACTTCAGCCGCGGGTCGAGCACGTCACGCACGCCGTCACCCAGCAGGTTAACGCTCATCACCAGCAAGAAAATCATCACGCCCGGCACCAGCGTCACGAAGGGAGCGCTGAACATTTGTTCACGGCCCTGACCCAGCATCGACCCCAGATCGGCATTCGGTGGCTGGGTGCCTAGCCCGAGAAATGACAAACCTGCCGTCTCGAGGATCATCCAGCCCAGCGTGGTCGACATCGTGACCACAACAATCGGCATCACGTTGGGCAATACTTCGCTAAACAGCACCTGCCAGTGATTTTTCCCCGACAGCCGCGCTGCCTGAATAAAATCACGCTGACGCAGACCCAGTGTCAGCCCGCGAATATTACGCGCAAAGAAGGGAATATTGACGATGGCGATGGCGTACAGCGCATTGAGTAGCCCAGGGCCAAGCACCGCGACGATAGCCAACGCCAGCAAGATATAGGGGAACGCCATCAGCATGTCGATAAAGCGCATCAACAAACTGTCGGTGCGGCCCCCGGCATACCCGGCTAAAAGGCCAATCAGCGTGCCCAAAAATGCCGCCAAAAGCGTTGCGCTAATGCCGACCACCAGCGATACGCGCGTTCCCCACAGCAGGCGCGACAGCATATCGCGGCCCAGTGCGTCGGTTCCCAGCGGGTGCCCGTTAGACAGGGGAGGCTGGAGGCGATTGAGCAAATTGGTCGCGTCTGGGTCAGCTATCGGCAGCAGCGGAGCCAGCAGCGCGGCCAATACAATAATCAGCAGCACGCCTAATCCGCAGGCAGCCAGTCGGTTGTGCAGCAGCAGCGACCAGGAAGAAGGGCGGTGGCGAGCAGCGTGCGCGGCGGTGGCCAGAGTGTCAGTCATGATTTTAACCTCGGGTCTAGGAGCGCCTGTAGAACATCGGTGAACAGATTGATCAACACATAGGCCGCGGCGGCTACCAACACACCGCCCTGCACCAGCAGCAGATCGCGCGTGGAGACCGCTTTAACCAGCATCGCGCCCAGACCGGGCCACTGAAAAACGGTTTCGATATACACGGCGCCGCCAAGCACAAATCCGGCCTGAATACCGACCACCGGAATAACCGAGACCAGCGCCATGCGAAAAGCGTGGCGATAAATCACTTTGCGCTCGCTTAATCCTTTGGCGCGGGCGGTGCGAATAAAATCTTGGCGCAGCACCTCAAGCATTGCGGTGCGCGTCAGGCGGGCAATAACGCCGGTTGCCACAATCGACAAGGTGACGGCGGGCATCACCAGATGATGAGCTATGTCAGTAAAGCCGCCGCCGCCCCAAGCCTCGATCATGCCGGATGCCGGAAACCACGGTAGTTGAACCGCAAAGAGCATAATCATCAGCAGGCCAATCCAGAACGAAGGCAGTGAAATACCGATGAGTACCAACAACGTAATCAGTCGGTCACCCCATCCAAACTGTCGGACTGCGGAGAAAATACCGGCTAACAGGCCCAGCACTGTGCTGAGCAACAGCGCGGTGCCGCCGAGGAGCAGGGTGGCGGAAAAACGCTGTGTGACCTCGTCTATCACCGGACGATTGAGCACGTAGGAACGGCCGAAATCGCCGTGCAGCATGTTGTTGACCCAAATCAGGTACTGTTGCCAAACGGGCTTATTGAGGCCCAATTCCTGATTGATTCGCGCCACGTTTTCCGGCGTCGCCCATGCTCCGAGCAGCGCCTGTGCCGGGTCGCCGGGGATCATTGACATAATAAAGAACACAATCAGCGACAGGCCGATAAATATTGGCACCGTCGCCAACAGGCGTTTGATTACGTAGCTCCACATAAGGTTTCTCCGTCATTGGCGCGCAGACTGCGCCCGCTTATTGTTTGCTGACGTGATTGAGCAGCAGGGTAAAGTTCGGCTGCAGAGCAAAATTTTTCACCCGCGAGGAGGTCACGGCGTTTTGCTGCCAATTGGCGACAAAAATCCACGGCGCATCCTGATATACCAGAGCCTGCACCTGCTGATAAAGTTTGCCGCGCTCCTCCTGTGAGGTGCTGGTGCGGGCTTTTTCAAGCAGGGTATCTACCTCAGGATTGCTGTAATAACCGGAGTTAAAGCCGCCTTTGTCAGGCCAGGCCTGAGTGCGTAGCGTCAAGAAAGGCAGAGTATCGGGATCGTTGGTCATCCACGCCATTTCCGCCATGTTGGTTTGTTTGTTTAAACCCGCGTTCACCTTCGACAGGTAGGTGTTCCATTCGTAAGTCTGAATTGACACATCAAGCCCTACCGCCTTCAAATCAGCCTGAATTGCGGTCGCCATAGGAATGGGGTCGAGCATGCCGGAGCCGCCTTCTGTCACATAAAAGGTCAATTTCGCCCCTTCTGCACCGGCGGCTTTAAGCAGTTCGCGGGCCTTCTGCGGGTCATAAGGATAGGGCTTCACGTCGTTATTGTGTGCCCAGCCAAAGGCGGAAGGAATAGGGCCATCGGCCACGGCAGCGGAACCTTGCAAGATATTGTCGACCATCGACTGCTTATTGATGGCGTAGTTCACCGCCTGCCTGACGCGTACGTCGTTAAAGGGCGCTACCTGGGTGTTTAGCATCACGTACCATACGTGCGGACCCACGGCCTGATGCAGCTCAAACTTCGGATTATTGGCGAACAGTTTTACGCTGTCCGGCGGCACTTCAACCAGCGTATCAATACCGCCGGAAAGCATCTCGGCGACGCGAGTGTTGCCGTCGGTTATTGGGCGAAAGACCAGCGTTTGCAGCTCAGGCTTGCCGTCCCAGTAGTGGGCATTGGCATTCAGCACTACGCGCTGATTGGACTGCCATTCGCTAAAGCTAAACGCGCCGCTGCCCACTGGATGGCGTCCAAACTCCTTAGCATATTTTTTCACCGCCTCGGGGGAAACGATTAAACCGGTCGGCGTGGCAAGGTTGGAGAGAAAGGGCGCAAACGGCTCTTTAAGACTAAAGACAATTGTTGACGCGTCTGGGGTGCTGATATGGTCAATCGTTGAAAAGAAGAAAGACAGCGGGAAAGGGCCGGTATTGTAATAGGGATTTTGCTTGTCCAACATGCGTTCAAAGGTGAATTTAACTGCTTCGGCGTTCACCGGGCTGCCGTCTTGAAACTTCACGTTGGGGCGCAGGTGGAAGGTGTAGGTCAAACCATCCGTGCTAATTTCCCAACGCTCGGCCAACGAGGGTTCAATATCAAGCTTCCCGGCACCGTTGCGCACTAATCCGTCATAAATATTGACCAGAATTCGCGAGTCGTTGGCCGCGGTGGCGACCTGAGGGTCGAGGGATTGCGGCTCGGCAACCTGACCAATCAGCAGGACGTTGGCCGGCGAAGCAGCAAGAACACGAGGTGTAACCATCATACAACAGGCACACATCCAGAGTAAGGCAAACCATTTGTGCAGCGCGTATTTCATCTCAACCTCATTAGGTGGCGTTAGCGTTGGGCAAAAGTTGTTCTTTTATATTTATGGGTATAAATTAATCAGATTGCAATAATTTATGCGTATAAATAACTTTTGAGTGAATTTTTTCAATTTCCAAATTAATAAATGGAGCGCCATGATGACCTTTTCTCTCATCGCTCGAGACCCTGAAACCGGCATGCTGGGGGCAATAACGGCCACTGCGGGACCGGCCGTTGGGGCATTAGTTATTCACGGTCATAGCCAAGTTGGGGCGATTGCTACCCAGGCTATGACCAATCCGCTGTACGGTATCAAGGGGCTGGCGCTGCTTAAACGCGGATACAGCGCCCAGAAAACGCTGGATCTGCTGTTGGCAGACGACCCGGAAAGACAGCGGAGGCAATTGATTATAGTAGATAAATCAGGAAGTACAGCCCATGCCAGCGGCAGTGAGTGTCACGAATGGGTCGGCAGCAGAGGGGTAGATCATGCGGCGGTGGCGGGTAATTTTCTCGGCGGCCCAGAAACCCTAGACAGTCTGATTTCGTCTTATATTAAGAATAAAACGCTGGCTTTTCCCCAGCGCTTGTTGGTCGCGATGCAGGCAGCCGCCGAGCAGGGCGGAGACAGACGCGGACTGAAATCAGCGGCGTTAAAGGTGTGGCACGACAGGGACTATGCGGACATCGACCTGCGTATTGACTGGGCAGACAGGCCACTTGAGGCGATGCAGGAGGTATTAAATGAGGTGCAGGGCGCGAATTATGCGCAATTCTTCGAGCAGTTGCCTAAAGGGCGCGGCCTGATAGATTGACCGCGATGCTTGGCAGAATAAATAAAACTGGCTGCGCACTCAGCGTTTAACGCAGCCCTGGCGAATGTCTTCACACAACAATCTGGCACAGCCCAAACTGAGCTCTTCACGTTTTTGCGCATCGCCAGGTATGCGCGCCATCTGGTCGAGCATACCGACAAAACATTGCCCAACCTGCGTGGCGCTAATATCTTGACGGTAAAGACCGTTTTTCTGCTCTTTGGCAATGTTTTGAGTGATCCAGCTGGCCAGTCCCGCTTTGGTTGCGGTGCAGCCCGGTGGTTGGAAGAAGCCAATTTGGGTCAAATCCGGGTCTTCGGCCAAAAAGTCGAGCAGCATGCGAAAACTCAGCGCCACACGCTCAAATACCTGATCGGCATGCGCTTCGCCTTCAATCAAAAACGTGAGCGTCAGTGCTTCAAGACGCGAACGAAATTCGGTCATCAGGTCATCATAGGCCATCTCTTTGCTTTCGAAATAGCAGTAGAAGGTGGGCTGTGATACACCGGTGGCTTTGACGATATCGCTAACTTTAGTGTTGTGAAAACCCAGCCTTGCAAACTCCGCCGCCGCGTGGCGGCGAAGATTGGCGTGGGTTCTTTCTCCTTTAGAAAGGACAGTACCTTTAGAAAGAGAAGACGATTTATTCTGCATCACGACTTTCATAGATCCTTGAGCGGAGATTTATGCGTTTTCGGTCGCTAATTCACGGTTTGCCGCGCGGCTGGCGACCACCAGAACCAGGCCCAGCAGAGCCAATACGGCACCGGCAGGGGGGATCCACGCATAGGTCAGTCCAGAGCTTATCACACCGCCACCGAGTGCTGCACCCAACGCATTGCCGAGATTAAAGGCACCGATATTTACCGATGACGCCATGCCAGGGGCCTCGTGTGCCGCGTCCATCACGCGCATTTGCAGTGGTGAAATTAATCCGAACGCCATCATTCCCCACAGTACCAGAGAGATTGCCGCGCCGATGTGACTTGTCGCAGAGAACGAAAAGACAAACATCGAAATCGCCAACAGGCTGAAAAACAGGACTAATGTACCGTCAACCGAGCGGTCTACCAGCTTGCCGCTGATGTAGTTACCCAGAGTGAAACCGACACCAATCAGCATCAGCATCGCGGTAACAAATTCACCGGAGGCGTGGGTGAGTTGCTCTAAAATCGGCGTAATGTAGGTATAAAGGGTGAACATTGAACCTGCACCCAATACGGTAGTCGCCAGCGAGCGCAGTACGACCGGACGCACCAGCACCGACAGCTCTTTTTTTACTTCTGGCATTTTGCCGATTTCACCTTTAGGCAATGTTTTGGCCAAGGCAAACAGGGCAATAACCCCCAGTACGGCGGTAGCCGCAAACGTGGTGCGCCAGCCGATAGTTTGACCAATCCAAGTCGCGACCGGGACGCCGCCAATATTTGCGATGGTCAGCCCCATAAACATCAGCGAGACCGCGCTTCCGCGCTTATCGGCAGGCACCAGACTCATGGCGACCAGCGCACCAAATCCGAAGAAGGCGCCGTGTGCCATGCTGGTTACCAGACGAGAAAGCAACAGCAGCGTATAATCTGGCGCGGCGGCAGAGAGAAGGTTGCCGACAATAAAGATGCCCATCAGCATCAGGAGACAGGACTTACGGCGAAAACGACCCAGCACCAGCGTCATCAACGGTGCGCCGACCATAACGCCAATTGCATAGGCGCTAATCAGCAAACCGGCCGTCGGGATTGAAACATCGACGCCTTGGGCAATAGTAGGCAGCAAACCCATGGGCGCGAACTCGGTGGTACCGATCCCAAAAGCACTCAGTGCCAACGCCAACAGTGGCCATTTGGACGACATAATTTCAACCCTCAAAATTTTGGTTAGTTTGTAATAATCATGGTGTGTAGAGAAGCGCGTATAGTGGTGAAACCGGGATAGGTTTCTGTGCTAATTAAAATCTTACTTACTAGTAAACTTACTTGCAAGTAAGATTTGAGGGGTGGCATGTTCATTATGTGCTAAACGGGTTGTGGCTAATTAGTTACCGCGTCACTTAATGCTGTAAGTCGACAATTTCCTGATCCACCCACTGAAGCAGCTGTTTCACTGCTTTGGAGAGGACTTGATTCTGACGCAAAATATAGCCAAGACGGGTGGCGGGGAACTGTGGCAGCGGCGTGACTTGGGTCGTGAGATTGGCTTTGGTACGCAGTGAAAATTCAGGAACAATCGCCACGCCAAATCCGGCCTCAGCCCAGTCGATTTGTGCATCCACGCTGCCCACTTCCATCACGCGGTAGCGCGGTAATTTAAGTAACGGCAGTGCCTGATCGAGCAGGTCACGGGTGCGAGTATCGTGGCCGAGCAGAATAAGTGTGGGCTGGTTGGCGTGCGTTGTATTTTCTGGTTGCTGTTCCTGCTGCCAGGCCTGAAGGTTATTGCCCAACGCGCACCATTTTATTTGCTGCAGCTCGGTGAAATAGAGCGGTTGACTCTCTTTCTGCTCGATAACGAAACCTAAATCTGCTTTAGCATTTTTGACCAGCTCTGATGCCTGCGACGAGGTGGTGTTAAGCAGCGTGAAGTCAATGCCTGGGAACGCTTTCTTAAACAGCTGAAATGGCTTGATCAATAGAAGGCGCGAAATAATATCGCTGGCGGCAATGGTCAGGGTTCCACGACTCTGATCGTTAATGGCATTAAGATCGGCCTGACAAACCTGCAACTCCATCAGCGTCCTCTTGCTGGTATCCAGCAGACGAAATCCCGCCTGGGTTAGCCTGAAGGGATTTCGCTCTATCAGTTTGACCCGCGTATTTTGCTCTAACTGCTTGATATGCAAGCTGACGTTGGGCTGAGTCATGTGTAAAGCGGCGGCGGCCTTGCCAAAATGTTTCAGCTCTGCCAGCGTGACGAAGGTATTTAACCAGTTGATATCTAGCATGTTGTTGACCTTGCGCAGACGAATTCGGTAAATTTCGCCTCTATTATATGAGATTCTTATTGAGATGATAATTATAATTAATTTCTCATATTCAATTCACAGGCATAGCATAGCGCCTTAATCAATGAGGAGAGTTGAGTATGCCGTCGATTGTGGTTGTAGGTGCAAACTGGGGCGATGAAGGCAAAGGCCGCATCGTAGATTTACTGGCAGCAGATGCCGCAGCAAGCGTCCGTTTTCAGGGCGGTAACAACGCGGGTCACACCGTTGTTAACGACTTCGGTACCTTCAAACTGCACCAATTACCGAGCGGCATTTTCAACAAAGACTGCGTTGCGGTTCTCGGTCCGGGCATGGTTATCAGCCCTGCGGCTTTGACTCAGGAAATTGCGGAAGTTCAGGCCGCCGGTGTTGATGTGAAACTGCACATCTCAGACCGCGCAACCCTTTGCTTGCCGCTGCATGCACTTGAAGATACTCTTGAAGAACAACGCCTTGGCGATGCTGCATACGGTTCTACTCGTCAGGGTATTGCGCCCGCTTATGGCGACCGCGTAATGAAAAAAGGCATCCTGATCGGTTGGTTGAACCAGCCTGAAGTGTTGCTGGAACGTATTCAGTTCATGCTCGACTGGAAACTGCCACAGCTAAAAGCGCTGTATCCAAGCTTCGACTTCACCCAAACCGCGGAAGAAATGACCGCATGGCTGCTGGAGGTGACTGCACCGTGGCGCGAATTCATCTGTAACGTAACCGAGCCGCTAAAAGCATTGCAGAAAAAAGATGCTAACCTGCTGTTTGAAGCACAGCTTGGTGCTGGTCGTGACCTGGTTTATGGCGAATATCCGTGGACCACGTCTTCAAACGTGACCGCCGCTTACGCCGGTATCGGCAGTGGTTTACCGGCTCTGCGCCCTGAGCGCGTGATTGCCGTCGCGAAAGCGTTCAGTTCTTCTGTTGGCACGGGTACGCTGGTGACTGCGATGGAAGAGCAGGATAACTTCCGTGAAAACGCCAACGAATTTGGTGCGACCACCGGTCGTCCGCGCGACATGGGTTACTTCGATGCTGTAGCAACGCGCAACGGCGTTGAGTTACAGGCTGCTACCGAAATCGCACTGACCAAAATTGACTGCCTGTCTGGCCTGGCTGACCTGAAAATTTGCGTCGCCTATGCCGGTGAGCACACCGAAAACCCAATCTGGCCGCAAACTGCTGCATTGGCCCCGGTTTACGAGCAGATGGCGTCTTGGGAAGAGGACATCACCGGCTGCCGTACTTTCGAAAGCCTGCCGGTGGCCGCTCAGCGTTACGTTGAGCGCATCGAAGACCTGATGGGCGTTCGCGTCAGCATGGTTTCTGTCGGTCCTGAGCGTGACCAGATGATCAACCGTTAATCCCTCGATTAATCAGTTTGATACTCAGCCCTGCCACTTAGGTGAGCAGGGCTTTTTTATGCCACGCAAACACGGCTCGCCGTTTAGTCCCACCTTGTGTCGATATTACGCTTAACACATTGTCAGTCTGTGCCTTCTTCCGGCAGCACCAGCATGATTTTGTACAGTAAGCTGACCAACGTCTCGCGTTCACTCTCACTCAATACAGAACAAGTTTCATCATCCATTCGACGAAGAATAGCGCGGCCTGGTGCAAGCAACCCCAGTGCATGCTCGGTTAGTGAAATCAGGCTACTGCGTTTGTCGACTGGCGAGGGTTCTCGCTTAATCAACCCGTCGCGCTCCATGCGTGATAACAGCTGAGCCATGCTGGGCTGCACCACGCTTGCGGCTTCAGCGAGCTCTTTTTGCGTCAATTGCCCCCCGTCCTTAAGGGCTACCAAAACCGGAAGCTGAGACGCGGTGATGCCCAAAATCTTAAGTTCATCATCAACCTGTTTTGACATGATGCGGGCAATTCTGTTGATGAGCAGGGTCGGCATTTTGTGCGGGTGCCAGTCGGAAGCTGAATTCATGATCCCTCTTTGCTTCATTTAACCGATGGGTTTGCATTTAAATAGGTGCCTATGTATAAAATATAGGTACCTATTAATATATCTATGTCCATCAAGATAAAGGAGCATGCGTCATGCCGCAACAACCTTCTATTGCTATCGTTGGAGCAGGCCCGGCAGGGTTGACCGCTGCCAATATTTTTCACCGCCACGGTTGGGCCTGTAGCCTCTTTGAAGCCGATGCTTCTGCCACCTCACGCGAGCAGGGAGGTTCGCTGGACCTCCATCCTAATGAAGGGCAGTTGGGGCTGAAAAAAGCCGGGCTGCTCGATGCGTTTCTTGCCGCTGCTCGCCATGAGGATCAGGAGCAGCGGATCGTCGACTATGCGAGTGGAAATCTGGTTTACAAAGAGGTCCCTGAGGTGGGAATGGGCGAAAGGCCTGAGATTGACCGATATCTCCTGCGTCGCCTTCTGCTCCAGCCTTTAGGTGAAAGCGCAATTCACTGGAACACGCCTATAGAAAGAGTTGAATTGACCGCCGATGGCAGGGTTGAGCTGGTGACTAAACTCGGTTCGGCAGGAGTTTTCAATCTGGTAATTGGGGCCGATGGCGCGTGGTCGAAAGTGCGAGCGGCATTAACTGAGGTGCGCCCTGACTATACCGGTGTGACCTTTGTTGAATTGCTTCTGAATGACGTTGACAGGCAATACCCGGTTCAGGCCGAGCTGGTGGGGCATGGTTCGCTATTTTCGTTACATGATGGAATGGGGATAATCGCCCAACGCAATGGAAATGCCACGATCCGGGTTTATGCGGCTTTTCGTACACTGGCTGCAGAAACAAACAGGCCTGATAAAACGCTGTCGAGTATCACTCAACAGCAGCTACTCTCGCGTTTTTCAGGATGGGCACCCTCACTTTTGTCTCTGATTACAACGGCAGAGAAAATAATCGCCGTGCGAGCCATTGTGACTTTACCTGTGATTCAGAATTGGCATCAGCGTGATGGCATAACGCTGATTGGCGATGCAGCACACGTTATGCCGCCGCTCGGAGTAGGAGTAAATCTTGCGATGCTTGATGCAGCAGAGCTTGCGGAAGCACTGGTGCAGGGGGCAGATTGGCGAAAGGCGGTTCGCGCTTTTGAAGAAGCCATGCTCGAACGTTCAAGCCGCATCTCGGTGCAGTGTAATCGCGCGTTTGATCAGATGTTTAGCCGCTCGGGATTGCAAACACTCCTCGATGACGTACAAACGCATCGAGGATGTTAACGCGGTTTAATCTTATGCTTCATCGTCAGATGCGTTGTATACCGCATATTCCAGCGCTTGCAGGTAAGTATCCTGTTGGTCTATATCCTGCTCAGCTTCGATTTTCCTGATTAGGCACAGCAGAATATCTTTATGGCTCACTGCGTCCTGATGTTGTTTGAGTTCATGGCAAATAGACGCGATAACGTCATTATCCGACAGAAGTTCAGGATCGACGGCGTGTATGTGGTCTGCCAGCTTCAATTGGGTAGAAGAAATTTCAAACATTTTATCGGTCTCCATTGTTCCGTCGTAATAGATTAAAAGTTCCGTCGTAGCAGGTTTACAGACCTGTCGCAGTAAGTTCAAGCTAACTTAAGCTGTCACCGGGAGATGCGCTAATACGCCTCTCTCCATCTTACCTTTAAAGTTATACAACATTTTGCCGTTGTACAAATTTATTGTGAATGTTTTGTGCGGTTGGCGGACGAGACACACCTTAAAGATGCCTGCTTGAGAATGTAATGATATTGGCAGATTTTGCGCTAATGTCTGAAATTAAATGTAAAGTTGGAATATTCGTTACTTAAATTTCCAGCGTAATAGTCCACGGTTATTGCTCTCACCGGGCCGGGATAAAAACAAAACATTATCCGTAAATATGTTTAACACTTTGGGTACTTGACCCAACTTTAACTAAACGATATAAGTCCGGCGATGTTAAATATATGGGGATCATGGTGAAGAACATAGCCAATGTATAATTAAATACATAGCGGAAAAAAGAGATGACGTGGTTAATTTGACTAACGTCAGATATTGCTGAGTCTTTGCCAATATTGTCATGTTAAGGATTGATAATAAATACAAACTGTAACCTAATGAAAAAAATAAGTAATGAGCATTTGAGCATTCAATAATGCCATTACTTAACTTTTTATTTACCCGGGAAACAAAAAATTATGATGAATTAAACCTGGTAGGAATATTGAATCAAAAGGTTCGTAATGAACGGTGTCATATAAAATTCATTGGACTCTTTATCTAGTATGTTATTTGTTTTTTTTCATTCAGGACCGCAAGAGCATGTCTAAAAATAGTGTAAATAACAGGCGCGACTTTATAAAAAATGTCTTTGTTGCAGCCCCGGCTATCGCGCTTTTCGGTAGTCAAACACCCTATGCCGTGGCGTCACAAGCTACGTCAACGCAGTTATCAACCCCGGATAACTACACGCCACTTTACTTTAAGAAAGAGGAGTGGCTATTTATCTCGGCAGCCGTCGATTGTCTGATCCCTCACGATGATAATGGACCTGGTGCTCTGGAAACAGACGTCCCCATATTTATCGATCGACAAATGTTTGGTTACTTTGGCCACGCTGCCAGCTGGTATATGGAAGGTCCTTTTGACCCCTCTGCAGCGCCGGACCGTGGCTACCAGCTACCTCTCACCCCCCAGCAGCTTTATCGACTGGGGATTGAGGAAACCAATCATTATTGTCTGAACACCTATAAAAAAATATTTGCAGAGTTGAGTACCGAACAAAAATGCGCAGTATTGGCAGGGCTGGAAAAACATGACATCACCTCCTCCCGTTTGCCTTTGGATATCTTCTTTTCTTTCTTGTTAGACAATACGAAAGAGGGGTATTTCGCCGATCCTATTCACGGTGGCAATAAAGATATGCAGTCCTGGAAAATGATCGGTTATCCGGGTGCCCGAGCTTCCTACCTCGAATGGGTGGATAAATATAATGTCCACTATCCGGTTGGACCGGTTAGTCTGAAAGGGGCTGAACGCTAATGTCAAAAATAACGCATAAAAAAGTGGACGTCGTTCTTGTTGGCCTGGGCTGGACCAGCTCAGTCATGGCAATGGAATTAGCCTCAACCGGACTTGAGATGCTGGCGTTAGAACGCGGCGAGGATCGCGATACCGTACCTGATTTCGCCTACCCCAAGATGGCCGATGAGTTGAGCTATGCGGTTCGTCTGAAACTGATGCAGAATCTTTCCAGCGGCACGGTGACCGTGCGGCGTAACGAACAAGAAACTGCGCTGCCTTATCGGTCAATGGGCGCTTTTCTGCCGGGTACCGGCGTTGGCGGTTCGGGTATTCACTGGGGAGCCTATACCTTTCGCCCGCTGCCGGCAGAATTGAGGTTGCGCAGTTACGTTAAAGAGACGTTTGGCGAAGAGACGATCCCTGCTGATATGACCATTCAGGATTTTCCGGTTGGTTATGATGAAATCGAACCCTATCTCACCCGCTTTGAGCAGATAGTGGGAGTATCTGGTCAGGCTGGAAACCTGAATGGGCAGAAATTGGCCGGTGGTAATCCGTTTGAAGGATACCGTTCGGCGCCTTTACCGCTACCACCGTTAAAGAAAACCTACAATGTCAGCATGTTTGAGCAGACTGCTCGCTCAATGGGTTATCATCCGTACCCAACGCCTGCGGGCATTGCCTCCGAGGCCTATACCAACCCTTATGGCATGCAACTCGGCCCCTGTAATTTTTGCGGTTTCTGCGACCATTATGGCTGCTTAAACTATTCCAAGGCTTCACCGCAAACCTGCGTGCTGGACGCGCTTAAGCGCCATAAAAACTTTAATTATAAAACCGGCTGTGAGGTGACGCGTGTCAACCTGGACAGCACCGGTAAAAAAGCGACTGGCGTCACTTACATCGATACGCAGGGCAATGAAGTAGAACAACCCGCCGATTTGGTTATCCTGGGTGCATTCCCGTTCAGCAATGTCAGATTATTGCTCCTGTCGGGTATTGGGGAACCTTATAATCCAGCCAAAAAGAGCGGTGTAGTAGGGCGTAACTTTGCGTACCAGAGTACCGGCTCGGCAACCCTGACTTTCCCGGATAAAGACTTCAATACTTTCATCGGCGCTGGCGCTAACTCGGTCGGCATTGATGACTTTGCCACCAGCCAGATAGATTTCAAAAAAGAAGGATTTATTGGCGGAGCTATCATCAAGTCCTCACAAAGCGGGAGTGGCCCGATTAAAGGCACTCCGGTTCCTGCAGGCACGCCAAAATGGGGCTCGGCCTGGAAGAAGGCGGTCAAGGATAATTATGGCCACACCATGAGCGTTGAAGTACACGGCAGCAACATGTCCTATAAAGACAATTATCTTGACCTCGATCCCACGTATAAAGACCGCTATGGCAATGCGTTATTGCGCATGAATTTTAATTGGCATGATAACGATATGAAAATGCTGGCTTTCATGAAGGCACGCGTCGAAGAAATTGCCGGAAAAATGAATGCCTCCAGCGTCACAACCTCCTTTAAGAAAGTCGGTGAGCAGTTTGACGTCAGGCCCTATCAAACTACTCACGTGGTCGGGGGCGCGGTAATGGGTGATCATCCGTCTAACAGCGTCGTCAATAAATATATGCAAAGCTGGGACGTGCCTAACCTTTTTGTCATTGGCGCCAGCGCCTTCCCGCAAAATATTCAGTACAACCCAACCGGTCTTGTAGGTGCACTCACGCTTTATTCTGCAAAAGCGATTCGTGAGCAATACCTAAAATCCCATGCTCCGCTCGTAGAATTAGTTTGAGAAGACGCCATGAAGAAAATCACAGCTCCACTCTTTTTCGCCCTGGCGTCCAGTGTCTTGAGTTATGCCGCTTTCGCTGACACTGGCAATAACAGCGCGTTAATTAAACAAGGTGAATACGTTGCCAGAACAGGTGACTGTATGGCGTGCCACACCGTGGGTAATGCAAAACCTTACAGCGGCGGCCTCGGAATTAAGAGTCCGTTTGGGATTATTTACTCTACCAATATTTCACCGGATCCTAAATTTGGCATCGGTAATTATACCGAGCAGCAGTTTGCGGACGCGGTGCGCAAAGGTGTGCGCAAAGACGGCTCTTATCTTTATCCCGCTATGCCATACCCGTCTTACGCCAAAATGACCGATCAAGACATTCATGCTCTGTATGTTTATTTTATGCACGGCGTACAACCGGCAGCAGAGCAACCTAAGCAAACCGACCTGAGTTTTCCCTTCAATCAGCGTTGGGGCATTATGTTTTGGGATAAATTATTCACCCGCGATGGCGCGTTTACGCCAACCGCAAACCGCAGTGATGAAATTAATCGCGGAGCCTATTTAGTGCAGGCTGCGGGGCACTGCGGCAGTTGCCACACGCCGCGCGCTATTTCCATGCAGGAAAAAGCTTACGACGATGGCAGCGACCAGTTTCTGGCAGGCACCGAGTTGAACGGTTGGAATGTGCCAAGCCTGCGTGCCGGAGGTGACGGAAGTAAAGGTATTGACGGTTGGAGTGTGCAGGAAATTGTTGATTATCTGCAAACAGGTCGTAATCAGCACGCCGCAGTAGGGGGGGAAATGACGGCGGTTATTCAGCACAGCACCAGCCACATGACCGATGCAGACGTTAAGGCTATCGCAGAATATTTGAAGACTCTGCCGCAGAAGTATTCAGCCAATGAAAGTAAATCATTCTCTGAGGATGCGCGTACGAAAACCGAAAATCAGTTAACTCAGGCCACGGACCTTACTGCTGGGCAACGTGTTTATCTGGATAACTGCGCCGCGTGCCACTTTGTGACCGGCAAAGGGGCCTCGGGTGTATTCCCACCGTTGGCGGGAAATGCATTGGCCAGCGCTGAAAATCCCACAGGATTGGTTTCTATTATCCTCAACGGTTCTCGCTTGCCGACTACGCCAAAGGCACCTACGCAGCTGGCAATGCCTGATTTCGGATGGCGTTTGACGGATGCTCAAGTTGCCGACCTAGCGACCTTCATCCGCAGCGGTTGGGGCAACAGTCAAGCGGCGGTCAGCGCCTCTGAGGTGAAAAAGATCAGAGCACAGCTTCGCGCACCCGATGTGACCTCTAAACCGATGGATTTGGACGGTGTAAAACACTATTCAGCGCAAAAACCGCAATAACCCCACTCCGCGCCCTGTAATGCAGGGCGCGATATCTAGCGCTTTTGTTTAGCACATTTTCACCCGCATCAAATCGCTAAATCGCGTGGTATAGGCGGGCGATAACATGTCGCGCTTCATCTCCCAGCTTTTGGTCATACCCTGGCCAGCAAACCAGACGCGGCCTGTCCCTTTCTCGTGGATATGGTCCAGCGCCGCCATTAACTGCGTGCTGTTGGCTCGCGGAGGGTGTTGGTCAAACAGGCCAAGTTGGGCAACGCCTTGGTTATAAAAGTCACCGAGCATTACGCCGCATTTTTGGAAACGATGACCCTCCTGCCAAACTGAATCAAGGCATTGGGTTGCGGCAGCGATAATGTCGCGCGTGTCCTGCGTCGGGATGTCGATGCGCGTGGACGCTATCTTACCGTAGTAAATCTCGCCCGGCGCGAACGGGCTGGTCTTGATAAAAGCGGAGATATGGCGGCAGTACTGCTCCTCTTTCCTGAGCTTTTCGGCGGCGCGAGACGCATGGCTGCAAATCGCTTCTCGCATCAGCGCATAGTGGGTGACACGATCGCCAAATGAACGCGAACAGACAATTTGCTGTTTGGTCGGTGCAATGTCCTCCATTTCAAGACAAGGTTCGCCGCGCAGTTCACGCACGGTTCTTTCGAGTACCACGCTGAAATGTTGGCGGATCAGGCTGGTTGGAGCATCGGCGAGATCCAGCGCCGTTTTTATCCCCATTGCGTTCAACTTTTTAGAGATCCTTCTCCCGACGCCCCACACCTCTTCAACTCCAACCCGCGCCATCAGGCCGCGTTGCCGCTCAGGCAGTGAAAGGTCTATCACGCCCTCTGCTTTAGTCCACTTTTTGGCGGCAAAATTCGCTAGTTTTGCTATGTAACACTGCTGTTCTACACTCAATTAAAAATCCAGTTACATCAGTACATCTGCCATATGCTGCCAGCATTAGAGGAGAGGTATATATGTTTCGGTTACGTCGCGGTAGCGGTGATTTTCTCTTTCATGTAACAGATTCTCAGGGGTTGCCACATTTACCGTTGACGGTTTATGCGTGCCGAGCCGACAGGTACCTTTCACCAGCCACAGTTAAAGCTTATCTCAGGCATCTTCTGGCATTTTTTTCCTGGGCTGGACAGGATGAAACAGTCAAACGCCAGCATTGGGATTTGCTGGGCAACAGTAGTCAGGTCCGTGCTGTGCTCGAACATTTCCTGACAACCCAGCTGCACTGTACCCTGTTTTTCGCACGCGATCTGTCAGGAGAAGATATCCGCAAGGTGCAGGTTACTTGGGGAAAAGCCCACCGGATAAATCATCTGTTAGCAGCGCTGCGATCTTTTTATCAGTTGCTCATCTCAATGCAGCTGTATTCCCATCTTCACCCTCTTGATTTACCCCAAGCCAAAAATATGATTGCCGAAATCCGGCTGCAGCATCTTGATGACTTTGTGAGAATAAATCAGCGTCCGCCGATGCCATCAGACAGTGGCATTGACCACTGGCGTCCTCTCAGGCTGACCTCTTCGTATTACAGAATTAAAGATAATCAATGGATACCTGAGTATCTGGATGATCCGAAACTGATGGGGCATGTGCTGGCCTCGGGCGAACAGGCCGGCTGGAACCTACAGGATATAGCGCTCGTGAGAATACTTTTCGATACGGGTTGCAGAATACACGAAGCCTGCGCGCTGACCATGCATGACTGGAAGGTCAGCGGTTTTCGCAACATGTTCTTGTCTATGAGTAAAGGCAGTCGTGGGAAGCGGGTCAAGAATATCATCATCACGGATAAAACATTGAAGGTGCTGCTGCGCTATATCAGAAATGACAGGCCTGAACTGCTGCCATATCTCAACGGGCGCAGCGCTTTGCCTCCCGAAAATGTTCACCGGCTACCTCTTTTTTGTACAAAAAGAGGTCATCCACTGACACCGGACAACTTTAGGCGTTACCGGTGGACGCCTGTCCTGGCCGCAGTCGGGCTTAAGATACGCACTCACCAGGTTCGACACTGGTTTGTCACGATGGCACTTAACGAGATCCACCGTAACGCCGTTTCAGAGGCTGATCTTCTGCAGAAACGCACCGCCCTGCAGGTTTTAATGGGATGGAGATCCAATATGTTGCCAGCTTATGATCAAGCCCGACAGCGTCATGATTTGCCTTTGCTAGCGAGTGCGATACACACGTACATCGAAGACAAGCAGTTGGAGGCTCAGGCAGCTTCTGATGTGCCAGATTCCGAGGAAAGTCAGGGCTCGCTGATGCTAAAAGAAATGTTTGGTGGAAACTATGAGCGCTGATACTCAACAGGTTATACGGCTGCGTCATACATTATTTTGTGAACTCACTCAGCGCGAAGAACGAGGAAATTGGTTTAGGGTTGAAGACTTACCGGTTACCCGCGTCGGGCGGCCTGCACTGAAAAGAGCGTTGATGCCTTACATCGATAATGTTATGGCTCAACTGCTGGGTACCACACCCGTGTCTAATCAGATGTTTCTCGCATGGGAGCGTCAATATCTGACATTTGATTTTTTCATCCGATGCAGCAGATATGGACTGGAGATTAAATACCGATACATCATTTACTGCATTGAGGATGGACTTAGAAACAACAGTGAAAATTATATACTAAAGATAAGACAGCAGTGTTGTGCTGCAGATAAAGATATTTCCAGACTTGCTGAAAGTATTAAACTAAAGGAACCTGTTGTTGAACCTGGCGTATTCTCTGGCTCCATTTTACGCCTGCAGTCGGATGAGCGTAAAAATGTCATCTATAAATTCTACGACTTTTATAAAACGCTGGCTGAACCTTTTAAAACCTCAGAAATATCAGAGCGCTTCGGTATAGATTTACATATTATATCAAAGTATGGGTGTAGTTACGTTAGCGAACTCGCTGTTCTTCTCATTGACGAAGATGTTTCTGATGATTTGGCCTACTTTGAATGGAACAGAACGGCAACGACCTTCAAGCACTCACTGCAAAATACAGCAAGGGCAAAAGAAGTCGGTGAGAAAAAAGCGGCTCTTGCTATTGAATATTTAAGCAGGAACAAACGAGAAGTGACATATTCAGAAATAACCACTCTGGTCTGCCTTGATCATCGATTGGTTAAAAGAGCGGTGGATCAATGGGAAAAACGCACGGATACCAAATTGGTAAAGAAAGATGCATGGAAGACAATCTCGCTGGATGAGTTGATCGCCACACTCGACCCGGCTCTGCGTACTATACCGCTGACGTTTCTGGACTCGCCTGCAACAGGTAAACCAATGACCGATGCACAGATACGTATGATTTACGAGATTAAACAACCTGGACTGAGGAACACGGCCTTTTTTATTATGGCGACCTGTTACACTAACAGAAGTAATGACATTACTTTTTTTTATTACATGCCGCGATTTCTTAACGCAATCGGCCTGGATGACATAAATCAGTTTGACTGTGAGACCTTTTTCAAAGCGTACCATCAGGGCGATCTAATCCCGGAAGATAACATAGGTCAGCGAGCCAGAATAATTCAGACATATTTTCGGTTGCTCGTCAAACAAGGGGATTATTTCAGCAAACTTAACACAGACCAGCGAGAGAAATTTGCTCCCTTTGCGCTGTCGCGCGTGTCCGACGATTTATTTTGGAAAAAATCCACCCTGCACAGAGAAGTCTCTCAGGATCAAAAAAATAAAAGAAAGTCTAAAACAGCTGTCCTTCATCAGAAATTTTATTTTCTTCGCGATTTTGTCGAAAGAAGAAAGTTGCAGATTAACAGGCTACATCAGGAGATACAAAAGGCGTTTAAGCGCTTTGAAAAATCAGGAAAAAAGACGCCGCTGATTTTTGAGTATACAGAATCTGTTGTCATGGAAAACAGAGGCGAGCAGGCATATACACACAGGTTCAAAGTCTGGGATGCGAGGTTATTGAGGCAGGCACATGAACATGTTGCTGAAGCAAGAACTTATCGCTACCGTGATATTAATTCGCATCACACTATTCACGACACTGATGCAAAATTCACTACTTATGAGGGAAGCTACGATAAACATCTCCAGCCCGTTGAAGGACTGTGGTTCACTGAACTGATCACGCTTGCCGCGCTAACGGGCTCTCCTTCGGATAAAATAACTGCCCGATACGGGATATCAAAAGCGACTTTTCAGGGCCCTATTACCACGCCCCACGGATATACGACCAGCCGGTGGCAACACTTATTAAGTAAAGATTTAGGGCTGATATTTATTCCTGTTGAAATTTTGATGGTCGATGCCCTGCTGGCGCACTCTGTTGTACAGATCATGTCAAAGACAGGGGCTCGGGCACATGAATTTTTGCAGATAAGGTTAACTCCGGAACATCTTTACCGGATAAATCTGGCGGAAAATAAAGAGTGCATCCTATTTAACGCTGTTCCCAAAGGGAGATTAAAAGAGGAACCTTTTTATATTGATAATAAGTGCATGGAAAGTCTTTATGAATGGTGGAGTTATCAGAGAAGCAGATCGCAGACTTTCCCCGTAATTAAAGCAGCAGCATGCCTAGGACCAAAATTAAAGTCTGCAAGCTACCTCTGGCAAAATGATGAAAAACATTTTACACAGAAAGACATCAACGGTGCACTTTCCGTTATGCTCCATGGACTTTCCCTAAAAACGCCTGCCGGTCAGCCTGTAAAAGTCACCAGCCATCTGCTCAGGCATAGTTTTGCAACAGAGATGCGTACGCTTAATACACCACTAGATGTGCTGGCTCTGTTGATGAAGCAAAAAGATGTCAAAGTTACGGAGTATTATGCCAGGCATACACCCTCTCAACTGGTCGAGCTGCAGCAGCAAATTTTCACTCAGCGGCATGACTTTTCCAAACATCATATCCGCACGAAAGTCGATATAGCCCAGCAACTGACAGAGGCTGTCGGTAAGGTGGGAGCGCTGATACCCGTTACGGGTGGATGTTGCACAATTGCGAATGCGTGCCCGGCCAAGTTTGCCTGTATTGGTTGTGCGGGGAATGCCCCCGATCCCGCAAGACGCGGTGACGTCCTAGTGTACAGAGATGCTTGGGTAAAGATGGCTGAGCTTGCCGGACAGCAGAATTTGCCAGCAGAAAAGAGAAAAGCTCACGAAATTATTGGCAGCTGTGACGACATGCTGGAAGAAATGGATTTGATTGAGCAGGTCGATATCATTAAGCGTAACCTGCAGTCCTCATCCTGACTCACGAGAGGTTGACGGTATGACAAAGAAAAACATGAGCGGTATTTATACTTGGCAACGAAAGCGCGTTGAAAATAGCGTATCGCTAGTCAAGCGTGCTATTGATGAACTCTTAGTAGGAAAGCTGAGGGTCAGCCTGACAACGATTGTTCAGGCATCAAGGAAAATAGATCCTGCGGGGAAAGGTGTGTCAGCCTCCACCATACTGCGGAATAAGCAATGCTATGGGCTATACAAAAAAAGTTCTGTACCGAAAAAAGATAATCAAAAAAAGCGTTCCGCCTTGAGCGCTGTGCTTGATGATCCAACGGCGTCAGAACTACGGCGGGCTTATCTGCTTGCTGGCAAAAGTAAAACAATTCTCATTACGACCATTGTATTACTTGAGCGCGAACTAAAAACTAGTGAAACGCAGAACAGTAATCTGCGGGAGAAAATACTTTCGTTGCTTTTGCCTGAGCCAGCTAATCGCTCTAACTAACCGTCCAACCAGATGTGATCCAACGCTTCCGTTGCGTACGAATGATAGCGCGCATCCTGTGTAGGTATAATTGGCCTTGCACATGTTGGCATAGCTAGTGATACATTTTCACCGTTCACAATTTACGTCAGAGAACACGTGCCTTAGGAATATCTGCCCAGCATGTTGTCCACCCTGGAGAAAGCATATCACGTTTCATTTTCCACTCTGTATTGATACCCTGTCCCGCAAACCATACATTTCCCAGCCCTGAATGGTTGATATCATCAAGTATTTTCATCAACTGCGCACTATTTCTTCTGGGTTGACGCTCGTCAAAAAGGTTAAGCTGGTTGACGCCATTCGGAGTGAAATCATCAAGCGTGATACCTGCTTTCATATACCGGCGGCCTTCCAGCCAGATGCAGTCAAGTAATCGCATAGCGGCCTCAATGATGTCTCGGGTGTCTTGGGTGGGAATAGCAAGTTTCTCACCGGCGCTGTTGCCGTAAAACACCTCGCCCTGAGCGTGCGGAGAAGTCCTGATGAAGACACCAATATGGCGACAGTTCTGATTCTCTCCGCGGAGTTTTTCTGCGGCACGCGTGGCGTACTGGCACAGCGCTTGTTGCATAGACACCTTTGAAGTAATGCGCTCGCCAAAAGAACGAGAGCAGACGATCTGTTGTTTTGCTGGCGGCATCTCCTCAAGTGGAATACACGATTCTCCGTTCAACTCGCGCACAGTTCGCTCAAGAACAACACTGAAGTTTTTACGGATAAGTGCAGGGTTGACGCGCGCCAGTTGCAGAGCAGTTTCGATGCCCATCAGATTCAGCCGCTTGCCAATGCGCCGACCTACACCCCATATCTCTTCTACGGGCTGACTAGCCAAAAGAGTTTCTGTACGCTTCGGATTTTGTGGAGTTAGTGCGAGTACACCGTGGAATTGCTTCCACTCTTTACTTGCCCATTGTGCTGATTTTGATAGGGTTTTAGTAGGGCCCAGGCCACATCCCACAATTAATCCTGTTGTGGCCAGCACGTGGGATCGCAGGCGTCGGCCAAAGTGCTCAAAGTCCTCACACCCATCGATACCAGTGAGATCCAGAAACATCTCGTCAATTGAATATGGCTCAACTTTTGGCGTCATTTCCTCAAGTGCAGACATTACTCTTTGGCTAAGGCTATGATAAAGAGCATAATTTGAACTGAACACGTATACCTTTTCCGGATAGTCCTGAATCTTGACCTGAAACCAAGGGACACCCATTTTAATACCCAGCGCCTTAGCTCCAGCTGAACGGGCGATGACGCAGCCATCATTATTGCTGAGAACCACTATAGGTTTACCGCGCAGATCAGGGCGGAAAAGTGCTTCACAGCTCGCGTAAAATGAGTTGACGTCAGCCAAGCCAAACATGGGCATGATCACCTCCGACGTGCACGGGTACTGTTAAAAAACCATGTAACGACGCCAAGTAGCTGCAGTTCATCGGGATAAATCACAGAGTATGCCGCGTTCATAGGCAGTAGAGCGACGCGAGGATGCAATTGCAGGCGCTTGACTGTGAATTCGCCGCCGACTTCCGCGATGACAATATCGCCATGTGCAGCTTCCTCAGCGCGATCAACAACCATAACATCCCCGTCAAAAAGGCCGAGTTCCTCCATACTACTGCCGCTGGCGCGCACAAAGAACGTCGAGGCACGTCTGCGGATACATAGCTCATTCAGGTCAAGTTCTTTCTCCACGTAGTCCTGAGCAGGGGAAGGGAAACCGGCAGCGCAGGATTCCGCAAAGAGCGGAATTCTGACCTGTGGCGTAAACATAGGTGGCCATAACAGCGTAATCCCCTGAGTGTATGGAAGTTTTTTCATACTAGGGGGGCCTGGACGTGAAACAGCAATGGCATTAATGGTGATAGTTCAAGATACATAAATCGCTCCAATAAAGCTGTATATAAACACAGTATTATCGAGAGTGAATGTTCTTGCAACAGCATTGAAATGACGTAATCCGGAAAACAACTGCAGGCCGTTGAGGCATCGGAGAATTTTTCTTTTTTTTGGCTGGCCGTATTGTGATCACCTTGATGCTGTCAGATACCATCGTCGGTCAATAATCGCCTTTACCTGCGTAACCGCCAGTTGTAGGTAATGTTGCTGATGTGAGGCCAACGAGAGTGTACAGCAAGGAGCCTAAACGACCTTTTTCCTATAGGGCCGTATTAGAGTCGACACTATAACGCAGACAAAGCGCCATGATGTTGGCATCTGGCTGAGAAGCCAGAAGAACAAGTTCAATACGGAGTGACATGAAAACCCCTCCCCCAAGGCATAATCTTCCCCAGATTAAGTGGTGCTATATCTCCGGTAAGTACATAAGTACAGCGGGGAAAAAGGTGGGAACATTCTGCTCAATATGATGTTGGTCTGTTGCCTGTATACCATGGGATTTATCAGAAGTTAACTTTCAATACTGATTGCTTGATAATTACACTGGTTAAATATCCAGATAAAAGAGTTCACTCCGGGTCAAATGAGTGATAAGGTTTCACCAATAAGACCCAAGGAGGCATTATGTCTGAATTTGAATTGCTGGCGCAAGACTTGCTGGAAAAAGCAGAGATAGAAGAAAAACAGCAACAGGAAAATGACAAGGTTCTGATTGAACGGGTTCTGGAAATTTATGACCAGAAGTACGTTGCTGAGCTGCTCAGAAAAGTAGGTAAAAACGAATGGAGCAGGGAAACGCTTAACCGCTGGATAAATGGCAAATGTGCACCAAAGTCACTGACCTCTTCAGAGGATTCTCTTCTCAAGAGAATGCTGCCAGAACCATCTGCGCATCACCCAAATTATGCGTTCCGCTTTATCGATCTGTTTGCGGGAATCGGCGGTATTCGTAAAGGCTTTGAAGGGATCGGCGGCCAGTGCGTCTTTACCAGCGAATGGAACAAAGAGGCTGTACGCACGTATAAAGCGAACTGGTATAACGACGAAAAGGCACATACGTTCAATCTTGATATCCGGGAGGTCACCCTTAGTGACAAATCTGATGTATCCGAGAGCGATGCTTACGCGCATATTGATGATAATGTGCCGGATCATGACGTGCTACTGGCCGGTTTCCCCTGTCAGCCATTCAGTCTTGCAGGCGTAAGCAAAAAAAACTCTCTGGGTCGTGCGCATGGTTTCGAGTGTGAGGCGCAAGGCACGCTTTTCTTTGACGTTGCCCGTATTATCAAGGCCAAGAAGCCCGCCATTTTTGTGCTCGAAAACGTCAAGAACCTGAAAAGCCATGATAAAGGAAAGACCTTCAAAGTCATCATGGAGACACTTGATGAACTGGGTTATGAAGTGGCCGATGCCGAAGATATGGGGAAGGGGGATCCTAAAGTTATCGATGGAAAGAATTTCCTCCCTCAGCATCGTGAGCGTATCGTTTTGGTAGGGTTTCGGCGTGACCTGAATATCCATCATGGTTTCACCCTGCGTGACATCAGCCGTTTGTATCCGGAGCGACGTCCTGCGTTTGGCGATTTGCTGGAACCCGTAGTGGACAGCAAATATATTTTGACGCCTAAGCTCTGGGAATACCTCTACAATTACGCCAAAAAGCATGCTGCGAAAGGAAATGGTTTTGGCTTTGGCTTAGTTGATCCGACAAATCCTGATAGCGTAGCCCGAACGCTTTCGGCTCGTTATCACAAAGACGGATCGGAAATTCTCATAGATCGCGGATGGAACATGGACACGGGTGAAACTGATTTTTCGGATGAGGCTAATCAGGTTCTTCGCCCTAGAAGGCTTACGCCACGCGAATGCGCGCGCCTGATGGGCTTTGAAAAGCCAGGCGAAAAACCATTCCGCATTCCGGTTTCTGATACGCAGTCTTACCGCCAATTTGGTAACTCTGTCGTCGTTCCGGTCTTTGAAGCAGTGGCGAAACTTCTGGAGCCATATATCCGTAAGGCTGTTTTCTCTAGAGATTTAAGCCGGGAGGCTTTCACGGAAGATCTACGTAAAGGCCAGTAACTTCTGCAATAAATGCACCTAGTGTCATTAGATCATTCCTCACTGGCTCTGGGTATTTTTTATGTAAAGACGAAGGCACCACCAGTTTTACACCCGCCTCCTGCATTTCTTTGTACTGAGCTACTGAGACTCCTTCCTGAAGGGTAAATAGGTGAACCTGCCTGATTTTATCAGCCTCGTTCAGGATCTGGCGCCAGCGGTCTTTACAGGTCGTTTTGACCGCTAGCATTCGCAGTTTTTCCTCTGGATATGCGGCGTTATGATACGCTTCAGATGACGGAAACAGGAAGTCAGGTTTTTTATTTCCTTCAGTCACTGCCTGGGTGGCGAAATGCCTCAGCCCATGTTCAATAAAAAGATGTTCGAGGTGAAGCTCAAGTGACTTGCCCGCCCTTGATTTTCTGCGATTACTGACGGAGTTGGCCAGCGCGACAAAGTCATCGACAGAGCCAAAGCCTTTCAGAATAACATCCAGTACGTGCATCTCTTCAACCAGCAGAAAAATATCGTATTCTACTCGGCGGCGGTCTATAAGCTGCTCATCAGGGTCGTCAGAATCTTTTGTAAAATGGTCAGTTGCATACCGGATAATATCGCTACCTGACGGGAATTGTTGCTTCCAGGCATCAGGCAGCGTGTATTTACCACGGACCGACTCATGCTGCAGCGAAAGGCCGCCCACAATTTCACTTGCCGGACCGAATAAGTAGGTACCAGGCAGGATTTCTCCCATTGCCGACTCAATAACTTCCTCTTCATCAGGGTTAACACATACCCAAATATCTACGTTTGAACAGTCTTCTGCCTGGTCTTTGAAACTAAAGGCAAGAATTGCCAACGCCCCAGTATTATCAGGATTCTGTAGCGGGCTCGCTTTCCCCCCCCAGCGCGTGATCCTTTTTTCATTACGGGTACCACCAGTAGCGCGGTTATTGTAATACGTTACACGAACCTGACTATCCGGGCAGTCATGCGACGAAACATGGGCGGTGAAAAGTAATGAAGGATTAGATTTATCTATATGATTAATTGAAGGAAAAAGCTTGTCGATTATAGATCTGGGCATATAAAGTCCGACCTGATGGCTGCGAGTTGCGCCTGTGTCATTGGCCGATAGCCTTTTTACGTAAATGAAATTGTTTAATTCTGCTTTCTCAAGCAGCCAGTTATGAAAATCCGACATAAGTATCCTTTCCTTGGTTCAGATAAATTTTAGTTATTGATTTTTCCATACTAACTCAGGTGCAACCAGCACTGTTTCACCTATACATCGAAGTCATTATCTGACAAATACATCAAAACATCAGCCATTTTCGACTCGCCGGCAAACTGGTTCGGCTGGGCAACTAGTTGGTTAGCTTGGTCTTATCGTGAGAAGCGGAGCTTCTAATCAATCGGCTGGCGTGTATGAAAAAATCCAGATTAGCTTTTGTAAGGGGAAAAGCCTCTTGTAAGCGAAAAGGGGAAGATAAGCGATGTCACCACTGACGATAAAGACCGAAGGGTTACGTGTCTGGGTGACTTCAGTGCAATTATTAGAGTCGTAAGCGCCGCTGATTGTCCGATGGATTTGGTGGATTAGTTGCAGAAATGCACCCGAATCAGTCGTGCTGTAAAGGGGAAGCCAGCAAAGAAAACTCCGTGAGCATTGACTTCGATCACAAGGTTAGGTTTTTGCCAGACGCAGCGCATTTCCTGCCGGCGCCTTTTCACCTTCCACTTCCCTTAACCTAAGACGTATAAGTCTGAGGAATCGTTCGTCAACTTGGAAATCTCATCTCGTATGGTTTTCAAAAATAAGGGACAGATTGGCTCGCGATGATCTTCTCTCAATGCCCAGCGAGAAAAAATCTACGATTAGCGTTGGTTGGGAGGGTTTGAGTGGAGGCTGTAACCAGTTTCCATTGACAGAGCATATGGTCGCCTGAAACCGTTTCAGACAAACATAATATAAGTGATCTTAAAGGCATAGCGAGTGATTTGAATTGACAAAAGGTATGCGTTAGCATAAAAAAGCAGCTTATACAATAAGTAAGAGACTCGTTTTTACACCTTGGTCAGTTTCATGTTTAAAGCCGCCACTATTAAAGCAAAGGAATCCTGATGTATATAAGTCGAATGAGTATTACTAATTTTAGAAATTTTCACAGGTCACAGTTTATTTTTAATAAAGGTGTTAATACGCTACTTGGTGAGAATGGGGCTGGTAAGACAAATGCTTTTCATGCCTTAAGGCTTTTGTTGGATGATTCTCTTTCAAGAAACTCAACAAAACTGAAAGATAGTGATTTCTGTCGAAAGCTAGCGAAATGGAAAGGCCATTGGATCATAATTTCGATTGAATTAAATGATTTATCCTCACATGAAAGTATTAGAACACTCAAACATCTTACCGGACATATGAGTGAGGAAAATGAAGGCACGTTGAGCTTATTTTTCAGACCAAGCTATAAATTCAGAAAAGCATTATATGACAAAAGCGGTGATTCCAATGCTATATCAGAAGTTCTAAGCAGGATAACCATTGAAGATTATGAGACAATTCTAACTGGAAGAGCAAGGGCGGATTTTTTAGAAGATGAAACTTACTCGAATCTGGTAGGAAACTTTAAAGAAAATATATTTCCTGATCCCGATGAAGAAAATTATGATTCATTTGGGACTAAAGTCTACCCAATTCATGATGAAATTTCCTTTACTTTCATTAAAGCATTACGTGATGTGGTATCAGATCTTAAAAACTACAGAATTAGTCCCCTGCTAGCGCTATTGAAAGACTTAGGGGAAAAACTGCCTTCTGAAGATTCGGATAAAATAGTAAATAAAGTGACAGAGCTTAATAATTTAATTTCTGGACTGGATGAGGTAAAGCGCGTCTCTAACGGTGTTCAAAATACTTTAAATAAAACAATAGGTTACACATTCTCTCCATTGATTGATATTGAATCTTCTCTACCTGAGGATATTGAAGAACTGGTTCAAAAGCTATCTCTAGTTGTTGGAGATACTTATAATGGTGGTTATAAAGGAGACATCAATGAACTGAGCTTAGGTGGCGCTAATCTAATTTATATGGCATTAAAACTTTATGAATATGAAGTGAAGCAAAGTTATGATAAAGCAGCTCAAATACTTTTAATTGAAGAACCAGAAGCGCACATACATACACATATCCAGAAAACACTTTTTGAAAAATATTCAGATGATAAAACGCAGGTTTTCTTGACAACACATTCAGCACAAATATCGTCAGTATCAAAAATATCGAATATGAACATTTTATCACTTCGTAGGGGTATCGCTGATGTTTTCCAGCCGAATGAAGGATTAGAACCACACGAGTGCAATCGTATTGAGCGGTACCTTAACGCCACAAGGTCAACACTCCTTTTCGCAAAAGGTGTCATACTGGTTGAAGGCGATGCAGAACTGATACTAATTCCAGCGATGGTTAAGAAAGTTTTTGGTTTGTCTTTAGATGAATTGGGGCTTAGTCTAATTAGCATGGATAGCGCTTTTTTTGACCATATCTCCAAGCTTTTCCATGCACTAAGGATTCGTAAACGGTGCGCAATCATAACTGATCTGGATAAGTCTTTTGTTCAATTACCAGTAGACGGCACTGAAGACGATGATGTAATGAAAGGATACCGGAACTCAGAGGTTGCCGGTGCTCAACGAAAGCAAATCCTCGATGAAGCTATACTCCATAATGAATTTATTTCTGCCCATTATGCAGAACATACTTTTGAAGTCGATTTTTTGAAAAATAATAATGCTCACGAATATAAAAATACACTAGATAAAATTTACAAACGGTCTTCTGACATAGAAAAAAGCAGTGTATTGTTAGATGACTACGAAAATGAAAATGCTGCAGTTGAAGTATTAAGATTAGCAAAAAAAGAGGGGAAAGGATGGTTAGCGATTCTTGTAGCTGAGGAAGTTAGTGCTCTAACACTTATTCCAGATTACATACTTAAAGCAATTTCATATTCTCTTGATCCTGACTTATCTGATTCTGTGCTAAAAAAAATGTGCGTTTACAGGTTGAATAACGATACTTTCTATAAACAGGAGCAAAGAAAAGCAAAAGATTTTTTCAAAACTAAGACTGATGACAATAGTTACATAGACTATTATATCAACACCCTTCCTGACGATGATGTCAGTAAACTTATTAAATATTTCGATGGATATAACTCATGAAACTGAGTGATGAGCAGTTGACCGCAGTATCCTATCCGGGAAATGTATATGTATCGGCATGCCCTGGAAGTGGTAAAACACGAGCACTTACTGCAAAGATCATTGCAACAATTAGTCAAAATCATCCTATAAAAAAAATTTTGGCTTTAACGTATACTAATAGAGCTGCAGATGAGATAGAGAAAAGGATTGACCAGTTACTCACGAATGGTGAAGAATCTTTATGGGCGGGTACTATTCATTCCTTTGCTTTGGAATGGATACTCAAACCTTATGCCAGCTACATTCCTGAGATTAATAATGGATTTTCAATCATTGATGAGTATGAAGCTTCAAATGTTATTTTTGAATTAAAAAAAGAAAAGAAATTAAAGTTTAATGATAAAT
>NZ_MRWD01000039.1 GCF_002093625.1 Rouxiella silvae | reverse complement strand
ATCTAATAATAATAGAAAAAGATAAAAGGGCTTGAGGTCATTATCTCATTGCGTGTCCATGCCAAGAGGGTAATTTTATATTTGATCGAGATCATTAAAATTCATTATTTACGCATCATGATTGTTTTTTTATTTTTCTTAATAGGCTTTGTGTGTAGTTTTAAAAAATGTTAATTATGATAAATGAAAAGAGGTAAATGATGAATGAAATAACATGGCACAAAAATGTCAAATACGCTCCAGGGTATGTATCGATAAAAAATGTGAAAAATAATTATACCAATAAAACAAATGTCGCTAAATATGTTAATAATGTGAAGAATACAGGGAGGTTAACGTTAATAAATGATGAGAGTTATCTTGTTAATTTTAGCCGTCTTGAATCTCGAGAGGAAAATAAAACGGCCTCAGGATATAGAGCTAGACAATTATCAACCCCCATTAAATTTTTTACTGCGTTAATCGCTGTCACACTGTTGTCGGGGATCAGCGCTGATGCACAAAGATTCTCGAATAATGACGATGGGGAGGAGGGGATAGATAATTTTGGAGCAGTAAAATGGGAGTTCGACCCCAATTACATTCTGGATCAAGGAAATAAGTTCACACAAGAAGCAGAGCTGGCAATTGGGGTGAATACACTTAATAAATATGACAACACAAATGCCGAAGTAAAGACTCAGGAAAGTTTTTCTGAAACAATAAATAGAATGAAACTGTATTTAATAAAAAATAGACTTATCACCGATCTTGATAACACGTATAAAGATTTTGATGACACAGTATTCGACAATAGAGAGGCCTATGAAACAAGCAGTCCCTCCAAGCAATCTAAGATAACCGAACGCATCAATGGCCTTGAGCGGGCTAAGGAGGGACTGCTTGCCCTCCGTGAAGAGTTTATTAAAATTGAGACGAGTGTAAATAAGTCATCAAAAACAAAAGCTGGCTTATTAATAAGTAAAATAAATGTTTTTATCGATAAGCATGATAAAGAAAGTAATATCTGGTTGGTGACGCAGGGTATGAAAGCTATGTGCGAAAGTTTAAGACGTGGTATTGAACGACTTAAGGCCGTATAACGTTAAGTCACTATCAGTGATTTTGCACTTACTCACTTGATCATCTTGTAAGTAAGTGCTTACTTCTATGTGGATTTATTTGCCAATACAGAAGCTGGAGAAAATGCGGCCCAGCAGGTCGTCAGAGCTGAACTCACCGGTTATTTCACTCAGTGACTGCTGGGAAAGACGCAGCTCCTCCGCCAACAGTTCACCCGCCCAAGCACCCAGAAGCTGATCTTTACCCTGTAACAGATGCTGTGCGGCCTGTTCCAACGCCTGTAAATGGCGGCGACGGGCGAGGAATCCGCCTTCCATGTTCTGGTTAAAGCCCATGCTCTCTTTCAAATGGTCACGCAGCAGGTCAATACCCTCCCCAGTACGAGCCGACAGGCGAATAAGTGAGTGACCATTCACTTCTTTCTTACCCATTGTCTCGCCTGTCACGTCGGCTTTATTTCGTACAACCACGATGGGCAGCGAGGCGGGGAAACGTGCCATAAACTCCGGCCAGATTTCTGCCGGCTCGGTGGCGTTTGTTGTCGTACCATCAACCATAAACAGTACAGTATCGGCCTGTTCAATCTCATTCCACGCACGTTCGATGCCGATGCGCTCAACTTCATCACTGGCGTCGCGCAGTCCGGCGGTATCAATAATGTGCAGCGGCATTCCGTCGATATGAATATGCTCACGCAGCACGTCGCGGGTTGTTCCGGCAATGTCAGTGACAATCGCTGCTTCACGTCCCGCTAATGCATTGAGAAGGCTGGATTTACCGGCATTTGGACGACCGGCAATCACCACTTTCATCCCCTCGCGCAGCAGGCTGCCCTGACGCGCTTCAGTTCGCACCGCATTCAGGTCGCCGATCACCGCATTGAGCTGAGCTTCAATTTTACCGTCGGACAGGAAGTCTATTTCCTCGTCCGGGAAGTCAATGGCTGCTTCAACATAGATTCTCAGGTTAGTGAGTGCTTCCACCAGATGATGAATACGCGACGAGAATGCCCCTTGCAGTGAGTTAACCGCAGATCGCGCAGCCTGCTCTGAACTGGCGTCGATCAGGTCGGCAATCGCCTCAGCCTGAGCTAAATCCAGCTTGTCGTTAAGGAACGCACGTTCTGAAAACTCACCGGGGCGTGCAATACGCACGTCCGGCAGCGCAATGATGCGTTTGATCAGCAAGTCGAGAATAACCGGCCCACCGTGGCCCTGCAGCTCAAGCACGTCTTCACCGGTGAACGAGTGAGGACCGGGGAACCACAGCGCTATGCCTTGGTCCAGCGTGCTGCCGTCAGCATCGCGAAACGGCAAATAGTCGGCGTAGCGCGGCTTAGGCAGTTTGCCCAATATTTCCTGCGCAATCAGGCTGGCCGCACGGCCTGAGATGCGCACAATACCGACGCCACCGCGGCCTGGCGGCGTAGCTTGAGCAACGATAGTGTCTGACGTATTCATAGAGTTCTCTGCATTTTTAATAAAAAAGAAGGCGGTCAATGCATTGACCGCCTTCTTATTATGTTATGCGCCGAGGGTGTCAACGCAAACTATTTATGTCCGATCAGGCTTTCTTCTTGTCGCGGCTGTGCAAGCCACGTTTTTCCAGGCCGCGATAAATCAGCTGCTGCTGGAGAATGGTCACCAGGTTACTGACGATGTAGTACACCACCAGGCCAGACGGGAACCACAGGAAGAACACGGTGAAGATAACCGGCATGAAGGTCATGATCTTCTGCTGCATTGGGTCGGTAACGGTCGTCGGCGACATCTTCTGAATGAAGAACATCGTGATACCCATCAGAACCGGCAGAATGTAATACGGGTCTTGCGCCGACAGATCATGGATCCACAATGCAAACGGCGCATGACGCAGTTCGATGGAGCCAGACAGCATGTAATACAGTGCCAGGAAGATAGGCATCTGGATTACCAACGGCAGACAGCCACCCAGCGGGTTAACTTTTTCCGTTTTGTACAGCGCCATCATCTCCTGACTCATGCGCTGTTTGTCATCGCCAATACGCTCACGCATTGCGGCCAGTTTCGGCTGCAACATACGCATTTTCGCCATCGACGTATATTGCGCACGGGTCAGTGGGTACATGATACCGCGCACGATAAAGGTGATGATGATAATGGAGAAGCCCCAGTTACCGATGAAGCTGTGGATAAATTTCAGCAACTTGAACAGCGGCTGAGAGATAAACCACAACCAGCCGTAGTCTACGGTCAGGTCAAGGTGTGGCGCGATAGCGGCCATTTTGTCCTGAATCTCTGGACCCACCCACAGAATTGAACCCACTTGTTGCTGAGCGCCAGGCTGAACAACGAACGGTGCACCTTTAAAGCCGATAGAGGCGATGCCGTTATTGGTGGTGGTGTAGAAGGTGTTAGTGTCCTTCGCTGAAGGGATCCACGCCGTTGCAAAGTACTGCTGCAACATGGCAACCCATCCGCCCTGCGTGGTGACGTTCAGACTTTCGCTCTTATCGAACGCGTATTTCTGATATTTGTCATCGCTGGAAGAGTATGCCGCGCCGCGATAAGTATGCAGAGCAAAGTTGTTGCTCCCGGTATCACGATGTTTAGGCAAATCGACGGTTTGCTTCAGCTGACCGAACAGGGTCAAATCCAACGGAGCTGGCGTAGTGTTGTTGATGTTGTAGTCAACGTTCACCGCGTATGAGCCGCGTTTGATAACAAAAGTCTTGGTATAAACTGCGCCGTTCTGAGCCGTATAAGTCAGTGGGATGCGCAATTCAGTCTGGCCTTCACCTAACGTAAAGGTGTCCTGGCTGGTGGTGAACAGAGGACGTTCGCCGTTAGCCGGATTGTCAGGGCCATTTTTGCCGGTCAGACCGCTTTGAGCCTGATAGACGAAAGAAGGAGTCGTTTCCAGCAGCTGGAATGGTGCTGTAGATTTCAGCGCTACTGGGTATTGAGTCAACAGCGCCTGCTCAATATCGCCACCACGGGTGTTGATGGTTAATGAGAGGACGTCAGTATTGACGGTGATCAGTTTGCCCTGTCCGCTTCCAGGAACAGCCTGGTTAGCAGCATCACCGGTGGCTGTGTTCGCAGTCTGTTGCGTGGTCTGGTTGGCTGCTTGCGGAGCGTGGTCCGTTTGCCAAGCCTGCCAGATCATGAAAGACACGAACAGCAGAGCGATGAGGAAAAGATTGCGTTGCGAATCCATCGTTAGTGTTCTCTGTTATTGTCGGTTTTCGGCGGTACGGGGTCATCACCACCTGGGTTTAAAGGATGGCATTTTAATACGCGTTTGAACGTCAACCAACTGCCTTTTACCATGCCAAAGCGACCAATTGCCTCAATACCGTATTGAGAGCAGGTTGGTCGAAAACGACAATGAGGCCCAAGCATTGGGCTGATTACCAATTGATACCCGCGTATCAAGGCAATCAGGATGCGGGAGCCTGTCGGCAATGTCGACGCCATAATTTCTCCAACGCTTCCGTTAACGCACGGTTATCGAGATCGGCGACCCCCTTCTTGACCAGCACAACAAAATCCATAGACGGCAGCGCATGCTGATTTAAACGGAAACTTTCGCGGGTTAGGCGTTTAATCCGATTACGTTCATGAGCGCGTTTGACATGTTTTTTGGCGACAGTAAGACCGATGCGGGGATGCCCCAGCTCGTTCAGGCGGCCAAGGATGGTGATTTGAGGCGTGCCGGCCCGTTGTGGCTGCTGGAAGACGAAAGTGAAATGACGGGGAGTTAACAAACGTAACTCCCTGGGAAAAGCTAGCTTAACCACTAAACAGGTTAGCTTTTATTACTTAGAAGCAGACAGACGGGTACGGCCTTTCGCGCGACGGCGAGCCAGAACCTGACGACCATTCTTGGTGGCCATACGAGCACGGAAACCGTGGCTACGGTTGCGCTTCAGTACGGACGGTTGGAAAGTGCGTTTCATGGCGATTTCTACCTAAACTTAAAATTAAAACTGATCGGTAAACGCGTGGGCTTTCGGCGAAAAAACAACCGATGCCTTAGTCGCATCATATAAAGAAGCGGGATTGTAGTAATTGTACAGTCCTGAGTCAATTTACATTGCTATAAAGCGCGCCAAAATGTTTACCAAATATTCCCGTGCTCACCGATGACCATCAGGAGCTCGGGTATCACACGTAGGGCTGAGGATTATACGGACTCCTGCCTAAATCGCAAGGATCGCTGGCTGATCCTTGAGCATTGTTATTGTGATCTCGGTTGAAAACCTGTGAATGGTGCGGGATGAAATATTTTTTTTCTGTGCAAAGCTGCCGACACCCGCCTACTATTCATAGGTTCTGTTGCAGGTTTGCCTAGGCTTACCCACCAAGCTAACGATGCCTGTGGATAAAAAGGATCTATTGTGTGAGGAAGGGGAGGATCTCTGCCGCCGTTTGCGTTATGATCCGCCATTCCGATCGGCGATCCGTCCCGGATTACCGATCGGCTTGTAGATTTTTTAAACAAAACTTATAGCCGACAAAAAACCGTAAAAATCGGTTCACACGTCGCTTTTGGCCGCTGACAGGGTGGCCTCAAGACATCTCCTCAACATTTATTAAAGAACTACGGTTAAATCCCGTGGCGTAGCTGTAAATGTGCGAGCGAGGCGTGTGTCTAAAATCATGATTTAAAAAATATCCTGATCCTTTTTCTTTTTTGGTCTTGTTCGAGTGGAGTCCGCCGTGTCACTTTCGCTTTGGCAGCAGTGTCTTGCCAGATTGCAGGATGAGTTACCTGCCACAGAATTCAGTATGTGGATACGCCCTTTGCAGGCGGAATTGAGTGACAACACCTTGGCGCTTTATGCACCAAACCGGTTTGTCCTCGATTGGGTACGTGACAAATACTTAAATAACATTAACGGTCTGTTGAACGATTTTTGTGGCACGGATGCGCCTTTGTTACGTTTTGAGGTAGGCAGCAAGCCGCTGGTGCAACGCGTTAATGAAACCGTTGCTGCCGCCGTGAGTTCACCGGTTGCGGCACGTACGCTGCCGCGCGCAGCCCCTTCACGTCCAAGTTGGGACAGCTCGCCGGTACAGCCCGAGCTGTCTTACCGTTCTAATGTTAATCCCAAACATACCTTTGATAATTTTGTTGAAGGTAAGTCTAACCAGTTGGCGCGTGCTGCGGCCCGTCAGGTAGCAGATAACCCGGGTGGCGCTTATAACCCATTGTTTTTATATGGCGGAACCGGTCTGGGTAAAACCCACTTGCTGCATGCCGTAGGCAATGGGATTATGGCCCGCAAGGCCAATGCTAAAGTGGTTTATATGCATTCCGAGCGTTTCGTGCAGGATATGGTAAAAGCCCTGCAAAATAACGCCATTGAAGAATTCAAGCGTTACTATCGCTCCGTGGATGCACTGCTTATCGATGACATTCAATTTTTTGCTAATAAAGAGCGTTCGCAGGAGGAGTTTTTCCACACCTTTAACGCCCTGCTGGAAGGCAATCAGCAAATAATTCTGACCTCCGACCGTTATCCTAAAGAGATTAACGGCGTTGAAGATCGGCTTAAATCCCGCTTCGGCTGGGGCTTAACCGTGGCTATCGAGCCGCCCGAGCTCGAAACTCGCGTCGCTATTTTGATGAAAAAGGCCGACGAGAATGACATTCGTTTGCCGGGTGAAGTGGCATTCTTTATTGCCAAGCGCCTGCGTTCAAACGTGCGTGAGCTCGAGGGCGCGCTAAACCGCGTTATCGCCAATGCCAACTTTACTGGCCGTGCCATCACTATCGATTTCGTGCGTGAAGCGCTGCGTGACCTGCTTGCACTGCAAGAAAAGCTGGTCACCATTGATAATATTCAGAAAACTGTTGCCGAGTATTATAAGATTAAGGTTGCAGACCTGCTCTCCAAACGGCGTTCCCGTTCGGTTGCTCGCCCACGTCAGATGGCGATGGCGCTGGCTAAAGAGCTCACCAACCACAGCCTGCCAGAAATCGGCGATGCGTTCGGTGGTCGTGACCATACTACGGTGTTGCACGCCTGCCGAAAAATCGAGCAGTTGCGTGAAGAAAGCCATGACATCAAAGAAGATTTCTCTAACTTAATCAGGACACTCTCCTCCTAGCGCTATGAAATTTATTGTTGAACGTGAGCATTTGCTGAAACCACTGCAACAGGTCAGTAGCCCACTGGGTGGACGACCTACACTGCCTATTCTCGGTAACCTGTTGTTGCAGGTCACAGAGGGCGCGTTGTTGCTGACGGGTACAGATCTTGAAATGGAGATGGTCGCCAAAGTGGCGCTGTCTCAACCTCATGACGCCGGTGCGACGACTGTCCCTGCGCGTAAATTCTTTGATATCTGCCGTGGTTTGCCGGAAGGTGCAGAGATTACCGTCACGCTGGAAGGCGAGCGCATGCTAGTTCGCTCCGGGCGTAGCCGTTTCTCGCTGTCTACGCTGCCCGCGACGGATTTTCCAAATCTTGATGACTGGCAGAGCGAGGTCGAATTCACCCTGCCCCAGGCTACGCTGAAACGTTTGATTGAGGCCACACAGTTTTCGATGGCGCATCAGGACGTTCGCTACTATCTCAACGGCATGCTGTTTGAAACCGAAGGTGAAGAGCTGCGTACTGTCGCAACCGACGGCCACCGTCTGGCCGTATGTTCAATGCCTGTCGGCCAGTCTTTGCCGTCACATTCGGTGATTGTTCCGCGTAAAGGCGTGATGGAGCTGGTGCGTTTGCTCGACGGTGGTGACACCCCGCTGCAACTGCAAATTGGCAGCAATAACATCCGTGCTCACGTGGGTGATTTCATCTTTACCTCCAAGCTGGTTGATGGCCGTTTCCCTGATTATCGCCGTGTATTGCCGAAAAATCCGGATAAAACCCTGCAAGCAGGCTGTGATTTGCTGAAACAGGCGTTTGCGCGTGCGGCTATTCTCTCCAATGAGAAATTCCGCGGTGTGCGACTTTATGTCAGCCAGAATCAGTTGAAAATCACGGCCAACAACCCAGAGCAGGAAGAAGCCGAGGAAATTCTCGACGTTGCCTATGACGGCACCGAGATGGAAATTGGTTTCAACGTCAGCTACGTTCTCGACGTGCTTAATGCGCTGAAATGCGATGAAGTCCGTTTGTTGCTGACCGATTCGGTGTCGAGCGTACAGATTGAAGACGGCGCCAGTCAGGCTGCGGCCTACGTCGTCATGCCTATGCGTTTGTGATTTCGAAGACGCTGACGCCCTGGAATTGTATATATAGATGGCATTAACGCGATTACTGATTAAAGATTTCCGCAACATCGAGGCGGCGGACTTAGCGCCGTCGCCCGGTTTTAATTTCCTGGTGGGCCCCAACGGTAGCGGTAAAACGAGCGTGCTCGAAGCGGTTTATACCCTCGGGCATGGCCGCGCCTTTCGCAGTTTGCAGGCGGGCAGAGTTATTCGTCACGACCAGCCGGAGTTTGTGCTGCACGGCCGCATTGATGACGGCGGTGAACGCGAGTTGAGTGTGGGTTTGAGCAAAAGCCGTCAGGGCGACAGTAAGGTGCGAATCGATGGCAGCGACGGGCACAAGGTGTCCGAATTGGCACAGATGTTGCCGATGCAGCTGATTACGCCGGAAGGCTTTACATTATTAAACGGTGGACCGAAATTCCGCCGCGCATTTTTGGACTGGGGCTGTTTTCATCACGATCCCGGTTTTTTCATCGCCTGGAGTAACCTGCGTCGGTTACTCAAGCAGCGCAACGCCGCGCTGCGCCAGGTGAGTCGCTATACGCAAATTCGCGCTTGGGATCAAGAACTTATCCCGCTGGCCGAGCGTATTAGCGAATGGCGGGCAGAGTACAGCCAGGCTATCGCCGCTGATATCAGCGCGACCTGTGCGCAATTTCTGCCCGAGTTCTCCCTAAGTTTTTCGTTCCAGCGCGGCTGGGACAAAGAAAGTGACTATGGGGAACTGCTGGAGCGCCAGTTTGAGCGTGACAGAGCCTTGACTTACACAGCATCGGGACCGCATAAAGCTGATTTTCGCATCCGTGCCGACGGCACGCCGGTGGAAGATTTGCTTTCTCGCGGTCAGTTAAAACTGCTGATGTGCGCGCTCCGATTAGCGCAGGGTGAGTTTCTCACCCGACAGAGCGGGCGGCGTTGCCTGTATCTTCTTGACGATTTTGCCTCCGAGCTGGATACCGGCAAACGCCGGTTATTGGCCGATCGCCTTATAGCCACCCAGGCCCAGGTTTTTGTCAGCGCGATCGGCGCTGAACAAGTAACCGATATGGTGGGTGAAAAGGGCAAGATGTTCCGCGTGGAACAAGGTAAAATAGCCGTTCTATCACAGGACTAAAAATGAGCGAGAAACGTTGATGTCGAATTCTTATGACTCCTCAAGTATCAAGGTATTAAAAGGGCTGGACGCGGTGCGTAAGCGCCCCGGCATGTATATCGGCGATACCGATGACGGCACTGGTCTGCACCACATGGTATTCGAGGTTGTGGACAACGCTATCGACGAAGCCCTCGCTGGCCACTGTAAAGAGATTCTCGTTACCATTCATGCGGATAACTCCGTATCCGTACAGGATGACGGACGCGGTATCCCTACCGGTATTCATGAAGAAGAAGGCATTTCTGCCGCAGAAGTCATCATGACGGTTCTTCATGCCGGCGGTAAATTTGACGATAACTCATACAAAGTGTCCGGCGGCCTGCACGGCGTAGGCGTATCTGTTGTTAACGCCCTGTCTGAAAAGCTGGAGCTGGTTATTCGCCGTGAAGGTAAAGTTCACGAGCAAACCTACGTCCACGGCGTGCCTCAGAATCCGCTGAAAGTGGTTGGCGAAACGGAGGCAACCGGTACGACGGTGCGTTTCTGGCCGAGCTTCAACACCTTCACCAACAACACCGAATTTGAGTACGACATATTGGCGAAACGCCTGCGCGAACTGTCGTTTCTCAACTCTGGTGTGGCTATTCGCTTGCACGACAAGCGTGATGACAAAAACGATCACTTCCACTACGAAGGTGGCATCAAGGCCTTTGTGGAATATCTGAACAAAAACAAAAACCCAATCCATCCAAACGTGTTCTATTTCTCTACCGTGAAAGATGATATCGGTGTCGAAGTTGCACTGCAGTGGAATGACGGTTTTCAAGAAAACATTTACTGCTTTACCAACAATATCCCGCAGCGCGACGGGGGGACTCACCTGGTCGGCTTCCGCACGGCGATGACCCGTACGTTGAACGCGTACATGGATAAAGAAGGCTACAGCAAGAAATCAAAAATCAGCGCCACCGGTGACGACGCCCGTGAAGGCCTGATTGCCGTGGTTTCTGTGAAAGTTCCCGATCCTAAGTTCTCATCTCAGACTAAAGACAAGCTGGTTTCTTCAGAAGTAAAATCAGCGGTTGAAACCCTGATGAACGAGAAGCTGGTTGATTATCTGATGGAAAACCCGGGCGACGCGAAAATCGTTGTCGGTAAAATCATTGATGCAGCCCGTGCGCGTGAAGCTGCACGTAAAGCGCGTGAAATGACTCGCCGTAAAGGTGCGCTCGATTTAGCCGGTTTGCCGGGTAAATTGGCAGACTGTCAGGAACGCGACCCGGCTCGCTCTGAACTGTATTTAGTGGAAGGGGACTCCGCGGGCGGCTCTGCAAAACAGGGGCGTAACCGTAAGAACCAGGCCATTTTGCCGCTGAAAGGTAAAATCCTGAACGTTGAGAAAGCGCGTTTCGATAAAATGCTCTCTTCTCAAGAAGTCGCTACGCTGATTACGGCGCTGGGCTGTGGCATTGGCCGTGACGAATACAATCCAGACAAACTGCGCTACCACAGCATCATTATCATGACCGATGCCGACGTCGATGGTTCGCACATTCGTACTCTGTTGCTGACCTTCTTCTATCGTCAGATGCCGGAAATCGTTGAGCGTGGCCACATCTTTATTGCTCAGCCGCCTTTGTACAAAGTGAAAAAAGGCAAGCAGGAACAGTACATTAAAGATGACGAAGCGATGATTCAGTACCAGATAACCATCGCAATGGACGGCGCAACGCTGCACACCAATGCCAGCGCTCCAGCCTTGTCAGGGCCTTCTTTGGAAAAGCTGGTTGCCGAGCACTATGCGGTGCAGAAAATGATTGGCCGCATGGAACGTCGTTATCCACGCGCGCTGCTCAATAACCTTATCTACCAACCTACGCTGAGCGAAGCTGACCTAAGCAGTCAGGAAAAAGTGCAGCAGTGGATGGAAAAACTGGTTGTTCTGCTCAATGAAAAAGAGTCTCACGGTAGCAGCTACAGCGCTATCGTACGTGAAAACCGCGAGCGTCAAATTTTCGAAGCCGTGCTGCGCATCCGTACACACGGGGTTGATACCGATTACGATCTCGACTTCGAGTTTGTACACGGTGGTGAATACCGCAAACTTTGCGCCTTGGGTGAGCAACTTCGCGGCCTGATCGAAGAAGATGCCTATATTGAACGTGGCGAACGTCGTCAGCCGATTACCAGTTTCGAACAGGCGCTGGAGTGGTTGGAGAAAGAGTCACGTCGTGGTTTGTCTATCCAGCGTTACAAAGGTTTGGGTGAAATGAACCCGGATCAGCTGTGGGAAACAACCATGGACCCAGACCAGCGCCGCATGCTGCGTGTGACCATCAAAGATGCCATCGCCGCTGATCAGCTGTTTACCACCTTGATGGGCGATGCGGTAGAACCTCGTCGTGCCTTCATTGAAGAAAATGCATTGAAAGCAGCGAATATCGATATTTAATTTCGCTACTCTGCTGATACTCTCTCTAAACCCGAAGCGGGAAACTGCTTCGGGTTTTTTTTCGCCTAAATTTCAAGTTATTAAAGGAACTTTAGCTGTCTGCGGTCGGCAAAGGTCGATTGGCGTATTATGTTAAATACAGAGGGAAATGTACTAACATGCCAGGAATTAAGAGTGTTCAGCATATACCGACCAGCTATACGAAGAGTGAAATAAAAGGCCGAGATTTTTATACTCAAGCCGGAAAGTCAGAGAGAATTTATTTGGAAGGGAGCAAAAATGTTTCGCATCAGCTATCGAGCTTAAAAAGCAGGCCTGACAGGCAGCCCAAAGGTCTATTTTTGGCGGCTGCCGTAGGGATTAGCGCGCTGGCTACGGTTTCCAGGGCAAAGGCGGATTCAAAAATTGCTTCTATCGAAGTTAAATCTTTCGCAGATAATAAATCGTTAAGTCGCCCCGTTCAGTCTGCATTTTCACCACAAGCATCGCCCCATGTTTTACAAAAACAACATTCTATTAAGCAGCGCGACAAAAAAATACGGTCTTCGCCGAACGCTACGCAGAACATCCAGCCCGTTACTCTTTCGGATTTTAACGTTCAAGGTTACTTATCTCGCGCTTCGAATTCTCGAGGTAAGAACGTTTGTTCGGACGTAAAAAATAATAATCACACGCAAATTCGGCACGAAAAAAACAACGCTGTTAAGACCCAAAGAATTTATTGCAAAAACGTCGAGCGAAAGAGAACAAAAATACAGCAGCTGGATAGGGACGTAAAAAACAAAAAAAATGAAGGAGATGAGCAATATTGGCAACCAATTTCTAATATGACGACGCCCCCGGTTAACACAACGCCGATCCTGAACTTTAAACAGCAGCTAGAAAAGACCAAGCATTGGATTGAGCCGATGCATCAGATTATTCGCTATCTGAAAGAGAATCCGCTTAGCAGCTACCTTTCACTGGCCAGTAATCGACTGATGGCAGGCAGGATTGCATACAGCAAGAGTGAATATGAATCATTGAAAGATGAGAGTTTATTTTCCCATGTAAATCAATTGTTAGATGGTAAATCGGAATATTATACGTCGTCACTCGCCACAAAGTTTATTCGCTATGAGTCTTCACTCTATTACATTCAGGCGCGCATCATCGAGTGGGGCCTGGACCCTTCGCAAGAAGACTTTGAGCATCAGTTTTTAGCGGCTCACGCCACCCGTCAGCGCATTTTTAATGCTGAGTCCATCTTAAAGTTTTATAAAATGCAGTTTCGTCCTCTACAACGTAAAACGCCAGAGCCATTTTCAACGCGCAGTGGAATCGGTGATCTTAAAAAATATTATGAGCAGTTTAACGTATATCTGAGAGATAGCGCATCTGACGACGCCGCGAATACCGTTAAACAGATAATGGCTATGCAGGGCATAAGCCAGCTGGATTTAGAGCGCGTCTATCACCCACTTTTCTCGTTAAGAATAGGATATTACAAAACAATCCCCAAAGAGCCGGTAGACTGGAGGACGTTCGTTGGCGGTAAACACATATACTTTTTACGGGGTGATTCAGGGAAAATCTACGCCGCCAGCAGTTGGGAACCGTTATTTATGGCCGCTGATGTTAGTGAGCTAGTATCTGAACAACACATTGCGTCGATACAAAGTTTGCGCAACGATGAAACTTTTTTAGGTTCTATGCTTGATGTTCAGGCGTTGAATAATCTGCTTTGGCTTAGAACGGAGAAATCGATCCCTGATAATCAGTGGGTCATTAAGAAATATAGCCAAAGTATTAATGTTGATATGAAGGCGCCTACCCTCAATGATGCATTTATAACACTCCAACATGACGCGCTTATCGCCATTGTTGTCGCCTTTAGGGAAGATAACCTGAATAAGACGATTGCGGAAAAAGTGCTCTCACTGGTTCCCTTTTTCGATGTTATACAGCGCTCGGTTAACGACCCACACTATTCTCCAACCTTTTCAGATTTGTTAGGCGATATAATTGATCTGGGATTAACACTCATAATGTTGGGTATCCCGTTATACAAACTGGGCAGTAGCGGGATAAAAGTGGCACTTAGTGCGATGAGAACCGCGCGTTTGCATGGATTGGCGGGGGCCTTGTTACGCCAGGCTATTTTTAACGCTATAAAACCTACTCTCTCAAAAATGGCGAAATTAACAGCAAAAGAGGTCGCCTGTTTTATTATACCGCCCTTGGATTTGATGCGAATGCTGAATCGCCTATTAAAAAATCCACTGCGTAAAGTCATACTGAAAAGATCTCGCTCTAATAAATTACTCGGGCAAACACGTTGCCGTCGGTCCATTGGTGGAGCCTGTGATACCTTCACTCTTTATTTTGACAAAAAATTCGATTCGCCTGAGTGGGAAAAGTTTATTACTCAAGTTATTCTCAATCCTGTTAAATGGAAAGGAACGAAACCTTCAGTATTATACCGTCTTAATTATTTGCGAGTATTCAGTCTGTTACCGAATAAGTATAAGGAAGCTTTACGAGGATGGACTTATGTGAAAGGGCAGAGACGCTATAAAGACTCCCCTCTAGTAAATTGGGCACAGGGAAATAGTGACAATAATTTTAAACTTAACCAAGCACTTTTTAGTGGTAAACCCAGTGATGAAATGCGGAGAGTCGCCAACGATTTAAGTGAAGCAATTGATGCCCTGCCTATAATGGCAAACAGTCAGCAGCTTATTCGAGTCGTCGATGCGCCTGAAGCCACCATGTTAAAGTTTTCTCCTGGTGATATTGTCAGCAATTACCCCGCATTTATGTCAGCCTCCTGCTCCGGGAAGCTTGCAAATATAGCGCTGAATCAAGGCTTTATGTTCGTAAGGAAATGGAGAGATATGCCTGGTGCTGCTATAGTGGTTTTTAAAATTAATGGCAAAAGCAGCAAGCCCTTCGTTAATGGTGTAACGACACAATTTCGTATGGAAGGCGAGTATCTCTTTAATCGCAAAAGCTTTTTCCAGATAGACGCTATCACCCCAGTAAAATTTAGCAATCCGACCCGAATCGATAAGCCCATATTTTTTATAAAGTTAAATGAGGTGTCTTACGATCACTCGCTCAAAGTAAGAAATATTTTTACGGCCGAAGCGTTAAACATGAAGCACTCAGAATTCTGAGAGAAAAGATTTATCCACGTTGGTCGAATTTTACAGGCAGGCAGCGATTCGCCTTTTTCCCTTTTTCTGCCTCGCTTTACGCAGCAGAAACGCGTTAGCATGGAAAAAAACGACATTAACTCTGAGGACGCTATGGCAATTGAATTAATCGCAATAGATATGGATGGCACGTTGCTCAATCCGCAGCATGAAATCACGCCTGCCGTGAAACAGGCACTGACCGCGGCGATTAAAAAAGGGGTGCATGTCGTTTTGGCGACCGGCCGTCCTTTAATCGGCATCAAGCGTTATCTCGAAGAGCTGGATCTGCAAAAAGAGGGATTTTACTGCATTTCCAACAACGGCGCGCTAATTCACAATGCGAAAGATGGCAGTATTTTCGCCGAAACAACGCTTAATTTCGCAGATTACCTTTATTTTGAAGGTTTGGCGCGTAAATTGGGCGTTGGCTTCCACGCGCTGTCGCACAGTGAGCTTTACACCGCGAATAAAGACATCAGCCCCTATTCCGTACATGAATCTTTTACCACCGGTATTCCTCTGCGCTATCGCAGCGTGGAACAGATGGATCCTGCTCTACGATTCCCGAAAGTGATGATGATCGATAATCCTGAACTCCTGGACGTTGCCATCAGCCAGATACCTCATGAAGCCAAAGAGCGCTATACCATCATGAAAAGCTCGCCTTACTTCCTGGAAATTCTCGATAAAACAGTGAATAAAGGCACGGGCGTGCAAAAACTCGCCGAAAAGCTGGGCATTCCACGCGAAAATATTATGACCTTGGGTGATCAGGAAAATGACATCGCGATGTTGGAATATGCCGGACTGGGTGTTGCGATGGATAATGCGCTGGACAGCGTTAAAGCGGTCAGTCAGTTTGTGACCAAAAGCAACACTGAAGACGGCGTGGCTTATGCGGTCGAAAAATTTGTTCTGAACGACTAAGGAAAAAAACGTGGCGGGTGAAAAGCAGTTAACTTTCGATGCGCGTGGTCATCAACTGACCAATATCAACGTCTGGACGGCAGACAGCCAGTGGATAGCCTACGACGTTCGTCCCAAAGGCAGTGAGTTCAGTGGATTAACCATTGAGCGCATCAATGTTAGCAGCGGTGAGATCGAAACGCTTTATCGCGCAACCGAGGGGGCGCACGTTGGCGTGGTAACCGTTAGTGCCGAAGTTCCGCCACGTTATGTTTTCATTCACGGGCCGGAAAACCCAGATGAAAACTGGAAATACGATTTCCATCATCGCCGCGGTGTCATTATTGATGCGGCAAACTCACCAATGCCCGCCACTCTCGATGCGTGTGATATTACCGAGCCTTACACCCCGGGTGCGCTACGCGGAGGATCTCACGTTCACGTTTTTAGCCCCGATGGCACCCGCCTCAGTTTTACCTATAACGATCACGTTATGCACCAATTGAACGTTGCGGAAGATCTTCGCAATGTTGGCATCGCGCTGGCTAACCGTCCCGTTGCCGTGGCGAAAAGCCACCCAAGGGAGTATGACGGCAGCCATTATTGTGTTTTGGTCAGTCAAACGACACCAACACCGCAGCCAGGCAGTGACCAGATAAATCGTGCTTATGAAGAGGGTTGGATTGGTCAGCAGGGTTACCTAAGAACTGATGGTCACCGTCAACGTTGGGCGTTGGCATTTATCGGCGATACGTTGTCGGCGCAGGGTAAAAAGCTGCCAGAAGTGTTTGTGGTGGATTTGCCGCAGGACGATGCCGCCTATACTCAGGCCGGGGAAGCGCCATTGCAGGGTACTTCGACCCGTTTGCCAGCGCCGCCTGCCAATGTTGTGCAACGGCGATTAACTTTCACCGGCGACAGGCCTTATCCGGGCATTGCGCTGCAGCCACGCCACTGGTTGCGAGCCTCCGCGGACGGAAGCCAGATTGCCTTCTTGATGAGGGATACCGAGGGTGTGGTGCAGCTGTGGCTTATCTCTCCCGAAGGCGGCGAGCCACAGCAAATAAGCCAGGCTTCGTCGGATATCCAGTCGGCATTTAGCTGGCATCCCCAGGGAGGAAAACTGGCGCTGGTATGCGACAACTCGGTGATGCTGCTGGACGCGTCCAGCGGCGAAATGCGGCGTTTAACCGCGCGTACCGACGTGCCGCCTATTGCCGATGCTGTGGTGTTTTCACCCGATGGCAACCGCGTGGCTTACATGCGTGAAATATCAGGATTTAATCAGATATTTATCACATCTATTTAAGATTTTAAGGCAGCAAAAAACGTTAGTTTGCGGCAGTCATCGGCGGAACGTGATTGATATCAACGCCGTGGCTGAGCGCCAGGTTATGCTCTTCGCTTGCTTTAATTTTGTCGAGCGTGCCCTTTTTGTCGCGATTATAATAGTCGTATGGCAGCATCAGGGTGTCGAGTGCCGCACTGAACGGCAAGTCGAGGATCAGCAGCGGCGTCATGGCCCAGCTGGTTTCATCACTTTTAATCATTCTCACGTCGGCTTTTGCACCCGGATAATACCCTTGATACTCCCCCGTATGGCTCATCACGCTTGAACAACCGCTTGCCATAAAAACGCATCCTGTCGCGACAGGCAATAATAAAAATCTCTTCATCTTTAAACTCATCTCTAACTGTCGGACTGAGGATGTTTCGTAAAAAACCTACAAGAACAGGTTCAGAAAGTGCGTTTAAAATTGTAGTCCCTATTTAATAAACTATCGTTAACCTGGGGTAAATATCTTAATGAAATCAGGGAAAAATTTGCTATAACTCGCAATATTGTCAGCATTCATTTTAATTTTTTTCTTCTGGCAACTTGAAAAGTGACTTTTCATCGCCATTTTTATCATACGACGCAGGAAAAGAATACGCCGTCAGGGTATTTGTGCGTTATCGGCCGGTCCTAAAGGACGGTCAGTCTACACCCTCGCTACACTATTTTTAGGAGGCAGTTTTAATGCGCAATTTCGATCTCTCCCCACTGTATCGCTCGGCGATTGGTTTTGACAGATTATTCAACTTGATTGAATCTGGGCAAAATCAGGGCGGCGGATATCCTCCGTATAATGTTGAACTTGTTGATGAAAATCACTATCGCATTGCTATTGCGGTTGCGGGTTTCGCCGAGTCTGAATTAGAGATAACGGCACAGGATAATTTGCTGCTAGTTAAGGGTGCACGTGTCAACTCACCGGCCGAGCGTACCTATTTATATCAGGGTATTGCCGAGCGCAATTTTGAACGTAAATTCCAACTGGCTGAGCACATTCAAATAAAATCGGCCAATCTGGCTAACGGTTTACTTTATATTGATTTACAACGCATTGTGCCTGAATCATCAAAACCTCGGCGCATTGATATTATTTGATTTATTAAAAAGCTTTCAATTAAACCCAAAACTCTGTTGAGCTCGCCGTAAGGGGGCTAAGCCGCGGCATTGTCGCCAAGGTAGCACAGAGAATGTAAACATCTCGCTTCATAGAAGGAGTTAATATATGCGTAATCACGATCTTTCCCCACTTCTGCGTCAATGGATTGGATTTGATAAGTTGGCCAGTTCATTGCAAGGCGGAGAGCCCAGTTTCCCACCGTATAATATTGAGAAATCAGACGATAATCATTATCGCATCTCTCTCGCGCTCGCCGGATTCAAACAAAGTGATTTGAATATTGAGGTTGAAGGGCCGAGGTTAACGATAAGCGGAACGCCCGCCGTCGACGAAAAGAAAGTAGAATATTTACATCAGGGGCTGGTGTGTAAAGCCTTTACGCTGAGTTTCACGTTGGCAGAGCACATGCAGGTTTCGACGGCCGAGTTCGTTAATGGGCTGCTGCACTTAAGTCTGGTGCGTAACGTGCCTCAGGCACTTCAGCCGCAGCGTATTGCCATCGGTAACGGTGTCGATGCAAAAGCGGCGTTGGAAAGTAACCTGGTGTAATGCGCTGCTAAGCAAAATCAAGCCGGTATAATGAGCCATAAAAAAAACCGGAAGCCCCTCTCGGCGCTTCCGGTTTTTGTTTGTTTGCGTGCAGATTCAGGCGTCGCGGTGTTCCCGATGCGCGCGTTCAACTTCTTCGGCGAGAATAGCCACGCCGCGCTCAATTTGGCTGGCTTCCGGCACATAATTCATGCGCATACACTGCTGGGTGTGCGCCCACGGATGCTCCAGCCCAGGGAAGAAATAGTCGCCGGGTACCATCAGCACGCCGCGCTTTTTAAGACGCTGATACAGCACTTCGGTAGTGATTGGCAAATCTTTGAACCATAGCCAAAGGAAAATCGCGCCTTCTGGCTTGTGGATCAGGCAGCGCTCTTCCGGCAAGTAACGGCGCAGCGTGGCGAGCGTCTCCTGCACGCGCTGCAAATAAAACGGCTTGATGACCTCTTCGGAGAGGCGCAGCAAATCGCCGCGGGCAATCATCTCATTGGCCATCGCCGGGCCTACGCTGCCGGGTGACAGACTGATTATCCCGTTCATATTGCTGATGGCTTTAATGGTTTTCTCGTCGGCAACCACGATACCGCAGCGCGAACCCGGCAGGCCCAGTTTCGACAGGCTCATGCACAGAATAATATTCGGGTTCCACAGCGGTGTAGCTTCGGTAAACACGATCCCTGGGAACGGCACACCGTAGGCGTTATCGATAAGCAGGGGGATATTGTGCTGCTGCGCCAACGCGTCAAGACGAATAAGTTCGTCGTCGGTTAATACGTTGCCGGTTGGATTCGTTGGGCGCGACACGCAAATCAGGCCGATATCTTTACCTATATGCAAATGGTCAAAATCGACGTGATATTTAAACTGACCTTCTGGCAACAGCTCAATATTTGGCTTGGCGGAGACAAACAGCTCTTCGTCTACGCCCGCATCGGCATAGCCCAGATACTCGGGCGCCAGCGGGAACAGCACTTTGCTTAACGAGCCGTCGCTGCGTCTACCGGCAAACAGGTTAAACAGGTAGAAAAAGGCGCTCTGACTGCCGTTGGTTAACGCGATGTTATCCGCAGTAAGCTCCCAACCCTGCTCTTCGCTGAGCATTTTGGCCAGCGCGTGACGCAAAACGTCTTTACCCTGCGGACCATCGTAGTTGCACAGCGCTTCGGTGAGTTTGCCTTCGGCCAGCATATCGCCGAGCAATTCCTGAAAGTATTCCTGCATTTCAGGGATTTGAGCCGGGTTACCGCCGCCGAGCATGACCGCTCCAGGCGTGCGCAGTCCGTCGTTCATATCGCCCATCAGGCGGGTTATGCCTGAGAAACGGGTAAATTTTTCGCCAAAAACAGAAAACGTCATAGCAGGATTTTAGTGTTATCAAAAAGTGACGACCACCTTAACGCCTGCGCCGAAGCAGTGCAATCGGATGAAGACACTAAGAGAGAATTTGCATTGGGCGGGGTGTAAGGGAGTAATAAGGGCGTGGCACAAAACCGACAAGCGGTTCCGAGCCACGCCTTCTCTCGGCCTCTGCAAAACAATATCTGCGGAGGCAATCAGAAAGAAATCAGGATTTCTTCAGGTCTTTACCATTGACACAGAACTCGTTGGTCTCGTTTGACAGTGCAGTGATGATATTTTCTACCGCCAACGCATCCATGTCATAGCGGGTTTGTGCCGTTGCCGAACCGATGTGCGGCAGAGTGACGACGTTATCCAGCTTCAGCAGGCCAGAATCTTTTGGCATCGGTTCTTTTTCATAAACGTCCAGACCTGCGCCGTAGATGGTGCCGTTTTGCAGTGCTTCAATCAGTGCCTGCTCGTCGATGACCGGACCGCGACCTGCGCTGATCAAAATGCCGGTAGACTTCATTTTGGCGAACTGTTCTTTTCCGATGATGTGGAAAGTCTGGTCGCTGAGTGGAAGAATAACCACAACAAAATCAGACTCTTCTAGCAACGTATCCAAGTCGCACTTGCGTGCACCAAAACGCTCTTCGGCCTCGCTGTGCTGGCTGCGTGCGTTGTAAAGAATCGGCATGTCGAAGCCGAGATTCGCACGCTGTGCCACGGCCAGACCAATGCGGCCCATGCCGATAATTCCCAAGGTTTTATGATGCACGTCGATGCCGAACCAATCGGTGGGTGCATTGCCGTTCCACTCACCCGCTTTTGTGCGGTTGGTGAGTTCAACGACGCGGCGTGCGGTTGCCAGTACCAATGAAAAAACCAGGTCGGCAACGGTATCGGTGAGTGCAGCCGGGGCATTAAACAATGGAATGCCGCGACGGGTGAGTTCCGCCACGTCAAAGCTGTCGAATCCGGCGGAGGCAGTTGAAACGCCACGCAGGCGGGGCGCATTATCGATTAGCTCTTTATTGATAGGCCCGCCGGAGCCAATCAGGCCATCAGCCTGTTTCAAAGCTTCATAAACCTGAACACGGTTTTCGGCGTTAATACCATTGAATTCAACGACTGAGAAGTGTTGCTCAAGACGCTGATGCAGGTCGGCGGCAATTTTTTTGTAGAGAACAATAGACGGCTTCATTACATACTCCATCAAGCTAAAGATTAGTAAGAGACTCAATTAGTCAGGCTGTTTTTACTGTTTATTAAGGCTAATTTTCTTTCACACTGGCGCATTGATTAAAATAGAGACTATTTCAATGAGCCTCAAGCGGCGTTGCTGTTTTTTCCGGTTTTACCATCAGGGTCAGACCAACGGACGCCAGTAGAGAGACGGCCATAAAAATGAACGATGCCGCCGGACTCCCGGTGCTGCCGTTCAGATAACCCACAAACCAGGAGCCAAAAAATGAGCCCAGAGCGCCAAGGCTGTTGATCAACGCCATCGCGCCACCGGACACATTTTTGGGCAACATTTCGGGAATAATGGCGAAAAATGGCCCATAAGGTGCGTACATTGCTGCACCAGCGACGACCAGCAAGCCATACGAAAGCCAGAAATTATGCTGACCGATGGCCCAGGATCCGAAAAATGCGATGGCACTGATAAGCAGCAATGGCCAGATGAACAGCTTGCGATTTTGCATTTTGTCGGACGCCCACGAGACCACAATCATGGCTATTGTGGCGGCAAGATAGGGTGCGGAAGAGAGCCAACCCGCTTCGACCATGCCCATTGATTTTCCGGCACGCAGAATCGAGGGCAACCATAAAACGAAGCCATAAACGCCGATACTCCAGGTAAAATACTGTAGACACAGCAGGATGACATTACGCGAGCGAAACGCCTGCCCGTAGTTGGCAACGGCCTTGATATTTTCTTGCTCTTTCGCCAGCGCGTCGGCTAAGGCTTGTTTCTCCTCCTTGCTTAACCAATTGACCTGTTCCGGCTTATCTTTCACCAAAAACCACCAGAAAACGGCCCAGATCACCGCCGGAATACCTTCAAAGATAAACATCTCGCGCCAGCCGAAGGCGTGAATGAGGTAGCCGGAGAGCACGGACATCCACAGTACCGTGACCGGATTACCCAAGATTAGAAAGGTATTGGCCCGTGAGCGCTCAGATTGGGTAAACCAGTTGCTGATGTAAACCAGCAGAGCAGGCATCACCGCGGCCTCAACAATGCCCAACATGAAGCGGATAACCGCCAGCAGGGGGATGCTGTTTACCATGCCGGTTAAGGAGGCGAAGCCGCCCCAAAGCAGTAAACACCAGAACACCAGCTTTTTAACGCTGCGGCGCTCGGCATAAATTGTTCCGGGGATTTGGAAGAAGAAATAACCGAGAAAGAACAGGGCACCGAGCAGGGAGGACATACCCTTGGTGATGCCCAGATCGTCATTAATTCCGGCGGCGGAGGCAAAGCTGAAGTTAGAACGGTCAACGTACGCCAAGCTGTAGGAAATAAAAATAATGGGCATAATAAACCACCAACGCTTGGCGGCTAATTTTACCTTACTCATTTATCACCTCTTTTCCCGAGCATGTTTTGCTATTTCGCGTTTTATGACGGCACTTTATTGTGATAACACTCATCTTGCCTCCTGTTTATTACTGGGCTTCCGCGGCTTCCTTACGCAACAAATCAACGTAGTAACGCGTCACGGCAGTCAGGTCATCGCCTTCCAGTGGGAACTCGATACCGCGCGGCGCTGAGCGAGGTAATGCGGCCAGAACCGGTTTCCAACTCCCGTCGCTGTCATCAAGCGCGACGGCGTGAAGCTTGCCATTACGTTCCTGCGCGGCTTTAACGTGGACATAGCTGACGTGTTCGCTCAACGTTTTAGCAGCTTCCAGCGCATCCTGACCCACCCACAGCCAGTTGGCCATATCGAAGGTCATCGCAACCGGAAGATGCAACGATTCGGCGGCGAAGAAAAAGGCGTTCATCGGATGAAGAATTCCGCCGTCTGGCGTTTGATCGTTTTCGACCACCACTTCAACGCGGTGTTGTTTAACCAGTACTTTAAGCGCGGTGAGATCTAGCCCCGGCTTGAAGTTACCGAGGGCAATTTTCAGTTTATGCGCACCCAAGCTTTCTGCTTCGCTTAAAAAGTCCGCCAATGATGGGTTGACTTCGCCACCCGGCAGAAACAGAGATTCAGGAACGGAGTAAAAGGCAATCAGCCCGTGCTGGCGTATTTTTTCTGCCAGAGCATCCAGATGATTGATTTCACCTTCGACGAACAGCTCGCGGCGGATCTCTACGCCGTCGGCGCCGGACTCGGCAATATGTTTAAGTAGCTCAGCCTGGCCGCCGAGGTCTTTGACTGTCTGATAACCATAAGCTGCTGTAACAATAACTATTTTTGCCAAATTCTCTGGTGTCTGCATGCCAATAATCCTTAAAGCGTGGTTGTTTTTTAGACTTGAAAGAAAACCTGATAGCGCGGTAAACCCGATAGTTAAAGGTAGGCCAATTTTCGCCGAAGGCGAAGAAGCTGTTAACATCACATTAACTGGAACCGGTACCAATAGAAAGTTCGCTAACAGGAAAACATAATCTCGTCCTTGAAGAACGAGATCAAAGTCACGGTTTCGGCGTAATGCATTGAGGAGGGATTAAAGGGGATGAGTGGAGCCTCGAACGATCAACTCACCGGAAAACGCGTGTTCACGAATGGGTTCATCACTGCCCTGAATACGTTTGACTAACTGATTAAGGGCCGCGAAGCCCATTTCATAGGTAGGTTGCTTCAGCGTAGTAATACCGACCCCCGCCAGCTCGGCCCATTCAAGGTCGTCGAAGCCCAGCAGGCCAATGTCTTTTCCCCACACCATGCCGATTTTGCGCATGACGCGGGCAATCACCAGCGTCAGTGCGCCATTGACTGAGATAACCGCGCGGCGCTTATCAGGATGGCGTGCCGAGAAGTCTTGCAGCAGTTTTTCAAGCCCCTGACTGTTACTCAACTCGACTTCACCCTGTTCGGCAAACTTTTGCGGCTCTTTCTGCATCTGTTTTAGGAAAGTATGCAGCCTGTCGAGGCGGGTATTAATGGTCACGGGTTCGCTTAAAAATAAAATCGCCTCAAATCCCTGTTTCAGCAAATGCTGCGTGACCTCGGTGGTCGCTTCGGCATTGTTCAAGCCAATGACATCACAGGAAAAATTGGCCACTTTACGGTCAATCAGCACCATCGGCAGCTGAGACTGTTGCAAGGATGAAATAGCATCCTCGCGCATGCCTACGGCGTTCACCACGATGCCGTCTACGCGATAACTGCTCAGCAACTGCAAGTAGTGTTTTTCCTGATTGATCTCATTATTGGTGTTGCAGACCAGCAGCGTTAACCCTTGTTGACGGCAAGCCGCTTCAACGCCGCGCATCACTTCTACCGAGTAGGGATTAGTGATATCGGCGATGATCAGCCCAATAAGGCGCGTTTCCCCACTTTTTAGACTGCGGGCCATCTGGCTCGGCTGATAGTCCAACAGGGCTATCGCCCGCTCAATACGTTCTTTCAATGCGTCGGAAAGCAGGTGCTGTTCCCCGTTTAAATAACGCGAAACGCTGGTTTTTCCGGTTTTGGCGGCGCTGGCCACGTCCCTGATGGTTGCTCGAGGGGCGGGTGTCTGCGATGTCTTAACCCTGCTCACGTTTACTCTCCTGTGATGGTCGCCAGTTAACCTGTTGCGATAATAGAGAAAAAGGTTATTTCTGGATATTCGAGACTAGCACAGAGCGGCGAGGCAAAGCAGTGTGGATTTTACAGGGAAATGAAACCGGCAATGTCTTGCCGGTTTTTTAGAGAAAATATTACTGCATTGGGCTGAGCGTTATTTCTACACGACGGTTCTGCGCCTTGCCTTCCGCCGTTGCGTTGGAGGCAATAGGATTGGCCGGGCCTGCGCCCGAAGTGTGTACGCGACTGCCCGCCACGCCTTGGGTAATCAACGCACTGCCTACGCCGTCAGCACGCTGTTGGGACAGCCTCATATTCAGCGCCTGGCCACCGGTACTGTCAGTGTAACCGACGATATTAACGGCAGTTTTCGGATACTCTTTCAGCACCATCGCCACGCCGGTCAAGGTATTGGCACCGGCCGGTTTCAGCGTGCTGCTGCTGCTGTCGAAGGTCACATTATTTGGCATGTTCAGCACAATATTGTCACCCTGGCGGGTTACGCTAACGCCGGTGCCCTTCATTTTGTCGCGCAGCTTCGCTTCCTGCACGTCCATATAATAGCCTGCGCCGCCGCCGAGAGCTGCACCCGCTGCCGCGCCAATTAATGCGCCTTTGCCGCGGTCATGTTTTGACGAAGAAAGCATGCCCACGCCTGCGCCCAGAGCAGCACCAATGCCGGCTCCGATCCCCGATTTCCCTGCTTCAGACTCACCGGTGTAAGGGTTGGTCGTACAGGCAGACAGGCCAAGCGTAAGACACAGCGTACTGGCAATAACGAGAATACGTTTATTCATTTTTATTCTTCCCTTGGGGTTATTTCTTCATGGTGCGATTGCTGCACTCTTTATGCGAGAAAGGCGCAAAATTAGCACTCAGATAAGTCTGCTTATAGGGTAGGAAAAGGGGAGTGTCTACACAGATTTACCGGCCCACGGGATCTTGAGCCGGTTTATTTATCAAATTGACCGCTATTGCGCTCGCTGACGTAGCCCGTAAACCAGTACTACGGCAAAACAGATGAGCGGTAAGGAATACGAGAGGGCGGTTGAGTAATGGTCGGCAATGGCACCCATCAGGTAAGGCATGATGGCCCCGCCCACAATGGCCATGATCATTAGCGAGCTGGCACGTTTGGTCTGCGAACCCATGTTTTTCACGCCCATCGCAAAAATAGTCGGGAACATGATCGACATAAAGAAGAACACGGCCACCAAGGCAATAACCGAAACATTATCGATGCCGGCGACGACAATGCCGCACAGCACGATATTTATCGCCGAATAGATAATTAGCAGCTTGGCCGGTTTAACATAACTCATTAACCAGGTGCTAAAGAAGCGGCCGACCATGAAACTTATCAAGCCAATCGAGAGCAGATAAGAGGCGTTCTGGTTCGATAACGTGTGCCAGTGCTCAGTGGTGTAATTTATAAAGAATGCCCCGACGCCAACCTGTGCCGCTACGTAGAAAAATTGTGCGATCACTCCGCCGGTGAAATGTTTGTGCTGCCACAGCCCTTTTTCAAGCACCTGACTCTGCGCCGACTCCTGCTCGCGAATATCCGGCAGGCGAGTACGACCAAAGAGCAGGGCTATCAGCAGTACCAGCGCCGCAATGGCCACATAGGTGATTTTAACGGAGGCTAACCCGTCTTGTGCCGCACCCTGTTGTGCGGAAAAAAACAGCGAGCCGCCAATAATTGGGCCGATAAACTGCCCTAATCCGTTGAAAGATTGCGAAAGGTTAAGCCTTCTCTCTGCGCCCGAAGGGTCGCCCAGCACCGTGGCATAAGGGTTGGCCGCAGTTTCGAGGCAACCAAGCCCTAAGGCAATCACGAATAATGCGAACAGGAACATCGCGAAGCTGCTGGCCGCCGCCGCCGGTACAAACAGCAGAGCGCCCAGTGCGTAGAGGCAAAGTCCGACTAAAATACCCGCCTTGTAGCCATAGCGGTCCATAAAGAATCCTGCGGGCAGGGCGATAATAAAATAGGCACCGAAATAAGCGGCCTGCAGCAGGCCAGACTGTGCTTTATTAACGTGTAGCACTTCCTGAAAGTGTTTATTTAATACGTCCAGCAACCCATAGGACAATCCCCACAGAAAAAACAGCGTGGTGACGAGAGTAAAGGCCACGCGGAAATTGGTTTTTGGCTTTTCACCGCTGTAGGGCCGAGTTTCGGTTTTGTTGGCGAGCATGGTGCGTTCCTCAGTATCTGGTGCCTGCATCTCATTAAGCGCGGGCATTAATTCAATGATTCAGCCTGTTACGACTGGTTTTTTATGTCAGATAGCTTGAATACCAATGTTCATGTAGGTTTCGGTAAAGACGTTTTTAACGCTGCTGTTATGACCTCGTTTGCTCCTGCAAGGAGAACAGACTCTCCATCGCCACCCATTTTTCTCCTTTCGGTGTCCACGGCGTGGCGCGCTGATATTTCCACATCAGCGCTTCCCACTCGCAAACCTTGGGGTTTTCCTGGCTACGGCGTGAAAATATTGCGCTGTCGAAGGCGGCGCTGGTTTCCATGATCATGAAAAGTCGGGTGCCCAGCCGGTAAATCTCCATGTTTAGAATGCCTTGCTGGCGCAGGTGCTGGGCAACCTCCGGCCAAATATGCTGATGATATTGCTGGTATTCGGCGATGAGCTGCGGGTCATCAACCAGGTCCAGTGCCTGACAATAGCGGCGCGTTTCACCGCGAGAGGCACTCACGTTAGCGCCCGATCGAGGTGGGTGTAGCCGCCGTCGACAGAAAGCCATTGGCCGGTAGTGTGTGAAGCGCGCGAGGAGAGCAAAAACACCACGGTATTGGCAATCTCCTGCGGCGTGGTCATGCGCTGGCCCAGCGGAATGTGCGAGGTTATTTGCTGCAGCTTTTTCTCCGGCTGGTCGAAGCTTTTTATCCAGCTTTCATACAGCGGTGTCATGACTTCAGCTGGAATAACGGCGTTTACGCGAATGTTGTCTTTGAGCAATGAGGCCGCCCATTCGCGAGTTAGCGCCAGAATACCGCCCTTGGCCGAGGCGTAGCCGCTGGTGTTGCCCTGTCCGGTCAGTGCTGTTTTTGAACTGATATTAACGATGGAACCCTGAGAGGCGCGCAGAGCGCCGAGGCACAGATGGGCCATCAAATAGTAGTGGATCAGGTTTTGCTCCAGCGAGCGCACAAACGCCTCGCGCCCTGCCTCAAGGCTCACGCCGTCGTTGGCACCGGCATTGTTGACTAGCCCATCGATTCTGCCGTGGCACGCCAGCACCTTTTTCACCGCGGCGGCGCAGCTTGCTTCATCACGCAGCTCGGTAATAATAAATTCTGCCTGTGGCTGAAACTGACGCAGTTTATCGAGCAGCGCCGCTGGTGGCTCACTGTTGCTGATGATAATCGGCACAGCGCCTTCTTCTGCCAGCGTCAGGGAAATGGCCGCGCCGATCCCGGAGCCACCTCCGGTGACAAGCACCACTTTTTTATCAAGATGCAGATTCATGACTGACTCCCGTTAAATCTGAATGTAATGCATAAATTTTGCAGGCGTTGCCGCCGAAGATGGCGTCTCGTTCCGTGGGGCTGAGCGCCTCTGTTGCCTGCTGACAAAGAGACTTGCCGTTCCCATAGTCACCGGCCAGCAAACACACCGGCCAGTCGGATCCGAACATCAGACGCTGGCTGCCGAAAAGTGAGAGCGCCGCATCAAACCACGGCAGCAGATCGTTGGGCGCAAAGCCTCGGGGCCTTGGCTCGGTCAACAGTCCTGAAAGTTTACAACTGACGTGTGGCATCGCCGCCAGAGGTTTAACCTGTTTCACCCAGTGCGCAACACCCTGACTCAGGTCGGGTTTGCCAAAGTGGTCGAGCACCAGATAATGCCTGTCGTGGCGACCCGCAAAGGTGGCCAGCGCGTCCAGATGTTGCTGATTAACTAACATTTCATAGACATAGCCTTGCCTTTGCACCTGCTCGACGCCGCGACCCACCGCCGAATTCGCCAGCCAGTCGGCCGGCGAGGCCTCGTCCTGAACCTGATGACGCACGCCGCGCAGCAGCGGTTGCTGTTGCAACAGCGCCAGTTGGCTACCCAGCGCCGAACCGGCGATATCGACCCAGCCCACCACCGCTTTTACAAAATCGTTTTCCTCTGCCAGATTGAGCAGCCAGCGCGTTTCGTCAAAACGTGAACAGGCCTGAACCAACACCGACCCTTGTATGCCATGAGCGGCTAGCTGAGGTATGAGATTTTTGGGCAATAAATCCTGCTTAAGCACCGTCATCTGGTCATTTATCCAGCGATAGTTTTCCGGGCTGTAGCGCCAGAAATGCTGGTGGGCATCGATTTTAGGGACAGCAGAAACGCTCATCAAACCCTCTCCTTATCCTTGGCGTTCAGGCACGGTGGCGATACTGTTCGATTGAAGATGGGTGCATCTCAATCGAGAAACCGGGTGCCTGCGGAGGCATATAGGCCGCGCCTTTGATGTTGCAAGGGTGCACAAAATGTTCGTGCAGGTGGTCAACGTACTCAATGACTCGTCCTTCGTGGGTTCCGGCAATGCACAGATAATCGATCATCGACAGATGCTGCACGTATTCGCACAGTCCTACGCCACCGGCGTGTGGACAAACTGGCAGATTGTATTTCGCCGCCATCAGCATCACCGCCAGCACCTCGTTAACTCCGCCCATACGGCAGGCGTCAATTTGCACCACGTCAATGGCCTCGCGCACGATGAACTGCTTGAACATAATTCGGTTTTGGCACATTTCGCCGGTGGCGACTTTAATGGGCGCCACTGCCTGACGAATGCGGCGATGGCCTTCAATATCGTCAGGGCTGGTGGGCTCTTCGATAAACCACGGTTTGGCAAAGGCCAGCGCGTTGACCCACGGAATAGCGTCGTTGGTTTCCCACACCTGATTCGCATCGATCATCAGTTTACGCTCAGGGCCAATTACCTCGCGGGCAATGCGCACTCGGCGAATATCGTCCTGTAAATCACGACCCACCTTGAGTTTGAGATAGTCAAATCCGGCGTCGACGGCTTCCTGACACAGGCGGCGCAGTTTTTCGTCGGAATAACCCAGCCAACCGGCAGAGGTGGTGTAGCACGGATACCCCTGCGCCAGCAGTTTCTCAAGGCGCTGCGCCTTGTTATCACTGCGCTGCTGCAACAAGGTCAGCGCCTCCTCTGGGGTAATACAGTCGGTGATGTAGCGGAAATCGACGCAGCGCACCAACTCCTCGGGCGACATCTCGGCTACCAGCTGCCATAGGGGTTTGCCCACCGATTTACTCCACAGATCCCATACCGCGTTGACGACCGCGCCCGTTGCCAGATGCATGGCGCCTTTATCTGGACCAATCCAGCGCAGTTGGCTGTCGCCGGTAAAATCACGCCAGAACTGGCCCATATCGGCGGTGATAATGGCTAAATCACGCCCGACCACCAAGTGTTCGAGAGCGGAAATAGCGGCACAGCAAATCTCGTTGCCGCGGCCAATCGTGAAGGTCAGACCGTGCCCGCTGAGTGCCGGATTATCTGTCTCTAAAATGACATAGGCCGCTGAATAATCAGGGTCTGGATTCATGGCATCCGAACCATCGAGCGCCAGTGAGGTGGGAAAGCGAATGTCTTCAACGCGCAGTGCGGTGATCGTTGTCATGGGCTACGACTCCATTACTAAGGGGAAAATATTGCTATCGTTCATGCAAGTCAGGCCTGTACCGTTTTTTGGCGCTGTTCGCCGAGGCCTTCAATCCCCAGACGTATTTCCTGTCCGGCGTGCAGATACACCGGCGGCTTTTGCCCCATTCCCACGCCAGGAGGCGTGCCGGTAGAAATAATATCCCCGGCCTGAAGGCTCATGAAACGGCTTAAATAGCTGATAATTTGAGGAACTTTAAACACCATAGTGTCGGTATTGCCGTTCTGATAGCGCTTGCCGTCAACTTCCAGCCACATGCTCAGGTGATGCGGATTAGCAATCTCGTCGGCAGTCACCAGCCACGGGCCGGTAGGGCCAAAGGTGTCGTGTCCTTTACCTTTGTCCCAGGTGCCGCCGCGTTCGATTTGAAATTCGCGCTCGGATACGTCGTTGATCACGCAGTAACCGGCTACGTGTGACAGGGCATCTTCTTCGCTGATGTAGCGTCCGCCAGTGCCAATGACCACGCCCAGCTCGACCTCCCAGTCGGTTTTTAGCGAATCACGCGGAATTTCGACGTCGTCGTTTGGGCCTACAATTGCGCTGGTCCACTTATTAAAAATCACCGGTTCTTTGGGGATTTCAGCGCCGGTTTCAGCGGCATGGTCGGCATAGTTCAGACCGATGCAGATAAATTTTCCGACCTTACCGACGCAGGCACCGATACGCGGATTTCCTTCAACCAGCGGGAGGCGGTGAACGTCGAGCTGGCGAAGTTTGTTTAGCGTGGCGGGCAGCAGAAACTCACCGCTGATATCCTCAACGTGCATCGAGAGGTCGCGCATTTTTCCCTGGTCATCCAGCAATGCCGGACGTTCTTTGCCGGGTGGGCCGTAACGTAACAACTTCATATCGCGATCCTTATAAGTTTAAGCCATTCAATTAGCTAAAATTAATTGCTCCAGCCGCCGTCAATGATCTGCACGGTGCCGGTGGTGTAGGAGCTGGCGTCGGAGGCCAGATAAAGCGCCAGTTGCGCGATTTCACTGGTTTTACCGATGCGGCCAATCGGCTGGCGTGCCACAAAGGCCTGATAAACCTCGGTTTCGCTGCGGCCTTCGGCTTTAGCCTGCGCGGCAATGCGCTGGTGCAGAGAAGGTGACTCGACCGTTCCCGGGCAAATGGCGTTACAGCGAATACCGCGGGTAACATAGTCGGCTGCAACTGAACGGGTGAGACCAATCACCGCTGCTTTTGAGGCGCTATAGGCAAAGCGGTTAGGCACGCCTTTTATGCTGGAGGCGACCGAAGACATGTTGATGATTGAGCCGCTGTTGCGGGCAAGCATGGCGGGAATAAAAGCGCGGATAGTGTGAAACATCGCCGTAACGTTGAGGTCGAGCGCAAACTGCCACTCCTGCTCGCTACAGCTTAAAATATCGCCGCTGTGAACCACCCCAGCGCAGTTAAACAGCACGTCCAGCGTGCCTATTTCGTCGGCGGCATCTTTAATCGCCAGCGCGTCGGTCACATTGAGCCGATAGGCGCGAATGCCTGGAATGTCTTTAAGCGAATCTATGTTGATGTCCGTCGCAATGACATCTGCGCCTTGTTGTGCAAAAAGGGTGGCGGTATTAAGGCCAATCCCCTGTCCGGCGGCAGTTATCAACACTTTTTTGCCTGTCAGGTCCATCATAACTCCTGTTTTTAGCGTTTTTTGCGGGGGATTTTCTCTCGTTTTTCTCCTCATAAAGGTCTAATGGTCAGGCCATTAAGGAGAAAAAAAAGCGCGTTAAGCAGGATTCTTTTGGTAAGATATCTAAAAGATTTCAGCTTAAAACGCCTTTTCATTTGATTAGATTTCACACATTAAAAACAAATCGGCAACAAAATTTTCTAAAAAAACGTAGCTGAATCGCTTAATCAAAAATGACCTCAGGTGACCTATGCCGATTAAAAAGCTCGAAAATCCTAGAATTTATAGGCAGATAGCCGATCAACTGAAAACGTTAATTGATAATAAAGAATTTCCACCCGGAAGCCGCCTGCCGTCGGAACGGGAACTGGCCAGCCAGTTGCAGGTGAGTCGAGCTTCGGTGCGCGAGGCGTTGATTGCTTTGGAAGTGATTGGACTGGTCGATGTGAAGGTGGGGAATGGCGTCATTGTCTGTGATTCGTCGGCGGGGAGATTGCCGCCATCACAGGAACCGGTGATGGCGTTGGCAGGCCGTAATCAGTGGGCCGACGTCGATGACGAACTCAATATCGAGCTTGATTTCACCGCCGAGCTTCCCCCTTTTTCACTGCTGCAAACTCGACGTTTAATCGAACCCGAGACCGCTGCACTGGCCGCGCGCCACGCGTCAGATGAGCAACTTGCGGCGATCAGGCAGGCTTATGAGCAGAACTGTCGCGACAATCGGCAAGGTTCGGCTACCCATCCCGGCGACAGACTGTTTCATATTCGCATCGCCGAGGCCAGCAGTAATCCAACCTATGCGTTTATCATTGCCCACCTATTGGGGCACCGCTACGGCACGATGTTTCGCAGCCTGCAGTTGCACTACACGACACAGGACATGCCTCATCGCTCGGAGGTCGAACATTTGGCTGTCCTCAACGCCATTGAGGCACGCGACGCCCGCGGCGCTAAAAAGGCCATGAAAGAGCACCTTGATGCAGTCATCGCTATATTTGGACGTGGCTGATTTAGCCACGTAGCCCGCTAAACGCTACAGCAATTTACTCGGCCAGTGTGGCACTCTTCCAACTCATTACCCAGGTTGCTAAACCGGTACCGGGGTGATGAGTGTCAGCAATCACCGCAAAACCTTCCCGGCGGTAGAATGCTACGGCACGCTGATTTTGCTGATAAACCTCAAGCAGCAGCGAAGAATAATTGTTCTTCACCTCGGCCATCAAACGCTGGGCAATGCCTGCGCCGTAGACCTGCTCAATGACGAAAAGTGCGCCGATGAATTGCTGATTCAGTACGCTGATAAAGCCGATAATTTCGCCGTCTTCCGGTCGGCTGGCCACCCACGTTATTGACTGCGGCAAAAAAGTTTCTCTGACCATCGCAGCACTTTCATACCAGTAGGACTCGTCGATAAACGGATGTGCCGCTAGCGTACTGCGCAGCCAAAGCAGCATTATTTCATCAAGATCGGCACTCGCCGATCGGCGGATTATGCAGGCTGCTGTTGGGGATGGCATAGGCAATAGGTTTGATGATCGTTCACCAGGCCGCTGGCCTGCATAAACGCATAGCAGATGGTCGAGCCGATAAACTTGAAACCGCGCTTTTTCAATGCCTTGGACATCGCGTCAGAGACCTCGTTTTTGGCCAGAATGTCGCCGGGACCCTGCGGATTATTGATGACCGGTTGATGGTTAACGAACTGCCAGATGAAGGCCGAGAAGTCTTCACCGGCTGCCTGCATGGCCAGCCATACTTTGGCATTGGTGATAATCGCTTCTATTTTGCCACGATGGCGGATAATTCCGCTTTCAAGCACCAGCGCATCGACGTCTTCCGAAGTCATTTCGGCAATACGTTCCGGCACAAACTGATGAAAGAAGCGGCGATAGTTTTCGCGTTTTTTTAACACCGTAATCCAGGAAAGCCCCGCCTGCTGGCCCTCAAGGCACAACATTTCAAACAGTTCGCGCGGGTCTTTTACTGGCACGCCCCACTCTTTGTCGTGGTACTCAATATAAAGCGGATCGTTGGAAACCCAGCTGCAGCGCGTCATCGTATAGCCCCAAGATTGCGGATAAATTATCTCCGCAATCTTGGTCTTTCTGCTATTTCTCTGCAAGCGCTACCTGAGGAACCTGCGTCACAGTGTCGAGTTTCATGCGTTTTTCAGGCTGTAGCAGTGTCATGCACAGCATGCTGCAAAACGAAACGGCTGCCGTGGCGGTAAACATTGCGCCATAGCCGTGAAACTGCGCCAGATAACCGCTCAGCGTAGGGGCTAATATTGAGGCTACGTTGGCAATAGCCAGTGTCATGCCGCTGTAGGTTCCCACCGACGCTTTGGGTGACACGTCGATCACTACTGACCAGTAAACATTATTTACCAACGCATTCAGTGCGTTACCCAAGGTCATCAGCAGAATGATTTCAAACGGCGAGTGCGCGTAGGGGATAAGTACGAAACAGGTGGCGGTCAGCAGCAGAGTGACCGCCGCAAAAACGTTGCGCGCCAATCTGAGATTGCCGGTTTTACGCAGCAGGTTGTCGGCAATTTTTCCGCCGAGCAGCACAGTTATGCAGGCACCGGTCCAGGGGATCATCGCGACGTACCACAGCGAATGCAGGTCATAGTGGAAGGTGTCCTGCAAATATTTTGGGCTCCAGGTCACCAAGACAAAGGTGACATACAGGAAAGAGAAGTAGCCCAGCGCGTTGAGCACCAGCGTGCGGTTAGTGAAAAAGGCCCACCAAGGCTGAGCTGGCCCGTTGTCGTCGCTCTGCGCGTCAGCGTTAATTTTTTCAAGTTCGGCCCGACTGACTTTAGGATGCTGCCCGGGCGTATCGGTAAACGAGCGGGCAAATATCAGGATCGCTAGCAGTGAAAATATGCCAAGCACCATAAACATGGTACGCCAGTCATGGGTCAGCAGCAGTAATCCCACCGCCAGCGGAGCCGTTAGCAGTGCGCCAACTTGAGTGCTGAGCAGGCCAATACCCAATGAGAAACCGCGCTCTTTGCGCGGTGCCCAATGCGCGATGGTTTTATTCATCAAGGCATAGGCTGGACCCTCGGCGAAACCGAAGGTGATACGCAATACCGCGAAGCCCATGATGGCAGAACCGCTAAACATCGCCACGCCGAGTTGGCCTGCCCAAGCGGTGGCAATTTCGAGTAATGACCACAGTACGCCCGCCATCAGCCAGACTTTTTTGGTGCCAATTCTGTCGGCCAGAAACCCACCGCACAGTGAACCAAACAAATAGCCAAAGCCAAAATAGCCCAGCACGGCACCTAGCTGCAGCTTGCTGAAGTGAAATTCTGCTGAAATATCATTGGCCGCAAAGGAGAGCGCGCCGCGATCGATATAGTTGATGAGGGCAATGAAAAAAATCATCGCAAAAATTCGATAACGATAAGTACTTTGGGATGGTGCGGTTGACATAAGCGAGCCTCCTTAGCCTTCAAGTCATAAGGATGCTAGCAATCTTGATGCCAGTCTGGCCGTGAGCCGAAAATCACCCTCTGCGCGGGCGTTTGAATGCCCTGATGCGCCATGGGCAGGCAATTTCGCGTTGGGTGTGCGCCGTGATGTGGCATTCGCTGCTTTTCAAAATGCATATATAAGAAGTGATAGCTGATTATCTTCCGTTCAGCGGGTATACTGTTCGACTCTTTGATACCCGTCATACTACAAGTTGCAGATGCGTTGACTGTGCTCGCTTACCCCAGTCACTTAGTTATCTAAGCTCTCGGGGATTCACGAGCTTGTCGCCTTCCCGCAACTCGAATTATTTGGGGTATAAACTCACTTGTCTCGCGTGCGAAACCAACATGCAAAAGTTTGATACCAAGACCTTTCAGGGCCTGATCCTGACGCTTCAGGATTACTGGGCACAACAGGGCTGTACTATCGTGCAGCCATTGGATATGGAAGTCGGCGCGGGAACGTCCCACCCGATGACCAGCCTGCGCGCGCTGGGCCCAGAGCCTTTTGCTGCCGCTTACGTCCAGCCCTCACGTCGTCCTACCGACGGCCGTTACGGTGAAAACCCTAACCGTCTGCAGCACTATTATCAGTTCCAGGTGATGATTAAACCTTCACCGGACAACATTCAGGAGCTGTACCTCGGCTCGCTGAAAGTGCTCGGTCTCGATCCGACCATTCATGACATCCGTTTCGTTGAAGATAACTGGGAAAACCCGACGCTGGGTGCCTGGGGTCTGGGCTGGGAAGTCTGGCTGAACGGAATGGAAGTGACGCAGTTTACCTATTTTCAACAGGTTGGCGGCCTTGAGTGCAAACCGGTTACCGGCGAAATCACCTACGGCCTCGAGCGTCTGGCGATGTACATTCAGGGCGTAGACAGCGTGTATGACCTGGTGTGGAGCAATGGCCCACTCGGCAAAACCACATACGGCGACGTTTTCCATCAAAACGAAGTGGAGCAATCGACTTACAACTTCGAACACGCCGACGTCGAATTCCTGTTCCACAGCTTTGAGCAGCACGAGAAAGAAGCACAGAAACTGCTGGCGCTTGAAAAGCCGCTGGCACTGCCTGCTTACGAACGCATTCTGAAGGCGGCCCACTGCTTCAACCTGCTGGACGCGCGTAAGGCGATCTCCGTGACCGAGCGTCAGCGCTATATTCTGCGCATCCGTACCCTGACCAAGTTGGTGGCCGAAGCTTATTATGCTTCCCGCGAGGCGCTGGGCTTCCCGATGTGCAAAAAGAACGAGAAGTGAGAAACAGTGATGACTGAAAAAACATTTCTGGTGGAAATCGGCACGGAAGAGCTGCCACCAAAGGCACTGCGTAATCTTGCCGAGTCTTTCGCAGCCAACCTGAAAGCCGAGCTGAATGCGGCCAATTTGCCGCACGGCGACGTGCAGTGGTTTGCAGCTCCGCGTCGTTTGGCGGTGAAAATTGCCAATCTGAGCGCGGCACAGGCCGATCGCGAAGTTGAAAAACGCGGTCCGGCGATTGCCCTGGCGTTTGACGCCGAAGGCAAAGCGACCAAAGCCGCAGAAGGTTGGGCACGCGGCTGTGGTATCACCGTCGATCAGGCCGAGCGTCTGGTAGGTGATAAAGGCGAGTGGCTGGTGTATCGCGCTCACGTCAAAGGCGAAAGCGCTCAGGCGCTGCTCCCGGCGATGATTGCCACCTCACTGCAAAAATTGCCTATTCCAAAACTGATGCGTTGGGGCGATTCCGACGTGCAGTTTGTACGTCCAGTACATACCGTGACCCTGCTGCTGGGCGACGAACTGATCCCTGGCACCATTTTGGGCATTGACTCGGCGCGCACTGTTCGCGGTCACCGCTTTATGGGCGAGCCGGAATTCACTATCGATAACGCCGACCAGTATCCACAGATTCTGTTAGAGCGCGGTAAAGTGATCGCCGATTACGAACAGCGTAAAGCTGTTATCAAGCAGGGCGCAGAGAAGGCCGCGGCTGAAATCGGTGGCGTTGCCGACCTGAGCGAAAGCCTGTTGGAAGAAGTGACCTCACTGGTTGAGTGGCCGGTGGTGCTGACCGCTAAATTTGAAGAGAAATTCTTGGCTGTTCCGGCGGAAGCGCTGGTTTACACCATGAAAGGCGATCAGAAGTATTTCCCGGTGTACGACACGGCGGGCAATCTGTTACCAAACTTCATTTTTGTAGCCAACATCGAATCAAAAGACCCGCAGCAGATTATCTCCGGTAACGAGAAGGTGGTTCGTCCGCGTCTGGCCGATGCCGAGTTCTTCTTCAATACCGACCGCAAGAAACGTCTCGAAGATAACCTGCCGCGTCTTGAAACCGTGTTGTTCCAGAAACAGCTGGGTACGCTGCGCGACAAAACTGATCGCATTCAGGCGCTATCTGGTTGGATTGCCGATAAAATCGGTGCCAACGTCGATAACGCTCAGCGCGCCGGTTTGCTGTCCAAATGCGACCTGATGACCAACATGGTGTTCGAGTTCACCGACACCCAGGGCGTGATGGGGATGCACTATGCGCGCCATGACGGCGAAGCAGAAGAGGTGGCCGTTGCGCTGAACGAGCAGTATCAGCCGCGCTTTGCCGGTGACAAGTTGCCTGACTCGCTGGTGGCCTGTGCGCTGGCAATCGCTGACAAAATGGACACGCTGGCCGGTATTTTTGGTATCGGGCAACATCCAAAAGGTGATAAAGACCCGTTTGCACTGCGTCGTGCAGCGCTGGGTGTACTGCGTATTATCGTTGAGAAAAACCTGCCGCTGGACCTGCAAACGTTGACTGAAGAAGCGGTGCGTTTGTACGGCGACAAGCTGACCAACGAGAAAGTGGTCGATGACGTGGTTGATTTCATGCTCGGTCGCTTCCGCGCTTGGTATCAGGAAGAAGGTCACGCCGTTGATACTATTCAAGCGGTGTTGGCACGTCGTCCGACCAAACCGGCCGACTTTGATGCGCGGGTGAAGGCGGTGAGCTACTTCCGTACGCTGGACGAAGCCGCCACGCTGGCTGCGGCCAACAAACGCGTGTCTAACATTCTGGCGAAATCGACCGAAGCGCTGTACGACCACGTGCATGCCTCAGTATTGAAAGAGTCGTCTGAAGTGAAACTGGCCACCCACCTGGTGGTGCTGCGTGACAAACTGGAGCCGCTGTTTGCTGCCGGTCAGTATCAAGAGGCGTTGGTTGAGCTGGCTTCGCTACGTGAACCGGTTGACGCCTTCTTTGACGGCGTAATGGTAATGGCAGAAGACGAAGCGGTGCGCATTAACCGTCTGACGCTGTTGAGCAAACTGCGTGAGCTGTTCCTGCAGGTTGCGGATATTTCAGTTCTGCAATAATCCTGTCGTGTGCTGAAAAAACCGGTTCTGGCACCTCGCCCGAGCCGGTTTTTTTTGTCTGTTATTTCCTCATGTTAGACAAAAAATAGGCGTACATATTTCTATCCACTTCGCGCCTATATCGATTGGTGATATTCATATCGCATATAAGAACTACGTTACCAATTGATAACTTGGCATCCTGCTACCATTAAATAGGCTTAATTGGATCCAATACTCAGGACTGTGATATGAAAAAGTCAGGTAATCATTCGTCACTCGGCATGCGTACGTTAGCCGTTCACGGCGGGCAGCATCCAGATGCGCAAAGCGGGGCGATTTCGAGCCCGATCGTCGCCACGTCCTCCTTCTCTTATGGAGATTTCGACAGCGGTGCCCGACGATTCAGTGGTGAAGACCCCGGCTATATGTACAGCCGTTTTGGTAATCCGACCGTTACCGCCTTCGAAGAGCGCATGGCGATATTGGAAGACGCCGAGTCGGCGGTGGCCTGCGCCAGCGGCATGGCAGCGGTCAGTGCGACTCTGTTTGCGCTGCTAAAAACCGGTGACGAAATTATTCATATTGGCGCGCTATACGGCGGTACGGAAGGCGTTATACGCAACCTGCTGCCGCGCTATGGCATTAAGCCGGTGTTTGTTCCTGACCTCGAATCACTTCAAAGCGCATTTACCGAAAAAACCAAAATGCTGTTTATTGAAACGCCAGCCAACCCGGTAATGGGCATCGTTTCACTTGAAGAAGCTGCACGATTGTCTCGCGAAGCGGGTGCGATAACGGTGGTTGATAACACCTTTGCCACGCCTTACCTCACGCGTCCGCTGGCGCTCGGCATTGACGTGGTGCTGCATTCAGCCACTAAATATATCAGCGGCCACGGCGATGCGACCGGCGGCGTAGTGGCAGGACGGCGCGAGCTGATTGATCCTATCCGCACGCTGTGCCTCAAGCAGTTTGGCGGTTGCCTAAGCCCGTTTGAGGCCGCGCTGATGACCCGCGGGCTTAAAACGCTGCCGCTGCGCGTTGAAGCCAGCTCCAACAGTGCGCAGAAGATTGCTGAGTTCCTTGATGAACATCCGGCAGTGGCTGAGGTTTTCTATCCGGGACTGAAAACACATGCTGGTCACGACGTGGCGCGTAAGCAGATGAAACTGTTCGGTGGCATCATGGCGATTGAGCTGAAAGGCGGCCGAAAAGCGGCGCGTCATTTCCTCGACAGTTTAACGCTGGTGACGCAGGCGGTATCGCTGGGTGATACCGATTCACTGGCCTGCCATCCTGCCACCACGACGCACAGCGCGGTGCCTGAAAAAATACGTCTTGAAAGCGGGATAACCGAGGGGCTGGTAAGGATCAGCATCGGCATTGAAGATACCGAAGACCTGATCGCCGACTTCGAACAGGCATTGAAAGGGCTTTAATCGGAATCTCGGTAATCGTAATCAGCGCTGCGCCCGCCGCCGTATTCCCTGCGGTGGCTCGCCAGTCAGGCGAATAAATGCCCGACGCATTCTCTCCGGGTCATTGAATCCGACCTGTCTGGCGATGGCCTCCAGCGTGCCGTGTCCGCTCTCTATGCGCTCACGCGCCGCTTCAACCCGCAGTTGCTCAATAATTTTAGCCGGTGTTTGGCCCGTTTCACTGCGAAACAGCCGACCGAACTGACGGAGGCTCAGGCAGGCAGCATCGGCCAAGTCACTCACCGACAGCGGTTGCGCCAAATGTTCTCGGGCATAGGTAAGCGCAGCGCGCACTCTGTTCGACGTGGGATCAAGCTCTTGAAGCACCGAAAACTGCGATTGGCCGCCCGCCCGTCGTTGATAAACGACTAACTGCCGCGCCGTTCTGGCCGCGAGTTCAGCACCGTTGTCCTGCTCAATCATCGCCAGCGCCAGGTCGATACCGGCGGTAATGCCTGCGGACGTCCATAGCCTGTCTTGTTGAATAAAAATCCTGTCCTGATCGACCTTAACCGCGGGGAAACGCTGCTGTAAACGCTGCGCCTGTGACCAGTGAGTCGTGACGCGCTGCTGATCCAACAGGCCGGTGGCGGCAAGAATAAATGCCCCCGAGCAGACGCTGGTGACGCGCTTTCCCCGCTGATGCTGGTCGCGTAAAAAATCCAGCAACGGTGTGTTATTCATGGCTGCGGTCACGCCGCGCCCGCCCGCAATAATCAAGGTGTCGAACTCGAGGCCAGTGGCGATCGGCTGAGTCATCACTTGAACGCCCGGTGTACTGGTGATTAAACCGCCTTCAACCGACAGCGCGTGGCACTGGTAAAGCGGAGCGGGTAAATCTCGCGATACTGTATCAAAAGCCGTCAGCGGCCCGGCGAAATCCAGTAAATTAAAATCGGGGAAGACGATAAAACCGAGCTGTTTCATCATGGAGTGCCTCAGGTTAAATGGCGTTTTATGAGGGAAATATGACCTTTGCGTCAAATATAATACGGATAATCTAGGGATGCCAATTAACCGAACAGGAGTTTGTGATGAAAAAGCCGTTAACCATCGTCTTTCCGCTTTATCCCGGCGTGACCCAACTCGATTTCACCGGCCCTTGGCAGGTGCTGTCGCGCTTGCCTGATGCACAGCTCATTGCCGCCTCGATTGGGGGAAAAACGATAGGGTCGGAAGGGCTGCACTTTTCGTCGCTTCAGTCGCTAGAAAATCTTGTCGACTGTGACGTGCTCTGCGTTCCGGGTGGCGGGGGATGTACCGATGCAATGCAGGATGCTGACTTTATGCAGCAAATAAAAAGGTTGGCGTCCAAGGCGACCTATATCACCTCGGTATGTACCGGTTCGCTCATCCTTGCCGCCGCCGGATTGCTGAAGGGAAAACGCGCAGGCTGCCACTGGATGTATCTGGATACGCTGGCGTGGTTTGGCGCGGTTCCGGTCTCAGAAAGAGTGGTGCGCGACGGCAATATCATCAGCGGCGGCGGCGTGACGGCCGGTATCGATTTTGCCCTGACACTGGTCGCCGAGTTGGTAGATGAAGCGCTGGCGCAGCGGATACAGCTGGGTCTGGAATACGCGCCCGCGCCCCCGTTTAATGCCGGTCACCCCGACGTGGCGCCGCCGGAAATTGTCAATCAGTTGATGAGCAATATGGCCGCGCAGCGCGAAGAGCGTCGACAGGTGATTGCCGATATCAGTCAAATCAGCTTTTGACGGGTGAGCCTTTGCAGCGTTTTTAGCGGAGAGAGCTCAGGGTTTTGCATATCTTTCACCGACATCAGGAAGGTTTGCTCCAGCATAAACTGGCCGGACATTGCCGCATGAGGCGTTTGGTCGGAGAAGCATACCCAGGTGCTTCCGGTAGGGAAACGCTGAGTCAGCTGTTGGCCATGCTGCTGATAGTGTCCGTCAGCCTTCATTTTGTCGTGCAGTTGCAGCATTAAATGATCGTAGTGGCTGCGGAGGCTTTTAGTGACGCCGATTTTTTCCAGCAGCCAGCTTTTTCGTGGCGAATACGATGAAAGCTTGGGTAACATTCTGGTCGCCAACTCCGAGAAAGGTTCCCCAACTCGCCAGACGCGGTCTTCTCCGTGTGGATTAACATTAGTAAAGATCCGCAGAATACGTTCACCGTAGTTGGGGCGGAAAGGGAAAGCGTCAACGTGCAGGCGGCTGTCGTCCTTGCGCCAAGAACTGTTGTTGCGCCACACCGTGACGGGATGCAGGCGCAGGCTGTTAACCGGCTTACGCAAAACGTGTTGATACTGCGGAAGAACGGAAGAAATTAGCGCGCTGCAGGATTGGTAATAGCTTTCCAGCAGCTTTCTTATCTGCGGTTCAACCGCGGCATCGGCCACGCCTTTTATCAAGTGATTGCCTACGCTGTAGCTAATATTTTTTTTCTTGGGATCAACCAACGCGGGGTCCAACAATCGCTGCTGTTGTGCACTGAGGGGAAAAGCCAAATGGGGGAAAAAAAGAACTTTGCCCTGCTCCAGCGCATTGACCGCTGAAGATCCTTCAATGCGCTGCCCGTCCCAGCTATTTTGTGAAAAAGTAACAATCGCTTCTTGCTCTTCTAATTGGGTCTTTTCGCTCATTATCTGCTTTGCCGTTCCTGTTAATTAATTTTATTAAATTCAAGCATAGACAAACAAAAGACATTAAACGAAAAAGGTCAGGGTGAATGAAAATTTTGCATTTAAATGTGATCTTCACGTGCAGTAAAAGCCCCGTCCACCACGGCGGCGGACGGGTAACGTTCACTCTTTGATGATGGCCAGCGTTTGACCCGCCTGTACCTGAGCCCCTGTCTGACGTGAAAGACTCTCTACTGTGCCGCTTACCGTCGAAATAATGGGAATTTCCATTTTCATCGATTCAAGAATACCCAGCGTTTGACCCGCTGAAACACCGTCTCCCTTTTTCACCAGCCATTGCCACAGACTGCCCGCCACCTGACTGTCGATTCCCACGCAGCCTTCGGGAATGGCCTGCTCACCCAGCGGTGATTGCTCCTGCAAACTGCTGTCGTAGGTGAATTGGCCCTCGGCGCGCCATTGTGTCAGCTCTTTTTCAAAGGCCAACTGTCGATGTTGCTGAAAGTTCTCGACCTCTTCTTGCTGCGCCGCAAGTTCAGCCTGATAGTCGGCGAGACGGAATGTGCCTTCCTCGGTGCGCAGCGGTGTGTTTCCATAGGGGAAGGCTAAGCGTATTGCCTTGAGCTCTTCAGCGCTGACCGGATAGAAACGAATTTGGTCGAAAAAGCGCAGCAGCCAAGGCTGAACAAATGCCTCAGTCTGGCGATCGCGATTCCACATTTGCAGCGTACGGCCCACAAACTGATAGCCGCCTGGGCCCTCCATGCCATACACACAAAGATACGCACCGCCGATCCCCACCGAGTTTTCCGCCGTCCAAGTTCGCGCCGGATTATATTTGGTGGTCACTAGCCGATGGCGTGGATTGAGCGGCGTGGCCACCGGAGCCCCGAGATACACGTCGCCGAGGCCCATAACCAGATAACGGGCGTCAAAAACGGTCTCCTTCACTTGCTCTATGCTGTCAAGGCCGTTGATACGACGGATAAATTCGATATTGCTCGGGCACCAAGGCGCACCGGGGCGAACCGACTGGGTATATTTCTCAATCGCCTCACGGCAGGCATCGTCGTCCCAGCTTAGCGGTAGCCAGACGGTGCGTGACGGAACCTCGGCCTGCTGCAAATCACCCAGCGTCTGTTCTGCCCGTTTTAAATGATCAATCAGTGAATTGCGGGGGCAGATTAGGCTGTCGAAATGAATTTGTAGCGATCGAATTCCTGGCGTCAGTTCCAGCATGCCGGGTAAAGGATGGTTTTCTAACCACTGCATCAGCGCATGTGCACGAAAACGCAGCGAAATATCCAAAATTGGATCGCCATATTCCACCAAAATAAATCGATCGCCTGCGGCGAGATGCGTCACCGACGGCAGCGCTCCCTGCGCCGCTCGGTGCCATAAAACTGGATTTTGCCGTTGCATCGCGATCCCAGCCTTCGGCTGGGAAAGCAGCGTTGAGAGCTCAACTTCAGCCTCATGCGATAATCGGTCGGCCTCTTCAAGGGAAACGGGCACAAAACGCAGGCTATCGCCCGACTTGAGCTGACCTAACTGCCAGAGGTCAGCCTGGATAACCGTGGCTGGACAAACAAAGCCGCCCAGCGAAGGGCCATCCGGACCCAAAATAACGGGCATATCACCGGTGAAATCGACGGTACCGAAGGCATAGGCATTATCGTGAATGTTGGAAGGATGCATGCCCGCTTCACCTCCGTCGGTGCGCGCCCACTCCGGTTTCGGGCCGATAAGACGAATGCCGGTGCGGCTCGAGTTATAGTGCACTTGCCATATGGCGTTGAAAAAGTGCTCAATATCCCGTTCGGTGAAAAATTTCGGCGCACCCTGCGGGCCATAAATGACCCGCAGGGTGCGCACATCTCCCCATTCCGGCAGCAGGTTGGCGGGCAGCGTTTTTGGCTGTTGCTTATGAGGCGCGGCAAGGTGCAGCACGTCACCGCTGCGCAGCTGGCGACCGGCATGTCCACCGAATTTGCCAAGAGTAAAAGTGCTGCGGCTGCCGAGATAGTGCGGGCAGTCGATGCCACCCGCCAGCAGCAGGTAGCTGCGGCAGCCGTCACCCGCTACTTTTCCAAGGTGCAGTGTTTCTCCGGCATGCGCGTTGCAGATTTTCCACATTGGCAGCGACTGGTCATCGAGTCGGGCCTCTATATCTGCCCCACTGATAATAAACGCACAGTCCTGATTAAAACGCAGCGTCGGTCCGCGCAGCGTAATTTCCAACCCCGCCGCCTGCGCATCGTTGCCCAGCAGACGGTTGCCTAGACGAAAAGAGCGGCTGTCGAAGGGACCAGAAGGAGGCACGCCGACGTGCCAATAGCCGCTGCGGCCCGGTGAATCCTGAATACTGGTTAGTGTGCCGGGTGAAAGCACGTCAAAGGTCGCAGGCTGATAGGCAACGTGTGCCAACGTTGCGGTAATCACTTTACCCTGCACCACCACCGGTTGAGCCAGCAAATGGCGCAAATAATTCAGATTGGTTTCAATCCCGTACAGTGCCGTTTCATGCAGCGATTGGCGCAGCGCGGTGAGTGCCTGTGCGCGGCTGTCGGCGTGGACGATAACCTTCGCCAGCATCGGGTCATAGAACGGCGAAATGTCACAGCCGCTGTCTATCCAACTGTCGATGCGCAGCGCGGCGTTTTCCACACTGACGGGGAAGCTGACGAGGCTGAGCAACCCCGCGCTGGGCTGAAACTGCTTGGCCGGATCTTCGGCATAAAGCCTCACCTGAATGGCGTGACCCTGCGGTTTACACTGACCCAACTCGGCCAATGGCGGCAGACATCCCGCGCCGAGTTGCACCATCCAACTGACGATATCAACGCCGTAGACCATTTCGGTAACGCCGTGCTCCACCTGCAAACGGGTGTTTACTTCGAGAAAATAAAACTGTTCGGTACTGACGTCGTAAACATATTCCACCGTTCCGGCACTGCGGTAATTAACGGCCTGCCCGAGGCGCACGGCCGTCTGTTGTAGTGCTTCTCTCACCGGCTGTGGCAGATTTGGCGCTGGAGTTTCCTCAATCACTTTCTGGTTACGGCGCTGCGCGGAGCAGTCTCTTTCGCCCAGAGCAATGACACAGCCTTCACCGTCGCCAAAAATTTGTACCTCAATATGGCGCGCTGCGGCGACAAACTTCTCTAAAAATACGCCATCGTCGGCGAAGTTGTTTCCCGCGAGGCGTTTTACGCGGATGAAGGCCTCGCTGAGGCTGGCGGCATCGTCACAGCGCTGCATGCCAATGCCACCGCCGCCTGCGGTACTTTTTAGCATCAGCGGATAACCCATGGTTTCGGCGCAGAACAGTGCCTGCTCGAGGTTTTGCAGCAGACCGCTTCCTGGCAATAGCGGTACTTGGCAGGTTTCAGCCAGTTGGCGAGCACTGTGTTTGAGTCCGAAGGCCGACATCTGGGCAGGCGTGGGTCCCAGGAATATGAAACCTTCTTGTGTGCAGCGTTCAACAAAGGCGGCGTTTTCAGACAGGAAACCATAGCCTGGATGAATAGCTTCGGCACCGCACCTGTGGGCTATCGCCAGTAATTTATCCTGGCTGAGGTAAGTTTCCCTCACGTTGCCCACGCCGAGGCTAAATGCTTCATCGGCCTGACGCACGTGTAAAGAGTGCTGGTCTGCTTCGGCATAAACCGCAATAGCGCGCACGCCCAGCCTTTTGAGGGTGCGAATGATACGCACTGCAATAGCGCCACGGTTGGCAATCAGAACGCATTTAAACATGGTTGACTCTCTGTGCTTCGACGGGCAGGTCGTCCTGCTATGTTGCTGATGCGTGACGTTCTGCGGGTCGTCCCGAGGCACGCGTTGTCGGGTCGGATTTACCAGATCACCGCTTCAATCGGCGTAGGGTTATAGCCATTGCAGGGGTTATTCAACTGCGGACAGTTGGAGATAAGCACCAATATGTTCATTTTTGCCACCATTTCGACGTATTTTCCCGGTGCTGAGAGGCCATCTGCAAACGTCAGGTCACCCTGCGCGGTCACCGGCACGTTCATAAAGAAGTTAATATTGTGTGCAATATCTCTTTTAGTCAGACCGTAGTGTGGATGCTCGGCAATTGCCAGCATCCAGCTGTCGCGGCAGGCGTGCATGTGGCGTTTTTCCAGTGAATAGCGCACGGTGTTGCTTTCCGTGGCGCAGGCACCACCCAGCGTGTCGTGACGCCCGCAGGTGTCGGCAACAATTTCCAGCATTGGGCGACAGTCGTTAGAGAGCAGCACGCTTCCCGCGGTTATAAATACATTTTTTTGTTGGCGTAGCGTATCGGTCATGCTGTAGCGCTCGCCAACGTCGTCGGCGTTAAAAAACAGCGTGTCAGCCGCCTGATTGCCTTCACTGTCAATAATGCGCAGCGTTTGTCCCGCTTCAATTCTGTGCAACCAATAGTCACCGGCGTTAATCTGCTGGTGGGTTAACGCGTTCTCAACAAAGCGTGGGCTGGTCTGGATCATTAGCGTGCTCCTGGGCAGCAGGGGATGTGATGGTATAAGTCATTATTTGCCTGACCACGCTGATTCTCAGCCTGTGCCAAACAGTGTGGCGGCAGCGGGGCCGTCCCTGCCAGCAGGGCGACAGCAACGGGGGCGCGCGGATAATCCGCTACCTCGGTGAGCGGATGCGGACAGCTGTGCATCACCACCAACGTATCCATGGCGAAACGCAGCGTGACGCTGGCTCCGGGGACGTGTTGCGGCTCGAGCGCCAGATTGCCGTCGTTATCCACAGTCACTTTGGAGAACAGATTGATGCAGGCGGCCATGTCACGCTTGCCTAGCCCGTATTTCGCCAATTCGACTAAAAAGCTGTCATAGCCGTTTTGATAGCGGCCGTTGTGCGCTTGCTGATAGCTTAATGCGCCGAATCGCTGTGCGCTCAGAGCGGCGTTCATGCTGCCGCACACGGTGTCGTGCCAGCCAAGCGTGTCGTGCTCTATGCCGCAAAAAATACGGCCCATGTCGGAGTAAAGACAGTGGCCTGCGGTGAGTCGAAAAGTGTGCTGGCACTTTAAGGTGTCCGGCGCGTTATAGCGCTCGAGCAGATTTTCCGGGTTATAGAACAGCAGGCCAAGGTTGGCTCCACCTTCAATGTCGGTAAAGCGCAGCGCCGACCCGCTTTTTATCCGCAGCGACCAGTGTGAACCGGCCGGCAGCAGTGTTTGATACTGGGTGTCTGTAGAGTCACTCATCGCGTTCTCCTTTAGAGTGGAATATCGTAGGTAATGCTTGCACCCCAAGCGTCGGGCGCCTGCGGGTCGTGGCGGATTTTGTCGAATACCCACAGCCGCGAGCCGAGGGAAAATCCCTCTTTCAGGTCGTGGGTTATCATGAAAATAGTCAGATGATGCTGCTTCCACAGCTCAGTGATTAACTGATGCATATCCTTGCGAATACCTGGATCCAGCGCCCCAAAAGGCTCATCGAGCAGCAAAATTCGCGGTTTCTTGGTTAACGCCTGCGCCAATGCCAGCCGCTGCTGCATGCCGCCGGAGAGCTGATGCGGATATTTATCCAATGCATGACCCAGTCCAACCTGAGTCAGCATCTCCTTGGCGCTATCCGCAATCGCCTTGCGCTTGCTGCCCCAAACGCGGCCCAGCCAGCGTGCCTGGACAAATTCTTCGCCGAGCATCACGTTTTGCAGCGCTGTCAAATGGGGAAACACCGAGTAGCGTTGAAAAACCACGCCGCGATCTTCGCCCGGCTCCTGCTTGATAGGCTTCCCGTCGAGCAGCAGTTGGCCTTTGCTCGGGCTTTCGGTTCCCAACATCATTTTTAAAAAAGTGGTTTTACCGCAGCCGGATGCGCCTACGATCGACACAAATTCACCCTCCTGTACCTCGGCGTTAACGCGTTCCAGCACCACCTGATTGCCGTAGTGTTTTTCGAGATTGCGCATACTCAATAAGCTCATGCATCACTCCGTATTTAAAACTTATTTAACGTAATACCACGGCCAGCAGCGGCGGCTTATCAAGCGCAGCAAGGCATCGAGGAGGAAAGCCAGCAGCGTTATCCACGCTACATAAGGCAAAATCACGTCCATTGCCAGATAGCGGCGCATCAGGAAAATGCGGTAACCCAGCCCTTCGGTAGCGGCAATGGCCTCGGCAGCAATGAGAAACAACCAAGCTGAACCCAATGAAAGCCGCACGGCATCGAGCAGGCGCGGCATCAGCTGTGGCAAAATAATTCGCCACAGAATTTGCCCGCTGTGGGCGCTCAGGGTCTGTGCTTTTATCAACTGTTCGTGCGGGATAGCCTGCACGTGCTGTTGCAGATCGCGTGCAATAAACGGCGTCACGCCCACGGCAATCAGCACGACTTTCGACAGTTCGCCGAGGCCAAAGCAGATAAAAAGGATCGGCAATACCGCCAGCGGAGGGATGAGCGCAAACAGCGTCACCAGCGGAGAAATTAGTGAACGCACGGCGGGCAGTGCGCCGCAAAATATGCCCAACGCCAAGCCGAGAAAAGCACTGATGGCAATGCCGCTCAGCAGGCGAGTCAGACTGACGTAGGTGTCAGTCCACAGCAAATATTCACCGGTGCGCGGACTTGGCTCGAACGCCATCCGATAGAAAGCGTCGCCCATTGAGGAGAAGCTCGGCAGCAGTTTGTCGAACGCATTGACCGCCAAACGGGCATCCGAAGCCATCAGATAAACCAATACCAGCAGCAGCAAGGGCAGCAGCCCAAGCAAACTACGTGACAAGCGTTGCGGTTGGTAGTTGATCATTTTGCGCATCGAAATGCCCTTTTAAAAAACGATGAAAAGTGTTTGATTACAGTTTGTTGGCGGCAGCGAGCTTCACGAATTCATCGGTAAAGCGCAGCTTTTGATTCGCCGGATTGCCCCAGTTACCCGTAGGCGTAGTAATGCCCACCGTGGTGGCATCGGCCGCACCGTCGCCCAGCAGGCCGTGTTTGAAGGAGAACTCGGCCACGGATTGCATGGTGGTTTTAATTTGCGCGCCGCTGACGAAATCGAGCGTTTGCTGCGGTGAGCTAAAGAGGTAAGTTGCCGCCAACTGCTGGTCAAAACCTTTGAGGTCGGTTCCGGACTCCTGAGCCATAAAAGTGCGCGCTTTAACCGCGTCGCTGCCGTTGCCTTTGATGGCGTTCAGCGTTTCATACCAGGCGCCGGTCAGCGCTTTGCCGAGTTCAGGGTGGGCGGTGAGGGTTTTACTGTTAACAACCAGCAGGTCGAGAATTTCGCCGGGGATTTGGGCGGAAGAGAAAATTTCGTGGCTGTCCGGCTGCTTTTTGGCTTCCGCCAGCAACGGGTTCCAGGTGACTATCGATTTCACCTGCGGAGTGCTAAAGGCGGCCACCAGGTCGGCATCGGCGGTGTTCACTACGGTGACGTCTTTCTCGCTCATACCCGATTTTTCCAGCGCCCGCGCCAGCAGGTATTGCGAAACTGAAAGTTCGACCAGATTAATCGACTGGCCCTTCAACGAGGTAATGTCACCTTTGCCTTTGAGCATGATGCCGTCGTTGCCGTTGGAATAGTCACCGACGATAAGCGCAGTGCTGTCCACGCCGCCGGTTGCGGGAATGGTCAGCGCGTCCATGTTGGTCATAGTGCAGCCGTCAAATCCGCCCGAAGTGTATTGATTGACCGATTCGATGTAGTCATTGACCTGCACGAACTGAATCGTGATGCCGTATTTATCGGCCCATTTTTTGAGAATGCCGCTTTGCTGGGCATAGTCCCAGGGCATCCATCCGGCATAAATTGACCAGGCAATTTTAAAGGTAGGTTTAACGGCGGCCAGGGCGGGCTGGCTGAGAAGTGCGGCAAAGCATAGGGCGCTGAGCAGCAGGCGTTGGCAAGCTTTAATCATGATAATTCCTCTGACGTTGACCACGGGAAAAGTGCAGGAGGTCGGCGGCGAGATTGGATCTCGCTTTGGCCTCCCGGGCTTTTATCCCGCCGTGTAACCGCCAGAGGGCGGTCGGTCACTCTCGGACCAGCCATCTGCACAGTGCAGACCGGAACCCTAGTGACCCTATTTCAAATTGTGTGGCGACACCGGTTTCCCGCTATCGCTCCTGCTCTTAAACAACAGGCAATAACCTTGCCAAATTGGTGAGATAGTGAGAAAAATCAGGGAAACATCAGAACTAAGGGTCGATAAATCAACGTCTTAATAATTTTTATTTAAACGTTTTCAGACGTGAGATAAAGGGTGGGACGCGGCAGTTAAGCGAGCGCCGGCGGCATTAATCCCTCTATTCGTGCAGCGTGCACTGGCTTTGGGCAGTCGCTTCTTTGCTGTATCCTAAGCCCGCAGGATGGTCTATTCTACTAAGCTACTTTTTGGGTATCAGTACTTAATAAGAAGTTCAAATCAGGAGTCAGGAAAATGACTGTAGGGATCAGGAGCAGGACTTTCGCGCGCTGGCTGGCGCCTGTAGTTGCATTACTGGTGGTTTTCCAACTTACCGCCTGTGGTGATAAAGAGCCGGAGCAAAGGAAAGCGTTCATCGACTACTTGCAAAATACCGTGATGCGCAGTGGTCAGAACCTGCCCACGCTGAGCGAAGATCAGAGACAGAAATTCGGCAACTACGTTAACGATTACACCATCATTCTGACCTTCTCCCGTCAGATGAAGCAGTCCATTAATAACAGTTTGTCTCCTGCAGTGAACAGCATTGCCCAGATTCGCGTGCCGCAGGACTATTTGCAGCAAAAGCCTGCGTTGCAGCAGGCGGCCGGTACCCTCAATACGCTGGCGCAGCAAATTCAGACCGCCAAGGCGACTGCCGACACCGCGCAGGCAGCGCTTAAGCAGCCTGATGATTTGAAAGCGATTTATAATCAAGTTTATGCTCAGGACGTGACTCAACCGGCCAATGCTCTAATCCCGGTTGTTCCGGCTCTGTCAGGTTTCACGCAGGACATTATTGCCGTGGGTGACTTCCTGGGGCAGCAGGGAACGCAGGTTGCTTTTGCCAACGGTGCCGTGCAGTTCCCGACCCAGCAACAGGTCACGCAGTATAATGCAATGATGACCGGCCTGCTGGGTAAGCAACAGGCGCTGGTCGATGCACAAAAGATTATTGCCGGTAATCTCTGATAACGTGCTGAATAAGTGGGTCAAAACCTAAACCACGTGTAGCAGCGTGGTTTTTTTTATCAAAAAAACGGCATGATTAATAAAAGCTCACAATTTATTGATGCCCGCCATCGGTGTAATACTTTAGTTTTTATGTCATTCATCTGTTTTAAATTTGTGAAAAAAATTTAAGCCTCTAACTCTAAGGAAGTATTTTTATGAAACGTCATATGATGACTTTGCTGGCTGGGCTGATCGCAATGCCTGGTTTGGCTGCGGCAGCAGACAGCGCCACTTTTACCGACGCGCAGCAGCAGGCTATTGGCAAAATCGCCTCTGATTACATCATCGCGCATCCTGAAGTGTTGGTGCAGGCGAGCCAGAAGCTGCAAGCACAACAGCAGCAGCAACAGGCCAGTGATTCTTTGACCGCCGTGTTAGCCAATGCGCCCGCGCTGTTGCAGGATAAAGATACCCCGTCTTATGGTCCAAAAGATGCGAAAGTCGCATTCGTAGAATTTTTCGACTACCAGTGCCTCTACTGTAGCCACATGGCGCCGCTGGTGGAGCAGACCATTAAAGCTAATCCAAATGTACGCTTCGTGTTTAAAGAGTGGCCAATTTTTGGTGACCGCTGGAAGGCGTCGATTACTGCGGCTGAAACCGGGTTGTCGGTTTACAAACAGAAGGGCGCTCAGGCTTATTTGGACTATCACAATGCGATTTATGCTACCGGTCATGACGAAGGCAAGCTGACTGACGCCGATATTTCTGGTGCGGTAGAAAAAGTGCATGCGGCACTGCCGAGCGATGCGCATCGTCAGGAAACGCACGCGACGCTGGCTAAGAATGACGATCTGGCAAAAACGCTGGGCTTCCAGGGAACACCTGGTTTCATCGTGATGCCAACCAGCGGTGCCAACGCCAATAACACCACGATATTGCCGGGTGCTGTGTCTGCCGAAGACCTGCAGGCCGCAATCAGCAAGGCGCAGGGTAAGTAATTACTGACGCGTTAACGCAGGGCCTGAGAAGGCTCTGCGTACTCAAAGATCTTTTTAAGCCAACGGCTATTGATTGTTTTTCTCTGCCGCGCCCGCGGCCATCGCCTGAATACAGCTGTCAATATTTTGACCGGCAAACGTTTTCTGTTGAGTGCTTAATGCCTGATATCGCTTGACTGAAACCTGCGCCAACGTTGCATTATATTTCACCTGATCGACCGCATAAGAGTTGTTTTCATTAGTGATAATGTAACGAATCCTCTCTAGCAACTCCTTATCATCAACCGGTTTCTTACCCAAAATATCCACTGCGGCACAGACCGTTGCATCATAGTGCGGGTCATGTACGGGGGTTCTGTTGAGCCGCCAGGCTGTTATGGCAACAATAACCAGAATAATGATGGCTGACAGCGGAAAAATCTTCTTCATTACGCGTACTCATTTCAAAGGATTTGATCATGGGCGGTCAGAGTAAAGATCTGCTGGAATAAAATCTAGCGTATTGATGAATACTATTATTCAGTAAATTGATTTATAAGCAAAACAGAGTGCCTTGGCTGTGTCATCTACAAACCACCGCGGGCGAATTTACATTACAGGTAACTCTCGATTTTAATCAGACTGAACATTGGCGGTAAGACGTAGAGGCAGCCAGAGGCAAACCGTATGCGAGCACAGGACGTTGCGCAAGACTTAGCGATAGAATTTACCGGGCATGAGATGCTGCAACACGGAATCGCATAATTCCAGCATAGGGCAGTTAACCTCTCAGGGCGAAAACCTATTTTTGGAAAATATATAGAAATTTTAAATATTTTTTTCACTACATCATATAAGTAAGTTGCAGTGTCTCTTTA
>NZ_MRWD01000038.1 GCF_002093625.1 Rouxiella silvae | reverse complement strand
TGTTGCCACCGAAGTGGCTGATATCGTCTTGTGAGTGCCCACACAGATTGTCTGATAAATTGTTAAAGAGCAGTGAGTTACGCGCTTTCGCTTGCTAACTCGAGGTGGCGTATACTACGCTTTCCTCATTTAATGTCAACCGATTATTTTATCAATCAACATCATTTTTAATTCTTCCCGACTCGTTCACACCGCGTTGCTGCTGCGTTGTTCCCTGTCGTTGGAGCGGCATTATAGGGAGCTGAGCGGGAATGGCAAGCGAATAAATACAGTTTTATTTCGTTTGCCTATTTTTCATTCTCAGTGCTTTATTTTAAGCCGTTTTTAATAGCCGCAGGCAACTGTGCCAAACTGTCGAGAACCTTGTCTGCCAAGGCTTCCCCCTCTTGGGTGACCGGTTTGCCACTTTTAACCAAAATTTTGGTTCCTACGCCCGCATTAATCGCAGCCTGCATGTCTTCGAGTTTATCGCCTACCATATAAGAAGCGGCCATATCGATATTCAGCTCTTCTTTCGCAGTAAGGAACATCCCAGGCTGCGGCTTACGGCAGTCACATACCTGCTTGTACTCTTCTACTATTGCTTCAGGATGGTGAGGACAGAAATAGATGCCGTCCAAATCGACGCCGCGATCGGCCAGCGACCAGTCCATCCACTCAGTGAGAGTGAAGAATTGATCCTCGGTGAACTTTCCACGGGCAATGCCCGACTGGTTTGTCACGAGGACTAAGGCAAAGCCCATTTCTTTCAGTTTAAGGCAGGCTTCTATGGTGCCTTCAATAAACTCGAAGTCGTCTATCTCATGAACATAGCCATGATCGACATTAAGGGTACCGTCGCGGTCTAAAAATATTGCTGGAACAGTTTGTGCCACGTATTTGCTCCTGATGGCGGGTTGATGTCCAAGTATCGCATGTTTTAGGGGGTGGTGAGAATGCTATCTGGTTGACTTAGCCGTCTAGACGCCTTAGCATCCACGCCATGTTCTGGAATGAGTTCCAGAGGGTTACTTTTTGTTCGTCACAGCTGTAAAAGCGACATAAGATAAATATGATTAAACTTTCCAACATTACCAAAGTGTTCAAACAGGGTCAGCGCAACATCACTGCGCTGTCGGACGTGAGCCTTCACGTGCCTGCCGGACAAATTTATGGTGTCATCGGTGCCTCCGGTGCGGGTAAAAGTACGCTGATTCGCTGCGTTAATCTGCTTGAGCGCCCCACTGAGGGTAAAGTGCTGGTCGATGGACAAGACCTGACTGCATTTTCAGAGAAAGAGCTGACTCGCGCACGTCGCCAAATTGGCATGATCTTCCAACACTTTAACCTGCTGTCATCGCGCACCGTGTTTGGCAACGTGGCGCTGCCTTTGGAACTGGACAACCTTTCTTCCAATCAAATCAAACAGCGCGTCAACGAGTTGTTGAAGCTGGTCGGTCTGGAAGACAAACAGGATGCCTACCCGGCCAACCTCTCTGGCGGACAAAAGCAGCGCGTTGCCATTGCCCGTGCGCTAGCCAGCAATCCGAAAGTGTTGCTGTGTGACGAAGCCACCAGCGCATTGGATCCGGCAACAACCCGCTCTATTCTCGAACTGTTAAAAGACATCAATCGTCGTCTGGGCCTGACTATTCTTCTCATCACCCATGAAATGGACGTGGTTAAGCGCATCTGCGATCAGGTTGCGGTTATCAGCAACGGCCAACTGATTGAACAGGACAAAGTGAGCGAGATGTTTTCACACCCGAAAACGCCGCTGGCTCAACAGTTTATTCAATCGACGCTGCATTTGGACATTCCCGATGACTATGCTTTGCGCATGAAGCCCGAACAGGCTGTCGGAAGCGTACCTTTACTACGTCTGGAATTTACCGGTCAGTCGGTAGATGCTCCTCTGCTCTCACAGGCTGTGCGTCAGTTCAACATTAACAACAATATTATCAGCGCGCAGATGGACTATGCCGGCGGCGTGAAGTTCGGCATTATGCTGACCGAAATGCACGGTAGCGTTGAAGAAACACAGGCAGCGATCCAATTCCTGCACGAAAATCAAGTTAAGGTAGAGGTGCTCGGTTATGTCTGAGGCAATGATGTGGTTACTTGGCCGGGGCATTTGGGAAACCGTAATAATGACGCTGACCTCCGGCTTTTTTGGCTTTGCACTTGGCCTGCCGTTTGGCGTACTGCTTTATGTGACTCGTCCGGGGCAGATTGCTGAGAACAAGAGTCTCTATCGGACTCTGTCTGCGCTGGTGAACATCTTCCGTTCTATTCCTTTTATTATCCTGCTGGTATGGATGATCCCGTTCACGCGCATTATCGTCGGCACCTCAATTGGTTTGCAGGCGGCTATCGTTCCATTGACCGTGGGCGCTGCGCCGTTTATTGCTCGTATGGTTGAGAATGCGATGCTAGAAATTCCAAGCGGATTAGTCGAGGCCGCGCGCGCAATGGGCGCAACGCCAATGCAGATTATTCGTAAAGTTCTGCTGCCGGAAGCGCTGCCGGGATTAGTTAACGCTGCCACTATCACGCTCATCACCCTAGTGGGATACTCCGCAATGGGCGGTGCCGTTGGCGCCGGTGGTCTGGGGCAGATTGGCTATCAGTACGGCTATATCGGCTACAACGCCACGGTAATGAATACTGTATTAATATTGTTGGTTGTACTGGTGTACCTGATTCAACTCTGCGGCGATCGCATTGTTAAAGCAGTGACCCATAAGTAAAAAACAAAACGGCGGCAGGGCTCCACGCCGCCCATAATTAATCTCGACATAAAATGTATAGAGGATAGGACATGTCCATCAAATTTAAATCTCTTGCAGTAGCGGGTGTACTTCTGGGAACGCTGGCCGTAGCAGGTTGTGGCCCGAAGAAAGAAGATCCAAACCATATTAAAGTGGGCGTTATCGTCGGCGCTGAGCAGCAAGTCGCCGAAGTGGCCGCTAAAGTAGCGAAAGAAAAATACGGTCTTGACGTTGAGCTGGTCACTTTCAACGATTACGTACTGCCTAACGAAGCCTTGAGCAAAGGTGATATTGACGTTAACGCTTTCCAGCACAAGCCATACCTGGATCAGCAAATCAAAGACCGCGGCTACAAGTTGGTCTCTGTGGGCAATACCTTCGTTTACCCGATTGCTGGCTATTCCAAGAAAATTAAATCTATCAGCGAACTGAAAGAAGGCGACCAGATTGCACTGCCAAACGATCCGACAAACCTGGGTCGTTCACTGCTGCTGCTGCAAAAAGAAGGTCTGATTAAACTGAAAGACGGCGTAGGTCTGCTGCCAACCGTACTGGACGTAACTGAGAATCCAAAAAATCTGAAGCTGGTTGAGTTGGAAGCGCCTCAGTTGCCACGTTCACTGGATGACAACAAGATTGCTCTGGCAGTCATCAACACCACTTATGCAAGCCAGATTGGCCTGACGCCTGCTAAAGACGGCATCTTTGTAGAAGACAAAAACTCACCTTATGTGAATATGATTGTTGCTCGCGAAGATAATAAAGATGCTGAAAACGTGCAGAAGTTTGTAAAAGCCTATGAGTCTGATGAAGTTGACCAGGCTGCGAACAAAGTGTTCAACGGTGGTGCGGTTAAAGGCTGGTAATCAGTCGTTCTCTAAATATATTGTTTATTACATAATATATTGTCAAGGCGGGCTTATGCCCGCCTTGTTATTTGTTCAATACCTTGCTTCAATACCGCCTCTTTCTTTCAATATTAATGTACCCATGGCATTCAAAATGCGGATAGGTTGCAGCCTTACTAACTTCCGAGCGTTTAATAAACCAATAACGGCAGAATGAGGAAGCAAAAATCCCCGTATTTTTATGAATAATGGGTATAGAGCAGAGGACATATCATGCGTGCTTTACCTCTATGTTTGTTAGCCCTTTTGCTAGCTGGATGTTCCGCGACTCACAAAACGCAGCCCATCGTTAACGAACGTCCCATCATAGAACAGCCTAAACCTGTTAAGCCTAAACCCGCGCCCCGCCCTGCGGCGGTAAAACTTTATAAAAATGCAGAAGCGCTTGTTGGTACGCCTTTCCGCGATCTGGGTGAAGTGTCGGGTGAATCTTGTCAGGTAAGCGCACAAGATGCGCAACCCAGCATGTCAAACGCGCGCAGACGAATGCTTTCTCACGCCTCAAATATGAAGGCTAATGCGGTACTCCTGCATCAGTGCCAAATCATTTCAGGCGTTGCCGGTTGTAATCAACAGGCTGTTTGCCAAGGTTCTGCGCTTAACGTCAGCTTTAAATGACCGCGTTTACCTTCAATGAAATAGGGAGGATCCACTCCCCCTATAAAGAGAAGTTTGCCGTTCCTCGCCAACCGGGACTGGTAGAAGATGGCGGCGGTGAATTGCACTTGCTGCCGCCCTATAATCAGGCCGAGGCCGTTCGTGGCCTGGAAGCCTTCAGCCATCTCTGGGTGATGTTTATATTCCATCAAACCATGGAAGGCGGTTGGCGCCCAACCGTACGCCCGCCAAGATTGGGCGGCAATGCGCGCGTCGGCGTCTTCGCCACCCGCTCTACCTTCCGGCCTAATCCGCTCGGCATGTCTTTGGTGGAACTGAAAGGGATACGTTGCCAGGGCAAAGAGGTGATTTTACAGCTTGGCAGCCTCGATTTAGTCGACGGTACGCCGGTTGTCGATATCAAGCCCTACCTGCCCTTTGCCGAAAGCCAACCGTTGGCGGTAGCCGGATTTGCACAAGAGGCTCCCGAGGCTGAGATGCCAGTAACCTTCTCACCGCGGGCAGAAAGCCAACTGGCGGAAAATTTGGCTCGCTATCCCCATTTACGCCGCTTTATCACCCAAGTTTTAGGCCAGGATCCCCGCCCGGCTTATCGTAAAGGTGAAGAACTGGAGCGTGATTACGCCGTCCACCTGCTGGAATTTAACGTCAAATGGCGGGTTATTGCCGATCAGAATCAGGTTATTTCACTCGACCCGAACTAAAATTCAGCGGTTCTCTTTTGACTCTCGTCGGTCACTGGTAAACTAACTGACCGCAGGCTATTGCTGTGTTGAGAGTAGCGGCGGTTAATGGGTTTATGAGTGACCGGTGATAATTCGAATATTTTCACGTTCTGGCAGGCCCTTTTTGGTCTGCGGACGATTTGCAGTGCTAACGGAACCAACACATCATGCGTACAACACAATATCTGCTCTCCACTCTGAAGGAGACGCCAGCCGACGCCGAAGTCATCAGCCACCAGCTGATGCTGCGCGCCGGAATGATCCGCAAACTGGCCTCAGGTCTTTATACCTGGATGCCAACCGGTCTGCGTGTTCTGAAAAAAGTCGAAAACATCGTGCGCGAAGAGATGAACAACGCTTGCGCAATCGAAATCTCGATGCCCGTCGTACAGCCCGGCGACCTGTGGCAGGAGAGTGGACGTTGGGAGCAATACGGCCCAGAGTTGCTGCGTTTTGTTGACCGCGGTGAGCGCGCCTTCGTGCTCGGCCCTACGCATGAAGAAGTTGTTACCGATTTGATGCGCACTGAAATCAGCTCTTATAAGCAGCTGCCGCTTAACTTTTTCCAGATCCAGACCAAATTCCGCGACGAAGTGCGTCCGCGCTTTGGCGTGATGCGCTCGCGTGAATTCCTGATGAAAGACGCCTACTCTTTCCACACCACTCAGGAATCACTTCAGGAAACCTACGACGCGATGTATGCGGCCTACAGTAAAATCTTTAGTCGCATGGGCCTTGATTTCCGCGCCGTTGAGGCAGATACCGGCTCTATCGGCGGAAGTGCATCGCACGAATTCCAGGTGCTGGCAGAAAGCGGTGAAGATGACGTTATTTTCTCTACTGAATCAGACTACGCGGCCAACATCGAAAAAGCTGAAGCCGTGGCCCCTGCTGCACCGCGCGGCCCAGCGACAGAAGAATTGCGTATTATCGATACGCCAAACGCCAAAACCATCGCCGAGCTGGTTGAGCAATTCCAGCTACCGGTCGAAAAAACCGTGAAAACGCTGATGGTTCGCGCCACAGAAGGCAGTGCTCACGCTCTGGTTGCGCTATTGGTTCGTGGTGACCACGAGCTGAACGAGATCAAAGCTGAAAAATTGTCGCAGGTTGCTTCACCGCTGACCTTCGCCACCGAAGACGAAATTCGTGCGCTGGTTAACGCCGGTCCAGGTTCGCTTGGCCCAATCAATCTGGTGATGCCTGTCGTAGTTGACCGCACCGTTGCCGCCATGAGCGACTTCAGCGCCGGTGCCAACATTGACGGTAAGCACTACTTCGGCATTAACTGGGAGCGTGATCTTGCGCTGCCTGAAGTGGCTGACCTGCGCAACGTAGTCGAAGGCGATGCCAGCCCAGACGGCAAAGGGACGCTGCTTATCAAGCGCGGTATCGAAGTCGGTCATATCTTCCAACTGGGCACCAAGTATTCGGAAGCCATGAAGGCCACCGTTCAGGGCGAAGACGGCAAGAATCAGCTGATGACTATGGGCTGTTACGGGATTGGTGTAACTCGCGTAGTTGCCGCCGCGATTGAACAGAACCACGACGGTCGCGGTATTATCTGGCCAGACGCTATTGCGCCTTTCCAGGTGGCTATTCTGCCTATGAACATGAGCAAGTCATTTCGCGTGAAAGACGCAGCTGAAGCGCTTTATCAGACTCTGCGTGCCAAAGGCATTGACGTTATTCTCGACGACCGTAAAGAGCGTCCGGGCGTGATGTTTGCTGACATGGAACTGATTGGCGTTCCGCACCAGGTGGTGATCGGCGAGCGCAATCTCGACGCAGAAGAGCTTGAATATAAAAACCGCCGCAGCGGTGAAAAGCAGATGATTAAGCAAAGCGATATCGTTGAATATCTGCTGAGCCAGATCCCACGCTAATAAAAAAGGCCAGCGCGTAACTCGCTGGCCTTTTTATTGATTATCGTTCTATAAAAACGCCCGCCTTTGACTACTGCATCGGCGGGCGTTTTATTTTGATCTCGGAACTTATTGGCAGTTCTTGCCGGGATCCAAACTGATGTTGCTGTCGGCTACCAACAGCTTGTGACCGCGGCCATCATCACCGCCCGGCTCAACCTGGAAGTGCCCGTCCATTGAGACAAACACCAGTTGGTCCGGTGAGTGAGGCATATTCATATAGGCCTTGTGCAGCATACTGCTGGTTGCCATTGGAATGACTTTCCCAGTAGTACAGTCGGTGAACACCACGTTATCGGCCTGATATCGCACCATACCGCTCAGCGGCATCGGCGTTTCTGGCATACGTTGCTCGGCCGGTTGCAGCTGATAATGCATGGCGAGATGCGGCGTTTTCGATTGGATAGGATCGCCGTGAATATCCAGCATCTCAAGGTTATCCCCCACCGGACGGAAATAACGCTTCTCTCCGTTGGCTTCGGTTAACACCAGTTTGTCGGCAGTTCGCGCCCATTTTCCGTACTGCGCAAACGCCTGATCCTCTTTTGGTTTAACCTGGTAAACTTCTCGCAGAATATAAGTCCCATCCTGTTGTAAAAACAGCGAGGTTTCAATTCCACTGCAGTCAGCGCAGGGCAGCACGCCTTTATAGCTCTGCTGCATTGCCTCAAAGGGCTGTTCTTGTGCAAAAATCTTGTTGTGACATCCGAATAGCGACAACAGGCTGAAAGTCAGCCCCACAGTAATCATTATTTTTTTCACAGTTTTCTCCCACTGCGTTTTGATCTTTATATCGCCCTTTCCACCATGATTAAACGGCCAGAACTAACGAATTTTGCCTCTCAGCGCTTTGGTGGCACCTTTGCGCACTTTACTCTCTACCCGACGAATTTTAGACCCACGCGTGGGTTTAGTCGCGCGTCGCGGCTTTTCTACCACCATTGCCTGACTAATAAGGGTAGATAACCGGGCGAGTGCCGCTTCACGATTCTGTTCCTGACTGCGGTATTCCTGCGCTTTAATTATCACAATACCTTCTGCAGTAATTAAATGATGCTTAAACGCTAATAAACGTTGCTGGTAATACTCTGGCAGGCTCGATGCTTTAATATCAAAACGCAGGTGAATCGCGATAGAGGTTTTATTAACGTTCTGACCACCGTTCCCTTGTGCGCGGATTGCGGTGAGTTCAACGTCACCATCGGGGATTTCGAGACTGCCGGATAAAATTAACACCTTACTGCACCGCCTGCTTCCAGTTACCGTCTTTCCACTCTTCGAAGTGAATCTCTACGTTATTCTGGGCATCGGAAAGCCAGATAGCATCGTCCTGCAGGGTTGCCTGCAACACCATATTACGTTGGCAAAAGGACACCAGCTGCGCCAAGAGTTCATCGTCGATGTAACGAACGCTCAGGTTGGAAAATTGGCTGACTTTATTTTGCACCTGCGACCACCAAACCTTGGCAGCTCGCTCACCATACGCGTAAAGCACCACAGTGCGCGACTGGTTACAGGCTTTTTTCAGACGCTTCTCATCCGGCAGACCCAATTCGACCCACAGCTCGATGCCGCTGTGATCGTTTTTACGCCAGATTTCAGGCTCGTCTTCGGCACTCAGGCCGCGTGTGAAACTCAAACGTTCGTCGGCGTGGCAAATCCAAGCAAGTAGGCGGAGCATCATGCGCTGCTCGGTTTCCGACGGGTGCTGGGCCAGTGTGAGGTTGGCATCGTAGAAAAAATTGCGATCCATATCGGCAATATTGACTGCGGCTTTATAAATTGTTGCTTTTAACGCCATGGGGAACCTCTAAGTAATGGACGCACATTGTACTTGATATCAACATAATATAAAGCTTGGTGCCCAACCTGATAACTCACGCCGCTCTGTGCTATAGTCGTTTAATAACGGAAGTTTATCTTTTCCCAGTTAAAAGGTTTTAGCTTACTGTGGGGGAGTGAAAGAGTTTGTTCGAAAAGTTGCGTAAAGAGCCATTTCGAACAAGCTCTATAGGAGGACCTATGCAACAATACTCTGAATTAGTACGCCGAAAGTATGCGGAGATCGGCAGTGGCGATCTCGGTTATGTGCCCGATGCATTGGGCTGTGTGCTAAAGGCATTAGACGACGTTGCGGCAAATGCCGAACTTCCGTCTTCCGTTCGAGAACAGGCGGCTTATGCCGCCGCTAACTTACTGGTGAGCGATTATGTCGATTAATGATGAGTACCAACCCATCAATTGCGATGATTACGATAATCTCGAGCTTGCCTGTCAGGACCATTTGGTTCTGACGCTGAAAATGCGTAATGGGGAGCTTGTCGAAGCCAAGGCCAAAGATCTGTTGATGCGGAAAAAAGTGGAATATCTGATTGTTGACTCGGATGGGCAACAGTTGGAATTCAGGCTTGACCACATAGAGAGCTTCAGTAATCCCAAAATTGGCACTGTGGTTGTGAGTGTAGAGTAGCTTCTACGGTCATCACCAAACGAAAAAACGTTGACGGGCAATCTTAAGATTGCCCGTTTTTCTTTGCAGATTATCCTCTAAGCCACCTTATGTATTTTAAGGCTTTTGTGCCGCATAGTATGCCGCCAAGTCATCGATATCCTGCTCTGTAAGCGCCGAAGTAAATGCCTGCATAATTCCGGCCTGCCCGCCCGTCCTGCTCCCTTTCTTATAATCCTGCAACGCCAACGCCAAATAAGCTTCATTTTGTCCGGCAAGATTAGGATAAAGCGTGTTGCTGGCTTTGCCCGTTGCGCCATGACAGGCGGCACAGCTGGCAGACTTCGCTTGACCGTTGGCGATATTTCCCTCAGCCATCGCCGGCAAAGTGATACTCAACCACGCCAAAGCCAAGCCCAGTGCGCCATTCTTTATAACATACATCATTGCTCCCAAACCGGTTCAACCCGGCGGTAAAGTTATTCGCTTTCTGTTTTCCAAAGCAGCGACCAATGAGCCTCTTGTGGGCCTTGGGTCAGCGCTTCGTGGGTAATGAATAGACCAGCCGCTGCAATCGGTTTTTCATTGTAAAAAATCAGCGGAATACGCTCTCGTTCCCAAGGGGGAACGTTTAGCTCCTGCCACAGTTTTTTTATTTGCCGCGAACGGTCACGGCCAACGATGTGCAGATAACCTCTGGCATGAAATCTTACACTCAGCGTCTCGTTAGCGTACGGTTTACGTACCCACTGCCCCTGCTGCGCCGAGTTATCAAGGGTAAGTGTTCCCAGACCATCAGGCAGATCCAATGGTTTATCCCCCGCCCAGTCAAGCACCGTTTCTTTCAGCGACTGCATCGGCCTTAACCAGTACAACCGTTGGCGAAAGCGCCTAATGCTGTTTTCACCGAGGCGCAACTGCGGTTCCGCATCTTCCTGGCTAGTCGCCACTTCATCCCAGATACGCTGCAACTGCTCGCGTGAGGGCATCTTAGCACCTTGTATGGCCAGCCAGCGGCGGATCAAAGCAAAGCGGCGCGGCGCAGAAAGCGATTGCAGTCCGGTAATCGACAGGCTGCCTTTCTCATCAATAAGCTGCTCAAGCCCTTCCTGCAACAGTTCATCGAGTAAAGACTCCTGCTCGGCGCACAGGATGGCGCTGCGGGCGGTCGCAGCGGCGAAATGCGGCCAGCGCTGATAAAGCAACGGCAGCACCTCAAGGCGTAAAAAATTGCGATCGAAACGCGAGTTCTGATTGCTGTCATCTTCAACCCAGTCAAGCTGGTGCAGACGCGCATAGTCTTCAAGCTTTTCGCGCTCAACGTAAAGCAGCGGTCTCAACAGCGCGTGGGCACCAAGCGTTGTGCTGGCGCTCATTGACGATAATCCAGCAGGCCCGCTGCCACGCTTTAACGCCAGCAAAAAAGTCTCACACTGATCGTTAAGGTGTTGAGCCGTAAGCAGCGTTTCACCCTCCTGCAAATTGCCGTCGAGTGCCTGATAGCGAGCACCGCGCGCTGCCGCTTCGACTCCCCCAGCGCGAGCATCGACGGTCACACTGATCGCTAAAAAATCGACCTGCCAATGCCCACACCGTTCACGACAGCTGTCACTCCATCGCTGCGCGTGAGTACTTAAACCATGATTAACGTGCACAGCGCGAAGCTGCAAGTGCGGCATTGAGCTGGCCCTAAGCTGAACCAGCGCGTGCAGCAACACCGTGGAGTCGAGTCCCCCGCTAAAGGCAACGCAGAGGCGACTTTTATCGCCTAAAAGTTGGGTCAGGTGTTCAAGCAGCATCAATAATTTCCGCTATGTAAAGTTGACGCATCGCCTTTAGTCAGCCTCATAAAGTTCTAAAGGCAAATGATCCGGATCGGAAAAGAAGGTAAATTTCTTGCCGGTATACTCGTCAATACGCACCGGCTCGCACACAATGCCTGCCGCGGTAAGATGCGCTACAGAGGCCTCAATATCATTGACGCTGAAAGCCAGATGACGCAGGCCGCAGGCTTCAGGATGGCTCAAGCGCGCAGGTACAGAAGGAAAGCTGAAAAGCTCAATCTGATACAGTCCGTTCAACGCCAGGTTCCCCATCCACGAGTCACGCGCCTCGCGATAAACCTCACCCAGTAGTTCAAAGCCCAGCACGCCGCAGTAGAATTTTTTACTGACTTCATAATCGCTGGCAATAATCGCGATGTGGTGGATTTGTCGTAAATTAAGCATTGAGCACCTCTGTTTTAAGCACTTTGACTAAATATCTCCCGTCTTCGGTCAGTTTCGCTCCGTGTATATCCGTTTCAAAACCTGGGAAATGCTCGCCAATCGAGCAAAGCATCAGCAGGAAATCAAGTACGGCGCGGCTCTCCTGGGTAATCATCTCACCCGGCATCACCACCGGAACGCCCGGAGGATAAGGCAGGATCATATTCGCTGCCACTTTGCCGACCAGTTGATCGATTTCACACTCTTCAATGTTGCCGCGCACCTGATGCTGGAACATCTCATAAGGGGTCATTTTCATTTCGGGCAAGACGTCGAATGCCTTAAGCATCAACGAAGGGAGGTCGTGATGCACGATGAGTCTGTGGATCCCCTGAGCCAAATCCTGAATGCGCATATGGCGATAAAAATCAGGGTCTTCGGCGTAAAGATCCGGCAGCATATTCTTCACCCGCAGATTAAGATCATAGGCGCGTTTGAAATCGGTCAGACCGCGCATCAGGCTCATCGACTTGGTTTTATCGATGCCAATGCTAAACAGAAACAGCAAATTATAAGGACCTGTCTTCTCAACCACTACGCCACGCTCATCAAGGAACTTGGCCACCAGCGCGGCGGGAATTCCCTCGCCCTCAAGCTTGCCAGTTTCGTCCATTCCCGGCGTCAAGATGGTGACTTTGATCGGATCAAGATACATGTGATCAGTGTCGGCGTTGGCGAAGCCGTGCCAGTTGTCGTCTGGATTAAGCGGCCAGCATTCCGCCTCGTCAATGTCTTCTGGCTGCCATACGTCGTAAAACCATCCGTCAGTTTCTTCGCGCAGTCGCTGGATCTCTTTACGAAAATGCAGCGCCCTCTCCACGGAGCGATTGATCAGTCTGCGCCCCGGATTGCCGCGCAGCATCGCCGCAGCCGTTTCCGCGGACGCAACAATACCGTAATTGGGTGAAGTGGTGGTGTGCATCATGTAGGCTTCATTAAAAGTGCTTTCGTTGTAATCACCTTTGATGTGGATCATCGAGGCCTGCGAGAAGGCCGCCAGCAGCTTATGAGTGGACTGCGTTTCATAGATGACTTTACCCTCGATGCGATCGCCACTCATGCCGCTTTTGCCATCATAAATTGGGTGAAAGTTAGTGTAAGGCACCCACGCCGAATCAAAATGAATCGACGCAACCTCGAGGGTATTTTTAATATAATCAGTATTGTACAGCAGACCATCGTAGGTTGAGTTGGTGATAACTGCATGCACTGGCCACGTGGCATTTTCAGTTTGAGCCACCTTGGCCGCAATACTGTCGCGGGTAAACTCACGCTGTGGAATACCGCCCAGAATTCCGTAGGCATTACGCAGCGGGCGCAGATAAATAGGCACAATGTTGGTCATCATCATCAGATGTGCCAAAGACTTATGACAGTTGCGGTCAATCAGAACGGTACTGCCTGCGGGCGCTGAATACATCCCAACAATTTTGTTCGCGGTAGATGTACCGTTGGTCACGATATAGCTTTGCTCGGCGCCAAAGGTGCGAGCAATATATTCTTCAGCCTCAAGATGTGGGCCAGTATGGTCGAGCAGCGAACCCAGTTCGGTGACCGAAATCGACACATCGGCCTTCAACGTTTTGGCACCAAAAAAGTCATAAAACAGCGTGCCTACCGGGCTTTTCAGAAACGCAGTTCCCGCCATATGCCCGGGCGTGCAGAAGGTGTACTTCCCTTCTTCAACATAATTAAACAATGCCTTGGTCAGTGGCGGCGTAATCTGATCAATATATTCATCAGTGTATTGGCGAATACGCTTGGCAATGTCTTCAGAGGCGTTCAGCGCATATTCAAAGAAATACAGCACCATGCGCATATCATGCACGCTAACATCCATCGTGGAATGGGTATTAATAAAAGCGTAGAGCGGCAGGTACTCGTTCAGCTCGTTGATTTCCACGCACAACTCTGTGCTGTGCAGATCCCAGTCGAAAATCACCCCGCAAATACGCGCATTGCTTTCTATAAGCTTCAGCAGGTCGGCTTTGTCACGGGGATAAATTGTTTTAAAACCCGCGACGTTAAGAGCGGCATCCAGCTCGCGGATCGGCTCATCTTTGTAATAAACCCCTTCAGGGCGCATGATGGCGATAATATTCATCTGACAAATCCTTCTGGTTTTCTAAAGCACAGGGTATAGCCCCTCACTCGCCGAGACAATAAAAAAGGGGCAGTCCAAAGACTGCCCCTTAAATTTTATAGCTAAAGAGATCAACAATAGCCGTAAGTCATCAGTCGCTGATAACGACGGTCACGCAGCTCTTCGGTAGACAACGCATCCAAATCGCTGAGATCGGCCTCAAGCTGTGCACGCAGTGAAGCTGCCATTGCAGAAACATCACGATGCGCGCCGCCCAAAGGTTCGGGGATAACGGAGTCGATCAGTTTCAGCTCTTTCAGACGTGGCGCGATGATGCCCATAGCCTCTGCCGCCAACGGCGCTTTGTCTGCACTTTTCCACAGAATGGACGCACAACCTTCTGGTGAAATCACCGAGTAGGTGCTGTACTGCAGCATGTTAACTTTGTCACCCACGCCAATCGCTAATGCACCACCTGAACCGCCTTCGCCAATAACGGTACAGATAACCGGTACGTTAAGACGAGACATTTCACGCAGGTTATGTGCGATAGCTTCGGACTGTCCACGCTCTTCCGCGCCCACGCCTGGGTATGCACCCGGTGTGTCGATGAAGGTGATGATAGGCATTTTAAAGCGTTCGGCCATTTCCATCAGACGCAGTGCTTTACGGTAGCCTTCAGGTGCCGGCATACCGAAGTTACGGCGGATCTTCTCTTTGGTTTCACGTCCCTTTTGATGACCAATGATCATCACGGCGCGCTCACCCAAACGTGCAATACCCCCAACGATAGCTTTATCGTCAGCATAAGCACGATCACCCGCAAGTTCATCAAAATCAGTGAAGATGTGCTTGATGTAATCAAGGGTGTAAGGGCGACGCGGATGGCGAGCCAACTGCGCAATCTGCCAGGCACCCAAATCTGAGAAAATTTTACGAGTCAGTTCAACGCTTTTCTCACGCAGGCGCCCTACTTCTTCGTCCAGATTAATATCTAATTTTTCGTCTTGACGACTGACTGCAGTCAGCGAGTCAATTTTCGCTTCCAGCTCCGCAATCGGCTGTTCAAAATCAAGAAAATTCAGACTCATAGCATTCCTATTTTAGTCAAATTCCAGTTCAACCTGTTCAGTACCGACCAGAGAACGTAAATCAAGCAACAGACGATCGGTTGGCGTAACACGCCATGTTGCACCGAATCGCAAACGCGCCCGAGCGTTCTCACGTTGGTAATACAGATGAACTGGTATCGTCCCCGATCGATGAGGTTCCAACGATTCGCGCAGACGGTTCAAAAGCTGGTCATCAATTTGCCTGTCAGTCAGCGATATAGCAAGACCACGAGCGTATTTTTCACGCGCTTCACTGATGTCCATTAAATCACGGGCCATCATTTTAAGCCCGCCGTTGAAGTCATCAAAGCTGACCTGTCCTGTCGCTATCAGGATACGGTCTTTTTCCAACAAATGCTGAAATTTTTCCAAGGCTTCGGTAAACAACATTACTTCAAGACGACCTGAACGGTCATCAAGTGTACAAATACCAATGCGGTTACCCCGCTTGGTCATCATCACCTTCGCAGCAACAACTAATCCCACTGCGATGGTCATTTTTCCCCGATCCGTCGGGTGCATGTCTTTCAGGCGCTGGCCGCCGCCATAACGCTCGATTTCTTTCAGATATTGAGTGATCGGATGCCCGGTGAGATAAAGACCCAAGGTCTCGCGTTCACCGTCCAAAACCTTCTGCTCCTGCCAAGGCGTGACGTTGGAGTAGGACTTCTCAATTTGCTCCGGTTCTTCGGCCAGCACGCCGAACATATCTACCTGACCAATAGCTTCGGCCTTGGCGTGCTGATCGGCGGCTTTAAGCGCGTCACCGAGCGAATGCATCAAGGCGGCGCGATGCGGGCCAAGACGGTCAAATGCCCCTGACATGATTAACTTTTCTAAAATACGCCGATTGAGCTTTTTGGTGTCCGAGCGCGCACAGAGGTCAAACAGCTCTTTAAAATAGCCGCCTTCGTTTCGTGCTTCAATAATGGCCTCAATCGGACCCTCGCCTACGCCTTTGATGGCACCGATGCCGTAAACAATCTCACCGTCGTCGTTGACATGGAAGTGGTACAACCCGCTGTTGATGTCCGGCGGCAGGATTTTAAGCCCCATGCGCCAGCACTCATCGACCAGCCCGACCACTTTGTCGGTATTGTCCATGTCGGCGGTCATGACTGCCGCCATAAACTCAGCCGGATAGTGCGCCTTGAGCCACAGCGTTTGATAGGAGACCAGCGCGTAGGCCGCGGAGTGAGATTTGTTAAAACCGTAACCGGCGAATTTTTCTACCAGATCGAAGATTTTAACCGCCAGTTCGCCGTCGATCCCGCGTGATTTAGCACCGTCTTCAAAGCCGCCGCGCTGCTTAGCCATCTCGACCGGGTTCTTTTTACCCATCGCGCGTCGAAGCATGTCGGCGCCGCCGAGCGAGTAACCGGCCAATACCTGCGCAATCTGCATAACCTGTTCTTGATACAGGATGATGCCGTAGGTCGGCTCCAGAACAGGCTTCAGCGATTCGTGCTGCCACTGAATATCAGGATAGGACAGCTCTTCGCGGCCGTGTTTACGGTCAATAAAGTTGTCTACCATGCCAGACTGCAGCGGTCCCGGACGGAAAAGCGCGACCAGTGCAATCATATCTTCAAAGCTGTCGGGCTTAAGGCGTTTAATAAGATCTTTCATGCCGCGGGATTCAAGCTGGAATACCGCCGTCGTCTCCGAGCGCTGCAGCATGTCGAAGCTTTTTTTATCGTCTAACGGAATAGCAGCGATATCAAGCGGTTCAAGCCCCGTTTTGGCGCGTCGCGCGTTGATCATCACCAGCGCCCAGTCGATGATGGTTAACGTTCGCAGCCCCAAGAAGTCGAACTTGACCAGTCCGGCGTATTCAACGTCGTTTTTATCAAACTGGGTAAGCGGATTATTGCCCTCGGCGTCGCAGTAAAGCGGCGCAAAGTCAGTAATTTTAGTCGGGGCGATAACCACCCCACCTGCGTGTTTACCGGCGTTACGCGTGACGCCTTCAAGCTTGCGCGCCATGTCTATCAAGGCTCTGACTTCTTCATCAGCCTCGTAGATTTCAGGCAACTGGGGTTCTGCCGCAAAGGCTTTTTCGAGGGTCATACCCGGGTCAGGCGGCACCAGCTTTGAAATACGATCAACAAAACCGTAGGGATGGCCCAGTACTCGGCCCACATCGCGGATTACCGCTTTCGCCGCCATAGTACCAAAGGTAATGATTTGCGATACTGCCTCGCGGCCATACATTTCGGCCACGTGCTCGATAACCCGATCGCGTTTTTCCATGCAAAAGTCGACGTCAAAGTCGGGCATTGAAACACGTTCAGGATTAAGGAAACGTTCGAACAGTAAGTCAAATTCCAACGGATCCAAATCGGTAATTTTTAACGCATAGGCCACCAATGACCCTGCACCTGACCCACGTCCAGGACCAACCGGCACACCGTTATCCTTAGACCACTGGATAAACTCCATGACTATCAGGAAGTAACCGGGGAAACCCATCTGATTGATAACCCCGAGTTCGATATCAAGGCGATCGTCATATTCTGGGCGTTTTTCAGCCCTGAGTGTCGGGTCGGGGAACAGAAACTCAAGACGCTCCTCCAGCCCTTTCTTCGAACAGGCCACCAAGAAGTCTTCGGTCGACATATCACCGGTCGGGAACTGCGGTAGGAAGTACTCACCGAGACGAATGGTCACGTTACAGCGTTTGGCAATTTCTACGCTGTTTTGCAGCGCCTCGGGGATGTCGGCAAACAGCTCGCACATTTCCTCTTCACTGCGCATAAATTGCTGCGTGGTGTAGTTTTTAGGACGTTTAGGATCGTCGAGCGTGAATCCGTCGTGGATAGCGACACGAATTTCATGTGCGTCAAAGTCGCCTTCAACCAGGAAGCGGACGTCATTGGTCGCCACCACCGGCAATCCACTTTCTCCCGCCAGAGCAATGGCAGCATGCAGATAATTTTCTTCATCTGGGCGGCCAGTGCGGACCAGTTCAAGATAGTAACGATTGGGAAAATACTGCTGATAAAACTCAACGCACTGTTCAACCTGAGGCTGATTGGAGCGCATGAGGAATTTACCAATGTCGCCGTGACGCGCTCCTGAAAGCAGCAGCAGCCCTTCGTTAAGTTCTGCCAACCATTCGCGTTCAATGGTCGGACCGGCCGCACCATAGCCGCGCTGATAGGCTTTCGAAATCAATAATGTCAGGTTTTGATAGCCCTGATTGTTCATCGCCAGTACGGTTAACTGCGCCAGCTCATCGCCCAACATCTCGCTGTGTACGTTGAAATCTGCACCAATCAGCGGCTTGATACCCGCGCCGTGCGCTGAACCATAAAACTTGACCAAACCGCAAAGGTTGGTGAAATCTGTGATAGCCATCGCAGGCATGCCGAGGGCAGCTGCTCGTTTCACCAACGGGCCAACTTTGGCTAATCCATCAACCATGGAGTAGTCACTGTGTACACGCAGATGAATAAAACGAGGTTCAGCCATATTCAGATACCAGAATTAGGAGAGTTGGGTTTAAAAAAACGAAATAATAGGTGCTCTCTGCCGTGCGCCATTAACGCGACAGCGACACATCTTCAAGGGCGCGTCTGACAGGAGCGAAGCTGCGCCTATGGTGCGCCGTTGCGCCAAGACGTGCAAGCTGCTCTAAATGCGCGGCGGTTGGATAGCCTTTGTGTTTGGCAAAACCATACTCTGGAAATGCCGCATCAAGCTCAACCATTTCGCGGTCACGCGTCACCTTAGCCAATATAGACGCCGCACTGATTTCTGCAACGCGACTGTCACCCTTTACCACGGCCAATGAAGCCATAGGCAACGTGGGGCATCGATTACCGTCTATCAGTACAAAATCGGGAACCCTCGCCAGCCCGGCAACCGCCCTTTGCATCGCCAGCATGGTGGCGTGCAGAATATTCAGCTGGTCAATTTCTTCAGGTTCCGCGCGTCCAAGACTCCAGGCCAACGCTTTTTCTTTTATCTCATGATACAAATACTCACGACGTTTTTCGCTGAGCTTTTTGGAATCAGCCAGACCGGCAATCGGCCTCGCGGGGTCAAGAATAACCGCCGCAGTCACTACCGCACCCACTAACGGGCCACGACCCACCTCATCCACGCCGGCAATAAAATTCGCCTGCGGATAAACAAAAATCTCACTCATTTTCTGGCTAACTCCATCACTGCCTGCGCGGCCTGTTCATCGGCGTCACGTCGAATACTTTCATGCAGCGTGAGGAAGGTCTCTTTCAGTTGGTGACTGGTTTCTCCGCCCGCCAGCAGCGGCAACAGGGCGGCAGCAAGCTTATCGGGAACGCACTCTTCCTGAAGCAGTTCGGTGACAATCTCACGCCCTGCCAGCAGGTTAGGCAAAGAAACATACGGCGTTTTCACCAGTCGTTTAGCCAACCAGAAGGTAAACGGCTTCATGCGATATCCCACGACCATCGGGCATTTTGCCAGCATGCACTCTAACGCGGCAGTGCCCGAGGCCAGCAGTGCAGCATCGCTCGCAATCATCGCATCACGAGCCTGACCGTCGAGCAGGTGCGCCGGCAGGTCGGGCGCAATTTCAGCCTTGATGCGTTCGAACTGTTCGCGACGTTTGGCATTAACCAATGGAACGACGATGTGCAAATCGGGATAGCGTTCGCGAAGCAGCAGCGCGGTCTTTAAAAAATCCGCACTGAGCATTTCAACTTCCGCGTTACGACTGCCGGGCAGCAGGGCCAGGCAGTGCACGTCAACAGGAATACCCAGCGTTGCGCGCGCCAGTGCTTTATCAGGCTCCAGCGGCATTGAATCCGCCATGGTATGACCGATAAAACGACAGGGGACGTTAAATTTGTCATAAAACGCTTTTTCAAAAGGCAGGAAAGCCAACACCATATCGGTCGCTTTGCCAATTTTGAAAACACGTTTTTGTCGCCAAGCCCAAACCGACGGGCTGACATAATGAATAGTGCGAATACCGTGCTTTTTAAGGCGGCCTTCGAGAGTGATGTTAAAATCCGGCGCGTCGATGCCAATAAAAACATCGGGTTTCAGCTCGGTGAAGCGTTGAGTCAGTTCTTTGCGTATTTTTAACAGGCGTGGCAAACGCTCTAACACTTCAACCACGCCCATTACCGCCAGCTCTTCCATTTCGAACCAGGCTTCACATCCTTCTGCCTGCATCAAAGGTCCTGCGACCCCCACAAACCGTGCATCAGGATAGTGGCCTTTCAGTGCCCGGATCAAACCCGCGCCTAAAATATCGCCGGATGTTTCACCGGCAACCAGGCCGATTGTCAGAACGGACTTTTCCATTGTTTTATTAAATCCAGTTGAGCTGCTAAATCAGCAAATCTTATTCGCCAAGGCCTGTTAACGATGACCTACTAACGAATAATGCCGCGCGTTGAACGAGCAAAGAAATCGCTGAATGGCTTCACTGCCGGGAACTCGGCAGCAATAGCGGCAATCTCAGGCTGCGACTCTTCCAGTGTTTTACCACTACGATACAACACTTTATAAGCGTTACGGATCGCATGAAGAGAAGGCTTGTCGAAACCACGACGCTTTAACCCTTCGATATTAATACCGAACGGCGTGGCGTGATTTCCCTGAGCGATAACAAAAGGAGGGACGTCCTGCGCAACGCCGGAGCAGCCGCCGACCATAACGTGGGCACCGATAATGCACCACTGGTGCACTGCCGTCATGCCGCCGATAATGGCGAAATCGTCAACCTGAACGTGGCCGCCCAACGTGGCGTTGTTGGCAAGAATACAGCGATTGCCAACCACACAGTCATGAGCAATATGAGCATTCACCATCAGCAGGTTGTCGTTACCTACTTTAGTCAGCTCGCCGCCTTGAACGGTACCACGGTGAATGGTCACGCTCTCACGAATATTGTTGCGATCGCCCACTTCTACACGCGTTGGCTCACCGGCATATTTCAGATCCTGGTTAATTTCACCAATGGAAACGAACTGAAAAATACGGTTGTCACGACCAATTTTGGTCACGCCATTTACCACTACATGAGACTTGAGCTCGGTGCCTTCGCCAATTTCGACCTGAGAGCCGATATAGCAGAAAGGTCCGATATGAACACCGGCACCAATAACGGCACCCTCTTCAACAACGGCGCTAGGGTGAATAAAGGCGGTTTTATCAATCACGGATTATTTCTCCTGACTACGGGCGCACATCATCTGGGCTTCACATACTACCTGGCCATCGACTTTAGCTACGCCAGTGAACCAGGTCACACCGCGGCGAGTTTTCAAAAACTCAACGTCCAAAACCATGGTATCACCTGGAACCACAGGTTTTTTAAAGCGTGCGCTGTCAATGCCAGCAAAGTAGTAAAGCTCGCCTGGCTCAAGTTTACCGACGCTTTTAAACGCCAGCAGACCAGTAGCCTGCGCCATGGCTTCGAGGATCAGAACGCCAGGGAAGATTGGCTTGCTCGGGAAATGTCCCTGGAAACAAGGCTCATTAAAAGAAACATTTTTAATCGCACGCAGCGTTTTATGTGGGGTGTATTCGACAACCCGGTCAACCAGCAAAAACGGAAAACGGTGCGGAAGCAGCTCAAGTATTTCTCCAATACCAAAACCTTCTACGCTAACTTCTTCTTGAGAGTGATCGTTGTGAGTAGGAGTGCTCAAAATACTCGTCCTGTCTAAAATTACTGATATCATCAATAGCACGGCCTGCGTGCCCCTCAAAGAGGGACATTGTGCAGGCCGCAAATAGGGACTAAGAATCGAAAAGATAGTGAAGTATAGAACAAAATCATTATCTTACTTATTGATTTTTAGTTGTAAGTTGTTGGTGAATTAGTCTTCTTCGATTTTACGCTCTACCGCTTTCAAGCGCTTATTCATCTCATCGATATTCAAAACCAACGCGGCAGTCTTACGCCAAACTTTGTTCGGCTGAAGCGGAATGCCGGAGGAGTATACCCCAGGTTCGGTAATTGGTCGCATGACCATTCCCATTCCAGTGACGACGGCCTTATCACAAATTTCCATATGGCCGTTAATTACGCTGGCACCGCCAATCTGGCAATAACGCCCAATTTTAAGACTGCCCGCCATAATAACGCCACCTGCAACCGCCGTATTGTCTCCAATCACGACGTTGTGTGCAATCTGACATTGATTATCAATGATAACACCGTTACCAATTTGGGTGTCGTCAAGCGCGCCACGGTCGATGGTAGTACAGGCACCAATCTCGACAGAATCGCCGATAATTACCGTTCCTAACTGAGGAATTTTAACCCAATTGCCGCGATCGTTGGCGTAACCGAAGCCATCTGCGCCGATAACCGTTCCAGACTGAATCAGACAGTTCTGACCAATTTCCACGCGATGGTAGATAGAAACATTAGCCCAAATACGCGTTCCGGCACCAATTTTAGCCTCCTTACCGATGAAACAACCTGCACCGATAATGACGCCATCACCGAGTTCAACACCCGATTCAATCACCGCATTCGCACCGACAGACACCTGGTCACCGAGTTTTGCTTCGGGAGAAATAACGGCGCTTGGGGCAATATCTTGAGCTGGCGCAGGCGTGGTATCAAGAATTTGAGCCATGCGTGCATAAGTCAGATACGGGTTTTTAACCACTAATGCCGCACTTTGGCAAAATGGCAGATCCGCTTCCGTCAACACTACAGCGCCTGCATTGCAGGAAGCCAACTGTTCACGGTAACGGCTGTTTGATAAAAACGTGATTTGCTCAGAGTGTGCGGAATGCATTGAAGCAATGCCGGTGATGGCTAGAGAGCCATCACCGTGCAATTGTGCATCCAACTGCTGTGCGAGATCAGCCAGTCGAATTGAAGCCATGCTTATTTAACCTGTTTCAACACTTCGTCAGTGATGTCTTTTGCGTCGTTAGAAGCATAAGCCAGAGCGTTGGCGTCGATGACGATATCCAGACCATCTTTAGCTGCTACAGTTTTCACTGCGTCCTGGATACGACCCAGGATTTTGTTACGCTCTTCAGCCTGACGTTTACGATTGTCATTGTCAAAAGCCTGAGCTTTTGCAGAGAAATCTTCACGGTTAGCCATAACTTGCTTTTCAAGTTTGGCGCGGTCAGCTGCTTTCATAGAACCGGCATTACGTTGCAGGTTTTGCATCTGAGACTGCAGAGCAGTTTCCTGAGCTTGCAGCGCAGTTGCGCGGCCTTTGAATTCGTTTTCCAGCTGTTTGGCAACAGCATCACGAGCAGGCATTTGTTGGAAAACTTGCTGAACGTTTACAACACCAATTTTGTCAGCAGCCTGAACGCTAGCTGAAGCAGCCATAACTAATCCGAGGCCTGCGGCGTATAACCACTTTTTCACTATAAACTCCTTCCATCACCCGTTTGTGCCACGAGGCACAGTAAATTACGCATAAGGCCTGAGAATATGACTATCACTCAGGCCTTTGCGATTCTGCTGATAAGGCTCAGTTGCGGTAACAGATTACCACGTTTTACCAATGTTAAACTGGAACTGTTCTGCCTTGTCACCATCGTATTTCTTGACAGGTTGCGCATAAGAGAATGACAGGGGTCCCAAAGGAGACTGCCACTGCAATGCCACACCGGAAGAAACACGGATATTGCCTGGTTTGCTGTAATCAGGAACGCCGGCAGCAATAGTCTCTGCGGTGTTGTCCCAATTGGTATCCCACACGGTACCGCCGTCTACGAATACAGAGGTACGCAGTGAGTTAGCGTATTTATCACCCACAAACGGCGTTGGAACGATAAGCTCGGCGCTAAGCAGCCCCATCGCATTACCTCCCACTGCATCGTCGGAGTTATCGATTGGGCAACCTTTATAAGAAGTCGCACCGGTCGGGCAGTTGTAGTAAGCGGCTTTAGGACCAATGGTGTTCGACTGGAAACCACGTACGCTGCTTGAACCACCGGCATAGAAGTTATCGTAGAACGGCACTTCTTTACCGCCCAGGCCGTCGGCATAACCGGCGCGAGCACGTCCCATCAACACCCAGTTATGGCTCTCGGACAGAGGCAGATAGCTGGTTGCATCGAAGGTGATTTTATAATATTCGTTGGTCGAGCCCGGCACGGTCACTTTACCGCTCAGGCTGGCCTTGCTACCCGCAGTCGGGAAGAAGCCACGGTCCAGATTATTATAACCCCAGCCTAACGTCAGGAAGAAGTCATCGGCGCTGAAGGTTGCGTCCGAGGTATTCTCACCTGCAACCACGCTTGGATCTTTGCCCACGCTGTTCAGGTAACGGAACATTGATACCTGCGGCTCCATGTTCGACAAGTCATTGTGAACATAGTCGAGACCCAGACGCAGTGAGTTATTTTCGTTAACCGGGAAGCCCAGGTTTCCGCCAATACCATAACTTTTATTGGTGTATTCAGACAGGTCAGCGTTATCTGCTTTAAAGTCGTTATAGAACACACGACCGCCCAGACTCACGCCATCAACCGTAAAGTACGGGTTGGTAACCGTCAGTTCGGTATAGGTCTGGTAGTCATTTTTGGTCCCCGTGATGCCAGCCTGGTAACCGGTACCTAACCAGTTATCCTGCTGAACACCAACGGTAAAGCTGACGCCGCTCTCTGAACCATAACCCACGCCAAAGTTAAAGGTACCGGTGTTACGTTCCTTAACTTTGTAAACCACGTCAACCTGATCTGTTGTACCTGGCACACGCTGAGTTTCAACATCAACCGTGTCGAAATAGCCAAGGCGGTTCAAACGCTCTTTGCCTTTATCGACCAAGTCACTGCCGAGCCATGTTCCTTCCATCTGGCGCATTTCACGACGCAGCACGGTATCTTTGCTGGTGTCGTTGCCTTCGAAGCGAACGTGACGAACGTAGTAACGGTTACCGGCATCTACACTGACGTGCAGAATAACGGTTTTGTCTTTGTCGTTAACTTCCGGCTGTGTGGTTACAGTCGGGTAGGCATAGCCGTAACGACCCAACATCGCTTTGATGTCGTTTTCAATTTTGGTGACTTTGGCACCGCTGTAAAGCTCACCGTTGTTTATCTTGCTCAGGCTTTCGACTTCAGCCGAGTGACCCTGCATGTTACCGGCAACTTGCACGCCTGTAACTTTATACTGGTCGCCTTCGTGGATGTTCAGGGTGATGTAAATGCCCTTTTTGTCCGGCGTGAGGCTGACCTGAGTAGAGTCAATGTTGAAACGCGCATAACCGCGATCCAGATAGTAACTGCGCAGGGTTTCCAGGTCTCCGGAAAGCTTCTGCTTCTGGTATTTACGATCCCCAATAACGTTCCACCACGGTACTTCGTCACGCAGCTGGAATTGAGAAACCAATTGATCGGTGCTGAAAGCGTGATTACCCACGATGTTAATCTGCTGAATTTGTGCAGAGACACCTTCGGTAAAGACCAGTTTCAAGTCTACGCGGTTGCGGGGTAACGGCGTAACAACGGCTTTTACTGACGCGCTGTATTTACCCACGCTGTAGTAAAAGTCTTCCAAGCCTTTTTCGATGCTGGAAATTGTTGTACGGTCGAGCGCTTCGCCAACCCTGACACCAGAGGCTTCAAGGTTTTGTTTCAGCATGTCATCCTTCACGGCTTTGTTGCCGGAGAAGGTGATGCTGGCGATTGTTGGGCGCTCCTTGACTTGAACAATCAGTGAATCGCCATCGCGCAGGACGCGAACGTCCTCAAAGTTGCCTGTGGCAAACAATGCACGAATGGTATTACTGATATCATCGTCGGTAACTGTATCCCCTACGCGAACCGGCATATTGAGTAACGCCGCACCGACGGCAACGCGCTGTAGGCCTTCGAAATGAATATCCTTCACTACGAATCCATCTGCACCGTATACGGTTGCGCTGCCAAACAGCAGCGACGCTATGAGCAACTTTTTGATCGCCATCGTTGTTATGCGTCTTCCTAACCTAATCTCCGCCTTAAAGACGGGAGAAATCATTGAAAAGTGCAAGCCCCATCAACAACATCAGCAAAACTGAGCCAATGCGGTAACTGAAGTCCTGAACTCGCTCGGAAACTGGCCCACCTTTGAGCTTTTCTATTGCCAAAAACAACAGGTGACCACCATCTAACACCGGTAACGGGAACAGATTGATAATACCGAGATTGACACTGATCAGTGCCAAAAACATCAAGTAGTATATTAATCCGTACTCAGCTGACATCCCTGCGCCCTGTGCGATGGAAATAGGGCCACTCAGGTTGTTCAGCTTCACATCACCGGTTATTAACTTGCCCAGCATATTGACCGTTAATTTCATCAGTTGCCAGGTTTTATCCCCAGCCTGATAAAACGCCATAAACGGCCCATACTGGCGAATCGTTTTGTACTCTTCAGGCAGCGGGATAATTTTAGGCACTACGCCGGCAAAACCCTGCACCTGCCCTTTTCCCACAGATTTAGTGTCCGGTATCAGCGTTAAGTTCAAAGGCTGACCGTTACGTTCGACTTCCAACGCCATTGGCTTGCCCGGATTATCGCGTACCTGAATCGCAAAAGCTTGCCAACTTACTAAAACCTGACCATCAACTTTAACTATCCTGTCGCCCGCTTGCAAACCGGCCTTCTGCGCGGCGGAGTCGGCCTGAATTTGAGCCATAACGGATTCAATCTGCGGGCCGCGAGGAATAATCCCCAACGCAACAACGGGATCCTGTTTTTCTGGATCAAAATGCCAAGCTTTTAGATCAAGCTGCTTTTCGGTAACCTGATTGGAGCCAAAAGGAGCAAAACCAATGGTCGTTTTTGCGTCGCCAATTTCGCCAATCAATGCCATTCGAACTGAATCCCAATCAGGCGTTTCGATACCGGCAACAGACTTAAGTTCCATTCCTGGTAAAATATTGACTTGAGAAGCAACGGACTGCGGGGTGATTTCGCCAACCACGGGACGTACGCTAGGCACGCCTATAATGAACACCAGCCAGTAGGCAAAAACGGCAAAAATGAAATTAGCGATTGGCCCCGCACTGATAATAGCCGCGCGCTGCCAGACTTTTTTGTTATTGAAGGATTGATAGCGGAGTTCTGGGGCAACGGCTTCAACGCGCTCGTCGAGCATTTTGACATAGCCACCCAAAGGAATAAGGGCGAGCACGTATTCGGTTCCCCGTTTGTCAGTACGGCTCCACAGCGCTCGTCCAAACCCGACAGAGAAACGTTCTACGTGAACGCCACAGCGACGAGCAACCCAGAAATGGCCAAATTCGTGCACGGTGATAAGCACCCCCAATGCAACAATAAAGGCGGCCAAGCTCCAGAGTATGTTCATCATAATCCCAACTATTCCTTAAAAACTGCCGCCGGCAGAAAGGTTAATACACTAACAGCATGAGGCAGGCAAACACCGGCACCGCAGCAGTAAGGCTGTCGATACGGTCCATAATTCCACCGTGACCGGGTATTAAATTACCACTGTCTTTAATTCCTGCTTCACGCTTAAACATGCTTTCGGTCAAATCGCCGAGTACAGAGGCCAGCGCCGCAATAATAGAACAAATCAACAGGGTTGAAGGAACAACGTCTAACGGCGCATAGCGACCGAACAGCCATGATATCAGGGCCGAGGTTAACAGACCGCCAACCAGACCTTCCCAAGTTTTTCCTGGAGAGACTTTAGGGGCGAGCTTGTGTTTTCCAAACAGTTTTCCAAACAGGTAGGCACCTGAGTCAGCGCCCCAAACCAGCAGCATGACATACAGCAACCACCAAGCTCCGTTGTAATGATTTTCTGCATAGCCATAAAGCCGCAGTGACAGCATACCCCAGAAGAAAGGAATAATGGTCAGTAAACCAAATATCAGTCTCAGCGTCCGCGAGTTACGCCATAGCGCCGCAGAGCCGGGATAAGCAACAACCAGCACAAATGCCGCAATCCACCAGGCCAGTGAAAACCAGAGGGACCCATTAACAAGCGCAAGGTGATCCAACTGTTGATAGGCAGGTAGGCTCCACATCATTGCGGTGAGCAGTAAACCGCAAAGAATGGCCAACCACAAGCGCTGTGAACGTGATGCAAATCCTGAAAATTGTCCCCATTCCCACGCGGCCAGCATGCAAACCACGATGTTGACAACGGCAAAGCCTACTGGCGGCAGCAAAAACAGCGCCGCAATAACAATAGGAATCAAAATCAAAGCTGTGATAATGCGATACTTCAGCAAAAGTTCTCCCTAGGACGCATTGGCGCCGATAGGTGTAGTCCCCCCGAAGCGACGCTCGCGTTGTGCAAAAGCATTCAGCGCACCTTCAAAGACAATTTCATCAAAATCAGGCCAGAGGACGTCGGTAAAGTAGAGTTCTGCATAGGCAATCTGCCACAGCAAAAAGTTACTGATTCGATGTTCCCCACCGGTTCTGATCACCAGATCCACAGGTGCCAACTCGCTCATACAAACAGACGCGCCGAGGGCCTCTTCCGTGATTTGCTCCGCCCGCAGTGTACCAGCTTCAACCTGAGCCGCCAGTTTCTTTACGCCCTGAATAATATCCCACCGTCCGCCGTAATTGGCGGCGATGTTAAGCGTAAGACCGTCGTTGTTTTGTGTAAGCGTTTCTGAACGACGGATCATATCCTGCAAGCGCGAGCTAAAACGGCTGAGATCGCCAATAATCCGCAATCTAACATTATGTTTGTGCAGACTTTTTACTTCACTGTCTAACGCTCGAACAAAAAGCTGCATTAATGCAGAAACTTCCTGAACAGGGCGATTCCAGTTTTCACTGCTAAAGGCATAAAGCGTGAGTGCATCAAGGTGATGGCTTGCAGCAAAGCTCACGGCTCTACGTACGGATTTCACTCCCGCTTTATGACCAAAGACCCGCATTTTTCCCTGACGTTTCGCCCAGCGGCCATTTCCATCCATAATAATGGCAACATGGCGCGGTAGCAGACAAGTTGTATCAGTCATTTGTTGATTCTCGAACGACATAACCCGTACTCATTTCCTTTAGCTAGAATTTACGACGTCATCGGGTACTTTTGCATTCGCGTGCATGATGAAGCGTGCGCGTAAAAAAGCCGTGAACCCTATCAGGCACGGCCTAACCGGACTACCAACGTACTTAAAAATGAGAAGTAACGCCATTAAACGCAATTATGCGTTATCAGGAGGCGCAGACTATATCATTTCAACGTTGTTCGAACAAACGACCTCAATCATTGACGTATAATTTTACAGACTAAATGACTGTAATAACAACAGTGCTCTCTCTCTGGCGGCGCGATCAATGTCTAGAACCGCCTCCACGCATTGAGGTTCACCAGGCAAGGTTTTTTCCATTACCTGACGATTGAGTTCGGCAATATCGGTAAAGCGAATTTTCCCTGCCAAGAACGCGGCGACGGAAATTTCGTTGGCGGCGTTAAGCGCGGTGGTTGCAGCCTGTCCGGTGCGGCTGGCTTCAATTGCCAGCTTAAGGCATGGATAACGACTGAAATCCGGCTCACTAAAGGTCAACGCCCCCATCTTGCAAAAATCTAAAGGCTCTACGCCCGCCGCAACGCGCTTAGGATAGGCCATGGCATGGGCAATTGGCGTGCGCATATCGGGTGACCCAAGCTGTGCCAATACACTGCCGTCGACGTATCTCACCATCGAGTGAATCATCGACTGCGGGTGAATAATTACTTCCATTTGCTCTGCCGACGCATTGAACAACCAGCGAGCCTCAATATACTCCAGCCCTTTGTTCATCATCGTGGCGGAATCGACAGAAATCTTACGGCCCATTGACCAGTTAGGATGCGCACAAGCCTGGTCAGGCGTCACCGCCGAAAGTTCGTTAAGCGGCAGTTCGCGGAAAGGACCGCCGGAGCCGGTGAGAATAATGCGCGAGACGCCATTCTTTTCAAGTGACGCATAGCCAAGCTCTTGCTGAACATTTTCCGGCAGGCTCTGAAAAATGGCGTTATGTTCGCTGTCGATAGGTAACAGCTGGCTGTGGCTTTCACGCACCGCATCCATAAAGATGCGACCACAGGTCACCAGAGACTCTTTGTTGGCGAGCAGAATGCGTTTACCGGCTTTTACTGCGGCAAGCGTTGGCAACAGCCCGGCGGCACCCACAATGGCTGAAAGAACTTGATCTACGTCGTCCAGCGCCGCCAACTCACAGGCAGCCTTCACGCCCGACATGACTTCAGTCTTGCTGCCCTGCTCTTTTAGAATGCGTCTCAGCTCCGAAGCAGACGTTTCATCAGCCATTGAGGCATATTGCGGAGAAAACTCCAGGCACTGTTCGGCCATAACCTTGATATTTGTGCCTGCGACCAACGCACGAACGGCAAAGGCGTCGGGGTTAGCGCGCACTACGGACAGTGTGCTGGTGCCAACAGAACCGGTTGAGCCAAGAATAGTCAGTTGCTTCATGAAGGTACTCAATATAGCGAAAGTCATTATCGGAGGTGACACAGTCTGTTACGCCTTGGGCCGCTTGTCTATCAGATTAAAGCACCAATTACTGTGGTTCACTTCGACGGGATGCTGCCCATTTTATTGATAAATTCTTAATTTACAATTAAGTATGGGAGTTTTGTAGGATATGTTTTTTTTAAAAAATAAAGCGCCGCATTTGCGACGCTTTTGGAAATAGCCTGCAATAGATTAGAAATCCAGCAGCTCTGCTTCTTTATCACTCAGTGCCTTATCAACAGCCTTGATAAACACGTCGGTCATTTTCTGAATATCTTCCTGAGAGCGGCGATCTTCGTCTTCGCTGATCTCTTTATCTTTCAGGAGAGCTTTAACTTTATCATTGGCATCGCGACGTACGTTACGTACGGAAACACGGCCCTGCTCTGCTTCACCACGTACGATCTTGATGAAGTCTTTACGACGTTCTTCAGTCAGCGGAGGCAACGGCACGCGAATAGTGCTGCCGGCAGACATAGGGTTCAGGCCCAGGTCGGAAGTCATGATGGCCTTTTCTACAGCGGCGCTGATAGAGCGGTCAAACACGGTAACGGCCAGAGTACGTGCATCTTCGACCACCACGTTTGCCAACTGGCGCAGTGGAGTTTTAGAGCCGTAGTATTCAACCTGAATACCGTCAAGAATGCTCGGCTGTGCACGGCCGGTGCGGATTTTATTAATGTTGTTTTCGAATGCTTCAACGCATTTACCCATGCGAATTTCAGCATCTTTTCTGATGTCATTTATCACGTTGCGAACCTTTGGAAACGGGTTACTAGGCAGACCATAATCTTAGTATAGTCCGTGAATATTCAAAATGGTCGTTTGAGGCAACGACAGGTTACTCAGCTTTAGAAATCAGCGTACCTTCGTTCTCGCCCATAACCACGCGACGCAGTGCGCCAGGTTTGTTCATGTTGAAAACGCGAATCGGCAGATTGTGGTCACGAGCCAGCGTAAAGGCGGCAAGGTCCATCACTTTCAACTCTTTGTCCAGCACGTCGGTATAAGTCAGATGATCGAACATGGTAGCGTCCGGGTGCTTAACCGGATCGGCAGAGAAGACGCCGTCAACTTTAGTCGCTTTAAGCACCACGTCAGCTTCGATCTCGATCCCGCGCAAACAGGCTGCAGAATCCGTGGTAAAGAATGGGTTGCCGGTACCGGCTGCAAAAATCACGACGCGGTTGTTACGCAGCAGGCTAATCGCTTCGGCCCAGCTGTAGTTGTCGCAAACGCCGTTAAGCGGAATTGCAGACATCAGGCGAGCATTCACATAGGCACGGTGCAGTGCATCACGCATTGCCAGACCATTCATTACCGTGGCCAGCATTCCCATGTGATCGCCCACGACGCGGTTCATTCCTGCCTGAGCAAGACCGGCACCGCGGAACAAGTTTCCGCCGCCAATCACGACACCCACCTGGATGCCCAACTCAACCAGCTCTTTAACTTCCTGTGCCATGCGATCCAAAACGCTCGCATCGATACCAAAACCTTCACTGCCCTGCAGGGCTTCGCCACTGAGTTTTAGCAGGATACGCTGATAAACGGGTTTCGCATTGGTAGCCATGGTGTCTGTCCTAAGAAGCAATGTGTCGTAATGGGATGGTCGTTTTTTTTGCATCACAAATCCTGTGATGTTATCAGACATTAAAGGCTATCTGACATAACTGCTAGAGGCTTGAACCTTTGGATAGTTCAAGGCTGGATAAAACGGAACCGCCAATTTAGCGGTTCCGTTTTTTACATCAATCCAGCATTAAGACTGTTTGCTCATTGCAGCAACTTCTGCAGCAAAGTCAGTCTCAGCTTTCTGAATGCCTTCGCCCACTTCAAAGCGGATGAAATCAGTCACGTCAGCGTTGTGCTCTTTCAGAACCTGAGCAACAGTTTTGCTTGGTTCGATAACGAAAGGCTGACCTGTCAGAGAAACTTCACCGGTGAATTTCTTCATGCGGCCTTCAACCATTTTCTCTGCGATTTCTTTAGGCTTGCCAGACTGCATAGCGATGTCCAGCTGAACCTGATACTCTTTTTCTACCACTTCAGCAGACACGTCTTCAGGCTTAACGAATTCTGGCTTGCTTGCAGCAACGTGCATAGCAATTTGTTTAACCAGCTCTTCGTCAGCGCCTTTAGCAGCAACCAGAACGCCGATGCGAGCACCGTGCAGGTAGCTACCCATTACGTCGCCTTCCAGAGAAGCGATACGACGAATGTTGATGTTCTCACCGATTTTTGCAACTAAAGCTACACGCTCTTCTTCGAACTGTGCTTTCAGCACTTCGATGTCAGTGATTTTGCCTGCAAAAGCAGCATCCAGCACTTTTTCTGCAAAGGCCTGGAAGCCAGCATCTTTAGCCACGAAGTCAGTCTGGCAGTTAACTTCCAGAATCAGACCATAGTTGCCTTCGATTTTGGTTTTGATCACGCCGTCAGCAGCTACGTTGCCTGCTTTCTTAGCCGCTTTGATCGCGCCAGATTTACGCATGTTTTCAATGGACAGCTCGATGTCGCCGTTAGCTTCAACCAGAGCTTTCTTACAATCCATCATGCCAGCGCCGGTACGTTCGCGCAGTTCTTTTACCAGGGCAGCGGTAATATCAGCCATTGTTTTTTCCTCGATTATCCCAGTGCAAAAAGGATTTTTGCGTTGAGATATTTCTCGCATTTAAGATAAGCAAAGGGGGCCAATTAAGGCCCCCTAACCAACATATTCAATACCTGGTTAATAAGGGCTGCATACCCATCATCTTTCAATCTGCATGTGCGTTGGCTGCCTTCGCTCACCCAATCATTTACTGATGTAAATTCCGGGGGATTCGTTCAGTTGCCGCCTTACTGCACCTTGAAATCTATTGGGTATATCGGAGCCGTCCTTATTATTCAGCTTCTACGAAGCTTTCTTCTGCCTGAACAGCCAAGTCTTGAGAACGGCCTTCACGAACAGTGGCAGCAACGGCGCTCAGGTACAGATTCACTGCACGGATTGCGTCATCGTTACCAGGGATAACGAAGTCAACGCCATCCGGATCGGAGTTGGTATCAACAATAGCGAATACCGGGATACCCAGGTTGTTAGCTTCTTTGATTGCAATGTGTTCGTGGTCGGCATCGACAACAAACAGTGCATCAGGAAGACCACCCATATCCTTGATACCGCCCAGGCTATTTTCCAGCTTCGCAAGCTCGCGAGTACGCATCAGAGCTTCTTTTTTGGTCAGCTTTTCGAAAGTGCCGTCTTGTGATTGGATTTCCAGATCTTTCAGACGTTTGATGGACTGACGAACGGTTTTCCAGTTAGTCAGCATGCCGCCCAACCAGCGATGGTTCACGAAGAACTGGTCGCAGTTGTGTGCAGCGTCTTTTACCGCTTCGCTTGCTGCGCGTTTGGTACCAACGAACAGGATCTTACCTTTACGGGAAGAGATCTTGGTCAACTCAGCCAGAGCTTCGTTGAACATTGGTACAGTTTTCTCAAGGTTGATGATGTGAACCTTGTTACGAGCACCGAAGATGAATGGCTTCATTTTCGGGTTCCAGTAACGGGTCTGGTGACCGAAGTGTACACCGGCCTTGAGCATGTCGCGCATGGAAACAGTTGCCATGATAAAACCTCTATAGTAAATGTTTGGGGTTATGCCTCCACGTATCCCGTGCAACCGACCCCGTAAAATGCCATCTAAGACGGCGTTTTCAGGGCACCCCGGCGCAGGTGTCGATACGTGTGTGTTATTACTTATTAAACGAATAAGTACACAAATGAGTGAGTAATTGGCTCATTCACTTTATGCCGTCCGCGCAAGACCGGAGCCTTTTTACAGAGACAATACAGTGATTGCCGGCGCGCTTTATACCATAAATATCGACCAGAAACCAACTTTACTTAAACAAAAGCGCGGCGGGATAATGATAATTTGGCAGCTCATAACAGGGCTGATACCATGTGGCCTAGCTAATTATTGACGACCCGCAGGCATAAATAAAGGCTGTTGAAATAAAGGTCGTCAAAAACATGACACCAGCAGGATTCTTTCATGGCAATTTCAATCAAAACACCTCAAGACATCGAAAAAATGCGCGTAGCCGGACGCTTGGCTGCAGAAGTGCTGGAAATCATCGAACCCTATGTAAAACCTGGGGTCAGCACCGGTGAGCTTGACCGTATCTGTCACGACCATATCACTATCAAACAGCAGGCAATTCCCGCCTGTCTGGATTACCACGGTTTCCCGAAATCAGTGTGTATCTCTATCAACGAGGTGGTTTGCCACGGCATTCCTGACGATGAGCGCATTCTGAAAGACGGCGATATCGTCAACATCGACGTGACGGTGATTAAAGACGGCTTCCACGGCGATACCTCCACCATGTTTTTGGTCGGCAAGCCAACCATCCTCGGCGAGCGCCTGTGTCGCATCACCCAAGAAAGCCTGTATCTCGCACTGAAATTGATCAAGCCGGGTATCCGCCTGCGTACGTTGGGCAAGGCGATTCAGCAGTTTGTTGAGGCCGAAAAATTCTCTGTCGTGCGGGAATACTGCGGGCACGGCATCGGCGAAGGCTTCCATGAAGAGCCTCAGGTGGTGCACTACGATGCGGATGACGGCGGCGTAGTGTTGCAACCGGGCATGGCCTTTACGGTTGAACCTATGGTCAACGCCGGTGATTTCCGCATTCGCACCATGAAAGACGGTTGGACGGTAAAAACCAAAGATCGCAGCCTGTCAGCGCAGTATGAGCACACTCTGGTTGTTACAGAAAATGGTTGTGAAATCATGACCCTGCGTAAAGACGAGACATTGCCACGCGTATTAACGCATGAATCTGCGGCAGCGAATTAAGCCGTAAAAAGTAGTGCAGTAGAAGCCGGCAGATATCGCCGGTTTTTTTTCGAAGTATTATGTCATTGTTATTAATTTTGTCATTTACATCCATACAGGCTGCACACTTATGTCTGATTCGTTTTTGTCTAAAGATCTTGTTCACCTTGCTCTGCCACTGCCGGTTGAGATAACGCGCACGTTTCCTGAAAAGCCCGCGTCCCCTTCTTCTTATCCCGATGAAGCACTTAATCGCCAGTCACTCAAACAGCACATGGACGAGTTCCAGTTGTGGCTGGCCGAGGCGTTTAACTGTGGGCAGAGTGTTGAAGAATTAGTCGCCGCCCGCTCGCTTTATATTGACCAAATGCTGCAGCGGCTGTGGATTTTCTTCGGTTTTGATAAAATTCCCGAAACCGCTATGGTCGCGGTGGGCGGCTACGGCCGTGGCGAACTGCATCCGCTGTCGGATATCGACGTGCTGGTACTTAGCCAAAAACGACTCAACGATCAGCAGGCACAGCGGATTGGCGAGCTGATCACTCTGCTGTGGGACCTGAGACTGGAAGTAGGCCACAGTGTGCGTACGCTGGAAGAGTGCCTGCTCGAAGGATTGGCGGATTTGACCGTTGCTACCAATCTTATTGAATCTCGCCTGATTTGCGGCGACGTTGCGCTGTTCCTGAATATGCAAAAGCATATTTTTAGCGACGGATTCTGGCCTTCCCCCACCTTCTTCCGCGCCAAGATTGACGAACAAAACGAACGCCATCAGCGCTATCACGGCACCAGCTATAATCTTGAGCCGGATATCAAAAGCAGCCCCGGCGGCCTGCGTGACATTCACACGCTGCTGTGGGTAGCACGCCGCCACTTTGGCGCAACGTCGCTTGATGAAATGGTCAGCTTTGGTTTTCTGACCAAGGCCGAACGCAATGAAATAAACGAGTGTCAAAGCTTCCTGTGGCGTATTCGCTTTGCCCTACATCTTATCCTCAACCGCTACGACAACCGCCTGCTGTTTGACCGCCAACTCAACGTTGCCCAGCTTTTGCAGTACCAGGGCGAAGGAAATGAGCCGGTTGAGCGAATGATGAAAGACTTTTATCGTATGACGCGACGCGTTGGCGAGCTGAACCAGATGCTGTTGCAACTGTTTGATGAAGCGATTTTGGCGATTGGGCCTAATGAAAAACCACGTCCGCTGGACGACAACTTCCAGCTGCGCGGTGACCTGATTGACGTGCGCGACGAGACGCTGTTTGACCGCCAGCCGCAGGCCATTATCAGCATGTTTTATCTGATGGTGCGTCATCGTGAGATAAAAGGCATTTACTCGACCACGGTGCGTTTGCTGCGCCGTATGCGTCGGCATTTGAAAACGCCACTCTGCACCATTCCAGAAGCGCGCGAAATTTTTATGGCGATACTGCGCCATCCGGGCGCAGTATCGCGGGCGCTGGTTCCCATGCACCGCCACAGCGTGCTTTGGGCCTACATGCCGCAATGGGGTCTGATTGTCGGTCAGATGCAGTTCGACCTGTTCCACGCCTACACCGTTGATGAACACACCGTTCGCGTGCTGCAAAAGCTTGAAAGCTTTGCCGACGAAGAAACGCGTCCACGTCATCCCCTGTGCGTGGATCTCTTCCCGCGTCTGCCGCAGCCCGAGCTGCTGCTGATGGCGGCGCTGTTCCACGATATCGCTAAGGGCCGCGGCGGTGACCACTCCATACTGGGTGCGCACGACGCGCAGGAATTTGCCGAACTGCACGGGCTGAACTCCAACGAAAGCCAGCTGGTTTCCTGGCTGGTGCGCTGCCACTTGTTGATGTCGGTTACCGCCCAGCGCCGAGACATTCAGGATCCCACTGAGATCCAGCAGTTTGCGGCCGAAATGCAAACTGAAAATCGCCTGCGTTATTTGGTTTGCCTGACCGTCGCCGATATCTGCGCCACCAACGAAACCCTTTGGAATAGCTGGAAGCAGAGCCTGATACGCGAGCTCTATTTTGCGACCGAAAAACAGCTGCGTCGCGGCACCCAACATACGCCTGATTTGCGCGAAAGAGTACGCCATCACCGCCTGCAGGCGTTGGCACTGCTGCGTATGGACAATATTGACGAAGAGGCGCTGCACCGTATCTGGAGCCGCTGCCGCTCTGACTATTTCCTGCGCCACACCCCGAATCAGCTGGCCTGGCACGCCCGTCATCTGCTTGACCATGACTCAACCAAGCCGCTGGTGCTGGTAAGCCGACAGGCGACGCGCGGCGGAACCGAGATATTTATCTGGAGTCCGGACAAACCCTATCTGTTTGCCGCCGTTGCCGGAGAGCTCGACCGTCGCAATCTCAGCATCCATGACGCCCAGATTTTTACCAATCGCGACGGTATGGCGATGGACACCTTTATCGTGCTTGAACCAGACGGCAATCCGCTGGCGCAGGATCGTCACGAAACCACGCGTTTTGCTCTGGAACAGGCGATGCTACAAGCTTACCAGCCGCCGCGAGCGCGCCGACCTTCACCCAAGCTGCGTAATTTCAGCGTACCAACGGAGGTCAGTTTCCTGCCAACCCACACCGATCGCAGAACGTATATGGAACTGGTCGCGCTGGACCAACCCGGCCTGCTTGCGCGCGTCGGCGAAGTATTTGCCGATCTGGGGCTGTCGCTTCACGGCGCGCGCATATCTACTATCGGCGAGCGGGTCGAGGATTTATTTATCCTTGCCAACGGCGAACGTCGGGCATTAGATAAACAAACGCGTCGGGAAATTGAGCATAGATTGACTGAGGTGCTCAACCCCTTCGATAAAATATGATACAAGTAATGCTTGGCTATTTTACTTTCAACATCACTATCAGATAAAGAGAAGAGTATGGAATTGCAAACCGTCATTGAACAGGCCTTCGAGCGCCGTGCAGATATCACTCCGGCCAACGTCGACAGCGAAACGCGCGACGCGGTTAATCAGGTTATCAACAAAATCGACAGCGGCGAGCTGCGCGTTGCCGAGAAGATTGACGGCGAATGGGTTACGCATCAGTGGCTGAAGAAGGCGGTACTGCTCTCTTTCAGAATCAACGATAACGAAGTTATGGAGGGCGCAGAAAACCGTTTCTACGACAAAGTTCCAATGAAATTTGCCGATTACGATGAAGCTCGCTTCAAGCGTGAAGGTTTCCGCGTGGTGCCACCGGCAGCCGTGCGTAAAGGCTCTTTCATTGCACGTAACGTGGTTCTGATGCCTTCTTACGTCAACATCGGCGCATACGTTGATGAAGGCACCATGGTTGATACCTGGGCAACAGTAGGTTCTTGCGCGCAGATCGGTAAAAACGTACACCTGTCCGGCGGCGTAGGCATCGGTGGCGTTCTGGAACCCCTCCAGGCCAACCCTACTATTATCGGTGACAATTGCTTCATCGGCGCACGTTCTGAAATCGTTGAAGGTGTTATCGTTGAAGACGGCTGCGTGATTTCAATGGGTGTCTACATTGGTCAGAGCACCAAGATTTATGACCGCGAAACCGGCGAAGTTCACTACGGTCGCGTACCGGCGGGTTCTGTGGTTGTTTCCGGCAACCTGCCTTCTAAAGACGGTAAATACAGTTTGTATTGCGCCGTCATCGTGAAAAAGGTTGATGCCAAAACCTTAGGCAAAACCGGTCTTAATGAGTTATTACGCTCTATCGACTAAACTGATTAAGCGGGTATATCAACCCGCTTTTTTATTGTCGCGTTCATCATAATTATTTCGGTCACAGTAATTTCGCGTGTAAACACAAAAGGTGCCGCTATGTTTGACAACCTGAAAAGCTTGGGTATTAATAATCCTGATGACGTAGATCGCTACAGCCTCCGTCAAGAGGCGAATAACGACATTCTCAAGATCTACTTTCGCAAAGATAAAGGCGAGTTTTTTGCCAAAAGCGTGAAATTCAAGTATCCACGTCAGCGTAAGACGATTGCCGCCGACAACGCAGGACAGGGCTATAAAGAGATCCACGAGATTAGCCCAAACCTGCGCTACGTTATCGATGAACTGGACCAGATTTGCCAGCGTGAACAGGTTGAAGTCGATCTTAAGCGTAAAATCCTCGACGACCTGCGCCACCTCGAGTCTGTGGTAACCAACAAGATTGCCGAAATTGAATCCGATCTCGAAAAGCTGACTAACGGTCGCTAACAGATTGTCTGTCAGATAAAAATAGAAAAAGGTCAGGCATTACATGCTCTGACCTTTTCTTTATCAGTCACTCTCATCAACACCGAGTTATCAAAACTCAATGTTTAAACTGAGGTCAGGAATTTACTGACCGAAATATTGGGTCCACTTTTCGACCCATGGAAGCGCGACCAACTCAGGTTCGGGCTGTTCAATCGCATCGATTTCCAGCATCTCGCCCAAACGATTAGCGCCCTGCTCCTGCAACAGGTCATCAAGCTTGTGACCGCCGCCGCAGAAGAAGTCATAGCTGCTGTCGCCCAGCGCAATAATGCCGTAACGCAGTTCTGGCTGATAGCCAACCTTGTCGCGGATTGCGTCGTACAGAGGAGCAATGCTGTCAGGCAGATCGCCCTGACCGGTCGTTGAGGTGACGATCAGCACAAAATGATGGCGATAGTATTGCCAGGCCTCAAGGCTTCCTTCTTCAAAAACTTTAACCTGATGGCCCTGCTTCTTAAGCAGCGTTTCTGCCTCTTCCGCCACCAGCAATGCGTTTCCGTATACGGTACCGACGAAAATACCAATCTCAGCCATGCTGCCTACTCCCTTACTAAATCCAAAAAAGTTAACTATCCTGACCCGCCTGCACGGGAAACTCAACTCTTTCCAACTCGCTCACGCAGCCTTGCCACTCGAAACGCTCAACCACGTTCTGCCAGCGGCTGTCCCAACGGGCAGTAATTGACAACATCTCGCCGGTCACCGGATGAGGAAGCTGCATATGGCTGGCGTGCAGCATCAGCCCTGGGCAGTTAAAATGCTGCGCCATTCCGCGATTTTGTTTCAAATCACCGTGCGCGGTGTCGCCGATAATCGGATGCCTCAAGTGCGTCATGTGGCGACGCAGCTGGTGTTTACGGCCGGTTTCCGGCTTAAGCTCAACCAGACTGTAACGGGCCGTTTCATAGCGGCCAATGGCCACCGGCATTTCCTGACGCGCCAGGACGCGATAATGACTCACCGCAGGCTGTGGAGCTTTGTCTGGATTTGAAAATTTGTCGGCTATCTTGTCGAGCTCTTCCGTCAGGGCATAATCGACGGTGCCGTCTTCCATCACGAAGCCGCGAACCACCGCATGATAAACCTTGGTCATTTTATGCTCTTCGAACTGCTGCGACAGCAGGCGTGCCACCTCGCTCGACAGCGCCAGCAGCAGTACGCCAGAGGTCGGTTTATCCAGACGGTGCACGGTAAATACGTGCTGGCCAATCTGGTCGCGCAGCGTTTGCATCACGAAAACAGTTTCATGCCGGTCGAGCCAACTGCGATGGACTAACATGCCGGCGGGTTTGTTCACCGCGATAAGATGCTCGTCCTGATATAAAATTTCCAGCATGTCAGTCTTCTATATTCAGCAAATCGTCAAGACGCTGCAGAACATTGTGCAGACGCTCCTGTCCGGCAAGGGCCATTTCATAATAAGGGGTGATGGCAAAACGAGTCGGCAACGGCGCCTCTGCGGCCAATAACGCGTACATACGTGGGATAAGAACCCACTGCAACCACTGCTCGGCCGACATGGTATCTACGGCAAAAGGCTCTTTACTTTCGAAAGCCTCAGGCTCTGGAGGCATAGGTTGCCATAAAGACAGTTGACGCATAACTTGCTCAATATCCTGCAATATTTCGCGGACCTGATTTTCTGTACTCATCAATAACTCTCTGTATTGAACACGTGCGGGTTGTGGATAGCGCGCCGAAATTAGGGCGAATCATAGCATTGAAGCCGCCGCGTCCCAAACTTCTGCTCACGCAACAAAACGTTTTTTCAACCCCCTTAAGCATAGCCTGCCTCAATCAACTATTAGTTTTTCATACTGGTACCCAGGCGCGGCTACGGGCAAAATAGGCGCACTTTACATAAATTGACTTTAATGATGCCAGCGAACTCAACAATAAACTCAAAAAAACACGCCACGCCGGTCAAGGCAATGGTGGCCTCCGTTTCGGGCTACGCAATGGACGGCTTTGACCTTCTTATCCTCGGATTTATGTTACCTGCTATTGCTTCTGAACTCGGCCTTACTGCCTCGCAGAGCGGCTCGTTGGTCACCTGGACGCTTATTGGGGCAGTATTGGGCGGCGTAATATTTGGCCCGATCAGTGACCGCTTTGGCAGAATTCGAGTGCTGACCTTCACTATTTTAATGTTCTCACTTTTCACCGGCCTGTGTGCCCTGGCACAGGGATACTGGGACCTGCTGGCCTACCGAACGCTGGCGGGAGTCGGTCTTGGCGGTGAATTCGGCATTGGTATGGCGCTGATTGCCGAAGCCTGGCCGGTCGAAAAACGCAACCGCGCTTCTGCCTACGTCGGCATGGGCTGGCAATTAGGGGTGCTAATGGCAGCATTCCTGACGCCGCTGCTGCTTGGCACTATTGGCTGGCGAGGCATGTTTTTAGTCGGACTGCTGCCCGCCCTCGCCTCTTTCCTGATCCGCAGAACGATGGGTGAACCCGAAGAGTTTGTTAAGCAATCTTCAGCTCAACAGCAAGAGCCTCTGCTCAGTCGAATCCGCCTGTTATTTAAGGACCGTGCAACGACCAAATGCAGTGTAGGTATCCTCATTTTAACTTCGGTACAAAACTTTGGGTATTACGGGCTGATGATTTGGATGCCTACTTATCTGGCTAAAAACTTTGGTTTCTCACTGACTAAATCAGGAATGTGGACTGCGGTTACTGTGATCGGCATGACCTTTGGTATCTGGTTATTTGGCGTTCTTTCCGACCGCTTCGCTCGCTGGAAAATTTTTCTTATCTATCAGGTCGGTGCAGTAGTGATGGTTGTTTGTTATGCCCAGCTTAAAGATCCCACGGCGATGCTCTTTGCCGGTGCGGTGATGGGCATGTTTGTGAACGGCATGATTGGCGGCTACGGCGGGCTAATTTCCGACAGCTATCCGGTTAACGTAAGGGCTACGGCGCAGAACGTGTTGTTTAATCTTGGACGCGGGGTGGGTGGTTTTGGGCCACTGGTGATAGGACTGCTTGCTTCACAAATAGCCTTCACGGCGGCAATTAGCCTGCTGGCAGCCATTTATTTGCTGGATATTTACGCCACACTCTTCTTGTTGCCTAAATCGCAAAGCAAGGCAGAAGACAGTCTGGGGGCTATAGGCTAATAAAAAGAGTGGATATATATTGATTGAGTATTCACTGAGGGGCAAAAATTGTTACCTATAAAGGCGCTACTGGCCGTATGCCGCAGTTTTTAGGATACTAACAAAAAGTTGGGGGTACTGTTTTCACAGTACCCCCGGTTCGTTTATAGCAATCCAGCTACCTATGTGCTCCCTGCTCGTTCCTTGAAAACTTGTCCTGCGGTTATCCTAACCAGCCGTCCTTTGCTTCGTCCCACTTTCATCCTGACGTATCGTCCTGGTCATCCTGACGTTTGTCCTTTAGTCTTCCTGACCCACCAAACTCCATGTTTTGGCTCTCAATCTCCGTCCTGGAGGTGTCCCTTGTTTCGTCCTGAAACATCCTAGCATGCTCCGATGCTGTCCTGACCCGTCCTGAGTCTTCCCCTACTTTATGAAACCGCCATCATCCTAATGTTCAGTTTCATGCTTCCCTTCTGCACGACTAGAATCGTCGATTTAGCCCCTTGAAGCAAGACTAATACGGAAAACTAATAGTACCAATACACCGAGTTAGCCTGGGGGTTACTAAACTATCTAATTGAAATAATTTGTTTTTTATAATTACAGGGGAAATTATTAGCAGTAAATATAGGAGATGTCTTACAGCGTTTGTGAGAGATCTCTCACACGAATGTGAGCCAACAACGTGAGCCAATTCCCCCTGAAGTTAGTTGGGATACCGCGGGGCGAGCATTGTAATGAATTCAGACAACGAAGACGAGAGGATAGTTCGCTTTTTACTGCCGAACTGTTCCAACACCACTTCACCGCTGATATTACACAAAGAAATCAGCATCAGTTCAGACTCAGTCGTCGCCAGAAAAACGGTAGGTGACAATTTAAGACGCTTTTGCGTAAGCAAATGGCCGATCAGATTCTCCTGCAAGCGGATGAAGTCATCTTCGCTCCAAACCTGTACCAGCGAAAAAGTGTGGTCAAGGTAACGCGCTGTCATGTCACCGGCAAACTGCGTGGTATAAAACGCGTGCGCCTCGGGACGCAGCTGCAAGTCGAGAGCACGTTCAACATTGCTCAATTCAGAAGCCGGAACAAATGGCTGTGGCAGCCAAAAAACCTCAGTGTCGCTGCTTCTTACCGCGCAGGGAGACGCGATGCCAAAGAGATCTTCACTGGCGGGTGGGTTAGTGGTTTCCTGCTTCCACAGGTCGACATAGCGCTGAGTAAAACCCCGCAGGGCATCGGAAACGTCATGGTGCATATTTTTTCTCATCTTCAGGGCCAGCTGTGCGTTAAACTAGCGGGATACGCAATTTGTTTTGTATTGTACCAATCTCTTATCAAGGTGACAGCATGTCCTCGTATCAGGATAACCCCGCTCTTTCTCAACTGACACTCGGTAAAGCCACACCCTACCGCGACCAATACGATGCTTCTCTGCTGCAGGCCGTTCCGCGCAGTATGAACCGTGAGCCACTGGGGCTGTATCCTGACTCTCTGCCCTTTCACGGTGCCGATATCTGGACGATGTACGAAATTTCATGGCTCAATGCCAAAGGATTGCCACAGGTTGCGGTAGGTGAAATAAGCCTCCAGGCCGACAGCATTAATCTTATCGAGTCCAAGAGTTTCAAACTTTATCTTAACAGCTTTAACCAGACAAAATTCGATAGCTGGAACAGCGTCAAGCAGACTCTCGAAACCGACTTGGCCGCCTGCGCAAACGGCAGCGTAATTGTTAGCCTGCAGCCGCTGCATGCGTTAGAAGGCAGTCCGATTGGGCGTTTTGCTGGCGTGTGTATCGACGCGCAGGACATTGAAATCAGTGACTATGCTTTCAGCACTGATTATCTGCTCAATTCAACCAGCGATAAAATTGTGGATGAAACGCTGGTGAGCCATTTGCTCAAATCAAACTGTTTGATTACGCACCAGCCTGACTGGGGGTCAGTACAAATCCAGTATCGTGGGCCTGCAATCGACAGAGAAGCCCTGCTGCGCTATCTGGTCTCGTTCCGTAATCATAATGAGTTTCACGAGCAGTGCGTCGAGCGTATTTTTAACGATATTCTACATTTTTGCCAGCCAACGCGCCTTGCCGTCTATGCCCGTTACACCCGTCGCGGCGGTCTCGACATCAACCCATGGCGTGCAAATTTCTTGTTTGAGCCAACCACCGCGCGACTGGCCAGACAATAACGCCCTGCATTGCTCAAGAACTGAGCTAACAGTCGGAGATCAATGGTAAAAGCCTATGGACAGGTTTACTGTTAAAGAATAACAAGCACGCAAAACATCATTAACGCGGCGTTAATAAGGAGCAATTTTGATTACACATATCAGCCCGCTTGGCGCAATGGATTTGTTGTCTCAATTGGAAGTCGACTTGCTTAAACGCACGGCGAGCAGCGATCTCTATCGCCTCTTCCGCAATTGTTCTCTGGCTGTGCTCAACAGCGGCAGCCAAACTGACAGCAGCAAAGAGCTGCTAGATCGTTATGAAAGCTTTGACATCAACGTATTGCGCCGTGAACGTGGCGTAAAACTTGAACTGGTGAATCCACCGGAAGAGGCGTTTGTAGACGGGAGAATCATTCGCGCACTGCAGGCTAATCTTTTTGCCGTTTTGCGCGACATCGTGTTCGTCAATGCTCAGCTCAGCAGCGCAGGCCGCCATCAGGATCCGAATCCTGAAAATTCGGTTCAGTTGACCAATCAGGTATTTTCTATTCTGCGCAACGCCCGCACCCTGCATCTGGATGAAGATCCGAACATGGTTGTTTGCTGGGGCGGTCACTCGATTAATGAAATCGAATACCAGTATGCACGCAGCGTAGGAACGCAGCTTGGCCTGCGCGAATTGAATATTTGTACCGGCTGTGGTCCGGGTGCGATGGAAGCGCCGATGAAAGGGGCTTCCGTAGGTCATGCCCAGCAGCGTTATAAAAACAGCCGATTTATCGGTATGACTGAGCCGTCTATTATTGCCGCCGAGCCGCCTAATCCGCTGGTTAACGAACTGGTTATCATGCCGGATATCGAGAAGCGTCTTGAGGCTTTCGTACGCATCGCACACGGGATTGTCATTTTCCCTGGTGGTGTAGGTACCGCCGAGGAGCTGCTGTATTTACTGGGTATTTTGATGGATCCAGCAAACAGTGACCAAGTGCTGCCGTTGATTCTGACCGGTCCAAAGGAGAGTGCCGACTACTTTACCGTGCTCGATGCCTTTATACGTGAAACGCTGGGTGATGAGGCGCAAAAGCATTACACCATTATTATTGATGACCCGACTGAGGTTGCACGCCAGCTGAAACGGGCGATGCCTTTGGTTAAAGAAAACCGTCGTAACAGCGGCGATGCCTACAGTTTTAACTGGTCTATTCGCATTGCTCCCGATCTGCAACGGCCGTTTGAACCAAGCCACGAAAACATGGCCAACCTCAATCTGCATCTCAACCAGCCGCCTGAGCAGCTTGCCGCCGCGCTGCGCAGAGCATTTTCGGGTATTGTTGCCGGTAACGTCAAAGAGGGCGGGATCCGCGCCATCGAGAAGCACGGGCGCTTTAAACTTCACGGCGATCCGCAATTAATGAAAAAAATGGACAGCCTGTTGCAAGGATTTGTCGCTCAGCACCGAATGAAACTTCCGGGCACCGCCTACATACCTTGCTATGAGATTTGCTCCTGATAGAGGAGCTCGCTGAATTCACGTACTTCCCCTCTCGAACGAAACGGGAGGGTCAGTGTGGGGATCAGCGAGCAATTTAAGGCACCTGCTGGGTGATTCCTCGCAATTTAAGACTGCAAACCCGTGAAAACAAAGCTGCACGGTGCCATCTCCCACAATTACTGATACCCTCATCAGATGAAAATTCACTTACTAATCATAGATGCGCTGAATTTAATTCGTCGTATTCATGCCGTACAGGGCTCTCCCTGCGTTATTGCCTGTCAGAGCGCCGTCAATCAGCTGATTCAACACACTCAGCCTACCCACGCAGTGGCGGTGTTTGATGAAGACGATCGTCATGATAGCTGGCGCCATCAGTGCTTGCCGGACTACAAGGCAGGTCGCTCGCCCATGCCAGACAACCTGTTTGCCGAAATGCCAACAGTAAAAGCCGGCTTCGAAAGTTTGGGCATTGCCTGCTGGCATTCGGCAGGTCAAGAAGCTGACGATTTGGCGGCAACGCTGACGTCAAAAGTCACATCGGCTGGCCATCAGGTCACCATAGTCTCCACCGACAAAGGCTATTGCCAACTGCTGGCACCTGAGGTGCAGATTCGGGATTATTTTCAGAAACGCTGGCTAGATATGCCGTTTGTGCAGTCAAGTTTTGGCGTACTGCCGAGTCAGCTCACCGACTATTGGGGACTTGCAGGGATAAGCAGCAGCAAAATTCCGGGCGTCGCGGGAATCGGACCTAAGGCGGCAGTGACACTGCTGAGTCAGTATCCGACTCTCGAAGCGCTGTACCAGCATATAGATGAAGTGCCAGAAAAATGGCAGAAAAAACTGCGGGAACATCAGGAATTGGCGTTCGCCTGCCGCCGTGTATCGACGCTGCAAACGGATGTTACGTTGAAGGGAAACTTGCAGGATTTACGGCTCAAAACTGAGCCGTAAACTCAAAAACTCCTGCAATCCCCTAGGTTATTGACGCGTTAGCCAACACCGCTACTGCGTCATTAACGATAAGAATTTAGTATCTTTCATCTCTTCTACCCGGCACCACAGGCCAGAAGCGGCGCACGTGAACGGTAACCTCTTCGCGGTCGTGGTAAAGCTGCTTGGCGAAGATTTCCGCATTAATATCATTCTCGGCCAGGCGATCTTTCATGTGTTGAAGGATTTGGGTCACTTCTTCATAGCGCTTTTTCATTGGCAGCTTGAGGTTGAAAATGGTCTCGCGACACCATCCGTTAACCAACCAGTCGCCCATCAGAGCTGAAACCTTGGCAGGCACCTCAACCATATCGCACACTAACCAGTAGATGTTGCTACGAGTCGGTTTGTATTTAAAACCGTCTTCACGATGGTGCGTGACCTGCCCAGTCATCATCAGGCTTGGCGCCATTGGGCCGTTGTCGATAGCGTCGACCATCATGCTGCGCTGCACCAGTTGGTAAGTCCATCCGCCAGGACAAGCGCCCAAGTCTACCGCGTGCATGCCGCTAGCCAGTCGCTCCTCCCACTCGTCAGCAGGAATAAAGACGTGAAAGGCTTCTTCAAGCTTCAGCGTTGAACGGCTCGGCGCATCGGATGGGAATTTAAGACGCGGGATACCCATGTAGAACGGCGAGTTGTTGTTGCTGTAGGAATAGCCCACGTAGCAACAGCCAGGCGCAATAAAGAACACGTGCACCACCGGGCGCATTGCATTTTCTTTTTTGCCCAACACGCGCTGTTCGCGCATGGCTGAACGCAGCGGTACCGTCAGTTTGCGGCAGAATTTGGTCAACTCTTTGCTTTCATTGGTGTCAGGAACCTCAACGCGGAGCTCGCCGCCGTTGGTGACAACCCCCTGCAGCATGCCCACGATAGGCGTCACGCGGTCTTCCGGTGGCAGGTCTTTTAGTAACTCACCGACAACCAGCATTTGACGGGCAAAAATTAGCTCGCGGAACGGCAGATCTTTTGCCAATTTGTCGGCATCTTCCGTTTGATAACACTCAAATAATACATAGCCGCTGCCTTCTTTCACACGGGCAAAACCGAAGATTTCTCTCTCGGCCGCTTTGGCGGTGATTTCAGCCGCACATTCTTTTTCAAAGCCAGATCGGCAGTAGAGTGCAAGTTTGTTATTCATGGCGTTGTGCCTTTTGTCCCAGACGCAGCGCGCCGACTAACATCAAAATCCAACCAATCAGGAAGAAGGTTCCACCGATTGGTGTAACAAAGACCCATAATTTGAGTCCTGACAGCGCCAGACAGTAAAGGCTGCCGCTAAACAATACCGTCCCCAGAGCAAGACAGGCGCTGCTCCAGTAAAACCAAAAGCTGCTGCGATGTTGCATGGCAACGCCCAGCGCCAAAATCGCCAGAGTATGAACGCTCTGATAGTTCAATCCGGTCTGAATCCATGCCATTTCGGCAGAGCCCAGCGATTGACTTAACACGTGCGCTCCGAAGGCACCAAAGGCTACGTAGATAAAGCCGCTGATGGCGGCAAAAATCAACATTGCACGACTGGTCATAGTAGTTGTTATCCTTTGAAATCCCTTGGATTTACGTTTGCGGCTGATCGTAACGGAAGCGCAGCTTTTCTTGCTCGCTGGCGGCACGCGCCAGGATCCACTGACGAAAGGCGGCTATTTTACCCAGTTCTGCCTGACTGTCATGACAAACAAGATAAAAAGCGTTTTTACTGATTAAAACTTCATTAAACGGACATACCAGACGCCCGGCTTCAATCTCGGTTTGGGCCATCACGTTATTGGCTAACGCAACACCCTGCCCGTGAACCGCCGCCTGCACCACCATCGCACTGTGGCTAAATATCGGCCCCTGCTGAACATTGATATGTTGCAGACCTAACTGTTTAGTGTATGCCAACCAGTCGCGGCGTGAAGCATCGTGCAGTAAAGTGTGCTTCGCCAGATCTTCTGGCGTTTTCAGTCCATTATCGCCCATTAATAACGACGGCGCGCAAACGGGCAGTAAATATTCGGCGTAAAGGCGCTCGGTGCGCAATCCCGGCCAGTTGCCGCGACCGTGAAAAATAGCCACGTCGACATCGTCCGATAATTTATCTTCATCGCGATCGACAGCCTGGATGCGGACGTCAATCCCCGGATAAGCTGAGTTAAAGCCAGCCAAACGCGGTACCAACCATTGAATCGCGAAGCTTGGCGGCAAACTTACGGTCAATGCGCCCTTGGCACTGCGCGCCTGAAGCTTGCGCGTTGCCTCGTTTAATGATGAAAATATTTCTTTAATATCGAGATAATAGCTCTGCCCTTCTTCGGTTAGCAGCAGAGAGCGATTGCGTCGACGGAACAGTTTTAAGCCCAAAAAGTCCTCAAGTGACTTGATCTGGTGGCTAACTGCCGCCTGCGTGACAAACAGTTCTTCGGCAGCCTTGGTAAAACTCAGGTGCCGGGCCGCTGCGTCAAACACACGCAAAGAGTTCAGTGGGGGTAAACGTTTTGACATGAAATGGATACTTCTCATTCAAGCTACAGGCCAAAGGCCAGTGCGCAATTTTAGTTATTAGTTTTTTTAATCCGAGACATTATAAATTGTCCATTGAGGATGTACAGGCAAAAACCTATAGTTGCGCAACTTCCAGTAGCCGGAACGAAAAGTTGATTGGTATGAGGATGCCGAAAGGCTTTTGGCTTGTGGTTGTGATGTTGTGTTTGTATTGTCTGGCAATCCAGACCAGTAGCTTAAATGCTACAAATTTTCACTTCCTGTACATTACCCTGTCTGTCCAAAGTGATTTTTTAGCACCGCAATTTGCGGTGCTTTTTTTTGCCTGCGGAATTAATTCCCTTCAGCCATCTCTTTTACTTCTGACTTATTAATCTGCTGTTTGTTACCATAGGCATCTTTGTAGCTGATCATACCGGTGTCACTGTCTGTGCTTGGTTTGCCCTCTGCGACGATAGTGCGACCGTCGTTGGTGTGCATCACATAGTTGCTCGAACAAGCAGCCAGGGTACCGGCAAGTAAAACAGCTGAAACTACGGCGAAGATCTTCTTCATAATTAACTCCTGTAGATTAAAATACTTGAATTTTAGAGCAAATATATCGCTTAAATTCGATAGTCATCATAATTCAGCATAACAAGCTTCTGGACTATTTCCAGGTAAGCATTCCTAAAGGTGATATAGGCCCTTGCCAAAAACAGAGTCGCTTTCACCTTGTTCCAAGCCAGAACAGGACAGCCTAACACTATGACGCATTTTGATTTCGCCGAATTTCGTCGCCATTTTCCCGCGCTGCGCCCCGACGACTCACCGCCGCTGTGCTATCTCGACAGTGCAGCAACGGCGCTAACACCGCAGGCAGTGATCGACGCAACGGTGAATTACTATCAAAACGCCGGTGCTACGGTGCATCGCAGTCAGCATAAAGCCGCGCAGTCTTTAACTGAGCGCTATGAGCTGGCCAGAAGTCAGGTGGGGGATTTTATTGGCGCACCGCGAGCGGAAGATATTGTCTGGACCCGCGGTACTACGGAGTCAATCAACCTGGTCGCGCAAAGCTATCTGCGTCCTCGTTTACAGCCCGGCGACGAAATTATAGTGAGTCAGGCCGAGCATCATGCCAACCTTGTTCCTTGGCTGATGCTTGCAGAACAGTGCCAGGCCAAGGTGGTCACGCTGCCGCTAAATGCCGAATACCTGCCGGATATCTCCGCACTGCCCGCGCGGCTGAATTCACGTACGCGCCTGTTGGCGATAAGCCAGATGTCGAACGTGACCGGTGCCCAACCCGATATTGCAAACGCCGTTAGCCTGTGTCACGCCAACGGTACGCCAGTATTAGTCGATGGCGCACAGGGCGTAGTGCACGAAAACGTAGACGTTAAGGCTATGAATATCGATTTTTATGCCTTCTCGGGCCACAAACTTTATGGTCCGACTGGTATCGGCGTGCTGTACGGAAAAACGGAATTACTGGCCTCGATGGCCCCGTGGCACGGAGGTGGCAAGATGCTTACCGAAACTACGATGCAGCAGTTTACGCCCCAACAGGTTCCACACCGTTTCGAAGCTGGAACGCCGAATATTGCCGGCGTTTTGGGCCTGGCGGCGGCGGTCGAATGGTTACATTCTATTGATCGTATTGCCGCCGAAGCCCACAGCGCGCAGTTGGCAGCCACAGCAGAGTCTGCGTTAAGTAAACTGCCGGGCTTTCGTAGCTTCCGTCGCGGGAGCTCTTCAATTTTAGCCTTTGATATCGCCGGTATTCATCACAGTGATATTATTGCTCTGCTGGCTGAGAAAGGCGTTGCTCTGCGTGCCGGTCAGCATTGCGCACAACCGCTGACTGAGGCACTGGGCGTGAGTGGCACACTGCGGGCGTCGTTTGCCCCCTATAATACCTTGCAGGACGTTGAGCGCCTGATCGACGGCGTTAACTTTGCCGTTGATCTTTTGTCCGACTGAATACCGATTAAATAAGAGAGAAATTATGTTAGCCCCGCACCCGTTTGGAAATGAAATTACCGAGCCGTCATTAATCGAAAAATTCTCGGATTTTCGCCAATGGGAAGACCGTTATCGCCAGCTGGTAATGCTGGCAAAAGTTCTACCGCCGCTCGATGCATCATTGAAAACTGCCGCTATAGAACTGTCAGGATGTGAGAATCGCGTGTGGCTGGGCTATGAGAGGATGGAAAACGGCGGAATTCACTTTTATGGCGACAGCGAGGGGCGCATCGTCAAAGGCCTACTCGCAGTACTGCTGACGGCAGTTGAAGGCAAAAAGCCGGAAGAGATCTTGAGTCGCGATCCGCTGGCGTTGTTCGATACCCTGCAACTTCGCCAACAGCTGAGCAGCAGCCGTGCCAGCGGCTTGGCTGCGCTCTCACAGGGCGTACAGGATATTGCCCACGCCTGTCTGGGATAACACTTTTATACGGTCGCTGTCGCACCTTTGGCCGCTTCGGCTGCTTGACGCTGCGCCTTAGCCATCATCTTCTTCAGCACGTGTGAAACCGCCACAAAGCCGAAGCTTGCCGTTACCATCGTGGCGGCACCAAACCCTGACTCACAGTCCATACGTTTCGGCCCTTCAGCGGTAGCGCGTGAGGCACACACCTGACCATCGGGCTGAGGATACATCAGCGGTTCGCTGGAAAATACACAGTCGATCCCCAGTTTGCCCTTGTTATTTCTGACCACGTTAAAATCATTTTTCAACCGCTCGCGCAATTTGGCCGCCAGTGGATCCTGAATGGTTTTCGCCAGGTCAGCCACTTCGACTCGCGTCGGATCGATTTGCCCGCCCGCACCGCCGGTAGTTACAACGGGTATTTTATAGCGACGGCAATAGGAAAGCAGTGCGGCTTTCGGTCGTACGCTGTCAATGGCGTCAATCACGTAGTTAAAATCACGGTTGAGCATTTCGGCAACGTTGTCTGGGGTAATAAAGTCGTCAATGCAGGTCACCTTGCACTCGGGATTGATCGCTAAAATGCGCTGCGCCATGATCTCAACTTTAGATTGCCCGACGTTTTCACGCAGTGCGTGGATCTGACGATTAGTATTGGTAACACACACGTCGTCCATATCAATCAGCGTGATTGCGCCAATGCCGGTGCGAGCCAGCGCCTCAGCCGCCCAAGACCCCACACCGCCAATCCCAATCACACAGACATGTGCGGCAGAAAACAGCGCCAGAGCCTGCTGGCCGTAAAGTCGGGCCGTGCCGCCGAAACGCTGCTGATAAGCCTCAGAATATTCTGCCGCCATGTTGTGTGACCTCTCTATCTACTTGCTAATGACTTATTTTCAATCTGAAAAAGGATTTTTTGCGCCCTCAGCCGGAACCAGCTGTGATCCACCACTCAGCGTATTCGTCTGATAGCTGGTCATCATAGGTGCGCTACTCTGCGTCGATTTTAACACCCATACGCGTCCATAGTGATTATAAAATCCTGCTGCATGCCCCGCATCAGGACCAATACCTTGATACATATCGAAATGTTGTCCCTTAATCGCGCCGCCTACGTCTAGCGCAACCATCAGACGCAAATGATATTTGCCGGTAAATTTGCCTTTATTGTCCAGCTCAGGCACTTCAGCCAGCAGCGAGGTACCGGTTGGGATAAGCGAACGGTCAGACGCCACCGACGCTTTAGCCACCAGCGGCACACCCGCCGCGCCTCTCACTGGCGCAAAAGGTTCAGGCTTGAAGAAGACGAATGACGGGTTCTGCTCCAGCAGCTCACGCACTTCTGCCGCACTGTGGGCGTCGGCCCAGTTGCGTATAGCCTGCATCGACATATCCTGACGCGCCACTTCACCTCGGTCGATAAGCACCTTGCCAATACTGCGATAGGCATGACCGTTTTTACCGCCGTAGCCAAAGAACATCAGCGGACGACCGTCTCCGTAATCAACATAGCCGCTGCCCTGCACTTCCATCATGAAGTTATCCATCAGCGAATTAGTATAGGCAACCGCATATCGACTGCTCAACGCCCCTGAATAAATTGCTGCGCGATCGGGTAAACGGCCACCGCGAGGTTTTGGCGGCATGCGGTACAGCGGATATTGGAACTCGCCCTGCGGGGTATAACGCGCCTGCACTACCGGCGTGTAGTAACCAGTGAACTGCACATTACCGAAATTGTCCGCGCCTTCCATTTGGTAAGCGCTTAAACCATGCTGGCTCAGCGTACGCGTATCGGCACCAGAGCGGACCCACTGCTCAATGGCTTTATAGGTGCTGGTGTTGCGGTTATAAAGAGAGGACGAGGCCGACCGCACCTCCAACACTTGATCAGCATAATCTCTGGCATTGACCGGCTTGCCGGTGGCGTTGGGCTCATTAACATACTCGAGCGCATTATCGAGTCGCCCATCCTTATACTGCTGTCCCCTGTCGGTGGGCCGTGATGAACAGCCGGCTAAAATGGCGATCACCAGCCCACTTAGCAAATACTTTGTCCAACGTCCTTTCATTAATGCACTCTCTTGCTCTGGGGAGGGGGAATAATTAAACGAGAACGATAACAAAGGGGGGAAAGGAAGGGAATTGCGCCAAACAAAAAAAAGCTTTAACGCAAAATGGCAGGAATTAGCAGCACAATGCGCAAAAATGGAGCAATAAACTGCTTTATCTCAATTAAATACAAAAAGGGGTTGCATCATTTAGCGTGGGGAGTATAGTTCGCCTCCATCGGACGCGGGGTGGAGCAGCCTGGTAGCTCGTCGGGCTCATAACCCGAAGGTCGTCGGTTCAAATCCGGCCCCC
>NZ_MRWD01000037.1 GCF_002093625.1 Rouxiella silvae | reverse complement strand
AAGTAAGCATAAATTATTGACGATCACGCTCTATGTACTATCAATGCATATCCATTGCCGATTTTAAATGATCTAGTCTGGTCATCAATGGGGTGTATCGAGAACTGTTGCTTTAGGTCATTAATTTATAGAGGAAATAATTATGACGCATCATGAACCCACCCTTTATCCATCTCCTGATGGAGTTTCTGCGGACGCATACCGTACCCATTTGCTGAAGCGAATTTCATGGGGGCCCGTATTTGCAGGTGTTATTTTAGCCATAGTGACTTACATGCTGCTGTCCATGCTCGGGACGGCAATCGGCGCATCGACCGTCGATCCCCTACAGGAAAGTAATCCACTGAATGGGCTGGGCACAGGCGCATTAATCTGGATGCTGGCTAACGTGCTTATCTCCTATGCGGTTGGCGGCTATGTTGCAGGCCGTCTGGCAAGCAGAGAAGGGGCATTTCACGGCGTGCTCTCTTGGGGCGTAGTGACGCTTATTTCCGCCTATATCGTTGCCATGCTGTTTAGCAGCGCCATCGGCGGCGCGATGAACGTGGCGGGTGAAGGCCTTAAAGCCGTTGGCAGCGGCATTGCCAGCGCCGTGCCGCAGGCCGGTGGAATGGTAAAAAATCAGCTACAGCAGGCCAATATTAATCTCGACGATTTGCAAAATGAGTTAACCACCACGCTGCGCCAAACCGGAAAACCTGAACTACAGCCTGAAAACCTGCAACGACAGGCTCAGGGCGAGGCTAACAAGGCAGAGGCGGCCGCCCAGTCAGGCAGTTCGCAGGCGCCTGATCAAGACCTCAAGCAGTGGCTCAGTGGTGTTATTGAGCGTGGCGACAGCACTTTGCAGGCGGCTGACCGTGACGCGCTGAAAAATATTATCAAAGCACGCACTGGCAAAACCGACCAGGAGGCTGACCAAATCGTGGACAAAGCCCAGCAGGCTTATGCTCAGGCTTATCAGAAATTTCAGCAGTTGAAGGCCGATGCAGAGCAGAAAGCGCGGGAAGTTGCAGACAAAGCGGCGGCTCAGCTATCTAAGGCCAGCTGGTTTGCCTTTGTTCTACTGGTGATTGGTGGTGTAGTGGCTGGATTTGCAGGTGAGTTGGGACTGCGTACTCAAACTCATCGCGTGATCTATACCGATAGCACGGTGGCCGATAGAAATCTAAAACGCTAAGTTTTTAGCATTAATGAAGCTAACTGATGGGATTATTTGCGGTCGAGTCATCGACCGCAAATAATAGAGAAAGCGGGCAGGAAAATGAGTTATTTAGTCGTCAATTGAGCCGGCTGAATCAACGCTGAAATTGCTGCGACCGTCAGGCAATTTACGTGATTTACCTTCTTCATCCACGGCTACGTAGGTAAACACCGCTTCGGTAGCAATATAGCGCTGACCGATCGGCTCAGAAGAGACTTTTTTAACCCACACCTCAACGTTAATAGTAATTGAGCTGTTGCCGGTTTTAATACAGCGCGCGTAGCAACAAACGACGTCACCCACCGCTACGGGTTTCAGAAATGTCATGCCGTCAACGCGAACCGTGACTACGCGACCCTTGGCTATTTCCTTAGCCTGGATTGCGCCGCCCATGTCCATTTGAGACATTAACCAACCGCCGAAAATATCGCCATTTGCATTGGTGTCTGCAGGCATTGCCAATGTACGTAACACCATTTCGCCATTGGGTAACTTATGTTTATCGTTCATATCGATGGGCTTCACATTGAAAATTTAGAATGCATCCCCTCTAACTTTTGAATCTGCCTATACTGCGGTTTCGCTCTATCTCCCCAGTCGCCTACCTGAGTAAACCCTCGAGAATGTATTAGCTTGCCGCACTATTGCAGGTCGAAAACTGTTGGGGAACGACTATTTTTTTTCTTCTTTTTCTTCTTCAGGCATGTGTCTGAAGATATAAATGCCGCTTAACAGCGTGAATACCAGAGTCAGAACGGTGAGACCAAATACTTTGAAGTTAACCCACACGTTTTCAGGCAACCAGAAGGCCACATAAATATTGGCCAGACCACAGAGCAGGAAAAAGATTGCCCATGCGATATTCAGTTTGCCCCAGACTGCATCGGGTAACGTCAGCTCTTTCCCCAGCATCCGCTGAATTAGCGGTTTCTTCAAAATCAGTTGACTGACCAGCAGTGCGCCAGAGAACAGCACATAAATAACAGTGACCTTCCACTTGATGAACAGGTCATCGTGGAACACCAGCGTCAAAGTGCCAAACACAGCCACCATAACAAAGGTAATCAAGGTCATCTTTTCAACCTTGCGGTACTTGATCCAGGTAAAAATCAGTGCCAGCGCTGTGGCGGCAATGAGCGCGCCGGATGCAACATAAATGTCGTAAAGCTTATAAAAAACAAAAAAAACAACCAGGGGAAGAAAATCAAGGAGCTGCTTCATACTTCATTCCATATTATAGGTAAGAGCTGACTATACCGTATCCTTTATGTGCCTTCAAAATGCAGGCTATAAATAAAAGGGGCGTCAGTGCGCCCCCGTTTACTTATCTTAAATCGATTCTTAGCTGCGCAATTTACTGTAAAGGCGGAACAGATAAATCAGCAGGTAGGCTGAAATCAAATTGCTCACTGCGCTTAACACCACCGTGGCCACTTCAGGACCGAGAAACTTCAGGTGGCTTACCGCCAGCAGAACCAGCATTTTGGCCGCCAGCCACAGCATGATTGCAGGAATAATCACACGACTGTTAGCAAAGGCCAATTTGGCACTCACTTTAATCGACTTGAAGATGCCAATTTTTTCAGTCGATACAATAATCGGCGCGAGAGAAACGGCAACGGCGATGATCAGGCCTGGAACAATAAACAGGGTCAAACCCAGCTGCACAACAATGGTACACAGCAGCATCAAAACCAGCAGACGCGGCAGAATAGGTGCCGCAGAGCCAATCGAACGCAGGGCACTTGTCCGCCCGCCCGCCGAGACTTGCTGAATCAGGGTTAGCATTCCACCCACTAGCAGCACGTTTCCTACCAGCGCAGAGAACGTCGCCGCCGCTGAAACCTTGAGCAGCACCATTTGTTGATCAGGCGTCATCGACTGGATGATTTCCTGAATACTCATGCCCGCCGTATCGGAAAGAGCGTCGCTGCCGCTGGTGAGCAGGCTAAGCTGATCGCCGCCCGGTGTGAAAGCGTGGTTCAAAATGACGGTAATAAATGCGGTCAACAGGGCCAAAAGCAAAATGCTGCCGAGTTGGTTACGCATAAAATTGAAACTGTCACGGTACAACGTACTGGCCGTGATAGGCATGAATGCTCCTTGGGGTATCTAAAATGTTTCCGAACCGGGATTGTACCCTGTAATCACCGCGCTGGCACCCCGGCAATCGTTGCAAACTCTGTACTTACGAACTATTACGCTTGCTCGAATTTCACACAGCAGGGTAATGGCCCGCTTTAGGTTTAATAACCCGATTTATAAAGAATAAATATACGGACAATGACATTGAAAAAAAATTCAATTGCAAGATAAATAAATGAAAAATCGCTCTTTTTGCGTAAAGAGGCTTGCTTGTTTATTTTTTTAAATTAGGATGCAATGAGTTTACTTACCTTAGCTGCGCATATGAAAATTCTTTTGATTAGACGTGACAATATTGGTGATTTGATTTTAACAACTCCCCTTATTGCAACGCTTGCAGGGCAACAAACCGTCAAGCTTGATTTGCTGGTTAATACCTATAATAAAGACGTATTAGAAGGGAACCCGCATATTGGCAAAGTTCACCTTTATTGCAAATCTCACCACCGTAAGCCTGGGCAAACCTTGCTTGGCGTCTATTTCCAACGGCTGAAAACGATTCTTGCTATTCGTTTTGCCGGTTACGACGTGGCGATCGTGGGCAGCACCGACAAGCGTCCGCTTCAGTGGGCGAAAATGTCCGGTGCAAAACGTATTATTGCGATGGGTGCTAACGGACCGGATTGCGTCACTGACAAGATTGTCAGTGTTAAAGGTCGGCACATCGTCGAGGAGCTGAATGCACTGGCAAGTCCTTTGGGCATTAGCGAAGCGCCGGGGCCACTCGAGCTGTACGTTTCCAAACGTGAAATTAATGACATGGCGGAAAAATTCCGTATCAGTCGCGATAAACCGGTTTATGGCGTGCAAATTAGCTCTCGCAAGCCGCAGCAGCGCTGGCAGGTTGAGAAATTCATTGAATTTATCACGCGACTGTCGGCGCATGAGGATTGCCAGATAGTGCTGTTCTGGTCTCCTGGGGCTGACGATAACCCCGAACATCCTGGCGATGACAAGAAAGCTCAGCAAATCGTTGACGCCTGTCGAGACACTAATTTGATTGCCTTGCCGACCTTTAGTATTCGCGAGCTTATGGCAGCGATGTCGCTGTGCGATCAGATTATTACCAGTGATGGCGGTGCCTTACACATCGCTGCGGGCGTGCAAAAGCCGGTGGTTGCCCTGTTTGGCAATAGCGATGCTGATTATTGGGGGCCGTGGAAAGTGCCTAACGCAGTACTTAAAGGTCCATCTGACGATGTTGGACTGCTGGAAGTCGACGAAGTCTATAACCAGTTTATTGGTCTGCGCATCAAAGTTATGACCACAGATCAGGACCTCTGTGCTTAATCCTCATTAAATAAACGCCGGAGCATTCCGGCGTTTTACTGTCTAAATTTATCCTCTTACTCCCTAAATGACACATGTCGCCAACGAGATCGCTTCTACTAAAGGAGGCAGTCCATATCGCGCGCGTGCACGGTCGCAGGCCTCATTCGTCACACCGTTTAATCCTGACTGGTCAAACTCGTGGCAAGGCGTTGGACGGTTCAGATAGATGGAGCATGAAACCGATTGACCAATTTCACCCTCAAGCGCCACACATCGCGGCGAACGGGCATTGGTGCCTTGCATACAGCTTAAGAAGGGAGTGATCTGCTCTGTCAATGCCTGCGGGACGACGCCGCCAGCCTCTTCAGATTCAGCCCAATAAAATGAAACGCGGAAATAGGCGCAACAGGCGCCGCAGGATACGCACGGATTATTAATATCGCTCATTTTGGACGCTACCGAGAACGGAAACATAAAACCAAAAACAAACAGTGAGTGAGCAACTTACGCACTCGCCATATTTTCCGCAACAGGTATTTTGTGGATATGTATTGCTGCGAAAAAAACCATTAATTGATCTAGATCAATCCCTTTGTTATTAATGGGTTATAATTAATTTAACAAAGTGCAATTACATCAATTTTCATATAAAAACCTGACCTCGCTACGGTAAATCTTTTGCGGAGTGTGGCTAAATACCCGCAAATAACCACAACGAGGGAATGGATAATGAAAGCAGCACATTGGGCACTGCTCGCAGCAGCCGTTTTGCCAACGGTAGCCAGTGCCAATCAGGCCGGGGATGTCATCGTTCGCGTAGGGAGTGCAACGGTAAGACCTTCGGCGAATTCACCAAGTGTTTTAGGCTCGCTAGGTTCATTTAACGCCAGCAACAATACGCAGGTCGGTCTGACGCTGGGCTACATGTGGACCGATAACATTGGCACAGAATTGCTGGCCGCTACGCCGTTTAGGCATAAAATCGGTCTCAATGGCATCGGTGATATCGCCACGGTAAGGCAACTGCCGCCGTCGTTGATGGCGCAGTATTACTTTGGCAGTAAAGAAGACAAACTGCGGCCGTATCTTGGTCTCGGTGTTAACTACACCACTTTCTACCATGCACGTTTCAATCAAACGGGTTCAGACGCCGGTTTAACTGACCTGAGCATGAAGCATTCTTGGGGATGGGCAACGCAGGCGGGTGTTGACTACAACATCAATAAAAATTGGCTGCTAAATGCGTCGGTGTGGTGGATGGATATTGATACCACTGCCAGGTTCAAAGCCGGTGGCGAGCAGCAGTCGGTCAGCACCCAGTTAAATCCTTGGGTCTTTATGTTTGCCGTGGGCTATAAGTTCTAATAACCGCAGTGAACTGAGCCTAAAGAAAAGGCGTCATCGCGACGCCTTTCAAAATACTGATCAATTGACTGCCTTAACGTGCAGGATCAGATCATTACTTAATCTGTGTGTCGTTTTCTACGGAACGTACGCCAGCTACGCCTTTAGTGACGGTAACGGCCCTGCTTGCTTCTGACGCAGAAGTAACAAACCCGCTTAGCTGCACGCGGCCTTTAAAGGTCTCGACGCTGATTTCACGCGACTTGATTGTTTTATCCGCCAGCAGGGCAGACTTAACTTTAGTCGTCACTACGGTGTCATCAAGATAGCCACCCGTTCCTTCCTGCTTTGCCGTTGGCGCACAGGCCGCGAGAGCTGTTACCACCACTGCCGCCATGCAAATAGCTGAAAGACTTTTTAATAGCTTCATATTTTACTCTCCATGCAATTTGTTATCAGAAACTAATGAGTTCACCTAAGTAACTTATCCGGTAAATAATTAATCTGGCATAGACAAGTGCCTGATTAAAAATAATAAACAATCAGCAAATTAAGTGTGGTTCAAAAGTGCGGGATCGCCAATTTCGAAAGGTAAAAAAGTTAAAAATTTTTGTTAAAAAAAAGGCCCCGGTCACAGGATGACAGGGGCCGTGAGGCGGTATGTAACTCTGGATCCGTTAGCTGCGGGTTGCGGCCTTCATGTCAGTGACAAATCGTGACAGCTGAGCCAGCATTTCTGCAGGATTATCTCGATTATTTTCAATAATACGTACGATCGCCGAGCCTGAAATTGCGCCCGCTGCGCCTGCGGCCAATGACTCTTTAACCTGTGAAGGCTCAGAAATGCCAAAGCCTTGCAGTGGCGGTGCAGCATTATATTCACGCAGCTTATCAACTAGGTGATTAAGCGGCGTAACCGCGCGTTTTTCCGTGCCGGTTACGCCAGCGCGGGAAAGCAGATAGGTATAACCTCTGCCGTGCGAAGCAATTTCGCGCAGAAGGTCGTCGCTGGCGTTTGGCGGACAAATAAAGATTGGCGCCACTCCGTGACGCAACGCTGCGGATCTGTACGGTGCAGACTCTTCAAGCGGTACGTCTGCTATCAGAACCGAGTCAACGCCCACTTCGGCACAGCGTGCATAAAACGCGTCAATGCCGTTGTGGAACACCAGGTTAGCGTACATCAGCAAACCAATAGGAATGGTGGGATGCTTTTGACGGATTTTCTCCAGCATGCCAAAACAAATTGTTGGCGTTACACCGGAGGCAAAGGCGCGCAGGTTGGCATTTTGAATCGTTGGGCCGTCGGCCAGCGGGTCCGAGAACGGAATACCCAGCTCAAGGGCGTCGGCACCGGCTTCGATCAGTGTGTCGATAATCGCCAATGAGTGCTCAGGATTCGGATCACCCAGCGTCACAAAGGGAACGAATGCGCCTTCTTTTTGGCTCTCTAAACGCTTGAAAAGCTGTTGATAGCGTTCCATTAGATTTCTCCCCGGGCAGTCAGAATATCATGAACGGTAAATATGTCTTTATCGCCGCGGCCAGAGAGGTTTACGACCAAAATCTGTTCTTTTTGCGGTTCTTCTTTAATCATTTTAAGGGCATAAGCCAGCGCATGAGAAGACTCCAGCGCAGGAATGATACCTTCGCTGCGAGACAGTTCTTTGAATGCTTCCAGCGCCTCGTCATCGGTGATAGATACGTATTCAGCGCGGCCGATACTGTTCAAAAATGCGTGCTGTGGGCCGACGGAAGGGAAGTCTAAACCGGCAGAAATCGAGTAGGACTCTTCGATTTGACCTTCTGACGTCTGCATCATCGGGGCTTTCATACCAAAATAGATCCCCACCGGTGCGTGTTTGAGTGGCGCGCCGTGCTGTCCGGTTTCGATACCCAAACCGGCTGGCTCAACGCCAATCAGTTTTACAGTCTCGTCGTCGATAAAGTCGGCAAACATGCCAATTGCGTTGGAACCGCCGCCCACGCAGGCGATAACGGCGTCTGGCAGACAACCTTCGCGCTCCTGCATTTGTGCTTTAGTTTCTTCACCAATCATCCGTTGGAACTCGCGCACGATAGTCGGATAAGGGTGCGGGCCTGCGGCGGTGCCAAGCATATAGTGTGCTTTTTCATAGCTGCCAGACCAGTCGCGCAGCGCTTCATTACAAGCATCTTTCAGCGTCGCTGAGCCGCTGTGCACCGGAATAACTTCTGCACCCATCAAACGCATGCGGAATACGTTAGGCGACTGACGTTCAACGTCTTTAGCACCCATATAAATACGGCACTTCAAACCGAGCAGGGCACAGGCAAGCGCCGATGCTACGCCGTGTTGACCGGCACCGGTTTCGGCGATAATTTCGGTTTTACCCATACGTTTTGCCAGCAGAGCCTGACCTAACACCTGGTTGGTTTTGTGCGCGCCGCCGTGCAGCAGGTCTTCACGCTTAAGATAAAGTTTAGTCTTAGTGCCTGCCGTCAAGTTCTTGCAAAGTGTTAAGGCAGTAGGGCGACCGGCATAGTTTTTAAGCAGATCGATAAACTCAGCCTGAAACTCTGGGTCGCTCTGGGCTGTCACAAAGGCCTCTTCAAGCTGCACCAGCGCTGGCATCAAAATTTGTGGCACATACATGCCGCCAAATTCACCGAAGTAGGGATTAAGTAACGTCATATTATTTCTTCCTATACACTAATTTAGTAAGCGCGCAGCGTCTGGAATAGGGCGGTAATCTTGTCCGCATCTTTAATGCCAGGCTCGCGTTCTACGCCAGAATTGAAATCCAGTCCGGCACAGCCCAACTGAGCGGCTTCTACGCAGTTATCTGCGCCCAGCCCACCGGCCAGCAGCACGTTATCGAGTTTTTCGCCGGCCAGCTTGCTCCAGTCAAACCGTTGACCCGTGCCACCTTTGCCGTTGTCGAGTACATAACGCTGCACGTGCTTTAGGTCGCGGGCAGGAATCGACTCTTTGACGCTCAGCGCTTTCCAGATTTGGCAACTCTGCGGCAGAATTTCGCGCAGGTAATTAATATAACTTTGGTCTTCTTCACCGTGTAACTGCACGGCAAACAGGTTTAACGCTTTAGCCTTGTCGGCAACGGCAGTAACCTCTGCGTCACGGAATACGCCGACATATTTCAGCGGTGCGCCGCTTTGCACTTGTCTCGCCTGAGTGCTGTCGATAAAGCGCGGAGAACCTTCAACAAAAATCAGTCCCCCGTAAATTGCACCGGCCTTATAGGCGACGTTGGCGTCCTGCGGGCGTGTCAGTCCGCAAATTTTGTTTTCACCTAACAGCACGCGTCGAACGGCGCTGGTGAGGTCGCTTTCAGACATCAGGGCGCTGCCAATCAGGAATCCATTGGCAAAACGGCTCAGTTCACGAATTTGTGCGTAGTCATTGATGCCCGACTCACTAATCACCGTTACGCCGTGCGGAACACGCGGAGCAAGCTCGCGAGTGCGCTGTAAGTCAATAGACAGGTCACGCAGATCGCGGTTGTTAATGCCCACCACTTTGGCTTTAAGCTGCACCGCGCGGTCGAGTTCTTCTTCATTGCTGGCCTCGGTCAATACGCCCATATTCAGGCTGTGTGCCACGGCGGCAAGCTGAACGTACTGTTCGTCATCGAGTACTGACAGCATCAGCAAAATGGCATCGGCCTGATAAAAACGGGCCAAATAAATCTGGTAAGGATCAATGATAAAATCTTTGCACAGCACTGGCTGAGTCACTGCGGCGCTTACCAAAGGCAGAAAATCAAAGCTGCCCTGAAAATACTTTTCGTCGGTCAGTACTGAAATAGCCGATGCGAAGTCTTTATACACACCCGCGATTTCTACTGGATCAAAGTTTTCACGAATAACGCCTTTGGACGGAGAGGCCTTTTTGCACTCAAGAATAAAGACGGTTCTGGCACCCTGCAGCGCGTGATAAAAGCCGCGCTGGCTTGGTTTGATTTCATTTTGAAAACTGGCCAGCGGTTGCTGTTCTTTACGTGCCGCAACCCAAACTTCTTTGTCGCGAACAATTTTGTGGAGCACGGTTTCCTGCTGCATCACTTATCCTCTTGCTGCCAATGCAGTAACGCGTCGGAAAGGTTCTCCGCTGCGCATTACTGCCAAAGCTTTCTGTGCGTTTAATTTTAAATCTTCATGACCAAAAAGTCGTAACAGCATTGCCACGTTGGCGGCAACGGCGGCTTCGTGGGCCGGGTCGCCATTACCTTGTAACAAGCGTGCAAGAATGTCACGGTTTTCTTCGGGCTCTCCGCCCAACAGTGCAGAGATTGGATAGTTGTCTAATCCGAAGTCCTGCGGGGTCAATTCGTAGGTGACAATCTCACCATTTTTAAGCTCGGCTACCTGGGTTGGCGCGTGGATGGCGACCTCGTCCATGCCGCCGCCGTGAACCACCGCCGCACGCTCGTAGCCGAGGGTGCGCAGCGTTTCTGCGATAGGTCGCACCAGTTCCGGGCTGTAAACACCAATCAGCGCCAGCGGTGGACGTGCTGGGTTAATCAGCGGGCCTAAAACGTTAAACAGCGTCCGAGTTTTCAGCGCTTTACGCACCGGCATCGCATGGCGAAAACCGGTGTGATACTGCGGCGCGAACAGAAAGCAAAGGCCTAGGTCATCCAAGGCCGCGCGTGATTCTGCTGCCGGCATGTCGAGACGGATGCCAAAAGCGGCGAGCAAGTCTGACGAACCTGAACGGCTTGATACGCTGCGATTGCCGTGTTTGGCCACCGGCGCACCGCAGCAGGCCGCCACAAAAGCGCTGGCAGTGGAGATATTAATGCTGTTGGTACCGTCGCCGCCGGTCCCCACGATATCGGCAAACTTATAGTCTGGACGCGGGAAAGGCTCTGCGTCGGCCAGCAACGCTTTGGCAGCACCGGCAATTTCTGCCGGTTGTTCGCCACGCACTTTCATACTGATTAGCGCTGCGGCCAACTGAGCGGGGTCAAGTTCACCCCTGACGATAGCACTGAACAGGGTCTGGCTCTCTTGCTGAGTCATCGGCTGTGCCTGGTAAAGGTTTTCCAGAATACCTGCGATATTTTGCGTTTCCATGACTGTTCTCCTTACGCCAAAGCCCAGGCCAATGTCTGTTCCAACAGACGGGCACCCTGAGAGGTTAGAATTGATTCTGGGTGGAACTGGAATCCGCATACGCGGTCAGCGTCGTGACGAACCGCCATCACCATCTCGCCAAACTGGGCGTTTACGGTCAATCCTTCAGGAATTTGGCTGCCGACCAGCGAGTGATAACGCGCCACCGGCAGCGGGTTGTTCATTCCGGCGAACATGCCCTGCTCGTCGTGAGTAATAGAAGAGGCTTTACCGTGCAGAATTTCACCCGCCTGACCGACGTGTCCGCCGTAGGTTTCAACGATGGCCTGATGGCCAAGGCAGATACCGATAATCGGCAGTTGCCCACGCAGGCGGCGCAGCAACTCCGGCATGCATCCTGCTTCGGAAGGTGTACCCGGGCCCGGCGAAAGCAGTAACACCGGCTTTTCCATCTGGCTCAGTTTCTCAACGATGATATCGGCCGGGATCTGGTTACGATAAATCACCACGTGGTGGCCGCTTGAGCGCAGTTGATCGACCAGGTTGTAGGTAAATGAGTCTACGTTGTCGATAAGTAAAATGTCGGCCATCTTAAAACACCTCTTTAACATGATGGGCTGTGGCGATGGCGCGCAGCACGGCACGGGCTTTATTACGGGTTTCGTCTGCTTCGGCCTGCGGTACAGAATCCAGTACCACGCCTCCGCCTGCCTGCACGGTAGCAATACCGTCTTCAACGTAGGCAGAGCGAATAACGATGCAGGTGTCCAAGTCGCCGTGGGCGGTTAAATAGCCGACTGCACCGCCGTAGCTGCCGCGGCGAGAGCCTTCAGATTCTGCAATCAGCTGCATGGCGCGCACTTTTGGCGCGCCGGTCAGCGTTCCCATGTTCATTACCGCCTGATAGGCATGCAGCACGTCGAGGTCGGCACGCAGAGTGCCCACTACGCGAGAAACCAGATGCATCACCACGGAATAGCGGTCAACCTTAGTCAGGTCGGCGACGTAACGACTGCCGGGTTCGCAGATGCGCGCTAAGTCATTTCGCGCCAAGTCAACCAGCATTAAATGTTCGGCCAGTTCTTTGTGGTCGGTGCGCATTTCGAGTTCGATGCGGCTGTCGAGGTCGGCATCCAGAGAACCATCTGCGCGGCGTCCGCGAGGGCGAGTCCCTGCGATAGGGTAGATTTCAATCTGACGGCTGGTGGCTTCATACTTCAGCGCGCTCTCAGGCGAGGCGCCAAACAGAGTGAAATCGTTATCCTGCATGAAGAACATATAAGGACTTGGGTTGCTATTCTTCAGTGTTTCATAGGCCGCCAGCGGAGCAGGGCAAGGCAAGGAGAAGCGGCGTGAAGGCACGACCTGGAAGATTTCTCCTGCGCGAATCGCCACTTTCATCTGCTCAACGACGCCGCCAAATACCTCATCACTCTGATTGCAGCTTAGCTGCATGTTTTGAACAGTTTGCTGAGGGATGTCGTGTGGAGGCTGCTGTAACTGGTGCTGCAACTGCTCGAGGCGCTCAACCAGACGCTGTTTTTCATCCTGATTAGGCGTAAACAGGCTGGCCTGTAGACGGCTGGTGCGTTTCTGATGGTCGAGCACCAGCAGCGTTTCTGCCAGATAAAAGCAGAAGTCTGGGCAACGCTGATCGGCGCGCAGCTGAGGCAAATCTTCAAAGCCTGCAACCAAATCGTAGGCAAACAGGCCGCCGAGGAACATAGCTTCGCGTTCTTCTACAGGTGACTCAACCAGATTCAGCACATTGCGCAGCGCGTCGAATACGGACTTGGAACGCAGGCGCGCGTCTTCATCCTGTAGGGTATCGATAACCGGGAAGGTCAGTTCACGGCCATTGGGACGTGCGGTGTTAATGACGTCTTTCGGCAGTGAAGCATCCAGCAGCGGCAGCAGAGAGGCACCGTTGACGGTCAGCGCCTGAATGTTTACCACGCGACCCATAGCCGTGATGCGCAGGGCACTGTCAACAATCAGCAGACTCTTAAGGCTTTGTTTAGTATTGATTTCTGCACTTTCTAGCAGCAACGTAGCGGGGCGTGCACCACACAGTTGGTGGAAAATTGCTGTCGGATCACCACGGTGACTTCCTTGTGATGTCAACAGTTCCAGTTTATATCGTTGATTACTCATGATTATTCCTAAAATTTATCCACAAAAAAGCCCGCATTATGCGGGCTTCGGGTATCTGCAGCGTCTGACGACAGCTATGCGCAATTACACCGCCCGCGAAGGGGAGGCGCGCCACCAGCTGTTTGAAGAAGTCATGTTGTTTTTCATCATCAGTCGCTCTTGTAAGTTGTGCTTGCCTGAATTCGGTTGTCACAGTCTCCTGTGAACTTGCGTACTAGTTAACTAGTTCATGGGTCTAAAGTCAACCTTCTTTTTCAGTATTCTCTCGATTTAGACCTTAATGCCAGATTGCGGTAACCCCAATGTGGCTTACGGGTTATGATAGTGGCAGTTTTCTATAATAGGTTTATCCGCAATTACTATGACTTCCAGTTTATCCGACAATCCTGCATTCACGCTTTATGACTTGCACAGTCACACTACGGCATCTGACGGTTACCTGACTCCCGAGGAGCTGGTGGCGCGGGCGGTAGAAATGCGCGTCGGCGTTTTAGCGATTACCGACCACGACAACACCGACGGTTTGGCGCGAGCAGCGGCGGCAATCGCAGAGCAGACACTGCCTCTACAGCTGATTAACGGCGTTGAAATCTCGACTCTATGGGAGAACCACGAGATCCATATTGTTGGCCTGCGCATTGACCCGGAACATCCCGCGATGGTTACGCTGCTTGAAAAACAGGCACAGCTGCGCGTTGAGCGGGCGCAGGAAATTGGCCGTCGATTGGCAAAAGCGCGCATTGAAGGTGCATGGGAAGGGGCGCTGCGACATGCCAACGGCGGTGCGGTGACGCGTGCGCACTTTGCCCGTTATTTGGTCGAAATAGGCGCGGCCGACAACATCGCCAAAGTATTCAAAAAGTATCTCGCAAAGGGCAATACCGGCTACGTTCCGCCTCAGTGGTGTACAATAGAAGAAGCGATTGATGTGATTCATCAATCTGGCGGCCAGGCCGTCGTCGCACATCCGGGGCGATATGAGCTGTCAACCAAGTGGCTCAAGCGCCTGTTGGCCTATTTCGCTGCACAGGGTGGCGATGCGATGGAAGTTGCGCAATGTCAGCAGGCGCCGCACGAGCGCACGCAGCATGCGGCATTTGCCCGAGATTATAATTTACTGGCGTCGCAGGGTTCAGATTTTCATCAACCCTGCTCGTGGATAGAACTGGGCCGCAAGCTGTGGCTGCCGGCTGGTGTAGAGCCGGTGTGGCGCGATTGGCCGACCAGCTGAAGGGTTCTATTACACTCGCCAACAAGGAGTAAAGAGGATTTATTATGAGTCAGTACTTTTATATCCATCCAGAAAATCCGCAGCCACGCCTGATTAATCAGGCTGTTGACATGCTGCGCAAAGGGTCGGTGATTGTGTACCCGACCGATTCCGGTTACGCCTTGGGTTGCCGTCTTGAAGATAAAGCGTCTATGGAGCGTATCTGCCGCATTCGCCAGCTCGACGGCAACCACAACTTTACCTTGGTGTGCCGCGATCTGTCTGAGTTGTCGACCTATGCCTATGTTGATAATACGGCGTTTCGCTCAATCAAAAACAACACGCCGGGGAATTACACTTTTATTCTCAAAGCGACTAAAGAAGTGCCGCGTCGCTTGATGAGTGAAAAACGGAAAACGATTGGCCTGCGGGTGCCGTCAAATCCGATAGCCCTGGCGCTGCTCGACGTACTGGGTGAGCCGTTGATGTCGACCACCCTGATGCTGCCTGGCAATGACTTCGCCGAGTCAGATCCGGAAGAGATTAAAGATTCAATCGGTAAACTGGTTGATTTGATTATCGACGGCGGTTCGCTGGGCCAGCAGCCTACGACGGTGATTGATCTCACCGATTCCGTACCCGAAGTGGTGCGTGAAGGCGCAGGCGACCCGGCGCCGTTTCTCTAGCCTCATTCCCACGTATAAGTGTTCTGGCGGGCAGTCATTGAATGTGACTGCCCGTTTTATTTACTGTGTTTTAAACATCATGTTTTTTCTGTGTGCAGTTAATTCCGAGCACTGAACTGGTGCGTGCTGCGTATTAATAGTGCAAAAATATCCCTCCACGGTTTTCTCTTCATACCCCATTTCGAAGCATTACACCCAGTGATTCCGCCTACATTCTCACCTTCAATGAAATTGGCATCTTGTTTGCATTGGTTGTACATACAAGTTAGTACATGTTAGGTCTGCATGATGATGCGATGCAGATGCTCTGTTAAAACACTCCGTAATGTGGTTGGAAACTTCATGATTTCATTTGAGAACATAAGCAAATTTTACCCAGACGGGACGGTGGCGGTAGACCGGTTGTCGTTCAGCGCCCCGACGGCAAAAATCACCATGCTGGTAGGGCCTTCGGGGTGCGGCAAAACGACCTCACTTCGGATGATCAACCGGTTAATAGAGCCTTCTTCTGGATCTATTTTGCTTAACGGGCAATCCACGGCAGGGATGGACCTGGTTAAACTTCGGCGCAAGATTGGTTATGTCATTCAGAATGCCGGTCTGTTTCCCCACAAAACGGTTCAAGACAACATCGCCGTCACTGCGCTGCTCAATGGGGCAACGCGGCAGGCGGCGCGTAAAAAGTCCCTGGAGCTTTTAGAGCTGGTGGGACTTTCAACCGCAATGGCAGAACGCTATCCGTGGCAGTTATCCGGTGGTCAGCAGCAAAGGGTAGGCGTTGCACGCGCACTGGCTTCAGATCCTGAGTTTATGCTGATGGACGAGCCTTTTAGCGCCGTCGACCCGGTGGTGCGTGAGCAGTTACAGGACGAGTTTTTACGTTTGCAGCGTGAAATCGGTAAAACAATCATCATGGTGACTCATGATATTGATGAAGCGATGAAATTAGGCGATCAGGTCGCGGTGTTTCGACCGGGAGGTCGTCTGGCACAGATTGCCGCGCCGGTTAAGCTGTTAAACGAGCCTGAAGATACCTTTATTGCAGACTTTATCGGCCGCGATCGCGGCTACCGTAAACTGTCTTTTGACGCTATTCCTGAAAATATCCGGCTCAATAAAGAGAAGATGATTACGACAGGATTTTCGGTCAGCGATGCGAAAGCAATCGCGGGTCATGAACAGTGGGTTTTAGTGGTCGAGAATAATATTCCACTCGGCTGGTTCGACGTTAACAGCAATAAACTGACCGTTGAAGCCGAGGACATAAATCTTGGCAGCACCTTTGCCCCTAAAAATGGCACTTTGCGGCAATTAATGGATTCAATACTCAGCTCCCCCTGCCAGCGCGGAATTGTCGTTGACGAAAATCAGCGATTTATCGGTACTGCTAATATCGAACAGGCATTTTCGCTTACTCACACGTCCAATATGAGGTAATGCCATGCGCTTCGATTGGTTGTTTGAGCAAAGGGACAATATAGTAATGCTGCTGGGATGGCATATCTATTTGTCTATTGTACCGGTATTTATTGGCCTGGCTTTGGCTATTCCAGTGGGCGGGTTGCTACAGCGCTGCGGGAAATTTAAAGACGGTATCCTTAATATAATCGGGCTGCTGTATACCCTTCCTTCTCTGGCATTATTTGTATTACTTCCTGGGCTGCTGGGTACCAAAATTCTCGATACCGTTAATGTCGTGGTTGCATTAACAATTTATGCCTTTGCACTCCTTATTCGCACCGTTTGCGACGGGCTGGATTCTGTTCCGCCCGAAACACATCAGGCGGCGACCGCGATGGGATACCGTCCCGTGCAGCGGTTTATCGGCGTTGAACTGCCGTTGGCAGTGCCGGTGATTGCAGCAGGGATGCGGGTGGTTGTGGTGTCTAACGTCAGTATTGTATCCATATCGGCGCTGGTGGGTATGCCACAGCTGGGTGCGTTATTTACTCAGGGTTTTCAACTGCATTTCTTGACGCCGATTATCGCCGGTATTTTTCTGTGCATTATGTTGGCTTTGGTGCTGGACAACCTTGTCCTGCGTACCGGCAATAAAATGACCCGCTGGCAACCGAAAAGGAGTGCGAAATGATTAGCTGGCTTCTCGACTCTGCGCATTGGTTAAACGACGATGGTTTATTGATGCTTATTTTTCAGCATCTGATCTATAGCGTCGAAGCGTTGGCCGCGGCGGTCATTATTGCTTTTCCCGTCGGTTGTTATGTTGGACATACAGGTAAAGGGGCAACCTTATTAATTGGCAGTGCCAATGCTATGCGCGCACTGCCGTCATTTGGTCTGATTATTCTACTGGTCATTATTTTTGGTCCGGTGTTTGAATCGGATCTGGCCTTTATTGTTCCGTGTCTTATCGTACTGATTGTGCTTGCGCTGCCACCGATAATGATGGGCGTATACTCGGGAATCAGGGCCATTGACCCCTCGATAATAGACGCGGCTATTGGCATGGGATATTCACCGTGGAAATTATTGCTTACGGTTGAAATTCCCTGTGCGCTGGCGCTCATATTATCCGGTATTAGAAGTGCTGCATTACAAATAATCTCGACTGCCACCATCGCCGCGTATGTTTCTCTCGGCGGCTTAGGACGTCTGATTATTGACGGCCGCGCCCAGAATGATTACCCACAAATGGTTTCGGGTGCCGTAATGGTTGGAATTTTAGCGTTACTGGTTGATGTTTTATTCTCTTTTTTAATTCGTTTAATGGTCTCACCAGGAATACGGCAGCGGCAACGCCGTCGTCGGAAAACACCTTCTTTATCGAACAGTTAATCCATCTAATAATTCATTATCGGAGCCTGACAAAATGAAATTGAAAAATTTGCTCACCGTTGCACTGTTCTCAGCCGTTGTCGTTCATGCCCCGGCAGTTTTTGCCGCTGAAGCCACAGGCACAATAATTATCGGTTCAGCAGACTTCCCGGAAAGCCAGCTGATTGCCACCATTTATCAGCAGGCGCTGGCAGCTAAACACGTGAAAGTAGAAACCAAGCTAAACATCGGCAGCCGTGAAGTGTACATGCCTGCGTTGCTCGACGGTTCGATTAATCTGATCCCCGAATACAGCGGCGCAACGCTGAGCTATCTCGACGAGAAAGCGCAGGCGCATGCTCCTGAAGATGTGGCGGCCGCGCTGGCGAAAGCGTTGCCCGCAAAAATAAAGATGCTCGAGATTTCTTCAGCCCAAGACAGCGATGTGCTGGCCGTCACCGAGAAAACGGCGAAGAAATTTAATCTGAAAGACATCAGTGATTTGTCACCGGTTGCTAAAACCCTCGTGCTGGGTGGCCCGGCAGAGTGGAAAACCCGTCGTGAAGGTGTGAAGGGGCTGAACGAAGTCTACGGCCTTACTTTTAAAAATTTTAAAGTTCTTGACGTTGCGGGCCCGCTTACCCTGTCAGCACTGACCAATAATCAGATTCAGGCGGCAGATATGACCTCAACCGACCCTGCGATGAAAACTAAAAATCTGGTGGCATTGACCGATTCCAAGCACCTGTTCCCTGCGCAAAACATCGTACCTTTGATTGCCAAAGACAAAGACAGCGCTGTGGTTGAACAAACCCTTAACGCCGTTTCCAAACAGTTGACCACCAGCGACCTGATCGACATGAACGGCAAGCTGGCTAATTTCGTGAGCGTCGACGTCGTCGCTAAAGAGTGGCTGACTCAACACGGTCTGGATAAATAATGACTCAATCCGTCACATTAGGTACCGCCGAAACCTCAGTCAGCGAGATTGCTGCAATTGCCTACGGCGCCGAGGTATTGCTTGAGGCGTCGGCATTGGATGGCATGCTGAACGTTCATGAAAAAATCCGCCAGGCAATTGCAGACAATAAAGTGATCTACGGGCTGACCACCGGCGTGGGGGATTTGGTTACCCAGCGTTTATCCCCTGAGCAGATTTCTGACGTTCAGCTCAACATGTTGAAAAGTCATGCCTGCGGTATTGGGCCGGTTCTGGCGCAGCATGAAGTCCGAGCTATGATGGCGGTGATGATTAAATCACTGTTGCAGGGGTTTAGCGGCGTGAGTCCCTCGCTGGTGCAAACTATGGCCGAGATGCTCAATAAAGGCGTGGTTCCCTGGTCACCCGCTAAAGGGTCGGTGGGGTATCTGATAGCCACCGCACATATCGGGCTGTCGGTGTTCGGCTATGGGAAATCATACTATCTGGGCGAACTTTTACCAGCAAGAGAGGCGCTGGAACGGGCGGGGATTGCCGTACGCATCCCCGGCCCGCGTGAAGGGCATGCGTTGGTCAGTGGAACCTATGAAATTACCGCGCTGGGTTGTCTGGCCGCAGGATCCTTAAGTGCGCTGGTTCCTGTGGCCGATGCTGCCGGAGGCATGAGCCTTGAAGTGTTGAAGGGTAACATTCGTGGATATGATGCACGTCTTCATGCACTGCGCCCGCACAAGGGGCAGCAGGAAACGGCGCGCATACTGCGATGTTTACTTAGCGACAGCGAGATCCTCGACAAGTATCGCGACTTCCGAGTGCAAGATGCACTGAGCCTGCGTTGTATTCCGCAAATCCACGGTGCGGTGCGCGATGTGCTGAGCTATTGCCAGAAAATACTGACCACCGAGGTTAACTCAGTCACTGACAACCCGGTGTTTATGATTGAAGACGGCGAGCTTAACGTGCTGCCTGGCGGCAATGGACACGGCGCGCCGGTGGCACTGTGTCTCGACGCGCTGACCATTGCCATTGCACAGCTGAGCACCGGTTCGCAGGCGCGATCCGATCGTCTTACCAACAGTCATCTGAGCGGTTTACCCGCCTTTTTAGTGGCCGACGGCGGGGCGAATTCAGGCATGATGATCCCGCCCTATGCCGCTGCGGCGCTGGCCGGTGAGAATCGGGCGCTGGCGGCTCCTGCCAGCGTGCATACCGTTTCGACCTGTGCCGGACAGGAAGACCACATTTCCATGGGCGTTACGGCGGCTCGCAATGCAATTGATGCCGTTGAAAATGCGATTGATATCGTGGCGATAGAAATTTTATGCGCCACTCAGGCGGTGGAATTTCACCGACCGCTGCGCGCCTCTGCCGGAACTGAATTGGTGCTTGCGCGGGTTCGTCAACGGGTGGCGTTCAGGCAAAGTGACACAGAAATGTACCCGGACATGCTGGCCGTGCGCGAGTTGATTAAGCAAGGGGACATTTATCAGGCACTCAAACCGATTATTTTCCCGACAGCCGTCAATGGAGAATCAGCATGACCACCCACAACGCTTCTCGTCCGCTTCAAGGGGTGAAGGTTCTGGATCTCTCACGCGTGCTGGCCGGTCCTTACTGCGCCTCTTTGCTCAATGATTTAGGCGCGGAAGTCACCAAAATTGAAATGCCGGAAACCGGTGACGATTCCCGCGCTTTTACGCCGCATCTCAACGGCGAAAGCACCTATTTCATGTTGCTTAATCACGGTAAAAAAAGCCTGACGCTGAATCTGAAATCGCCCGAAGGCCGCGCCCTGTTAGAGCAGCTTATCGAGAGCGCTGACGTGTTGGTCGAAAACTTTCGTCCCGGCGTGACTGCACGTCTCGGCCTCGACTACGACGCGGTTAACAAGATCAACCCGAAGCTCATTTACGCCAGTATTTCCGGCTTTGGTCAGCAGGGGCCGCTGGCACACAAGGCCGCCTATGACCACGTGATCCAGGCGATGGGCGGCATCATGCAGGTCACAGGCTGGGCAAACGGCGAACCGACGCGGGTGGGGGACGCAATTGGCGACGTGGTCTCTGGTCTTTACTGCTCATGGGGGATCCTGGCGGCGCTGCTGCAACGCGGCAAAACTGGCCTGGGGCAGCACGTTGATGTTGCCATGCTCGATGCCATGGTCTCGATGCAAATGGTTTCGCTGACCCAGTTGCTGGGCGGAATGCCGTTAGCCGGACGCTTGGGCAACTCGCATCCGATCAGCGCACCGATGGACAGCTATCGCGCCGCCGATGGCTATCTGGTGATCGCGGTAGCCAATGACAGCCTTTTCCGTCGTCTGGCCGATTCCATCGGCAAACCCGAGCTGACGCAAGACGCACGTTTTGCCACTGATCCGCAGCGGCTCAAACATCAATACGAACTGCGGGTGCTGATTGAAGCGTGGTTACACGATAAATCAATCGTTGAAGCGCTGGCGTTACTCGACCAATTTGGTATTCCTGCCGCGCCGGTTTGGGGACTGGATGAAGTATTGAAAAGCCCGCACGTGGTCGAACGGGGATTATTACATCAGGTTATTCATCCGGTTGCCGGTGAAGTGACTATTTTACCGCAGCCGGTAAAAATGAGCGGCATGACTGAGCTACCCGATTTAATGCCCCCACGTTTGGGTGAACATACCCGTGAAATCCTCGGTGAAAGGCTTGGTCTTTCAACGGCGGAGATGGATAAACTTCAGCAGCAGGGCGTCATTTAGGTGAGGATAGAGTCAATGGAATCAATGCAAATCGCAGTGATTGGTGCGGGCACCATGGGGGCAAGGATCGCCGCCGTATTCGCCGCCAAGGGCTTTAAGGTTTCTCTTTATTCGCGCACGGAGCAATCGCTGCACAATGCGCAAAAAGTGATCGACAGCATTCAGTCAGGGCTGGCTTCGTCCGTCATCTTCACCACCTCTTTACGTGAATGTTTACAGGGCGCAAAAATTGTTTCCGAGAACATTGCGGAGGTTTTGACGCTTAAACAGCAGCTGTTTCAAGAGATTGAAAAACACGTCAGCGACGACTGCTTGCTGACCACCAATACCTCCAGTGTGCCGGTGGGGCAGATTGCCAAAGTCTTGGCTACGCCCGCCAGATTTATTGGTTTGCACTGGTTCAATCCCGCAGACGTGATGCCGATGGTTGAAATTGTCTGCGGTCCTGAAACACACGAAGAGACCCGTAAGCAGGCCAAGGCCCTTTGCGCGCTGCTCGACAAGCAAACGGTGACCATTAATAAGGAAGCGCCGGGATTTATTGTCAACCGACTACAGTACGCCATGCTGCGCGAGGCTCTGCATCTGGTTACCGCCGGGATCGCCAGCATTGAAGATGTCGATTTCGCGGTGCAAAGCACGCTGGCTCCGCGCTGGTCGGCAATGGGTCCACTTAAACTGATGGACTTCGCGGGGCTGGATACGGTGAAGAACGTGGCCGCAATTTTATTATCTGAGTTGTCCAATGAAGATGTTTTGCCGCCGTGGCTGCTGCAGCGAATTGAACAGGGAAAACTCGGGACTAAAAGTGGAGAGGGATTTTACCGCTGGAGCGCAGAAGACATCGAGCAAGGCCTGCAGCACCGCAACGCCACCGTTCGCTCAATCAACGGGATGCAAAAATCATGAGTGAGTTTATCACCTGCGAGCATCATCAGGGGGTCGCGCACATCGGCCTCAACCGACCCGAGAAATTAAACGCCCTCAGCGCAGAGATGCTCACTCAACTATTGAACACGTTGCTTGAGCTAGATGCCGATAAATTCACCCGTGCGGTAGTTATTTCCGGATCTCCGCGCGCATTTGCCGCCGGAGCCGATACTGGAACGCTGGCAACCGCCTCGGCAATTGCACTCTATACCAGCGGTTTTAGTGAAAATTGGGACCGCATTGCGGCCATGAATACCCCGATCGTTGCGGCGTTATCCGGCTATGCATTGGGCGGTGGCCTTGAGTTGGCTCTGTTGTGCGATATAGTGATTGCCGATGAGACCGCCATTTTCGGCTTACCGGAAACGCAAATTGGTATTATTCCCGGTGCGGGAGGCACCCAGAGGCTGGTGAAAGCGGTCGGAAAATCTCTGGCAATGGAAATGATCCTCGCGGGACGTAAATTAAATGCCGATGAAGCGCTGTCGTTTGGTTTAATTAGCCGGATTACTGCCCCAGACCAACTGATAAATCAGGCATTAAAAATTGCTCAGAACATTTGCCGTGCCTCGCCGTTGGCAAATATGATGGCAAAACGCGCCGTGCTCGCCAGTTTTGATATGAGTTTAACGGCGGGTGTCAGCTACGAGCGTTCGCTTTCGGCGCTAATTGCCGCCAGTGAAGACAGAAACGAAGGTATGAGAGCGCTGTCGGCGAAAGAGCAGGGGAAATTTACGGGCGACTGATTTGTCAGTGAACAACGTATTCGCGAAGCGCTCGCAGTGCACAACGGAAGGTGAGAATAATGTCAGCAAATAAAACGTTATCAGAGGTGATTGCAGAGACCAGTGATGAACCTTCTCCGCTCTACAAGCAGGTTAAGCAGGGCATTATCAATCAGATCCTTCACGGGCATTGGCAGCCACATCAGCGCGTGCCGTCCGAAAGTGAATTGGTCTCTGAGCTTGGGTTTAGCCGGATGACGATTAATCGTGCACTGCGGGAGTTATCCACTGAAGGATATCTGCTGCGTTTACAAGGTGTCGGCACTTTCGTTAATGAGATTAAAGCATTCACGCCGATGCTTGAAGTCAGTAATATTTCAGATGAAATAAAGAGCCGCGGGCATTTTCACACCTCGCGGGTTTTACGGGTGCAAAAACAAACGGCCAGCGACAGTCAGGCGATTCAATTCAATCTCCGCCCGGGGAGTCAATTGTTTCATTCGGTGATTGTGCACTATGAAAATGATAATCCGGTACAGTTGGAAGACAGGGTGGTTAACCCGGAAGTCGCGCCGCTTTATTTGCAGCAGGACTTCACCAAAACTACGCCATTTGCCTATCTTTCACAGTTAGCGCCTTTAACGGCGGGTGAGCATACCGTTGAAGCAGTCATCGCCAATGACGAAGAACAGCGATTGCTGAAAATCAGCAACACCGAAGCCTGCTTGCAAATACTGCGCCGCACTTGGCATCAGGAAAAAGTCGTGACCTGCGCACGACTGCTCTATCCGGGTGGACGTTATAAAATGTTTGGGCGATTTCAAAAGTAAGTCAGTAAATCCCGTTGGTTTTAGAGGAATCTTTTAGCTTAAAATTGATGTAATATGCTCGCTTGCGCAGCGTCAGGCGTGACACTTTTAGTGGCATGTTTGACTCAATAATGTGTGACAGATTATAGAGTTAGGGCCAAAATTGCCGTAACTTTTTGAAAGTAGAATAGACAATGACGCCTGTGAAGGCGACAAAAGAGGCTGCTCAATGAGCGAGAAGTTTAATTCCAATAAGCAAAGAAACGATAAATTTTCATCTGATAAGCCACGCTCGTCGCGCAGCGATTCAGACAAGCCGCGCGGCAAAAAGCCCGGCGCCGAAAAATCCCGTATAGAAACTGCCCGCGGTGGAAAGTCCACGGCGGAGAAATCAGGTGCAGCCAATGCTCGCACCGACAAGTCACGCAGCGACAAGCCGCGTAACGGCAAACCACAGGGCGATAAGCCGCGCACTAACAAGCCGCGCAGTGAATCCCTGATCGTTAAAAAAGTCAGCGATGAAGAAGTCGATGACGCACCGAAATACGAAAAGCCCAAGAACTCTGTCGACGATGGCGAAGGTCTGCAAAGCGAAAAGCTGCAGAAAGTTCTCGCGCGTGCAGGTCATGGTTCTCGTCGTGAAGTTGAAGCGATGATCCAGGCTGGACGCGTCAGCGTTGACGGTAAAATTTCTACCCTCGGCGACCGCGTTGAAATGACGGCCGGCACCAAGATCCGTCTTGATGGCCACGTGTTGTCAATCATTGAAGCTCAGGACACCGTCTGCCGCGTACTGGCGTACTACAAACCAGAAGGCGAACTCTGTACTCGCAGCGATCCTGAAGGCCGTCCGACCGTGTTCGACAGGCTGCCAAAAATGCGCGGTTCACGCTGGGTTGCCGTAGGCCGTCTCGACGTCAACACTTCAGGTCTGCTGCTGTTCACCACTGACGGTGAGTTGGCTAACCGCCTGATGCATCCAAGCCGTGAAGTTGAACGCGAATATGCTGTGCGCGTATTTGGTCAGATTGACGATGAAAAAATTAAACAGCTGAGCCGTGGCGTGCAGCTTGAAGACGGCCCTGCTGCTTTCCGCACCATTAAATACCAGGGTGGAGAAGGGCTGAACCAGTGGTATAACGTGACGCTGACCGAGGGCCGCAACCGCGAGGTTCGTCGTCTGTGGGAAGCCGTCGGCGTTCAGGTTAGTCGTTTGATCCGCGTTCGCTACGGTGACTTGAACCTGCCTAAAGGCCTGCCTCGCGGCGGTTATAAAGAGCTGGATCTGCCGGACATCAACTATCTGCGTCAGTTAGTTGAAATGAACGAAGAGACGGTAAGCAAGATGCCGGTCGAGCGCGATCGTCGTCGTGTTAAAGCCAATCAGATCCGCCGTGCGGTTAAACGCCACACGCAGGTTGCGCCATCTCGTCGCAGCAACGGTCCGGCCAAGCGTTAATACCGCAAGCTTGATCAAAACAAAAACCGCGGCCAGAAGCTGCGGTTTTTTTTGGTCCGTCTCTTAGCAACGAGGTTACCAGTCAATGCCTTGCTGGGCCATAATTCCTGCATCAAAGGCGTGTTTTACTGGACGCAGTTCACTGACGGTGTCGGCCAGCTCAAGCAGTTCTCGATGACAGCCTCGTCCGGTGATAATGACCGTCTGGTGCGAAGGCCTTGCATTCAGTGCATCAATCACTTCCTGCAGGTCGAGGTAGCCGAAACTGACCATATAGGTCAGTTCATCGAGCACCACTAACTCTAGCGAGGCATCGGCAAGCATGCGTTTTCCATGCTGCCAAACGGCCTGACAGGCTACGGTATCCGTCTCTTTATTCTGCGTTTCCCAAGTAAAACCGGTCGCCATTACCTGAAATTCAACGCCGTGCGGCTCTAGCAGATTACGCTCGCCGTTGGGCCATTCACCTTTGATAAACTGAATAACGCCCGCGCGTTGGCCGTGTCCTACTGCGCGAGTCACGGTGCCGAAAGCGCCGGTTGTTTTACCTTTGCCGTTGCCGGTCAAGACTATCAAAATGCCGCGTGCTTCTTTGGCAGCGTCGATGCGGGCATCAACCTGTTCTTTTAGTTTCTGCTGGCGCTGCTGGTGGCGATCTGTGCTCATCTTTTTTACTCGACTTATTCGGCTGCACCGGGTTTACGGCCGGGCTGTGCATCGTAACTGATGCCGGTTTTACGGCGGCTGTCATCACCCATTAAGTAAAGATAAAGTGGCATGATATCAGCCGGCGTTTTGAGTTTCTGACTGTCTTCTTTCGGGAACGCCGATGCCCGCATACTGGTGCGTGTTCCACCCGGATTGATGCAATTAACGCGTAAGTTGGTCTGTTTATACTCATCGGCCAGCACCTGCATTAACCCTTCGGTGGCAAATTTTGACACCGCGTAGGTCCCCCAGCCACTGCGGCCTTCGCGCCCCACGCTGGAGGTGGTAAAGACCAGAGAGGAACTGTGAGATTTTAACAGCAAAGGCAGTAGGCTTTGCGTCAGCATAAAGGCCGCATTAACGTTAACCTGCATCACGTCATGCCAGTCTTGAAGTTGGATATTTTTAACCGGAACGATTTCGCCCAGCAGGCCTGCGTTGTGCAGCACGCCGTCGAGATGAGGCACCCATTGGGCGATACGTTCTGCGACCTGATGGCAGTCCTGCTGAGAGGCGTGCAGCAAATCAAGTGTGATAACCTCGGCTGGAAGCAGACCTCTATCGGTAATCTCCTGCTGAACTTTGAGCAATTTGCTTTCCGTGCGGCCGAGTAAAATAACCTTCGCACCAAAGCGGGCGTAGGTCAGTGCGGCTTCGCGACCAATGCCGTCACCGGCACCAGTGACCAGGATAATACGTTGGCGGAGCAAGTCAGATTTAGGATGATAGTGCACGGAAATGTCCTCTATATAAGGTGTCGGGACGCGGAGGCAAAGGCCTTCAACGCATCAATACAACTCGTTTACAGGGAGCAATGACCTCAACCGTGAATAAACGAATTGACAGAAATTTTCTTAAAAATGGATTAATAATTGCTGTTATATGCCTGAAATGGACATGACATTCAATGATTAACCCACTTTGTTGCAGATCATTTGTAACAAAATTGAATCACAGACGCATCATGTTTAAACATCTTTACGCAATAAACGCGAAAATGCAGTGTCTCTTGGTTTTCAGGGCCCTTTCAGGCAAGACGCATTGACAACGATTGTCTAGAATGAACTTTGTATCTTATCAGAATGTTAAAAGGCGGTATTTGTGGATTTACTCTCTCTGTATGGGCTGTTTTTAGCCAAAATTGTCACAATTGTGGTGGCCATTGGCGCTCTCGTGGTGCTGTTTGTCGGACTCCGCCAGCGTAAATCATCAGGCAAAGGTGAGCTTCGCCTGACGGATTTAGGTGAAGAATATCGTGAAATGCAGCGTGAGATGCGTACTGCGCGCCTGACACCCGCTGAGCAAAAAATCAGCATTAAAGCCTTCAAAAAACAAGAAAAAGCCGAATCTAAACTTAAAAAACAGCAGGCAAAAACGGGCGGTACACCAGGCAAGGCGTGTATTTACGTGCTCGATTTTAAAGGCAGCATGGACGCGCACGAAGTGACCTCGCTGCGTGAAGAAATCACGGCGATTCTTGCCGTTGCCACCCCGCAGGATGAAGTGCTACTGCGCCTGGAAAGCCCTGGTGGCGTCGTGCACGGCTATGGTTTGGCGTCCTCGCAGCTGGCTAGGTTAACTCAGGCTGGCATTCGCTTGACGGTGGCGGTTGATAAAGTAGCCGCCAGCGGTGGCTATATGATGGCCTGCGTTGCCGACCGTATCGTCGCTGCGCCTTTTGCCATTATTGGCTCTATCGGCGTAGTCGCACAAATTCCCAATTTCAGCCGTTTGCTGAAAAAGAGCAATATTGACGTTGAGCTGCACACCGCCGGCCAGTACAAGCGTACCTTAACGCTGTTTGGCGAAAATACTGAGGAAGGCCGTGAGAAATTCCGTGAAGACTTGAATGAAACTCACGTGTTGTTTAAAGAGTTCGTGCACGAACATCGCCCGTCTCTGGATATAGATTCTGTGGCGACCGGTGAGCACTGGTTTGGAACGCAGGCGCGAGAAAAAGGTCTGGTTGATGCGATTGGCACCAGCGACGATTTGCTGATCGCCGAAATGAAAAATCATGAAGTTATCTCGGTGCGCTATGCCCGTCGTAAACGCATGATGGATCGCTTTACCGGTAGCGCAGCAGAAAGCGCGGATCGGCTGTTTTTGCGCTGGTTGCAGCGGGGCGAAAAACCTCTTTTGTGAGTTTATTAAAAGGGACTTTGGTCCCTTTTTTTATCATCTAAAATAGGTCTTTTTATTAATGTATAGACGTATTGTATTGACGAAAAAATAAACTATTTTTGCAGGTGGTATTTATCTGAAAAAAGATGGGCCAGATGTTTAAACATATTAAAGACGGCAGTTGTTTTTACGGTGGGTAATCCTTGTTCATCGAGGAAGAATTCTCCACGAAAAACCAAAACTTCGCCTTTTTGTTCAACTTCTGTTGCTATCATTCCCTGGAGATAATCTTCATGCTGGCGAATAACTTTATTTGCTTCTATAAGTAGTGCATCAGAACTTATTGCCACAGTGTGGGTCTGCATAAAAGTGCCTCTCACAATAATCATTAATCTAATTGTAATCCTGCCGATGACAAGACCGCAATCCCGCTGTGGGCAAGGTCTGTTGACATTGCGCATATAATGTTCAGATTGGCAGAAAGTGCATTTACGTGCTAATTAGGTTGCGTGGCAATTTTTATCAGGTAGAGTGTGGCATTTTCTGGCTTAGGGTGGAATTATTTGTTTACGCTCGAAGGTTGCCAAGTGCCATGATTGCGATTTCCTTACCCCTGTCCGGGTTCCAATCCGCAAGACTTTATTGGATTGTGCCTCTGGAGGACAGTTGGGAAGGGTGAAAAAAAATGGTTGATCTCCTGACTCAGTGCCGCAATATAAAAAAAGACATTAAATGTGCCGCGGCATAAACAAGACAAAATCTTCTTTCCGAGAAGAATAATTTAGGTAAAAGGTAATTATGGGCAAAGCTCTCGTAATAGTTGAGTCCCCGGCAAAAGCCAAAACGATTAATAAATATTTAGGAAATGACTACGTGGTTAAGTCCAGCGTCGGTCATATCCGCGATTTGCCAACCAGCGGTTCTGCGACTAAAAAAAGCGCTGACTCAACCGAAGAAAAGACAAAGAAAAAAGTAAAAAAGGATGAGAAAACGGCCCTTGTTAATCGCATGGGTGTTGACCCCTACCACGGCTGGGAAGCGCAGTACGAAATACTGCCCGGCAAAGAAAAAGTGGTGGCCGAGCTAAAAGCGCTCGCGGAAAAAGCAGACCACATCTATCTCGCAACCGACCTTGACCGCGAAGGGGAAGCCATTGCCTGGCACCTGCGGGAAGTGATTGGCGGTGACGATAAGCGTTTTAGTCGCGTTGTTTTCAACGAGATTACCAAAAACGCCATTCAGCAGGCGTTTGAAAAACCGGGCGAACTGAATATTGATCGCGTCAATGCTCAGCAGGCACGCCGCTTCATGGACCGCGTGGTGGGCTATATGGTCTCCCCGCTGTTGTGGAAAAAAATTGCCCGTGGGCTTTCGGCAGGACGCGTTCAATCCGTTGCCGTGCGTCTGGTGGTTGAGCGCGAGAAAGAGATCAAGGCTTTCGTTCCCGAAGAATATTGGGAGCTGCACGCCGACCTCCAGTCTAAAGAGAGTATTGCGCTGCAAATGGAGGTGACTCATCACCTCGAAAAAGCCTTCAAACCGGTTAACCGTGAACAGACTCACGCTGCCGTTGCTTTGCTTGAAAAAGCGCGTTACGACGTAGTCGATCGTGAAGACAAACCGACAAGCAGCAAGCCGGGTGCACCTTTTATTACTTCTACGCTGCAGCAGGCGGCCAGTACGCGTCTGAGCTTTGGCGTGAAAAAGACCATGATGATGGCCCAGCGTCTGTATGAGGCCGGTCACATTACCTACATGCGTACTGACTCAACCAATCTGAGCAAAGACGCTGTAGAAATGGTGCGTGGCTATATCAACGACAACTTCGGTGCCAAATATCTGCCGAAAGCGCCGAATTTGTACAGCAACAAAGAAAACTCGCAGGAAGCGCACGAAGCCATTCGTCCCTCTGACGTGAGCGTGGTGTCTGAGCAACTCAAAGATATGGAAGCCGATGCCCAGAGGCTGTATCAGCTTATCTGGCGTCAGTTTGTTGCCTGTCAGATGATGCCAGCGCAGTACGATTCAACCACGCTGACAGTCAAGGCCGGTGATTATTCACTGCGTGCCAAAGGCCGTACTCTGCGTTTTGACGGTTGGACTCACGTGATGCCAGCTTTGCGTAAAGGCGACGAAGACCGCACGCTGCCGCCTATTGAAGTGGGGAGTACGCTTGAGCTGCAACAGCTGTTGCCTACTCAGCATTTCACCAAGCCGCCTGCGCGCTTTAGCGAAGCGTCTCTGGTTAAAGAACTTGAAAAGCGTGGCATTGGCCGACCTTCCACCTATGCGTCGATCATTTCTACTATTCAGGACAGAGGCTACGTTCATGTTGAGAACCGCCGCTTTTATGCCGAGAAGATGGGCGAGATCGTCACCGATCGTCTGGAAGATAACTTCCGCGAGCTGATGAACTACGATTTCACCGCACGCATGGAAGACGGGCTGGACCAGGTTGCTAACAATCAGGCCGAATGGAAAGGCGTTCTGGACGACTTCTTCGCTCAGTTCAGCAAACAGCTTGAAACCGCCGAGAAAGATCCGGAAGAGGGCGGAATGCGTCCTAACCAGATGGTGATGACCAGCATTGATTGTCCGACCTGCGGCCGTGAGATGGGTATTCGCACCGCGACTACCGGCGTTTTCCTCGGCTGTTCGGGCTATGCTTTACCCCCGAAAGAGCGCTGCAAAACTACCATTAACCTGGTGCCGGAATCGGAAGTTCTCAACATCCTCGAGGGGGATGATGCCGAAACTAATGCGCTGCGTGCCCGTCGTCGCTGTACCAAGTGCGGCACAGCCATGGACAGCTACCTGATCGATACCCATCGTAAACTGCACGTCTGTGGTAACAACCCAGAATGTGATGGTTACGAAATCGAAGAGGGTGAGTTCCGCATCAAAGGTTATGACGGTCCAATCGTTGAGTGTGACAAGTGTGGTTCTGAAATGCACCTGAAGTTGGGGCGTTTTGGTAAATACATGGGTTGTACCAATGAGACCTGTAAAAACACGCGCAAGATTTTGCGCAACGGCGATGTTGCACCACCAAAGGAAGATCCCGTTCCGCTGCCTGAGCTGTCTTGCGAGAAGTCTGATGCCTATTTCGTGCTGCGTGATGGGGCGGCTGGCGTGTTCCTTGCGGCGAATACTTTCCCTAAATCACGCGAAACCCGCGCACCGTTAGTGGAAGAGTTGTTGCGATTCAAAGACCGCTTGCCTGAAAAACTGAGCTATCTGGCCGATGCGCCAGTCGCTGATCCAGAAGGCAACAAGTCTATGGTGCGTTTCAGTCGTAAGACCAAGCAGCAATACGTTTCCTCCGAGAAAGACGGTAAAGCCACTGGCTGGTCAGCGTTCTACGTTGACGGCAAGTGGGTTGAAGGCAAAAAATAAGCTTTTGCCGCCTGAGGTTAAAATAAACTTAAAAACCAGCCGCCATGGCTGGTTTTTTTATGGTAATAAGGTCAATCACCGTTAGACTTTATTGCCGGGATCATGTTCACCGCGCGGTGTTATGAAGTCTTAAGCTTTTTCTAGACTTGCAGCGGATAAAATTGATTGAACAATGATACAGTTGTTATATAAACTATTCTTTTTATGCATTATTAGAATTAACCGGCTCCAATAATACCGGCCCATACAATAAAGAGATCCCCGTTCCTTTCTGCCAGCAACGAGAGTGAAGAAAGTAGCCAGGGCTTAAAACTAGGATGGTATAAGATATGAAATTGCAGCAACTGCGTTACATCGTAGAAGTTGTTAATCACAATCTGAACGTCTCTTCGACGGCAGAAGGCCTCTACACCTCACAGCCAGGCATCAGCAAACAAGTACGCATGCTTGAGGATGAACTTGGGATCCAGATTTTTGCCCGCAGCGGTAAACATCTCACACAGGTTACACCTGCGGGACAGGAAATTATCCGTATCGCCCGTGAGGTGCTGTCTAAAGTTGATGCGATTAAAGCCGTAGCCGGTGAACACACTTATCCAGATAAAGGCTCGTTGTATGTGGCAACGACACACACACAGGCGCGTTATGCCCTTCCTAACGTCATCAAGGGCTTTATTGAACGCTACCCGCGTGTATCTCTGCACATGCATCAGGGCTCGCCAACGCAAATTGCTGAAGCCGTCTCTAAAGGCAATGCGGACTTTGCCATCGCCACCGAGGCGCTGCACCTCTACGATGACCTCATTATGCTGCCTTGTTACCATTGGAACCGTGCGGTTGTGGTTCAGCCAGATCATCCATTAGCAGGTAAAGACAAGGTGACCATCGAGGAGCTTGCGTCGTATCCGATAGTGACGTATACCTTCGGTTTTACCGGGCGTTCAGAGCTGGATACCGCGTTTAACCGCGCAGGTCTTACGCCACGTATCGTATTTACCGCAACCGACGCTGACGTCATTAAAACCTATGTACGACTGGGTCTTGGCGTTGGTGTGATTGCCAGTATGGCAGTTGATCCCGTGCAGGATCCTGACCTTGTCACTGTCGATGCCAGCGATATTTTCACCCATAGCACCACCAAAATCGGCTTCCGTCGCAGCACCTTCCTGCGCAGCTACATGTACGATTTTATTCAGCGATTCGCGCCGCATCTCACGCGTGATGTGGTGGACAGCGCTATTGCGCTGCGTTCAAACGAAGACATTGAAGCGCTGTTCAAAGACGTTAAACTGCCACACAAATAACCTCTGCCGTTCATCGCTTTATCCGAAGGCAGCACTGATGCGGCCTTCGGCTTGAGTAAGATTGTTCTCAATTTCAAATTCAATCCCCTTTATAAACCTTCCGGCAAAGCAGCTTTCCACTCCTTAAGTTAACACTTTGTGTTGTTATTAAAATGTTAATTATAATCTGTGTTATCTTTATAAGAACACCTACCGTCTGGCGGGTCTTTCTCGTCAGTTAAACTTGAATGTTTAAGTAACATACTAAAAAAGTGCGTTAAAAGGAGAAGCTATGTCGTCCGATCTTCGCAAGAATAGTCAGGATAAGCTGGCAAACCTCGATAAGGAATATCACTTTTACAGCTTGCCGAAAGCCGCTGCCACCCTTGGCAATATCGACCGGCTGCCAAAATCCATGAAGGTATTGCTTGAAAATTTGTTGCGTAACATCGATGGCGATACCGTTACTGAAGACGATCTTCAGGCCATCGTTGACTGGCAAAAAACCGGCCATGCCGATAAAGAAATAGCCTATCGTCCTGCCCGCGTGCTCATGCAGGACTTCACTGGCGTACCTGCCGTGGTTGACCTTGCCGCCATGCGCCAGGCCGTTGAGCGGCTTGGCGGCAACGTGAATCAGGTGAATCCTCTAACGCCGGTTGACCTGGTTATTGACCACTCGGTTACTGTCGACGAGTTTGGCGATCGTGCGGCGTTTGGTGAAAACGTCAAGCTCGAAATGGAGCGCAACCATGAGCGTTACATTTTCCTCCGCTGGGGGCAGAAAGCTTTTAACCGTTTCCGCGTTGTGCCACCTGGTACAGGTATTTGCCATCAGGTGAACCTAGAATATCTCGGCCAGACCGTGTGGCACGAGCAGCAGGACGGTAGAGAAGTGGCTTATCCGGATACGCTGGTAGGCACCGACTCCCATACCACCATGATTAACGGCCTCGGCGTGTTAGGTTGGGGCTGCGGCGGTATCGAAGCAGAAGCTGCCATGCTCGGACAGCCGGTATCGATGCTTATTCCTGACGTCGTGGGTTTCAAGCTGACCGGTAAGCTCGGTGAGGGCATCACTGCCACCGACCTGGTATTGACTGTCACCCAAATGCTGCGCAAACACGGCGTTGTGGGTAAATTTGTTGAATTTTATGGCGATGGTCTGGCGGATTTACCGCTAGCGGACCGCGCAACTATAGCCAACATGTCCCCAGAGTTTGGCGCCACCTGTGGATTCTTCCCAGTGGATGAAGTAACGCTCAGCTATATGAAACTCAGTGGGCGCAGCGACGAGCAGATTGCACTTGTTATGGCCTACAGCAAAGCGCAGGGGCTGTGGCGCGAGAAAGGCGATGAGCCTATTTTTACCAGTACCCTCGAGTTAGATATGGCATTGGTCGAGTCGAGCCTTGCCGGACCCAAACGTCCGCAGGACCGCGTGGCGCTTCCCAACGTGCCGCAGGCCTTCAAGGCTGCCACCGAGCTTGAGCTGGGTAACAATTCAGCGACCCATAGCGACAGCGTAGATTTCAATTATAAAAATCAGGCACTGCAACTTAAGACGGGTGCTGTGGTGATTGCCGCGATTACTTCGTGTACTAACACCTCGAACCCGAGTGTGCTGATGGCGGCAGGGCTGCTGGCTAAAAATGCCGCCGCCAAGGGGTTGAAAAGCAAGCCTTGGGTTAAAACGTCGCTGGCACCGGGTTCCAAAGTGGTGACCGAATATCTCAATGCTGCCGGGCTGATGCCCGAGCTTGAGAAATTAGGTTTCAACTTGGTGGGCTACGGCTGTACCACCTGTATTGGTAACTCCGGCCCGCTTCCTGAGCCGATTGAAACGGCGATTAAGCAGGGCGACTTAACGGTGGGTGCCGTGTTGTCGGGCAACCGCAACTTTGAAGGACGTATTCACCCGTTAATCAAAACCAACTGGCTGGCCTCTCCGCCGCTGGTGGTAGCTTATGCGTTGGCGGGCAATATGGCGGTTGATCTCACTCACGACCCGTTAGGTGAAGACCAGGCGGGCAACCCTGTGTATCTGCGTGACATCTGGCCGACGTCCAACGAAATTGCCAAAGCGGTTGAGCAGGTTAAAACTGAGATGTTCCACAAGGAATATGCTGAGGTGTTTAACGGCGATAAAGACTGGCAGAACATCAAAGTTGAAGGCACACCGACCTATGCTTGGCAGGAGGATTCGACTTACATTCGTCATCCACCGTTCTTTAGCGACATGAAGGCCGAACCCGATCCGATTCAAGACATCAAAGATGCACGCATTCTGGCGATTCTGGCTGACTCAGTGACCACTGACCATATTTCACCGGCGGGGAATATCAAGAAAGAGAGTCCAGCGGGGCGTTACCTTGGTGAGCACGGCGTGCAGCCCAACGACTTTAACTCCTACGGTTCACGACGCGGTAATCACGAGGTGATGATGCGCGGGACTTTTGCCAACATTCGTATTCGTAATGAAATGGTGCCTGGTGTTGAAGGCGGCGTAACCCGGCATATTCCTTCCGGTGACCAATTGGCTATATACGATGCTGCAATGCGCTATCAGCAGAGCAATGTGCCATTAGCCGTGATTGCCGGTAAAGAGTATGGTTCGGGTTCAAGCCGTGACTGGGCAGCGAAAGGCCCGAGGCTGCTCGGCGTTCGCGTGGTTATTGCCGAATCCTTTGAGCGTATTCACCGTTCCAACCTGATTGGTATGGGGATTTTGCCGCTGGAGTTCCCGGTGGGTGTGACGCGCAAGACGCTGAATTTGCAGGGTGATGAAACCATTAGCGTGAGTGGTATGCAAACGCTGAAGCCGGGTCAGGACGTGCCGGTGCACATTACCTACGCAGATGGCAGAAAAGAAGTCATTAACGCGCGAAGCCGAATTGATACCGGCAATGAGCTGACCTACTTTGAAAACGGCGGCATTCTGCACTACGTGATCCGTAAAATGCTTTAACACGGCAGGTTCCAGCTGTCGGAGGTATAAAAAAAGCACCGAAATTTCGGTGCTTTTTCTTTGGCTTTCGTCTGATTAAGTAAAAATCACTTATCCAGCAGATGGCCCATTTTTGCCGCTTTGGTCGCCAAATAGTGCTCGTTTTTCGGATTACGGCCAACGATGAGCGGCACACGTTCAACGATATTGATCCCCGCTTCGGTCAAAATTTCGACCTTTTTAGGGTTGTTGGTCAACAGGCGAACAGCCTCAACGCCCAATAGTTTGAACATATCGGCACACAGGGTAAAGTCACGTTCGTCGGCAGCGAACCCTAACTGATGGTTGGCTTCAACCGTGTCATAACCTTTATCCTGTAACGCATAGGCGCGGATCTTGTTCAGCAGGCCAATGTTGCGGCCCTCTTGACGGTGATACATCAAAATACCACGGCCCTCTTCGGCGATGCTGTTCAATGCCGCTTCGAGTTGAAAACCACAGTCGCAGCGCAGGCTGAACAGCGCATCACCCGTCAGACATTCTGAATGAACGCGTGCAAGCACCGGCGTTTCACCAGTAATGTCACCGAAAACCAGCGCCAGATGATCGTGTCCGGTTGCCAATTCTTCAAAACCCACCATCAGAAAATCTCCCCATGGCGTTGGCAGTTTGGCTTCTGCCACCCGTTTCAGCTGCATGTTACTCTCCAAAACCTGCAAATATTCTTAATTCTTGTGGCGCATCCTACGTAGAGATAGTCAGGTTGACCAGTAAAAATAAGCCGACTCCTGAACATAACCATACTCACAAGTATATCATTCCCGGCTGGACTGCGTTGCAGGCCGCTGCGTAGAATGCGCATTATACATTTCATTTTCATGAATCTTTAGATATTAGGGTCATACAATGCTTCAAATCGCTATAAGGACGTGCAGTGCAGCTTTGTTCCTGTTACTGATGCCCGCGCTGGTGTGGTTAAGCGGATGGGCCTGGACCCCAGGCATGAGTGACCTTATCTTACGCCCATTTTATGCCATAACCGAGACGGTTAGTGCTCCGTGGGGCCTGCTGACCAATATTGTGCTGTGCCTCTGGTTTCTATGGTGTCTACGCTATCGTATTAAACCTGCCATTGTTTTGGTGGTGCTGTTAAGCGCAGCGGTACTGACAGGTCAAGGGGTAAAAAGCTACGTTAAACGCCAAGTGCAAGAGCCGAGGCCTTACGTGCAATGGCTTGGTAAAACGCAGTCAATGGACGTTACGGCATTTTATGAACAAAAAAAGAAAGCCCGCAGTCTACAGGTTAAAAATGAAGTGCAGGGCAACGCACAAATACCCGATTGGCTGGGAAAAAGCTGGCAGGCCGATACCGGATTCTCTTTCCCGTCTGGGCACACTATGTTTGCCGCCAGTTGGGCTCTGCTAGGCGTAGGACTTCTGTGGCCACGTCGGCACTATAAAACCGCGGCTGCGTTGCTGGTTTGGGCATCGCTGGTTATGGGCAGTCGTCTGCTGCTCGGCATGCACTGGCCGAGGGATCTTATGGCCTCGGTGGGCATCAGTTGGGTGCTAGTGACGCTGGCCTGCTGGCTGGCACAAAGGCTGTGCGGACCTTTTGCACCGCCGCCTGAGGAGCAAGAAGAGATCCAAAGTCGTGAGCCTGAATAATGCTACGGGCTTTAATTCTGCTTCCCTGTCCCCATATAACCACTATGGCTTTACATCATTGGGCCGATTAAGGACTGATTTAGGTCGGGTAAAGATCTTTTACCTGACTCGAGCTTTCTGACTGTACGAACTTTATTCAATCTCGGCATAATCCGGTCTCAAAATTTCCCAGCTGCGGTGGGAAATGCTAACTTATTAGGTCAGGACGTCAGTTTTTGGCATAATTTATCCGGACTCTCCGGCATTACAGGAATGAATGTGAAATATTTGCTGATTTTTTTGTTCGTGCTGGTCATCGTCGTGATCTCAATCACTCTGGGTGCCCATAACGATCAAGTAGTGACCTTTAATTATTTACTGGCACAGGGCGATTACCGCATATCGACTTTGTTGGCGGTGCTTTTTGCAACCGGTTTTGTGTTGGGTTGGATTATCTGCGGTCTGTTTTATTTGCGGGTGCGTCTTTCGCTCAGCCGTGCGCAGCGAAAAATCAAGCGTCTGGAGCAGCAAATTGCTCCGGCAACGACCGAACCTGCGGTGCAGCAGTATCCGGTCACTAAGGAATAATCTTCTATGTTAGAACTGCTGTTTCTGTTATTGCCCGTCGCCGCCGCTTACGGCTGGTATATGGGGCGCAGAAGTTCACAACAGGATAAACAGCAAAGCGCCAACCGTTTATCGCGTGAATATGTGGCAGGGGTAAACTTTTTACTCTCCAATCAACAAGATAAAGCGGTAGACCTGTTCCTTGATATGTTGAAAGAGGACAGTAACACCGTTGAGGCGCACCTGACTCTGGGTAACCTTTTCCGCTCCCGTGGCGAAGTTGACCGTGCCATTCGTATTCACCAATCGCTGATGGAAAGCGCATCGCTGACCTTCGAGCAGCGCCTGTTGGCTGTTCAGCAACTGGGTCGAGACTACATGGCAGCCGGTTTTTATGACCGCGCAGAAGAAATGTTTAACCAGTTGGTCAAAGAAGAAGACTTCAAACTGTTTGCGTTGCAGCAGCTTCTGGTTATTCATCAGGCAACCAGCGACTGGCAGAGTGCGATTGATGTTGCCGAGAAACTGGTTAAGCAGGGTAAAGAGAATAAACGTCAGGAAATTGCGCACTTTTACTGCGAGCTTGCCTTGCAGGCGATGGCCGGTGATGATTTAGACAAAGCCAGCGGGTTGCTTAAAAAAGCAGCGTCAGCTGACAAGCTCTGTGCGCGCGTGTCGATTATGCAGGGTCGTATTCTGCTGGCCCAGAGCGAATATGCAAAAGCCGCCGATGCACTCAAGCGGGTCCTTGAGCAGGACAAAGAGGTGGTGAGCGAGACACTGCCAATGCTGCAGGAATGCTATCAACATCTGGATAATCGACTGGAGTGGGCGGAGTTTCTAAAACGCTGCGTCGATGAAAACACCGGTGCCACCGCAGAGTTAATGCTGGCCGAGATTTTGCAGCAGGAAGAGGGGCGCGAGGTCGCACAGCTTTACATCAACCGCCAGCTCCAGCGGCATCCCACTATGCGCGTATTTCACCACCTGATGGATTATCACTTGGCGGATGCTGAAGATGGTCGTGCTAAAGAGAGCCTGGTGCTGCTGCGAGACATGGTGGGCGAGCAAATCCGTACCAAACCACGCTATCGGTGCCACAAGTGTGGGTTTACTGCGCATTCGCTGTATTGGCATTGCCCGTCATGCCGCGCCTGGGCAACGGTAAAACCGATTCGCGGTCTTGACGGACAATAATAGAGGGAGAGAGTCGGTTATTTTTTTTTGTTAGGCGCTTTACTGAGCAGTTGACGCAATTTTTTGAGCTCTTTTTGGGTGAGTGCCGGTTCGGTATGTTCACCCAAATGCTGGTTATCTACTTCAATCTCTGGCTCCTCTGCTTTTACGACTTTTTTCCCTTTTTTATCATCTACTGGTTTTTCATCGTGAGTGGCAAAGCTTTTTTCTAGACGGGCCCAGACCTCTGCGCTTAAAGAATGTTGTGCATCAGCGGCGGCATTTTTGATAAGCTCCTTGAGCTCTGCCGGGATTTTAATGGTTAACGTCGTTATCTCACTCATATTTAAGCTTTCCTGATAATAAAACATCAAACTAAGTCAGCTAAATGCTGCTGTCTACCCATTCATAAAAAATTCATAAAAATGTAACGATTCCGTCACTAAATCGTCGTCAAACGATCGGCTGGGCTTTATGACGGATGCCATGTAGAATGCGTGCGTCAGAATTTTGTCCTGATGTCCTTTCCTATAAAAAATGCAAAAGGTGGAAGAAATGAAGTCTGAAAATAACCCTCATAACAACGACTTGAAATCATCACCTATTGTAGTCGCGCTGGATTACGCAAATAAGTCAGCGGCATTGGATTTTGTTGACCGTATCGACCCGCGCGATTGCCGTCTGAAAATCGGAAAAGAGATGTTTACATTGTTTGGTCCAGAACTGGTAAGAGACCTGCAAACTCGAGATTTTGATGTATTCCTGGATCTTAAATTCCACGATATTCCTAACACCGTAGCCCACGCGGTTACCGCCGCCGCCGACTTGGGTGTGTGGATGGTCAACGTTCACGCCAGCGGGGGCGCGCGTATGATGACGGCGGCTAAAAACGCGCTGAGTTCTTTTGGCAAAGACGCGCCTTTACTGATTGCCGTAACCGTACTGACTAGCATGGAAGCCAGCGATTTGGCTGACCTAGGCATCAGCCTTAGCCCTGCGGATTATGCACTGCGTCTGGCAACGCTGACACGCGACTGCGGCCTGGACGGCGTTGTCTGCTCCGCTCAGGAAGCCGTGAGTTTCAAAAATAGCCTGGGTCAGGCGTTTAAATTGGTGACACCCGGCATTCGCCCAGCGGGAAGCGCCGCCGATGACCAACGCCGCGTCATGACGCCGCAGGATGCGCAGGCAGCAGGTGTGGATTACATGGTGATTGGCCGACCGATTACTCAGTCCGCCGACCCCGCGCAAACGCTGCGAGATATTCGCGCATCTTTGGCCTAAAGGGGACGATTTCATGAAAAATGATGATAATAGCCGCCTGGTTTACTCCACCGACTCCGGCAGAATTGACGAGCCAAAAGCCAAGATTGAACGGCCAAAGGGCGACGGAATTGTGCGTATTCAGCGCCAGACTAGCGGTAGAAAGGGCAAGGGCGTCTGTCTTGTTTCGGGTATTGACGCTGACGACGCTGAGTTAGACAAGTTGGCCGCCGAACTTAAAAAGAAGTGTGGCTGCGGTGGCGCAGTTAAAGACGGCGTGATTGAAATCCAGGGTGATAAACGGGATTTGTTAAAACTGTTGCTTGAAGCGAAAGGGATGAAAGTAAAATTAGCGGGAGGTTAACAACTCGCGCGCAGCATTTTCAAAACAGCGATATCACTCTGGTAAAGTAACCGTTCAGCAAAGTAACAATCTGCCGCATAAGTTAACAAGCAGCAGATTGTTATAAAATAAAATTCAATTATGCGTTCCCATTTATTTTAAAAATGGGAACGGCGGGCTTAGAGATTTAATGGGTGAAAGATTAAATTTCAGATAAGCGCTTAGAATTAATTTGCTTTAAGTTACTGTGTTATTTAATTGTTTTCTTATTTATTTACCTGATGGCCAACAATACCACCGACTGCAGCACCACCGAGGGTACCCAGCGCACTGCCGTTGGTAAGAACTGCACCACCAAGAGCACCTACACCCGCACCAATAGCGGTATTACGGCCGCGGTGAGACATGTTGCCACACGCACTCACGGACATCACAATTACAAGCACTAATCCAACACTGGCAATACGTTTATTTAATTGCATTGTCATTCTCCTCAGAAAGGATCTCACTAAATTTCATTGTTAAGTATAGTTAATAACTGGCTTCTCCGCGGGATTAACATAAATTACTGTGAACTGTCTTCCACGAACAGGTAAATAGTCTTAATTCACTGTAACGCTCTTAAGTAACAGCACAAAAGGCTACTTTGATTTTTATTTAAAATAGATGGCCAATACTTTCTTTCCACTGTGCAATCGCCTCGATTCTGTTATGCCCACCACCTGACAGTTTTGCGATTGCAGCAGGAGTTCGCTTACTCTTTAGCTATTTTCACCATACCCACCAACGCCGAGTGCTCCGAAAATAGGCAAAGCGCCCATTAAGGACATTCCGATGCTTAAACAATTGAAAGAACAAGTACTCGAAGCCAATCTGGCTCTGCCCCTTCATAAGCTGGTGACATTTACCTGGGGCAACGTCAGCGCGCTCGACAGGCAGCAAGGACTGATGGTTATCAAACCGTCCGGCGTGGACTATGAGCAAATGCGTGTAGACGATATGGTTGTGGTCGAGATTGAGACTGGCCGTGTGGTCGAAGGCAGTAAAAAACCGTCTTCAGATACGGATACCCACCGGGCACTTTATCTGCATTTCGCACAAATTGGCGGCATAGTTCACACCCATTCCCGACACGCCACCATCTGGGCACAGGCAGGGTTGGATATACCCGCCTGGGGAACCACGCATGCCGACTATTTCTACGGTGCCATTCCTTGCACGCGTAAAATGACCGAGCAGGAAATTGCTGGCCGTTACGAATGGCAGACCGGTGAAGTGATTATTGAAACCTTTAACGATCGTGGGCTTTCGGCTCAAGACGTTCCGGCGGTGCTGGTGCATTCTCACGGGCCGTTTTCCTGGGGAAAAGATGCAGATACCGCAGTTCACAATGCTGTTGTACTTGAAGAAGTGGCGTATATGGGCATTTTTTCGCAGCAGCTAACGCCACAGCTTGGCAAAATGCAGCAGTCGCTGTTGGATAAACATTATTTACGTAAGCACGGTAAAACGGCATATTACGGACAATAACTCCTGAATCAGGGCCATTTAAGACGTCTGTTTGCATTATCTCAACGCCGCATCTCTCAAGATGCGGTTTTTTTTGCCCGCCTCACAAAAAAGAAACTACAGACCTTTAAAAAAGAAACAGTGTTTCATTTTTGTATGTTTGATCACTTTTATTAAATCAATAAGGCTTTAATTTAGCGCCCAGCAGCGAGTTTATTTTCGCTTTTCAGCCGATCCCTCGGCTCGTTCGCCTCAATTGATGCTCTACTGACTAGGTGGGTATAACATGCATATCAAACGTGCAATCGAAAAAGTCCCCGGTGGGATGATGCTGGTTCCGCTGTTTATCGGCGCGCTCTGTCATACTTTTGCCCCTGATTCCGGCAAATATTTAGGTTCCTTCAGCAATGGCCTGATTACCGGCACGGTGCCTATTTTGGCAGTGTGGTTTTTTTGCATGGGAGCATCCATTAAACTCAGTGCGACCGGCACGGTTTTGCGTAAATCTGGCACGCTGGTGGTGACAAAAATTGCCGTTGCCTGGTTGGTTGCCGCACTGGCTTCGCGATTTATTCCTGAACACGGCGTCGAAATCGGCTTTTTTGCCGGTCTGTCTACGCTAGCGCTGGTGGCTTCAATGGACATGACTAACGGCGGATTATATGCCTCAATCATGCAGCAATACGGCTCGAAGGAAGAAGCTGGGGCATTTGTACTGATGTCGCTGGAGTCCGGGCCGCTAATGACCATGGTTATTCTTGGGACTGCGGGTATTGCCTCATTTGAGCCTCACGTGTTTGTCGGTGCAGTGTTGCCATTCCTGGTCGGTTTTGCACTGGGCAATATTGACCCCGAACTGCGAGAATTCTTTGGTAAGGCAGTACAAACGTTGATTCCATTCTTTGCCTTTGCTTTGGGTAATACCATCAACCTGACCGTTATAGCACAAACCGGCCTGTTAGGCGTGCTGCTGGGGCTTTCGGTTATCGTTATTACCGGTATTCCACTGATGCTTGCCGACAAATTTATTGGTGGAGGTGATGGAACTGCGGGAATTGCCGCCTCTAGCTCGGCGGGAGCCGCGGTGGCAACACCCGTGCTGATTGCAGAAATGGTGCCTCAGTTTAAGGCCGTTGCTCCAGCCGCCACGGCGCTGGTTGCCACTTCGGTCATCGTGACGTCGGTCCTGGTACCTATCCTGACTGCGATGTGGTCGCGGCGAATTAAAAATCGGGCGGTTAAGGGCAAGGTTAATCTCGAAGACCAAATGGCCAGAATTAAATAATTGTCATTACTCAGGGCTGCTCTATTCGCAGCCCTGAAAGCATCGGATTAATAACCCGCGTCATTTTTTTGTGCTTAACGCCGTCAAGCGTAAGAGTCCCGACCGTTTCAAAACCATAACCCTCATACATCCTCTCTAGGTGGGGTTTGGCGTCATCGACCAGTAGGGAAAGCTTGTTCAGCTGATATTTTTTTGCCAAAAAATCTGCTGCATCAATCAAATGGCGCGATAGCTTCTGCCCGCGAAACGCAGGATAAATAGCTAAAGAGTCGATATAGAGTTCATCATCTTCCGCTTCTCTGACATCATCAAGCGGCCTCGTTGACTGAGTCATAAAGGTCGACTCTAGGAAGCCGGGAAAGGCCAAGATGCAACCCGCCAGATTGCCATCAACGAAGCATACTTGAGTGAAAAGATAGCTAAAATAAACGTCATCACGAGCAAAGTCTTGCCGATAGATCTGTTTGGCGTGCTGCAAATCTGATTGCCCAGTCAAATACAACAACGCATTCTCGTCTGCGAAACTAATCAGGTCGATAACGTCCACTGCATCGGCGGGCGTAGCGGGGCGAACCGTGGCTAAGTTAACGTTCATTGGAATCATCATCTGGCTGTACGGACTGAGGGATGTGGCGATAGTACGCCTGTAAACAAATACAGGCGTATGGGGGATCAATAAATCACAACTTTCTCAGAAATCATATGCAGCTGAGTTGCTGAGTTTATTAACAAGGACACTTTCCAAGCTTGCCTGCTTCGCTGGGGAAGCGGGCGTTAAGACAATAACGGTGAAACTCCTTTTCGCTCATCGGTGTCTGCTCAGGATGATGTAGGTGCATATGGCGCACATAGTTTGGATAATCCTGCACGCCCACCATCAGTCGAAAGCTTTGTGCAACGCCTTTGCCGATGAACTTTATCCACTGACGCAGATTAACAGGGCGAGGCGGGTGAAATTCCAGCGGATGACAGCGAATAATTGTCATCGAGCTTCGCACCGTAACGCGATAGGGCAAATTATGACTAGACATGACGAGCCTCCCGTTGAGTGGCCAGCGGGCTCGTTTCGTGCACCGTTGGAGTCGGAGATTTTAGTGCTCTGCGAATGACAAAGAAAGCTGAAATCAGCATAGTGACGGCAACCAGCATGAAGAAACCGCACAGTGCCGCATTGATCTGATTGTTAATTACAATGGTATGCATGTCTGCCAGTGTTTTAGCCGGTTTGATAATCATACCGTTGTTAATACCGGCAGAAAATTTATTGGCCTGAGCCAAGAATCCAATTGACGGATTTTCATGGAACATTTTCTGCCAACCGGCGGTCATTGAGGTAATAAACAACCACACTGTCGGCAAAATAGTCACCCACGCGTAACGCTGTTTCTTCATTTTAAACAGTACAACGGTTCCGAGGATAAGTGCCATGGAAGCCAGCATCTGGTTTCCGATACCAAACAGCGGCCACAGGGTATTAATACCGCCAAGAGGGTCGACAACGCCTTGATAAACGAAGAATCCCCAGCCCGCAACGGCCACGCTGGTGCCGGCAAAAGTACCTATCCAGGAGCGGTTATTTGCCAGTGAAGGGATGGCCACGCCGACCAAGTCCTGCACCATAAAACGGCAGGCGCGCGTACCAGCATCAACCGCAGTCAGAATAAACAGGGCTTCAAACAAAATGGCAAAGTGATACCAGAACGCCATCATTGCGCGGCTGTTAAATACGTCGCTGATAATATGCGCCATACCTACGGCGAATGTTGGGGCTCCGCCTGCACGAGAGAGAATGGATTGTTCGCCAACGTCTCTGGCAATGACAGTGAGCATTTCAGGTGTTACCACGAATCCCCAGCTGTTAATTACTTGTGAGGCTGTTTCAACCGTGGTGCCAATTAAGGCCGCCGGTGAGTTCATGGCAAAATAGACGCCGGGATCGATTACCGAGGCACATATAAGCGCCATAATCGCCACGAATGATTCCATCAACATCGCGCCGTAGCCAATAAAGCGGATGTGACTCTCTTTCTCTATAAGTTTCGGTGTGGTGCCGCTGGCGACCAGAGCGTGGAAGCCCGAAATAGAGCCACAGGCAATGGTAATAAACAGAAACGGGAACAGGCCACCAGAGAACACGGGACCGCTACCGTCGATAAACTTGGTCACGGCAGGCATTTTCATCTCAGGCATGGCAAAAATAATCCCAACTGCCAATCCCAAAATAACGCCAATTTTTAAGAAGGTGGAGAGATAATCACGCGGTGCAAGCAGCAACCAGACCGGCAACACGGAGGCAATAAAGCCATAGATAACCAGTACCCAGGTTAACGTCGTGCCGTGCAGCGTAAAGAACGGTCCCCAATACGGGTCCTGCGCCACGTTGCCGCCGTAGATAATTGCCAACATCATCAGCACAAAGCCGATAATTGAGACTTCAGCAATTTTACCAGGGCGAATAAAGCGCATATAAATCCCCATAAACAGCGCAATAGGGATAGTCGCGGCAATGGTGAACAAGCCCCAAGGGCTGTCGGCAAGCGCTTTAACGACGACCAGAGCCAGAGCGGAGAGGATAATAATCATCACGCCGAGCGCGCCTAGCATGGTCACTACACCCGCAAACTGCCCCAACTCTTGCTTGGCCATTTCGCCCAAAGAGCGACCGTCGCGGCGAGTTGAAATAAAGAGGATCAGGAAATCCTGAACCGCACCGGCCAGCATAACACCTACCAGGATCCAGATAGTGCCGGGTAAAAATCCCATCTGTGCCGCCAGAATTGGGCCAACCAGAGGGCCAGCACCCGCGATGGCTGCGAAATGGTGGCCGAACAGCACCCATTTATTGGTGGGAACATAGTCCAATCCGTCATTTTTGCGTAAAGCGGGTGTCACACGTCGGTCATCCAGACCAAAAACTTTTTTTGCAATGAACAGGCTGTAGAAACGATAGGCGATGCTGTAACAGGCAACGGCGGCGATAACCAACCATACCGCATTGACGTGTTCGCCACGGCTAAGTGCCAACATGCCAAAAGCAAAGGCTCCCACTAACGCCACCGCTAGCCAGATAATTCCGGACTTGACGTTCGTCATGATATACAACTCCTCAATGTGCGGCCTTTGTGGTCGCTATTGTTTGTGTAATACGCAAGGCGAGAAATAGACGATCCATTTCTTTCAGAGGTAACTGCTTGCAGTCATTGAAGATTACAGCTTAAAAAACGCCGTTTCACAGCCACTAAGTGAAATTGAAAATCAGAAGTGTGATGCAGCAAACGCTTTACATGAAGCACGTAGGGAAGGGGGGAGTTAACAGCGCTGTCGCGCACAGTTTTGCAAAAAAAAACCGGCCAGAGAGGCCGGTTCATTGATAGATGAAACTTAAGAATTAAAGGTCATAGATGAATTGACTATCAGGCTGCAGGTTTAGCTGCATCCGCTTTGTGCTCACGATGGTGTTCAGCCATTTTCTCGGCACGTTTCTGATAGTTTTCATTAAACTGCTTTTGCTGCTCAGGAGTCAGCAGGTTGTACATCTTGTTCTCAATCTTCGCACGCTCAAGCATACGAGCCGACTGAGCCTGAGAAATCTGGTCAATTTCGCCTTTCACCTTGGCTTCATCAAAGTTGTTCGACGCCACCAATCCGTGCAAGGTATCCATCTGTTTTTTCATTTCGCCGCGATCGTGATGCATACCTGAGTCTTTCCACAGTGCTTTCATTTGGGTGCGCTGTTGTTCTGTCAGGTTCAAACCGGCGAAAGGATTAAATTGACGTGGGCCTTTGTGATGTTCCATTTTGCCCTGAGTCTGTGCTTGTGCGCCGGTCGCAGGAGTCGTTTCTGCAGCAAAGGCAAAAGAAGCAGAGCTAAGAGCCAGAGTTGAAGCCACAATCATTGCGGTAAGTTTGCGCATAATTCAATTCCTCATTGTTCTGTTATAGCCAGATTCTAAACCAGCTAGTGTTGTTGCGTTCATTCAGCGGGACATAACCCTACTGACTTGACGAAATACAGTCTAACGGGTTAATTGAATAGTAGTGCGAGGTACTGTAAAAGACTGCAAGGAGGCATGTCATATTTCGGACGATCGTGGAGAAAGTGTTTAGAATTCGTAAGCCTACGGGCAGCACGGCTGAAATACGATGTGATATCAAGAGGCGCATTACGCAGAATCTCGCTATAAAATGCCTTTATTAACGGCCTGGCGGCACAGTAAAATAAACGATAACAGTAAGCGATAAATCATGACTGTCACGAGATATAAGCAGTTGGCACAGACGCTTCGCCGACAAATAGAGGCGCAAGTCTGGCTGCCCACTGAGAAGCTACCTTCTTTAAGGGAAAGCAGCAGGCAGTCTGGGCTTAGTCTGATGACTGTCTTGCAAGCCTATCAATTACTTGAGAGCCAGGGCGTTATTGTTTCACGGCCCCAGTCCGGCTATTACGTCGCGGCGTGCGAGACGCCTCGAGAAATACCTCAACTCTTGCATGCTGCCGAGAAAATAGACGTTAACGACGCTATTTTTGACATTCTTAAGGCGGGTCAGGATCCAGATATTGTGCCTTTTGGCTCTGCTTTTCCTGACCCTACGCTGTTTCCTCAGCCTGGTTTGGCGCGCGCACTCGCCAGCGCGGTGCGACGTATGTCTCCTCACAGTGCTATTGCCAACCTGCCGCCCGGTAATGAAGAACTGCGCCGAAATATCGCCCAACGTTATGCCCAGCAGGGTATTGACGTTACACCTGACGAAATTGTAATTACTTCAGGGGCAATGGAGTCTCTTGGGTTGAGTCTACAGGTGGTGACTCAACCGGGTGATTGGGTCGCAATTGAATCTCCCGCATTTTATGGGGTTTTACAAGCTATCGAACGTCGTAAATTGAAGGCGGTGGCTATCCCGATGGATACGCAGCACGGCATCGATTTACAGGCATTGAAGCAGGCAATAGCCACTTACCCAATAAAAGCCTGTTGGTTGATGTCAAACTTTCAAAACCCGTTGGGCAGTACGCTGGCGGAAGAAAAGAAACAGCAATTGGTTGAGATTCTGCAAGAAAATGAGGTTGCTCTCATTGAAGACGACGTGTACGCCGAGCTCTATTTTAACGGGGAGCGGCCTGTTCCTTTAAAAATGTCGTCTTATCGACAGCAAATTTTACATTGCTCATCTTTCTCGAAATGTCTGGCACCCGGTTTTCGGGTGGGTTGGGTTGCAGCAGGTGCCTATGCATCGCGTATACAACGACTGCAGTTAATGAGCACGCTTTCGGCTAGCGTTCCAATACAGCTGGCACTGGCCGATTTTTTACACCAGGGCGGTTATGATGCGCACTTAAAACGTTTGCGACGGCAGCTTGAACTTCGTCAAACCGCGATGCGCAATATGATAATAAAAAGTTTTCCTGTAGGCACAACGGTAAGTCAACCTAAAGGGGGATATTTTTTATGGGTAAACTTAGGTGAAAATATCGATGCGACAAAAATATATCAGTTGGCTCTGGGGCAGGGGATCAGTGTCGCTCCCGGCACGATGTTTGCCGTAGATGACCGTTATCGCCACTGTCTTCGCCTAAACACTTCTTTTGAGTGGAACACGCGTGCTGAAAAAGCTCTGCTGACGCTGGCTAGTTTGGTTCATTCGGAAAAATCGAGAAAAAAACAATCTTCAACGCTGTGAATATTCGTTTAACTGCCTTAAAAGAGCGTTTTATAAAATTAAAATAGGCCAGCCTGTGCTATTTAGTTAAATAAAACGATAAGGTAAACTAATGAAAATTGATAACGTAGTATCTAACGGCCAATTGCACTCTATTGAAAACCACCCCCACGAACAAAACCGGTCAAGGAGTGAGGGAGAAAATGAAATTGGTTTAACAATTAACTATCAGGATCCCGACGCACCCCCGGAAAATATCATAGAGAAAATGTCAGAAGGTGAAAAATCTTTGATATCTACACTTCTACGTCCTTTTGATATGTGCATTCACCTATGTAATGACGCAAAACAAATTTTAACCAAAAATTATCAAAGTAGAGTAAATGAGACGCTAGGTGCTTTTGAGAAATCTATTGAAAATGTACAACTGGAATTGAGGGATATTTTGGAGTGTGAAGAGTTTAATAATTTATCTAGATTATATATGATATGCATTGAGTATAAGGAAATGTTGGATAAGGTAAGTTTGCTGTATGAAAAAGAGAAGATTAAAATTGATAACTTACAAACTCAAAACTCAGATTATAACAACAATAAGAAAAAAGACATCACCCCGGAGTATTCAGAAGCTCAGCTTAAACAAATGTCAGATTTTGAAGTATTAGGCAAGAAATTTAATGATAAAAAAAGATTGTATGAATTATCAAGAATTGAAATTAACTCAGCAATATCAAACCTTAATCCGAGTTCGCTAACTAAATCGTTACTTTATATAATGAAAGAGGGAGCACATTTTAGGACCCCATTATTATTAGAGCAACTTGCGTTAACGACCTCAGTGCCGGAAATACCAGGTGCCTACTCCAAAGCTGGCATTCAGATACAAATCGTGCTTCCCTCCAGAGGCGTAATAAAGAAATTATTTAACAGTAAGCCGATTGAAAACATATTTATTCAGCCTTTTGTTCACCTTGAGGCGGGCATAGGCACCAGTATGGATATTACAAAAAATATGGAGTTACCCATAAATATAAAACTCGCTGCGACGGCACTGCGAGTAAACCACTTTGGACTAAATATCCCGGTGAATAGAAGTATCGAGGGATGGCATTGTGAAAAAGCTCACTATGTAATTGAATTGGTCAACAGGCTTGAGACGGCAGTTAATGTTACCGGCGATAAATTGTCAACTCCCTTAGATTTACAGCTAAAGGTGGGCGCAGACACGGTAAGGCAGTTTGTTTTTCCCTGCAATAAATCCGGAACGACGCGTTACATGGTTCAACTTGCTTTACGTGCAGCGGGGGCAATGGCGACAGGTTATTCCGCATTAGCCCTAGGCGCCACGGCCTCAACGGTTAAAGCATGTTGTATTGCGGGAGCAGATGTTACAGGAGTATTTTGTGAAATGATAAAAGTTATTGAGCCAGATTATATTGTGGATATTATAGAACCTTTAACATTAGGGATTGATTTTTCTGTAAACACAAATATAGAAGTCCCTTACCTTGGTACTCTAAACTATCTTTCAATGCAACGTCTAAATTCTGGATTTGTCGTTGAGCATGATATTAAAAAGCATAATCCGGTTGCTACTCAACAAGCGCTGGATACAACGCTCGACTCTAACCCAATGAACGGAATGGAAATGCGGCACCGAAAGTCGTCAGTGGTTAACAAAGGCGCATTCTTTCCATTAAGTGATGTAACAACTGTTTAATGATTAACTCTAACGAATATAAGGTTTGAAGAAGTAAAAATATGAGTGACTGTCTATGAGATACATTAGGCAGTCACGCTTACAACATAAATATATAACTATCCCCTTACGATATTTTGACAATGAAGATAGCCTTTTTTAGCTTTATCCCAATAATCTTGACGAAAACTCTCAGTGTTGGTAGCGGTCGATTTTTGCGGCAAAACGATTCTGGAGCATAATAACTCTCTCTTTGTTAATATATTTAAATTATCGCCTAAAGCTTGCGTAAGTTTTTCTTTTTGGCTTTTATTGAGTGAGCTGAGCGTCTCGGAAAGGAGGGTTTTATGCCTTATTCTGTTCGATTCGCTATCCTCTTTAAGTGAATAATACCAAGTTAATGTGCCGGCTTTGGCATAGAGAAGTACGGCTTGTTGATAATTATTGGCATTCACACACACCAACATAACATGATAAAGATTTTGCGGGTTACTATCAAGGCTGTCAACGCCGCTAATACAATGCGGTGTAGAGTTAATAGAAGTCGCAGGAGAGGGACTTACTGTTGAAGTACAGCCAGAAGAAAAACAAAGCAAAAAAATGACTGCTTTGAAAATCGATTTATTTTTTGAATTAACATTTTCTTTTACCACGAAATTGAGTCCTTTTCTTCATTCATCCTCTCCTCGAACTCAGTTGATATTTGAGTGAAAATAAACTCATTAAATTGTTTGCGCGCTTTTAAAATTTCTTCAGATGTAAATTTGGGGGAAGGAGTATTTTCGATTCTCTCTGTTAAAGATATCGGCCTTGCTGAAGGGGAGTCCCCACTATGTATAGTATTTATGCTGATAGTTAACATTGTTTTTCCTGTGAATAAGTTGATTTTATTTTACTAATCTCACTGCGAGGTCATTCAGGAGTTGTTGGATTGAATTGCTAGACAAACTATTACAATCTTTTTCAAGCTGCTGACAAAAATCAGCCTGTATTCTCTGTTGTTCAACCCACACATCGGGTGAGAACTCGGCGAGATCATTCTTGTATTTAATAACAAAACGATTATCAGTGTGTTGTTCAATCACAACCTTACCATGCCATAGAGAGGCTATGTAAGATGAAAGTTCGCTTTGTTGCTTGAGAGCCATTTTAGGTACCAGCAAAAATAGCGTGGAATGCTCTTCGTCGGGGATTACATCAGCCAACCAATGTTCTAGAAGCAATGGGAATATTTCAGGACTATTCAGCGCATGACGAAGATTTTTTTGCATACTTTCATGAGTTTTAGTATAGAATTTCAAATAAATCGACTGGTTATTACCAATAAAATCTGCAACAGAATTTATCGACAGTATTATTCCAGCTTGATATCCTGCACTTTGGGCTGACTCACGGATGGTTTGCGCCTGAATATTAGCCTCTTTGATTATTTTTGATGCATTGTGTTTCGCCTGCTTCAATATGTTCTCAACTCTTTCCCTCTTTTTTAAATCAGAACCTGGGATTAGTACACCTTCAATAGATTCAATCATATTAGGGCAGATAATGGTTTTTTGCATATTGAATAGCCAGTTTGAAGTCAATAGTAGAGACTTCTGATAGAAAATTAAATGAATTTAGCTGCAGGTGTTTTTCATCGAATAATAATGGAATTCTCTGTATTAATGACTGCGGGATTTGTTTATTGAACCCCATCAATATCTGCAAGCTACCAGCCATAAGTATATCTAGCGTTACAGGCTGACATATACGAATTGGCTGTTCGTTAGCTGATGGGCGAGAACAAAAGTCTTGCACATGTTTTTCCATATCTCGAAACTCCCCTTGGTAAAGTAGGGGAGCACGATACTGTTTACAGGCTAACAAGAAGACAACGTGAGGCAAAATTAGCCAATTCTCTACCATCATTTCAGTGATAGAACCTGCTCTGATTTTAAAGTCATCAACAGACAACTTATAGTGTCGAATCAGCAAAGTATTAAATACACTCTGACAGCCAGCGGAATTCAACATCTTGGGCAGCACAAAGCGTCCAGGATGAATCCATCCGCAAGGGTCGAACAATATTCTCTGTAAAAAAGTTTCCTCAGCCATTTGATCCATCTCTTACTGAAAATCTTTGCCAAAATTTATAGCCAGCAATTGCAGTAAGTAATATAGGTAGAATGGCGAGCCACCAATACAGCCCTGAAGGTGATGACGCTGTTTTTTCGATAGGCGCAATAGGCAATGGCGTAGGTGATCGCGTTAGTACGACAGAAATATTGTCATAATTGAGATTGTTGAAACTATTTTTCAATAATCTTTTTACATCACTTATCATCAAGGTTGAGTCTATATTACGGTCATAGCTTATTAGTGCCGCAACGTGCTCAGGATCTTTTTTTCTTCCATTACTCCCTGAGTCAAAGTGATAGCTAACATGAATCTGTGCTGAAGTTACACCCTCAAGGGCTAGCAGTGACTGCTCCAGGCGTTGCTCAATTGCCGAGTATAACCTGGCCGTTTCGGCCAGGGGAGAGGATATAAGTGAGTCTGAAGGAAACATTTGTGCAATTTCCATCCTGGGTTTTGAAGGAAGATTAAAGATTCGCAAAAGGTCAACTGACGTGCTGAAATCCTTAGGATCAACAGAAATACGATACCCTTCTTTGGCTATATCCTTCTTTTCAGCATCTATTTTATTTCTCTGTAAAAGAGCAATAACCTCGTTAGCCTGCCTCTGTTCAAGGCCTTTCAGCAGTTCCTGCTGCCTGCATCCCATAAGGAGAAAAATGGATAATCCAAGTATAAAATATTGAGCTTTCATGCACGCAGCAACGTCTCGACAGCACTGGTAGCCTTTCTGGTCAGTGCGCTAATCAGTGAGACTTCAATATTATAATCCGCTGTTTGCTGCTGAATAGAAAACAGCTGTTCGGGAGAGCTGGGTGAATTAACACTGCTCAATTGGCCTAATACATGTTGTTTTTGGGCATTGAATTTCTCAGCATTATTTGCATAAACAGAAATCAATTGCTGGTCTAATGTTAATTGAGTATTATCTAAATTATTGATATCACCACGGCGAGCATTAAGGCTGCCTAGCGCTTGTGGTACTAACATAAAAAATCCTTGTTATCAAAGTTCATATTAACGGAAGTTAGAGATAGTTGCTGCTGCAATATCTTTATAAGCTTTTACAGTACTTGATTGCGCATTGCAGAACAGCGTGTAGGCTGATAGTGCTGCCTGGTAATCAGCAAGAAGAACTGGATTTGACGTGTCACTTTTATCGCCAGCTAAAGCCGTAAGCGTTTCTTCAACCTTTGCGCGAAGAGGAACTGCTGCTGTATTAAATCTTTCTGACATACCAATGATAAATTCACCTGTGGGTGTGATCTTATCCGACATTTTACTCTCCATTATTTTAGGTTATTAAATGACCAATGATTAGGGTTAACTTTAACATAACTATTACCGCCATATTTATATGACGTGTTTACTGTAGGATCATCCTTCAAGTTAACGGCAAATTTAACATGTTGCTGTAAATAAAAAATGTTAAGTAACTTTATTTGCTGTAGATCTTCGTCGTTCAAAATTCCAGAAATTATAAATAGCACCTTACTGTTGTCATTTTGCCTTTTATAATTAATTGACATGGCACGTAATCTCATTTCTGCATCATCGGCGCTGAGTAGAGATCCTTCAGTGGAAGGTGTCGTGTTTGCGTATTTTTTATCTATGGGTAAACTACGTTGAAGTTTCATATCGAGTTTGGCCATTTTTAATGCACCATTGCTCTCACCTTTCAAAAAAAATGAAGTAGCAAAAAAAATTATCATTACTACGAAGATAGAGCTTATTACTTTAGGTTTTTTTATAGAATATTTTTTGTTTGTTTTTCGTTCAGTTGCTTTGTTTTTTTTTAGGATATTAAAATCCCAAGCTTCGTCATTATCTTTGACTATAAAGTCCAAGCTTCCGATGGAGATTAAACTGTTGAAAGGCTCATGTTTGATTGAGGTGTCTGGATCTCCCAGTTTTCTAAACGATACGTGAGGGTCACCATTATTGATAATTTCAAAATTAACACCCCCCTGTTCTGCTGGGATAATAAAAGTGTTATTACCTTCGTGTGAGCTAATTTCTAATACGCGAGCGGGTGCTACAACAAACGTTGCTACACCTTCAACCAGCTCGAATTCACAACCACATAATGGACTGCTCATAAGACGTAATGTAAGTTTCTTTTGCGGAAGTGGCTTCAAAGCCCTCTCGTTGATCATTATAAAAGTAATTTCCTAGTGCCGATTAAGCAGATGAAAATAGAATAGTTAGAAAGGAATAGAAGATCATGATTTCATTATGACCAAATATGATCAGTTTTAATTGTGGCAGGTGGTGATAAATCAAAAGGAGTTAGAAATGCTATAAATTTCAACATCATATTTCCATCAAGATAGAAAAAAAACTACTGGCTAGAATATAACT
>NZ_MRWD01000036.1 GCF_002093625.1 Rouxiella silvae | reverse complement strand
GTTATTAATAGCATTTTCGAGTGCATTGAAAACGTTCAACAACAACGGTTGATAGTCCTCCACGGGTTGAGAGTCTCTATTCATCATATTAAAAACACACAACCTTACATTAACAAATAAATCCCGAAGACGTTTGGCTGTATTATCAACCGAATTGAAATCATTAATGATTAGCTCAATAGATTCGTTAAACCCTGACAAATATCTATCTGAAGCCCTAATGGCTAACTTATATATATATACCGCCACGTCCACCGTCTTATTACATTGAGATTGAGGAAGATTCATGTTCTTTAGCATGTTTTGCGTTAGTCTTTCCAACATGTCCCCAGGGGGTACGCCAAGAAACTTAACCACGGACAATGCTACTGATCCTAATAACCTGTCTTCAGTACCTCGCAGTAGTTTAAAAATCTCCTGAATAACGATATAAGTACAGCACAAGGGTAATCCCCTTAAGTTTTCACTTATCGCCTCACATAATCTAGCGATATGTTCTGCCGATGTAGCTGTGTTATTTAACAATATGCCATATAATATTGACGCGCGTTCCTTTAAATTTTGCAGGCAATACCTTTCATCAAACAAATCAATAATACTCTGCTTGTCTTCTGAATTTTCAATATCTGCTGTCACAGCGTTTAAAATGGAGACGTTATCAAACACTTTTATTGCGTTTTCACTCTCATTATTACTGGTTTTTTCAGTCACGATAACCATAAATGTGCCATCACCTTTCTGGTATATCTTGATAGCAGAAGCAATATTTTCAATGTTATTACTGCCAATACTTATCTCACCGGCCTCATACCTAAATGTCTCTCCTGATAATTTCTTCTCGATTATGGGATAACTAATAACATGAGAAAGCCATCGTAAAAAATCTGCTGTAGGGTACTTATTTATGTACTTTTTCTGTTCTAACGTTAATGGCACATCAACATCCGGCTCATGTTCTGTTTTGTTGCCATTCTCTGCCTTAACCCTTCCCTTTACCGACGTTTTATCAGCCATATTATTAGCTTGCCTGGTGGTGTTTCTATTCACCTCATTCGCGATGCTGTTAAGCACAAGTGCTTCAAAATGCTGGTCGCCTGACCGAATATGAACCACGCGTCCATCTATTGGCCCGTGTGTGTCTGTAAAATCCGCAATACTCCCCCCCGTTTCTATTGGGCTGAATTGGTGCAGAATGACTCTAAGTGGGCGCTGCCCCGCGCGTTCCAAGTCAGTATTAATGGCGTTGATTAATAACCGTGTTGACTCGCTATTAGAGTGCATATAACCATCTTCTGCGAATCCCCCCTGTACTCCGGGTCGATGCCAGCCATGATTTACCAGAGCCGTGCGATAGTGATAAACCCACTCCCTGTTGTTATGGTCATCAACGTCGTAGCACTGAGTCATATGCTGAACCAGTGAAAAAAGCAGGCAGTCAGAATAGCGGGATCCGGAAGAGTCTGGTTTGTTTGGTATTCGCGTGTAATCTTGTAGGGAAATCTGTTCCTCAGCAGGCAAATCAGCAGCAGCTAAAGAAATTTCTTGCTCTTGCTCCCAGGAGACAGACTGAGCCGCGACATAACCCTGTCTCACTTCCTGGCTTGAGGCCCATTTTTTGTGGTTTCCCGCTATCGGTTTAGCCTCTGAGATTTGCGAGGCGCCTGAACCATGATCATTGGCCCATGCCTTATTGAAAGAGAGAGTAATATTTGCGTCGGCTAATACCTTCTCTGCTACGCTGACCTTTCGTGAATGGGAAGTCTTGTGTGATTTCTTTTTGGCCATGTTGACCTGAATATCTTTGTAATACGGAATTATCTGCTTTGGATCCAGTTGGAAGATCCAACTTTTGTCAGGTGATAACCCATAAGGCAGGTCAATGAGTGCGTTCTTCAACTGCCCCAAGGTTATTGGATCAGCCCATTTTGTGATCCCTCTCTGCCCGGCCCCGAGCGTCATCATATGCTCTTTCGATTGCGCGATTGTCGTCGAGTAGTCAGGCGTCTGTGGTCGTTGACTTGGGTCATAACGAAGGGGCTGTGCCTGTCTGGCGTTTATCAGGGTGGACGGAGTCAGAGTATGACCAAGTGATGAAGTAAACTTATCCGCTGCGGGTGAAAACGCAGGCGCCGCGTCCTTAATCACGTCAAGCGTCTCTTTCATGACAGAATGGACACTCTGCGCTGGGCGATATTGCCTATCGCTGCCGGAATACGCGACGAGTTCATCGACCTTCCACTCAACGTGTAGCTTGTAATGCGTGCCAGTAAGATTATCGGTATACGTCCGTTGCGCCTCAAAATCTGGGATCTTATTCACGTTCTCTTTAGCCCATTTTTGTAATAATTCCCTCGCTTTACCGTTTTCACCTTTCTCTTCTGCCCGCAGATATTTCAGTTGCTCCGAGCGTGAAATTTTCACCATTATTGGGGAAATTACCGCCCCCGTCATAGCTGATTTGTATTGACCCTCTCCTTCCATGATTCGATACTCAGTGCCGTAGATTAAAACCATGACATCGGTTTTCTCGTCTTCGAACTGCCTTACCGCTTCACTCGCCTCAGCCACTGCGATTTGTTGCTGTAAACTTGCCTCACGCTCTGAGGCGTACATGTGACGTTGCATCCGAAAATTCCGGTCTTTTTCATCATCACCGGCGGCTTTACGGGCATTTTCTCCTTGTCCTAGCCACTGGTTTAGCGCAGAAAATAGAGCCAGGCATTCGTCCGCGATAGCCTCGCGCTGAACTTTTTTCCCTCGAGTTTCCAACGCTTGTAGTAGAGTTTTGATGTTATTGTCGATAGTACCCACACTCGAGGCATCTGGCAGGAATTCGCCTGCTTTAAGGGCCGCATCGTAGAAAGCGGACTCTTCAAGGATAGTCCTGAGTAAGGTAAGCAACCGACTTCTATCCTGCTGCAAGGGCGGTATCTCGCACTCCTTCAGGGCATTTATATACCTCTGAGAAATGTGAGTTTCCGGCTTGTGGAGAATTTTTAATAATCGTCTTACCTCGACGCTTTCATTGGCAAACAATTCCAGCGCGTTATTGGCCTCTCGCTGTTTCTCCAGCAAAGACAGCCGATCCCTCACTGATAACTTCTTACTTAGTTTGACACTCAGTCCATTCTTGGACTGCTCTCTGTTACTTATTAACCTGGCCAACTTGTCGCTATCGACTGCACTCACCCGGCGGAGAGCATCAGCCGTGTTATCCAGCGTTAAATAGGCCCCCGAAAGGCATGAAGGGATGGAAACCTCAGAATTATCACCTAGGGAGAGCATTGTGCTTGTCATCGCGTTCACGGCAGTTAACATCTGGGAGAGCGTTGTTTTGCTCATTGCATCCTGGCCTTTTTTAACATCGAAAAGGCCTGTCTCCACTTTTCGTCGCAGCTCGAAGATTGTTCCTTTTATCCTCCCCTTAATCAGTTCTCCGCCCGTATTTTCAACGTTATCCAGCAATTGCTTCACTTTTCCAAGATAATCATCCAGGGCATCAACCCGACGCAGTGCCAACCCAGTATTAATATCCCTAAGACAATAAACCAGCTGTACGGCTAACACCCCCTCCTCTCCAATAATCTTGCCCAGCATGCCGAGGTACATTTCTCTCTGGCTGGTATTAGGTTCACAGCTGTGCCACAGAAACGTGCGCATGAAACCATCACGTTCGATTCCACTTTGTAAAACCCTTAACGGCGTATCACCGCCTTCGCTCAGAGCCAAAAGATTCGACGCCTGCTGCCTGACGTCATCGAGAAAAGTATTCAATCTTTTTTTAACTGCCGGGGTGAGCTGGCTTTCAAGCGAGGCAAAGTCATCGGTCAGTGCGCCCCATTCGCCACCTTGCAGGGCGACGCGAATACACTCTGCGACGCGGTCAACCGGTTTTTCGGCACTGAAGGTCTGCGATTGCAGCAGACCTTTAATACAAACCTCCGGAGCCGATGCGCAGTCTCCAGAATGCAGAGTGGAAAAATAAGAGGTTTTAGGTGACGGCGGGAAATCTACGTTGGGGAATGAAGCAAGGACGGGGGCTGAGACTCGCAGGCTCCCCCCTGAGGGGCTAGGATGTTCCCCGGATAAATGAGTCGATATTGGCGAATTTCCTGGATGAAAAGAGCTTATCCGAGCGGTGTGATTTTGTACGACTGCGTTCATTGCGGGCGCTATTGAACTGACGGTACTTTCTGGAACGAGTGACAATAAGTGATAAGGGCGACTACTGGTATAACGTGTGATGTTTTTGTCCATAAATTAACCCTTATTATTGACAGCAAGAGCGTGCTCAGTTGCCCCTTGAGGCGTTTCAGTTATTTATATTGCCCACGAGGCGGCACGCACGCCGTGGCTCCGCTCCCAAAATAAGGACTATTAAGATGTGGATGATTCGAAATCAGTGGTCATTGCCGATTTAGCAACACCAGTAATGAGGCTGTAAGCGGAATTCCATCGTGCAGCTTTGTGGCGCAAGGGCTTGCGTGGGTTGTATATTGGGCATTGAGAAGGGAAATTCGGATGGCCTGCCCATGACTCGGCAGGCTTTTACCTTACAACCGGATTAACGACGGAATAAAACGGTCTTATAAAAAATGCAGTCGCATCATTCTTCTGCGCGAAATCATGATGGTGAGTGTGATTGAACCTATCGCCACCAACACCAGAAAAATACCAACGGCTACCATTGAGTTGAAGCCAAACTGCTTGAACAGCAACAGGCCGGCAATTCCGCCGATTAAAAACGAAGAAAGGGTCACAAGATGGGTAATCAGCTGACTGCGCTGAACCTTGACCTGTTTCGACGGATCCCGTCTTAGCAGTGAAGCCAACACCGAGGCGAATGCAATGCCGATATCCGTGAGCGTACCGGTAATATGCGTTGAGCGCACCCTTCCGCTCGAGAGTTGGGTTGAGGTGGAATTATGCACCCCCATCAAGAAGCCTAGGAAAATGATTATCTCATGGCTATTTCCGTATGAATAATAATACGTTTCAAAAAGAGAAATGAATACCAGTAATATCCCTTCAAGCAATAGGATAATACTGTAAATAGTGCGAATATTATTTTTAAGCCCGCTAATGGCGATCAGCCGTGAAGTCACTGAACCTATTACAAACGCACCGATCATAGCCGCCAGAAACAGTACGTCGCTTAAGTCAGTATTAGAAACTTCGGAAGAAAGCTGTGAGGTGTTTCCCGACATGTGGGAGGGGAAAATGCCAAACGCCCCTAGCGCCATTGCGTTGAGGATACCGGCCGTGGTGGCTAGCACCAGCGCCAGATTTCTATCATCAGTGTGGGTCCTGCGCCCCTTGCGTCTTATCAGCATGCTTAACATCATCACCTCTTATTAACTCGTTAACGCCTCAGCAAGGCCAAGACCACTTACATTGCCTTTCACGATCAATTTTTCATCATAAATAGAGCGTTCTTAAATGAAAGTTGACTCATGATAAAAAGTTATCTCAGCGTTGTTGTCCATCCCAGCGCGTTTAAATAAGGTGACTTTAAACATTATAGAATATGTGTCGAATCGAATACCGAGTTTGTTAAAAGTATTGTAAAGGTTACACGATGTGAATTTTAAATTACGGATAAACTTTATTTATTAGTATAAATTAACTGCAAGACGAGCTTTCAGACCTAATTACCCTTAAATAAAAAAATAAGCGCCCTATTATAGGGCGCTTAAAGATAATAATGAGTGCGTATGCTTCATTGTGGAGCATTATTGCTGTGAAGTATTACAAATAGGCGAAGAGCGCCGGAGAACCGCCGGTGTGAACAAACAGGATAGGTCCATCGCCTGGAAAACGCTGATGCTCCAAACCGTCAAGCAGCCCTGCCATCGTTTTGCCGGTATAAACCGGGTCGAGCAGCATCGCCTCAAGTTCCGCAAGGAGTTTTATGGCAGCATTCCCTTCCTGGCTAGGTTCGCCGTAGCGTGGGCCAAAATATTCGTCCCACAGCAATATCTCAGGGGCGTCACCTTCCAGTTCAAGTTTTTGCATCAAATCTTGGGCAATGGCTTCAACTTTAGGGCGCTGCGCATCGGCAGTACGTGACACCGTCACACCTATCAGCTGCGTAGTAGGCATCAGCTCACGCAGCGCGACGGCCAGTCCCGCGTGGGTTCCTGCACTGCCGGAAGCCACCACTACTGCACTGAAGTCAACAAAACCGGCGGAACTTTGTTCTGCAATTTCAATTGCGCACTGCACATAGCCCAGTGCACCCAGTGCATTTGAACCGCCAATCGGCACGATATAGGGACGAAAACCCTGTGCCTCGAGCAGCTCGGCCTGTTCGGCCATCTGCGCCATAGGGTCAGTCAGCGCATCGCACATCACCACTTCAGCATTAAACAGGTCGAGCAACATGCGGTTACCGTTGGACAGGTAATTATGCGCGTCGGTGCCGATCGGATTCTCCAGCAAAGCCAGGCACTTAAGGCCCAGCTTCGCGGCGACGGCCGCCGTTTGACGCACGTGATTCGACTGAATCGCACCGGCGGTGATTAAGGTATCAGCCCCCTCGTCGATGGCAGCAGCAGCAAGAAACTCTAACTTCCTCAGTTTGTTACCACCGAGAGCCAAAGGCGTGACGTCGTCACGTTTGATATAGATATCGCGACCGACGAAGTCTGAAAGACGATTCAAACGTTCGAGGGGCGTACTGTTCCCCACTAAATCAATGCGAGAAAATTTTTCTAACTGATGTTTCAAAATCGATAATGAAGATGAATCAGGCAAAGATGAAGGCACGGTGTTCCTCCGAAGCGATGACATAAAGTTATAGGTTTTACAGGCAGGTATGAGGGGAGTATATCAGTGAATATACCTCTCACCGCGATACTCTTTAAGAAAAAAAACGCATTTAAAAGGCAGGCATCTTGAGATGCCTGCTGAATTTAGGGTTCAATTTATCTGTAATGAATGCCGAGTTTCAAGCCTGCTCGAGATAGACCGGGCTGGATGCGCTTTCTTTTTGCCAGGCGAGGTATTGGTCGTACTTTCGCAAAGCAATTCGATAGTTATCCGTGGCTGCAACCGGGACATCATTGATAATACGCTGGTGAATATTCTCCCCGTTGATGCTGTCCTGGGGATAATCACTGGCGGCCAAAATTTCGTCCAGTCGGCGCAGGCGAACGACGTACTCCCTGACCGTGCTGTGATTCATTTCGGTTTGCTTAAACAGATACTGCTTGAAAGCAATAATATCAAAATAAGAGGAGTTGCTATTAAAAGAGATCTCGCTGCAAAAACGGCACAGTGCGGTAAGTTCTTTAGTCAGCCCCCGCCACACTTCTTCGTCAATAAGCTGATCCATTTTAGCAATCGCCTCTTTATTGATAACCTGGCCTTGAAACACCAGAGCCATTCTGTCGAGCTCTTTCCCACACTGTGAACAGTGGGTCTGACTGTGCTTATAATCTTTGAGATATCGGCTCAGAGGCCGTGATTTATTTCCCGCTGGCATAATGAATTCCAAAAAAGTAGTGATACTGCGTAGTGATCATTGTGGTGGCCTCTTTGGGCCTTTAGTGTGAAGCTTTTAAGCTCTCGACCAGCTTAAACCAGTCAATCCACTGTGGACAAGCAATGATTGTGAAACGCGCAATCGATCACCTTCACACTTCGGTTAACAGGTTTAAGGATGCCAAAATCAATCTTCAATTAAAACAGTCGATTAATATTTAACATTTTGTTTACTTTGTAAATCTGTGAACACAATCACTTACCAATTGATTGCAAAATGTTAACCGAATAGAATACCCGCTGATGAGTCGTGTTATTAAAAAGCAGGAGTTAGCGTGCATTTGTGGTGGGAAGTGATTAAAACAATTTACTGGGGCGGATTGGGTATTGCCGCACTATTTACCCTGTTAGTGAGCCGCGATTCTTTTAAAATCCGGCTGCTGACCTCAGGTATAATCGGGTTAACCTGGCCGATGAGCCTGCCGGTAGTGATGTTATTCTCTTTGTTTTAAGTTTACGCTTCCCGCACGACCCTTCTTCACAGGTCAACAGCGTCTTCACGAATTAGCAGCGTCAGCACTTCGTAATGCGCCGTGTGCGGGAACATGTCAAACAGTTGCACGCGTTCTATGCGGTAGTTTTTTAGCTCGCGAATATCTTTCGCCATGCTGACGGCATTGCAGCTTGAATAAAGCACCCGAGCCGGTGCCATACTATCAAGATAGTGGCACAGCTCGTTGCCAATACCACGGCGTGGCGGATTCACCAACACCAACTCTGGTACGGCGTCGTTACCGGTCGCAAAACCCGTCGAGTCTAGGGCTTTGAACTCAACGTTTTTCAGCCCCAGTCGTGCAGCAGAAATTTTTGCGCAGACAATCGCCTCGGCGCTGATTTCTATGCCCGTAAGCTGTGTCTCAGGCCCGGCGCAGTGCAGTCCGAAGCCCCCTACGCCGCAGAACAAATCCCACATGCTGGAAATATCACGCTCGGCCACCCAATCACGGGCAGTGGCATACAGCGCAGCCGCAACCTGTGGATTGGTTTGAAAGAAACTCTGCGGACGAATAAACAGCGGAACCTGGTTAAAATGCTCCTCAAGCGCCTGCTGGTCGGTCAACGCAATCTCCGTCTCCCCTTCTAAAATCGCCATATGCACCGGCTGAATATTTGCCGATACGACCTGCAACGCTGGAACCTGCTGCATGAGCCAAGGCAGCGCAGCGCGCAGCTGTGCCAGCTTAGTTTCAGAACGGAGAACGAAACGCAGCATCAGTCCACCGCTGAATTGGCTCTGGGTTAATAACAGGTGTTTAAGCTCACCGCGCTTGCGCCCAACATGGTAAGGGGTCAGTCCTGCGCGGGCTATAAAGGTTTTAAGATGACGAAACACGTCGCTAAAACTTGCGGGATACAGCGGACAATCACAGAGATCAACCGGCGTGCCGTCGCGATGAAGCATGCCAAGCAGCGGGCGCTCAACGCTGCCGCTGACCACCATTTTCGCCTTGTTGCGAAACGCCTGCTCTGCGCCGTAAACCGGCTCCCGCCATTCGCCAACCGGCAAATCGCCGAGTAATTCGGCCAAATCATGCTGTTTGTCTTCGAGCTGAGTGGCATAAGGCTTGTCGAGCCACTGACATGACCGGCAGGTTCCGGCGGTATATTGTGCGCAATGCATAAATGAGTGACCGTTATCGCTGTTGCGTATTCTGGCAGTTAAAAAGTTGGCGCGAAGTGTACCACCCCACGCGCGTAAAGGCTCACTTATCACGCCGGAAAAAACGACGACTGCTTAAAGGCAAATAAATGAGCAGCAACACCGCCAGATCAGGTACTTTTCTCTGCACCAACTCGGCGATTAGCTGCGGCGTGGTGTTGTAATCTAACCGAAACAGCATCGGTCCAATCCACTCCTCGGAGGCGCAGAACAGGTAAACAACGCTCAACAACTGGCAGGCAAGAAACACCCGCCGACTCCAGCCGCGCCCGCGCATCATAGCGTAGGCACACTGGCACTCGAGCAGCACAATCAACAGGCCCGCCAGCATAATAATACTGTTAAACCACGACTCGCTGCCCACGCTGAGTAGTTCTTGGACGCCGACATAACCGTAGGCGTCAAAAAGTAAAACGAACTCCAGCAGGCGCGTGGCGATGATTGCCGTCGCGCCTGCCATGACCGGAACCGGAATAAAGGCCAGTTTCATACTTCCTTGTTACCCTATCTATAAAGATCAGTTGTACTCAGTGCCGCGTGGCGCGCTGCATATCTTTCACACGCTGTTTCTCGGCCCGGTGCATAAACCACCAGGCAATGACCCCAATGATACCCACCACCAGCAGAATCAGCGTCGCCAGTGCATTTATTTCGGGATTGGTCCCCAAACGGACGCTGGCAAAGACCAGCATCGGCAGCGTAGTTGAGCCCGGGCCTGCCACAAAGCTGGCGATAACCAGGTCGTCGAGCGACAGCGTGAAGGCCAGCAGCCAGCCTGAAACTAGCGCCGGAGCAATCATCGGGATCGTGATAATAAAAAATACCTTGAGCGGCGTTGCGCCTAAGTCCATTGCCGCTTCTTCTATCGAACGGTCAAGCTCTCGCAGGCGCGCCGAGACCACCACCGCGACGTAGGCACTACAAAAAGTCACGTGCGCCAACCAGATGGTGAACATGCCGCGCTCGCCCGGCCAACCCAGCGTGTGGCCCATCGCGACAAACAGCAGCAGCAGCGCGAGACCGGTTATGACGTCCGGCATGACCAGCGGCGCCGTCAGCATGAATGCAAAACCGGTGGAACCTTTAAAACGGCCATAGCGCACCATGACAACCGCGGCCAGTGTACCGACCACCACGGCCATACTGGCCGCAGCGGTGGCAATGGTCAGGCTCATGCTCACCGCACTTATCATTGCAGAATCGTGAAACAGCGCGGTATACCAGCGCGTTGACCACCCGGCCCACACGGTGACAAGTTTGGAGCTATTAAATGAGTAAATCACCAATATCAGCATCGGGGCATACAAAAAAGCAAAGCCCAGCACCAGAATCACGATGCGCCATGGCGAACGAACAACCGGTAACGGATTCATGCGTTGTCTCCCAGCTGTTTATTCTGATATTTGTGGAACCACAGGATGGGCATGATCAACAGTAACAACATCACCACGGCCACCGCAGAAGCCACCGGCCAGTCGCGATTGTTAAAGAACTCCTGCCACAGAATACGGCCAATCATGATGCTATCTGGCCCACCGAGCAGTTCAGGTATTACGTATTCACCCACGGCAGGAATAAATACCAACATTGATCCAGCAATAATGCCGCCCTTGGTCAGTGGAACAATGACTTTGACGAAGGTCTTGAAGGGCCTGGCACCGAGATCTAAAGAAGCCTCCACCAGCGAGTAGTCCAGCCGCGTCAGTGCGGTATAGATTGGCAACACCATAAACGGCAGATACGAGTAAACGATGCCGATATAAACCGCCAGATTGGTGTGCATAATGACCAGCGGATGGTCGATAACGCCCAACCAGATAAGAAAATTGTTCAACACACCATTGTCTTTAAGGATTGCCATCCAGGCATAAACACGGATGAGGAATGAGGTCCATGAAGGTAAAATAACTAGCAAAAGCAGTATATTACGTGTGGACGGCTTACTGTGCGCCACCGCCCAGGCGAGTGGATAACCAATCAGCAAGCACAGCAGCGTAGAAATTGCGGCCACCTGTAGCGATTGCAGATAAGACTCGATGTACAGCGCGTCGCCTGCCAGTTGAATATAGTTGCCAAAGTTTAGCGCGATATCCAGCACGCCGTCGGCCCAGCTCATCAGGTCGGTGTAGGGTGGAATAGCGCGCGCCATATCGGCAAAGCTGATTTTCAGCACAATCAAAAACGGCAATACGAACAGCAAAATAAACCACACCAACGGCAGCAGGATCACCAGCTTTTTACCGTGCGCCTGTTGGAGCCGCCAGAGCAGCGAACGTGATTTAGCGGGAGGCGCGGCCTCCGGTGGGTCAGTCAACATGGTCATTTTTATCCCCTCGACCTAAACGGTCAACACAACGCAGCTGTCCGCTTCCCAACACAGGCGAACTTCATCGCCCCAGGTTGGCATCCCTTTACGGAAACGATGTCCGTTTTGCAACTGGGCGGTAATCATCTGGCCACTGTGCAATCTGACGTGATAAATCGACAGGTCACCGAGGTAGGCAATATTCACCACCTCACCGACAGCGAAGTTACACCCGTCTGCCGGAACCTCTTCGCAGAGCATAATTTTCTCGGGCCGCAGTGCTACAAAGGCCGGCACGCCGTCGATAACGGAGGCGTCGGGCGACACTTTTAACGGATGCATTAATCCCGGGCTACGCAGAATCAGTGCCTCTTCCTCACGAGATTCGAGTAAACCTTCAAACACGTTAACCGAACCAATAAACTCGGCGCTAAAACGGCTGTTAGGATGCTCATAAATCTCTTCGGGTTCACCAATTTGCACAAACTTGCCGCGATTCATGATGGCGATACGTCCCGCCATAGTCATCGCCTCTTCTTGATCGTGAGTCACCATGACGCAGGTGGCGCCCACGCGCTCGAGAATATCGACCACTTCGAGCTGCATGCGGTCACGCAGCTTTTTATCCAGCGCCCCCATCGGCTCATCCAGAAGCAGCAGTTTCGGGCGTTTTGCCAGGCTACGCGCCAGTGCAACGCGTTGACGCTGGCCGCCGGATAGCTGATGCGGCTTACGTTTAGCAAACTCTTGCATATGCACCAGCGTTAACATCTCAGCGACCCGAGCCTTGATTTCAGCCGACGGCAGCTTGTCCTGTTTTAGACCAAAAGCAATATTTTGCTCCACGGTCATGTGTGGGAACAGCGCATAGGACTGAAACATCATGTTGATGGGGCGTTGATACGGCGGCACCTGCGACAAATCCTGTCCGTCGAGCACTATCTGCCCTTTAGTGGGCAACTCAAACCCGGCCAACATACGCAGCAAGGTTGACTTGCCGCACCCTGACGCGCCCAGTAAAGCAAATATTTCGCCTTTGTAGATGGTGAGATTCACATCATCGACGGCGTATTGCCCGTCAAAAGACTTGGACAAATTACGAATTTCCAACAGCGGCGTGAACTCTTTAAGACTTTTTTCACCTTTAAGGCGTTCGCTGTTGAGCTGAGTCTGCGGGTTTGGAATAGCGTCGTTCACTCAGAGGTGTCTCCGGTAGAAGCGGGTTAGTTAATTTAAGCATAACAGCCCTGCCGAAACTCGCCGGACCATTAGCCAGTAATCTGATGTATTCACACCCCAATCTGCAAAGCGAAGCGGCCCCGAGAGCGTTCCGGAGCCGCGAAGTGTGCGCTTCACCTTATGTGTGTGCTGCGCCTGCTACCTTGCTGATTATTTACCGCTCTTCACTTTGGTCCACGAACGGGTGATCACGCGGTCAATTTTCGGGTCCTGAACTTTGAGGGTGAAGAGTTTGGCGCGCACGTCTGCCGGCGGATAAATGCTCGGATTATTGCGAATTTCTGGTTTCACCAGCGGCGTTGCGGCAGAGTTTCCGCTCGCGTAATACACCGCGTTGCTTATTCCTGCCATGACTTCTGGTTTCATCAAATAGTTAAGGAATTGATAGGCTTCGTCGGTATTTTTAGCATCGGCAGGCATCGCAAAGACGTCGAAGAACGCCAGCGCCCCCTCTTTAGGAATGCTGTAGGCAATGTTAACGCCGTTTTTCGCTTCTTTGGCACGGTTTGATGCCTGTATTACATCCCCCGCCCAGCCGACCGCCACGCAGATATCGCCGTTCGCCAGGTCATTGATGTACTGGGACGAGTGGAAGTAACGGATGCTTGGGCGCAGTTTCAACAGCAAATCGGTTGCCGTCGTGCTGTAGTCGGTAGCTTTCGTGCTGTTAGGGTCAAGATGCAGATAGTTAAGCACTGTGGCATAAATTTCTGCCGGCGCATCCAGGAAGGAAACCCCGCAACTTTTCAGCTTCTCGAGGTTTTCAGGCTTTAATACCAAATCCCAGCTGTCAACCGGGGCATCTTTACCCAGTGCGGCTTTCACTTTATCTACGTTATAACCGATACCGGTCGTTGCCCACAGATAAGGGATGGCATATTTGTTGCCAGGATCGTGCTGGGCGACCATTTTTAACAGTTCAGGATCGAGATTTTTGTAGTTTGGCAGCTTGCTCTTATCCAACGGTTTAAACACGCCGGCAGAAATTTGGCGCTCAAGGAAACTGGCTGAAGGAACCACTAAGTCAAAACCGGTGCTGCCTGCCATCAGCTTGCCTTCCAACACCTCGTTGGAGTCGAAGACGTCGTACACCACTTTAATGCCGGTTTCCTTTTGGAAATTGGCCACCGTGTCAGGCGCGATATAGTCAGACCAGTTATAGATATGCAGCGTTTTGTCTTCCGCAGACGCGGCGACAGACGCGGCCATAGCCACACCGGCAATAACACCAGACAACCACTTTTTACGCAGGGTAAACATCCGTTATTACCTCCAACAGGGGTGATAAAATAAAATATGTTCCGGTCATCGCGCTCATCAGCCCCACCAAGACAAAACGCTGCCTTTGTAAACGAATAAGTCTGCTAACCAGTAATTAAATAGATTAGTAAAAACTTTACCCATCTGAACATTTTTTTGCCTACCCTGGCTAAAAGATACTATGCATAGCCATGCACGCTGATTACTGCATCAACGGTGTAATAATCCATTGGTTTTTCGAGCTATCTTACTCGCCATGCAGTTTGTGCAGCATAACGTTGTGAGACACATCACACCAGACCTGCGGCGAAAAAACGTCATTAATCGATTATTTATGCACTTTGGTCTATACCCTGCGTCATTTCAGACCATACAAAGAGAAACAAACAGTAACACAGGGCAATGCTTAGCATAAAATATCGTTAAAGGCATGAATGACAGCGCAGCCATCGGGATGTCTGCGCTGTTCAAGAATTCGGCGGAGTGAACTTCTGAGGAAGAGGTGCGGCTGTAACCGCCTGCGGTTTAGTGCAGCAGCGGAATATTCAAACTAATGGGAGGAGTGCTTTCGTCTTCGTCCCCCACAAACAGCAGGTCGTTGGCGTGCGCTTCGAGAATGATCATCGACATTTGCTCTTCGCCCTGCTGCAGGAAATGGGCGAACTGTTCGATGGTAATGCCCACGGCAACACTAATTGACTGACAAACAATGAGTTTTGGCAGGTTGTCGTCCTGAATATCGACAAAGGCTTTCACCGTCAGCGAGCTGGCGTTGATTTGGCTAAGGTCAGCCACTAACGGGATTAAGGCAGTCGGTTTAACTTCGGCCAGCGAAGAAAAAAGGATCACGTTATCAACCAAGTCGACCTTGGCATCAAAAACCCCATCGAAATTTTGCATGTGCGGCAGATGTAGAGCCTGACAAGAATCACACTCGAAAAAAGAGATGCCCAGCTGATCGAGCCAGCGTCGTAACAACGCCAAATCAGGGACGATGAGTGAATCCATAATAATCAGCCTCAGTGTGTCAAAAAGCACGATGACGAATCGTAAAAATATCGGAACTCGAAAATCAGTTTACGCAATTTTCTTACGTAATCGGTCATTTTAAGCGAATAGTTAAGTGCGACAGCTTACGGAAAATTCCCGTTCGACGCCACGATCAATGCCGACATTAGCAATTATTCGCTTAAATTATGGCTACCCTTGACTCAAAAACGTCACATCGTTGATTTATTCACCGCATCAGCCACCCGACTTCAGTTTAAAGCCGGGTTTGGCACGCTGCTGGATGTAGTCGATCATCATACCGGCGATATCCAGGCCGGTGGTGGTTTCTATGCCTTCAAGCCCCGGCGAGGCGTTAACCTCCATCACCAATGGCCCCCGTTCGGCGCGCAGAATATCGACGCCTGCCACGTCGAGCCCGAGTGTGAGTGCGGCTTTAATAGCCACCTCTTTTTCCAGCGGCGTGATGTCAACGTTGCGCGCCGTGCCGCCGCGATGCAGGTTGGAGCGGAAATCACCCGGTTTGGCTTGGCGCTCAATAGCGGCCACCACTTTTTTACCCACCACTAAACAGCGAATATCGCTGCCGTTAGCTTCGCGGATATATTCCTGCACCAGAATATGTGCATTGAGTCCACGGAAGGCGTCAATCACACTTTCTGCCGCCTGCCGCGTCTCGGCCAGGACTACGCCAATCCCCTGCGTGCCCTCAACCAGTTTCACCACCAGTGGTGCACCGCCAACCAACGCAATCAGGTCTGAGGTATCGTCCGGTGAGTGGGCAAAACCCGTGATCGGCAGGTCGATACCTTCGCGGGCCAGGATTTGCATGGAACGGAGTTTGTCGCGCGCGCGGGTGATCGCCACCGATTCATTTAAGGGAAAACTGCCTAACATTTCGAACTGACGCAAAACGGCTGTCCCGTAGAAGGTGATTGCTGAACCAATTCTCGGTATAACCGCTTGATACTTATCAAGCTGACGCCCGCGGTAGTGCACGCTGGGCGCAGCGCAGTTGATGTTCATATAGCATGAAAGGGGGTCAATCACGTCAATTTCATGGCCGCGAGACTCCCCCGCTTCCCGAAGGCGTTTGCAAGAATAAAGGCTACCGTCGCGGGAAAGAATGGCAATTTTCATCAGACACTCCGTTGTCGATTAACGCGTTGCCCAACCCTGCTTGTGCAGCGCGTCGAGCATAAAGGGACGCTGCTCTTTCTTCAGCGTACGCACAATCAAATCGCTCCAGTTATCGCGGCGCGCGTTGCTGTCGCGACTGAGGTAATAAGACTCAAGTTCAGCGTCGTACTGCGCCAGTTGGTCTTTATCCAGCGGTTGATAGCTGTTTTCGTGTACCAGCATGCTTTGCGGCATACGGGGCTTAAACGCGTTGACCTGCGCCGGATACCCCACGCAAAAGCCAAACAGCGGCATAACAAATTTTGGCAGATTTAGCAGGGACACAACATCTTCAACCTTGTTACGTATGCCGCCAATAAACACCCCGCCTAAACCCAGAGATTCGGCAGCAGCCATCGCGTTTTGCGCCATCAGCGCCGTGTCAACACAGCCCAACAGTAGCTGTTCGGCCAAGCCGAGTTCCGCTTCAGGATTGATTTGCAAATTACGATTAAAATCGGCACAAAATACCCAAAACTCAGCGGCAGTAGCCACGTACTGCTGACCGCCGGTGTAATGCACCAACGTTTCACGAAGCTTAGGGTCGGTAATGCGAATAATTGATGAGCACTGTAAGAAACTCGACGTCGACGCAGCCTGTGCTGCGCCAATAATGGCCTCTCGCTGCTCAGCGCTCAGCGCCTGATCGGTAAAAGATCGCACTGAACTGTGGTTAAGCAGGAGGTCAATAGTGGGCGTCATAATGCATGTCCTTGGTTAAATTTGAGGGGGTAAGATAGGCCCCTTAAGCCGGCAATGATTCATGTTCGCAGTGCCCATTGCAAGCGCTGGCGCACTAATTGCTTCGTCGTGGCGAGCAAAAGTGTGCGGCATGGCATCAGGGTGCTGATTTTTTAAACAGATAGGCACAGCACATCAAAGCGACAGGTAATTCCTTCTTTTTTTTCGCAAGGGAGACAGGCATAGTAGTTCCATGCATTGAGAGCTCTGCGCTAAATTATAAAAAATTTCTGCGATACGTTTCTCAAATTTACTAAATCCTGGTGAAACAGGTATTTTAAATTCTAAGGAGTCTACATGTTTGCAGTAATTTTCGGGCGTCCAAGCTGTCCTTATTGTGTTCGTGCAAAAGAGTTGGCTGAAAAACTGACTGAAGAACGTGATGATTTCAATTTCCGCTATGTTGACATTCACGCCGAAGGCATCAGCAAGGCAGATCTGGAAAAAACCGTCGGTAAACCTGTTGAGACCGTTCCACAGATTTTCCTCGACCAGAAACACATTGGTGGTTGCACTGAATTTGAAGCTTACGCAAAAGAAAATCTGGCGCTGTATCAATAGTTAGAACAGATTATTAGCGAAAGATTGATTAAAGGCCCTGCTGAAAAGTGGGGCCTTTTTATTTTCATCGCACTGTTTAACTCAACCCACTTCATAAGGTCGTTTTAAAAACAGCATGGCAAATTAGAAGGTAAAGCTAAGCTGTGCCACAGCGCCGTAAGTACGGTCTGTGCCCTTTATCGCTGCCACATCCACGTGTATCACGCCAAAAGGTGAAAGGCCCACACCGGCGGTGAGTGCGCTACCGCTGTTTGACATCATGTTTTGGCGATAACCGGCGCGCAGTTGTGCCCAATCCCAGGCATTAAGCTCTGCCCCTACGCTGGCAAATTGACGCTTTTCATCTTTAGCAAAACCACTCGCGGGTGTGAGATCCACATCCATTGCGCCAGTGAAGAAATCGTTATGCCAAGAAACACCTGTGGTCACCTGCGTACGCACTTTAAACGTTTCTTTAAAGCCATTAATTTCTTTACTTTCCATCATGCGTGGCACGATATTTTGCGCAACCAACCCCAATGTCCAGTGATCAGTTGGATAAGTCGCAAACCCAATGTCACCGTTGAAGTTTGATTGGGTGCTGAGGTAGTTTTTAGCGCTTAAATATTTACCGGTATAGTTCTTCAACGTCATGTTGTTGTTATATAAATCTACGCGCTGGTATTTAGGCGTAATACCTATCGAAGACTTAACACCGTTAATTTCAAATTCTTTGGCGAACGCAATACCGACATCCGTAATTGTGGCTGCACGACCAATCATATGAGATGTCAGTGCATTTTCACCGGCATCAGTGGGATTAATGGTTCCATTCGCAACACCGTCAAGATATTGCAAGTCACGACCGTTGACTTTGCCCTCTAATGTGGCGGTCCCCCAGGATTTTATTACCAATGCAAACGGCATCACGCTGTTCGGCACTGCTGTCACAATGCCAGCACTGACTTGCCCGGTCGTTTTCGCCTTATTGAGATCTATCAATTTGCTTTTGTATTCTTTGGCTGTAGCCGCAGATACCCTGCCCGTCCCAAGTTCATTTGCGTAATTCTGTCGTGCGTCTTTAACCTGTTTAAGGCCGTCTTGCATATTATTAGGATCGGTTACCTGAGCGCCGACTGAGGGCAAAATCAGGCTGAAATCATCACTCTTACCAAAGCTGGACATCAGTGCAGGGTTGGCCAATGGAGCCGTTCCATAATGGGAAGAGGCTACACCGGTACCGCCCATTGCGTCGTTGCGTGCTTCCATGTAAGTGCCTGCTGCATTAACACTTCCAGACAAAGCAAGTAGAACCGATAAAGATATAAGTGAATACTGATTGCCGACAAACTTCATACTTTCCCTTAGATTACACACTATTTTTAGATAGAGAGACACCTTTCACGATGTTTTAGGTGAAATACCTATCGTGAAAAAACATAAAGTTTTCCCTGGCGCCGTTAAATACAAAAAATGAAAAATATCTTACTAAGAAATATCTCTATTAGGTTTTAAATAATTAAAATCACCAATAATACTGAGTCGCAGATTTACTTCCGCCGCAACTTAAACACATTTCTCCGGCGTAAGAATAATGCCGATGGCGTATATAACACATTGATTCAGATCAGCAGAAAGATATATACGCAAAATAGACGCGAAAATATAACTACGCGTATTTTCTTGTGAATTACAAGCTGATACAACTTCTGGTGATATTTTCATGGGTGCAACAGTGAATATTATTTAATATAAAAAGGTAATATTAAGTAATAAATAATCAGACAAAAAATAAAAAGCCGGAAGTGAGATTAAATTTTAATTAACTATGGAAGGGGCGCAGGTCTGTATGCACAAACCTGCCTCTACATAACCCGCGCTTATTGGCGGCGCGTTTGCCTGCTCCATACCCGATAAAGCGTCACTAGCATGACACCGAGCATCGACCAGAATACCGCGCTGGTTAAATAGGCAAGTTCTTCCCAGTAACTGCGGATTTCCAATAAGAAATAGTGCCGAATCAGCAGACACAGCGGGATGCAAATCACTGAACCGATGAATAAGGCAATAAAATTCTCACCACGGCTAATAAAACTGGCGATTATTCCCGGCAGCAGATACAGCAGCATGCAAATATCTCCTTCAGGAATAACTTTATTAACATTAATGACATGACCTTTTAACGAAATAAAAACAATTATAAACAATAACCCATTTATCACGCTGGCTAAAAAGGGAAAAACCCGTTTCATGTCCTCTCTCCATGGTTAATTTAACCTACACCTGCGGGCAATTTTTGGCCGCTGCAAGCAAAAGTGAAGCCGTACAGCCACTGTCCATTAAGCTATACATCTGTTTTTACTCTTAAACACTGGCTAAAACTGGCTGTATGCCTTTACAAGGACTAGAATACTGCCCGAGATTTCGGATAAACAGTAACAGCGATTGAGTACAATACGTTGGCTGCGTGATTTGATAAGCAGCATGAATGAATTTATCTCTTGCCGTTATATATTTCAATAAATTGCTGGTAACCAATAAGTAATACCCTGTGAATATAAATGTCGCTAGTTTGTTAAATGGTAACTACATCCTGCTCCTTTTCGTGGTGTTGGCGCTTGGCCTATGCCTAGGAAAGGTACGACTTGGATCGGTACAATTAGGTAATTCCATTGGAGTTTTGGTCGTTTCCCTGTTACTGGGGCAACAACATTTTAGCATCAACACCGAAGCCCTCAATCTCGGTTTCATGCTGTTTATATTCTGCGTCGGCATCGAAGCCGGTCCTAACTTTTTCTCAATTTTCTTCCGCGACGGTAAAAACTACCTCATGCTCGCACTGGTGATGGTAGGAACTGCAATGCTGTTGGCCTTTGGTTTAGGCCGCTTCTTTGGTTGGGACATTGGCCTTACCGCCGGTATGCTAGCAGGATCAATGACCTCAACGCCGGTTCTGGTCGGCGCGGGCGATACGCTGCGTAATACCCTCGGCAGCACAAAAATGCTAGGTCCCGAGCTGGATAATTTGAGCTTGGGCTATGCGTTAACCTACCTGATTGGTCTGGTCAGCCTGATTTTTGGCGCCCGTTATTTACCTAAATTGCAACATCAGGATCTCTCCACCAGCGCCCAGCAAATTGCCCGCGAGCGCGGTCTGGATACCGACAGTCAGCGTAAAGTGTACCTGCCGGTTATTCGTGCCTATCGCGTGGGGCAAGAACTGGTTGCCTGGGCAGACGGTAAAAACCTGCGCGAGCTTGGGATCTATCGTCAAACCGGCTGCTACATTGAACGCATTCGCCGCAACGGCATTCTGGCTACGCCAGACGGCGATGCGGTGCTGCAATACGGCGATGAAATCGCACTGGTGGGTTACCCGGACGCGCATTCACGCCTTGACCCAAGTTTCCGCAACGGTAAAGAGGTTTTTGACCGCGACCTGCTCGACATGCGCATCGTAACGGAAGAAATCGTGGTGAAGAATAACAATGCTGTGGGCAAACGCCTCAGCCAGCTAAATCTTACCGACCACGGCTGTTTCCTTAACCGTGTAATACGCAGTCAGATTGAAATGCCCATCGATGACAGCATCGTGCTCAATAAAGGCGACGTGCTACAAATTAGCGGTGACGCACGACGCGTTAAAAGCGTAGCTGAACGCATCGGGTTTATCTCGATTCATAGTCAGGTGACCGACCTGCTGGCTTTCTGCGCCTTCTTTATTGTTGGCCTGATGATTGGCCTGATTACCTTCCAGTTTAAAACCATTACGTTCGGCATCGGCAATGCGGCGGGACTGCTGTTCGCCGGCATCATGCTCGGCTTCCTGCGCGCCAACCACCCTACTTTCGGCTACATCCCGCAAGGGGCGTTAAACATGGTGAAGGAGTTTGGGCTGATGGTGTTCATGGCGGGGGTTGGCTTAAGTGCGGGAGCGGGTATTAACCACGGACTGGGTGCGGTGGGTGGACAAATGCTGGTATCAGGGCTGATAGTCAGCCTGGTGCCGGTAGTTATCTGCTTTATATTTGGCGCCTACGTTCTGCGAATGAATCGCGCACTGCTGTTCGGCGCAATCATGGGTGCACGAACCTGCGCACCGGCGATGGAAATTATCAGTGATACCGCTCGCAGTAACATTCCCGCGCTGGGTTATGCGGGAACTTACGCTATTGCTAACGTATTGCTCACCCTTGCCGGTACGCTAATAGTGATTATCTGGCCTGGTTCATAAAGTAACCCATTGACTAGGCTAGTGGTTTTGAAATATCAATAATGAATTGTATTTTTTTTGAACCGTGAAGAACTTTCTTTAGTACAAGCAGTCTTAATTATTGCCACTGCTTTACTTTAGAAGTCCCCATATTGGAGAGCCCGTTAGTCCCGCCTGATTAGGTTCAAGACTACCGGGTTTTTTCTTGCCTGCTCTACAGAGAGAGCACAATTTTTGGTCAACGGCCCCGGGTTCAGTATTAGATTTATAGCGACTTCACCAAGTTGATTATTATGAATCTTTTTGACTCAGCAAAACCCTACGTTCCTAAAGGCTAGAGACCCGTTAATTCTTTGCATTAATTCCAACACCTAACGTTGATATTGTTAACTTTAGGGACTCGATTTTCAACTCCAGACTATGCTTTTGTTCTAGCAGTCTGTTAGATAAGCGTTCTTTATCCGCCGGCCGCTCAGATTTCATTCTTTTATTGTGCAATTTCGTCATTGCTAAATTTTTCTTCAATTCATTTTCGACCGTTATAAGTTGGCTATGAGTTTCCATTAGGGTCGTCATCTGCTGGGCTATAGTCTGAGCAGAGTTGAAATATCCCGAGGTCACCGGCGATCGCATTACCGAGGAACTGCTGGAAATTGTTCAGCAATCGTGGGTCTACAGCGACTGGCTATACGACAGGGCCAGTAAGCTTTTACCCGAAGGGCAAAGTCATCACGGCTATGCGCGACGGATGGTTGGACTGGTCAAAATGCTGCCGGAGTTGTGTTTCGAAGACATAGAGCAACGCGAAACCGTGCTTCAGGCATTCAATGATTATCAGGAGCGTCTGGCGGACGAAGAAGAATAGCGGGGAGTATTGTTGTACAGGCCCTTACAGGGCAAAATTATTGATCATCGTTATTATACTTCGCGGTTGAGCAACACATCACGCCATAAGTACATTCACTTATTTGAGCACGGGTACCCATGGTTCGCCACAATCCCACGGGCGAGGCTTACCGTGAAAACAAACTATCTCTGCCCCAAGGGGTATTTCACCGTTGCCCGTCGCATGTTCAAGTTTTCGATGCTTCTTAACCACATGTTTTTTATAACTGACTATTGAGCGCGGAAACAGCGATTGCCAGTCAACAGCTTGAGGCAGTAAGGCGGTAATAAAGGTTTGATCGCCTCCCCCAGCGTGAGACTTCATAAACATTTCGGGGTAACGTAAAAAGGTATCCCACACTGTTGACTTCATTTCTTTGGGAATATACATAATGGAGGAATTTTTAGTTTCTGCGGGGAAAAAGAAATCAGCAAGCATAGCCATTTTCTTATTGGCGAGTAGTTTTGTTATATCGCCGACAATAACAGTATCCAGATCAAGATAAAAAATATCATCATCTATTGCTTCAGGATTAAAAATCTCAATCTTAGACCACCAACCTGGCCAGTTATATTTAAATGGGATCGTATTTACGCCAGGAATTTCAATATCTGAAAAACACACCGCATCATAGCCTTTGGGCAATTGGTCATGTATCCATTGTACATGCTTGGCCGAATACTCGCCGCCGGACCGACACACACTGACTATTTTCATAATTATAATGGACCGCACAATCACACATCACCTCACAAGGCACTATGAGGTGTAAAACCTAAAATAAACGTCCCTACGCGGCATTTATCATTTAAGTCAAATTAAACATTTTTAAATATCAAATGAGACTATCAGACTAACGATCTTTAGTACGATTAATTTGTGCGATTTATTCATATTTTCGTCAAAAAAGACCTCAAAAACCTAGAGGTTTAGACAAGCTAAACAGTAAGTTACATAAAATAACCTTAAAATTACATTATTCTAATAATAGGGAGAATGAATCTCTTCAGCCTCAAAAGTACGTAACACCGCCGGTCGGCTTGACACCCGCTGTAAATATTCACTAAAGCGAAGCCTTGCACGTGCCGGAGAGGCAAAATCGCGGGTCCAACGGGCAAGCATTAAAATAAACAGATCCACTGCGCTACATTCCTCCCCCAGTAAATATGGCCCTTTATTTTTTGCGTGATTTGCCACCAGCGCATTCTCGATAATATCGAGCATAGCGGCAATATTCCTGTAGGCGTTGTGCTTGATATTGACATCATCAATCAGGCTGTATTGCTGCGGACGAAAATAAATCATCAGCTCGGTTTGCAGTGTATTGGTGAGATAAATTAGCCATTTATAAAACTCTGCACGCTCAACGGTGCCGACTGGCGGGGCAAGATTTTTCTCAGGATGTTTATCAGTTAGGTAGAGGCAAATAGCCGCCGTTTCAGAAATAACTACGCCGTCATCAATTAGCAGAGGAATTTTTCCCGCAGGATTAAGCGCTAAATACGTCGGGCTTTTATGCTGGTTGTTTTTCACCTCTACAGGGACCAACTCATAGGGAACGTTAAGTTCTTCAAGCAGCATATGCGGCGTCAGGCTGGCTTTTCCACGGCAATAATAGAGTTGATACATGTGTGCGATGTTCCCTGTAAGATTAACTTGTTGATAATAAATCTTAACTCAATCTTTTCTGACCACAATGCGGCGAATGATTTTCCCTGAAGATTGGCTCACGACTTTCTCATCCATCAATAGCTGCGCACCTACCAGTCCGTTGATAACAATTCTTTCATCGAAAGACGCATACAGCCGCCCTTTCTCGTCACGCCGGTCTTGGTGTTCAGTCACCCGCCAGCTCAAATAGAGTATGCCCTGACTCTTGAGCAGCATCAGCAGTTTGTGCACTGAAGACTCAATCAGGTCAACCGGCAAATGCATAATCACCGTTTCACACAGCACATTTTCATAGTGGTGTTCTTCAATCCCCGGTAATTCCGGCAGTGCCGAATGAACAAGGATAAGCTCCGGATGCAGTGCGTGGGCCTGACTCAACAGGCCTACAGAGGCATCAACGCCAAGGGTGGGATAGCCATTGGCGCAAAGCCAGGCGGCGTCTCGGCCACTGCCGCAGCCAACATCAATGGTTGGCCCTTGCGTAAAGAACTTTTTCACCGTTTCCCTGAGGTCATCGCCTGCGGGTTGAGACTCCCATTCCTGCGCATAGTGTTCGGCGTCCTGGTCGTAGGTAGTAAGCGTTTTTAAATCCATTGAATACTCGCTGTTCAAAGATGAAAGCCACAGTGGCGTGTCACTCGATGCAGGCCCTAAAATCGATTCCATAGTAAACTGGCATTTTGTCGAAATTAACGCGGTAATTCTCCCTTCGACCTCAACAAACCGATTTTCACCGCAAACTAATGTTAAGAAAATGTTTCTTAACATTAGTTTGCTAACGAACTTGACGAACCCAACTGCCAGTGACATATTCAAAGAATGAAAACATATCGCGCTAATAAGTTCACCACTACGACAACAACGCCCCTAACTGGTGGGTCGTAGGTTGTTGCGCGCTGTGTAAATGACAACTGAAGCCCCGCCGAAAACGGCAGGGCTTTTTTTTTATCCTGACGTGGCCGGCTTAAACAAGGAGAAAACCATGCAGGAAAATACTTCGTCAAATCAGGCATTGCTGGTCATCGATATGCAAATCGGTCAATGTTCGCTGGAGCCACTGCCCTTTGGCCGCGAAGCACTGCTGAGCAACATTAATCAGCTCATTGATCATTTTCATCAGCACAATCGGCCAGTGTTTTTTGTGCGCCACGCGGGTCCTCCAGGTTCCCCTTATGCAGCCGGGGAAGCTGTCTGGAATGTAGTTCCCGAGTTAAATAGGGATGCCGAGCGCGATACTTTTATTGATAAAAACCGAGCCAGCTGCTTTGACGGTACATCTCTGGCCGAGTTACTGCACCAACAGCAGATTGACCAAGCGGTGATTGTTGGGCTCAAAACTCAATACTGCGTAGACACTGCCTGTCGTTCAGCGCTGGCTTTGGGCATTAAACCCATTTTGATCGCCGATGCGCACAGCTGTATTAACACTCCCCAACTTTCTGCTGCCGATATAATCGCTCACCACAATGCCTGTCTGAATGGACCGATAGCGCACGTAATGGACACCGCAGCATTTTTAGAAGCCCGCTCTTAATTATTGGTCATTCAAATTGTGAGCAAAGACTATAAACGGACAAGTTCAACCTTGTCCGTTTTTTATTCGATTGCATAAATGAATCTAAATTAAGAATAATCCCTTATTGCGCACAATAAATCGCCTCCTCACTTATCGCCTTAAGTATTCCTTAATTTAAATCCAGTAATATCAATGCGGTTCATAACCTATACAGAGCTTAAATAAGGTGCATTTATATTTTGTCACACTCTTTACCCTCTGTACCTTAAGCTTTAACGTTGAACTGAAGTTGATTTCAACGGTCATTATGTCAGTCAATTTGCAGTAAACGATTTGCAGTACACAATTTTCGGCGCCTATTTGCCGACCAAAAGATGAGGGTATAAATGGAACAGCTTAACCACATGCTGTTTACCTGGATTAATGCGACGCCAGATTCGCCAAAGTGGCTGCTGGATATTGCGTTATTCCTGGCAAACGACATGATTTTTATCGTGCCGGTGTTAATTATTGGGCTTTGGCTTTGGGGCCGTCATAATCACATTGCTTTTCAACGCGAGCTGGTCAGCAAAACGGCGATAGCACTGATTTTTGCTATGACCTGCGCCAAAACATTATCCGAACTGTTTCCTCACGCCCGTCCGTTTGTCGAAGGTTTTGGCTTTAATTTTCTGCATCACAGCCCAGACAGCTCCTTCCCGAGCGATCACGGCACGGCAATTTTCACCTTTGCTCTCGCCTTCCTGTTTTGGCATCGCCTATGGTCAGGCGTGCTGCTCCTGGTCATCGGCATTGGCATTGCGTGGTCGCGCGTTTATGTTGGCGTTCACTGGCCGATGGATATGTTGGGCGGTTTTCTGGTCGGTATGCTCGGTTGCCTTTTCTCACAGCTGGTCTGGAACCTGTTTGGCTCGCAAATTGGCTCTGTGCTTGAAAAGATTTATCGTTTTAGTTTCGCGCTGCCGATTCGCAAAGGCTGGGTTCAGGAATGATACAAAAAAGGCGAGGAATGATCCCTCGCCTTTTCATTTACAACGCCCGTAGCAGTTAGGCAGATTTGCCAAAGAAGCTGCTAAACAGACCGCTAATTTTCATCATTACGAAGTCCCAAATGCGACTAAAGAAGCCACCCTCAGGGACATCGGCTTTTGCCACCAGCGGACGGCTGTCAATCACTTTGCCATCCAGCGAGAAGTTTATGGTACCAACAACCTGATTCTTGGTAATCGGTGCCTCAAGCTGCGGCTTGGTGAGCGTAAAGCTGGCTTTCAGGTTTTTAAGCTGGCCTTTCGGGAAGGTCAGTGAGGCGTCTTCGGCTACGCCCAGCGGCACCGTTTTATCAGCACCAAACCAGACGCGCTGAGTGGTAAAGGCGTCAGCTGCCTTGATTGGGGTGATGGTTTCGTAAAAACGGAAACCCCAAGTCAGCAGCGATTCACTTTCACTAAAACGTACACGGTCGCTCGGTGCACCCATTACCACCGCAATCAACCGCATGCCGGTGGAGTCTACTGCTGACGACACCAAATTGTAGCCCGCGCCAGAAGTGTAGCCGGTCTTGATACCGTCAACGTTTAGGTTAGTGCTCCACAGCAGACGATTGCGGTTAACCTGACGTATGCGATTAAAAGTGAACTCTTTTTCCTTGTTCATCGCATATTCGTCAGGCGTATCGTGGATAAGCGCTCTAGAAAGCAGTGCCATATCTCTCGCCGACGTGTACTGGCCGTCCGAGTCCAGGCCGTGAACGGTTTTAAACTGGGTATTCGCCAGGTTCAGCTGCTGAGAATAGCGGTTCATGAGGCCAACAAAGGCATCCTGACTGCCTGCTACGTAGTCGGCAAGCGCGATACTGGCGTCATTGCCTGACTGAATAACCACGCCTTTGTTCAACTCTGATACCGGAACCTGATCGCCCGGCTTAAGGAACATCAACGATGAGCCACGAAGCACCGGATTGCCGGTCGCCCACGCGTCTTTGCCGACAGTGACAATATCGCTTTCGTGAATTTTTCCTGATTTTAACGCCTGACCGACCACGTAGCTGACCATAATTTTGGACAGACTGGCAGGGTCAAGACGTGCGTCAGGCTGCGACTCGGCAATAATTTTTCCACTGCCGTAGTCCATCAGCACCCAAGATTTTGCGTTAATTTGCGGGGCGGCTGGCGCGCCCGGAGTCGACGTTGAAGGGGCCGCGAGCTCGACCGCTTTTGCCGGAGCGGTGTCAGCGTGCGCAGCAGGAAACGTCAGCAGTAAAACGGTGCCGCTGAACGTACAAAGAAGGTTCCGTTTGGATAAGAAAGAGATTGTCATAGGTTTATTAGCGCTTCTGTCCGGGTAACTGAAATTTATCTTATCTTTCAATCAGGTTTGAACTCTATCGGTATAAAAAGTACCGTTTTATTCGTCGATAAGAAACCTCTGTAATGTAAAGTTTCTTTGAATAGTAGTCATAATTGCGTTTTTGTGGGCTTTCGGGAACGCAATTGTGTGACTTTTGCCAAAAACTCCCTGTTTTACTCACAATCTGCATAGGTTAACGGGTGAGAAGCCGGTAGATCTAAATGATTTATCAACATAATTGATTAATCATATAAAAATCAGTGTAGCCAGCGCGTTCATTCTGCGGCAAGGTTAAACAAAAATTTTCTTATTCTGTCTTACGCTTCACAGAAATTTCCGCTAACCTGAAAATAGGTCGTCATTAAACGCGGGAACTCGGTTATGAATTTAGCGCTGTTCGATCTCGATAAAACGCTGATTAGCGATGATAGCGCCAGTCTATGGCTTCACTGGCTGGTTTCGCAAGGCTACACGCCGCGCGACAGTTTGCATACTCACCTTAAACATATGCACGCTGTCAGCCACTATTCCGACTCCCCGCCCGATCCCGCCGTTATTACTTCTTATCTTGCACTCACGCTGGCTCCCATGAGCGGTTATCACTGTTCCACCGTGTCGGGATGGGTTGAACGCTTTGTTCATCGTGATATTTTACCCCGCCTTTATCCGCAGGCCAGACAGCAAATAGCCTGGCATAAAGAGCGCGGCGACAGCATCGCACTGGTGTCGGCGTCGGGTGAGCATCTGGTGAAAACCGTGGCCCGCAGGCTTGGCATTGAGCATGTTTTTGCGCTGCAAGCAGAAGTTAACGACAGTCCTCTATGTTTTACCGGCAATACTCTTGGTGAACTGACCTTTCACCAAGGCAGCGTTCGACGCATTGAGAGCTGGCTCGCGCACCCTTCCACGCCGGCGTTTAAGCAAACTTACGCCTACAGTGACTCTATTTATGACCTGCCGCTGCTGGAGTTTGTCGATAAGCCCAGCGTGGTAAATGGCTGTCGCGCGCTGCGTGAGGTTGCCGCGCTTCAAGGCTGGCCTGAGCTTAATTGGTCACGGCATCCGGTAAGAGCGGCGGTGACGTCTTAGTTTCAACACGGGGTTCAATAACGTCGTGTATCACCGGTAAAAGTCGCGCTCAAAGGCGGCACTCTCTCTGTTAAGTAATTCACATCCAAACTCAATGAACTGGCTGAGTGCGGCAGAACGGTGCCTGCCAGCCTGCGTTTGCAGCTGGAGCGTACGCTGACTCAGTTGCTCAATGTTAATCGACTTCATCACCAGTCCGTCTCGTCGCGCTTTAAACAGTACCGAAAAATGGCTGCAGGCTACAATGGCGCCCGGCGTATTCAGCATAAAATCGTACAGCGTATTAAAGCGATTACAGCTCATGGCAGGCTCAAGAAAAATCCCGTTCATCCGACACGATAAATCAAACAACTGGCGTATGGTGCTGCTGGGTTCGTTAAGTGCCAGCGGATATGCATGCAAGTCGCTTAGCTGGAGATTTTGGTATGCAAGGGGATGATCGGGCCTCATTGCCATACGCACGGTGGCCGGATAAGAAGCCAGTACGTCCACGCCCCGCTCCGGCGACAGGCTAAATTGCAGGGCCAAATCATATTCACCACTGCGAATATTTTCAGAAACCTGCATCGCCGTGCCGACGTTTAGATAAAACATGACTCCAGGGTTAATAACTCTAAAACGTGCAAACATCTGCGGAAGCAGGTCAAACGCCGTTCCGTCGGTGCAGGCTATGCGGATCACTGTGCGGCGCACCGCCTTCAACCCTTGGATCTCGGCAATCGCAAACTCCATGTCCATCATGCTTTTACGGACGTGATTTTCTAGGATTTGCCCCGCATCGTTGAGCACCATGCCACGTGCGTGGCGTTCAAACAGGGTGGCACCGATGCGCGCCTCAAGCTGCTGGATCTGTCTACTGATAGCCGAGACAGCGACAAAAAGCTGCTTGCTGGCGGCACTGAGCGAACCGGTATTTGCCACGGCCAAAAAATATCGAATTTCCGTACTGTGCATATTTTGCCCCAAAACCCTGCATGCCTCTATTTTGTGCATGTCAGCGTTATAATTTAAGCAAGGCTTCGTTGCAATTATTATTATTGTGGCAAAGATAAGTTTTCTATTAGATAGCCAAAGGGGAATACCCATAAAAAAATAATTAACACAACATCGAGACATTTTATGACAGTTGAAAAAGCAGTGAGCCAGGCACTGGGCTGGTTTGATCGCGGCGAATTCAAAGCCGTATTAGCAAGACGCGTTGCGCTGGCAACCGAGAGTCAATCGACACAGCGTGATGCATTATTACTGCGCTATTTTGACCAGGAAATTAGTCCTTCACTTCTCGCAATGGGCTTTGAGTTGCAGCTTCTCGATAATCCTCATGCAGCCAACCGCCCTTTCCTTATTGCCACTCGTATTGAAGACCCCTCTCTGCCGACGGTTCTGAGCTATGGCCACGGCGATGTGGTATTTGGCGACGACGAAAACTGGAGTGAGGGTCTGGACCCGTGGGTGCTGTTTGAAGACGGCGACCGCTGGTATGGCCGCGGCAGTGCCGATAACAAAGGACAGCACAGTGTTAATCTGGCCGCTTTGGAGCAGGTTTTTGCCGCACGCGACGGAATATTTGGCTTTAACTGCAAGCTGCTGTTCGAAATGGGCGAAGAGATAAGCTCCCCCGGGCTGGCCTATATTTGCCGGATCCACAAAGAAACATTACGTGCAGACATATTTCTGGCCTCCGACGGACCGCGCCTGAACGCCGAGCGACCGACACTGTTTCTTGGCTCACGCGGGGCGGTTAACTTCCGCCTGACAGTCAACGCACGCGACAAAGACTACCACTCGGGCAATTGGGGCGGTTTACTGCCTAACCCAGGCACGCTGCTGGCTAATGCCGTTTCCTGTTTAATCAATCAGCAGGGTCAAATGCAGATTGCGGCCCTAAAACCGCCTGCGGTCAGCGCGGCAATTCGTGAAATTCTTGCCGACGTTGAGGTTGCTTCTACGCCGGGCGACCCTGAAATTGACGTCAACTGGGGGGAAGCGGGACTCAGTCCAGCAGAACGTCTTTTTGCCTGGAACCAGATGGAAGTGCTGTCATTTTTAACCGGTAACCCGGCGCGTCCGATGAACGCCATTCCGGCTAGCGCAACGGCGGTATGCCAGCTGCGCTTCGTGGTAGGAACCGACTGGAAAAATCTGCAGCAACACGTGCGTAATCATCTTGATCAACACGGATTCAAGCAGGTTGAAGTTGAATTTCTGCGCGGTTCTCCTGCCACTCGCTTCGACCCTACCGACCCTCTGGTCGACTGGGTACTCGACGTGATGAAGCAAAGCAGCGATAAAAAACCGGCGCTGCTGCCGAACCTTGGTGGTTCGCTGCCCAATGAAGTGTTTGCCGATATTCTGGGCCTGCCGACGCTGTGGGTTCCTCACTCATATCCGGCCTGCGGACAACACGCGGTAGATGAGCACATGCTGATTTCAATTGCCCGTGAAGGGCTAGAAATTATGACACGTTTGTTCTGGGACCTGGGCTGCCGCGGTAACGCCCTGCTGGCAGCACACCACCAGCATGCAGCCCGTAACGCGATTCAAGGTGGTGTAAAATGAGCCACCTATCCCCAGCAAGCCCTGCCCGCACGGCGGTGAAACCCAGCCTGACCAAAACACTGTTTGTGACCTGCGTTGGCAACGCCTTAGAATGGTTTGACATCGCGGTCTATGCTTTTTTTGCGGCGTATATCGCGCGGGCCTATTTCCCAACCACCGACCCAACCGTTTCGCTGCTCTTGGCCTTTGGTAGCTTCGGGGTGTCATTCCTTATTCGCCCGCTCGGCGCTGTCGTTTTAGGTGCCTTTGCCGACCGCGCCGGTCGCAAAGCTTCACTTCTGGCCTCAATCGGATTAATGACCCTCGGCAGCCTGATTATCGTAGTAACCCCGTCATACGCCACGATTGGTATGGCCGCACCGCTGCTTATTTTGCTGGCGCGTCTGATTCAGGGCTTTTCGGCGGGCGGGGAATTTGGCAGCTCTACCGCGTTTTTGGTTGAGCATTTTCCCGAGCGTAAGGCGTATATCGCCAGTTGGCAGTTCGCCACGCAGGGGGCAAGCACGCTGCTGGCGTCGGCGTTCGGGCTGGGTCTGTCGCAGTGGCTGTCCGAATCTCAGATTCAGGATTGGGGTTGGCGTCTGCCGTTTGCCTTCGGCCTATTGATTGGTCCGGTCGGGTTGTACATCCGCCGTAATATTGACGAGGCCGAGAGTTTTGTTAAATCTGACAAAACGGCATCGCCGCTCAAAACGCTGTTTGGCACTCAAAAGTCTCTGCTGTGCATGGCGGTTGGCTTGATGGTGGTATCAACGGCGGTCAACTATATGTTGAACTATGTGCCAACCTACGCAACCAAAACGCTGCATTTTTCAGGTCAGATTGCTTTTACCGCTACGCTGTTGGCAGGGGTGATCCTCACCGTGGCTACGCCGATTATGGGGCTTTGGGCTGAAAGAGTGGGACGTTTACCCCTGATGTGGGGCTCGCTTATCCTGCTGCTGGTGACCATTTATCCTGGCTTCTGGCTGATGACCCACTACACCACGGCGTTCTCTCTGATTGCATTGGTCTGTTGGATGGCGCTGCTAAAATCGGTCTACTTCTCGGCAGTACCTTCGATGATGGCCGACCTGTTCCCGGTTAGCACCCGCGCAAGCGGCATGGCTATCGGCTACAACATTGCGGTAACTGTTTTTGGCGGCTTTGCGCCGTTTATCTGCACCTTGCTCATCACCGCCACCGGAACCAGCCTGGCACCGAGCTACTACCTGATGATCGTTGCGCTGCTCAGCCTGTGGGCGTTAGTCAAGTCACAGCAAAACAGTCGTTGATCTACAGAGCCTCGCCGAATCGTCATCGGCGAGGCCCTGTAATTGGCTTTATTTAGGCGAAATTTTAAGTAATTTACCGGCACTTTCATCGGTTAGTACATACACATATCCATCCGGACCTACCTGCACTTCACGAATGCGCTGCCCCAAATTGGTCAGCATACGCTTTTCACTCAGCACCCTTTTATTGTTGACTTTGAGCTGTATCAGCGAGGTTTCTTTTAACGCGCCCACCAACAGGGTACCTTTCCACGCGGGGAATTTGGCGTTGTTATAAAACGCCATGCCGCTCACCCCAGGCGAAATACGCCAGTAATATAGCGGGTCCTCCATACCGTCGATGTGGGTACCTTTGGCTTCTGGGATCGGCATGCCAGAGTAGTTAATGCCGTAGGTCGCCAGCGGCCAGCCGTAATTATTGCCCGGCTTGAGAATGTTTACCTCATCACCGCCGCGCGGGCCGTGCTCCGTTTCCCAAAGATCACCGCTCCACGGATTAAACGCCAGCGCCTGAGGATTTCGGTTGCCAAAGGTATAGATCTCAGGATGCGCACCCAGCTGCTTGACGAACGGATTGTCCTGCGGGATGCCGCCCTCTGCGGTCAGGCGAATGACCTTGCCGCGTAGCGAATTGAGATTTTGCGCCTCGATGCGCTGATTGTTATCACCCAGTGACATCAGAATATTGCCTTGAGGGTCGAAGAGCAGCTTGCCGCCGAGGTTAATTCCGCTCTCAAGCGCAGGCGTTTCTACGAAAATAGTCTTGAAGTTTTCAAGATTCAGCCCATCGGCCGAGAGCGTGCCATACCCCAGTTCGGCGTGCGGCTGTCCCTTGTCATCTTTTTTGGCATAGCTTAAGTAGACTCGCCGAGTTTTGTCAAAATCCGGAGCGATGCGCACGTCCCACAGTCCGGCCTGCCCTTCAACCCAAACACTCGGCACACCGGTAATCGGCGCAGAGAGCGGCTTACCCGGCTGCCATAGGCGCAGATTGCCGCCGCGCTCGGTGATAAGTGCGCCCTGATTATCCGGCAAAAATGCCAAAGACCACGGATGATTAAGCCCGGTAAGTTCAGTCTGTACTTTTACTGCTACCGTCGGCACCGGCTTGCCTGCGGCTTGTGCGAAAGCCAAAGCAGGAAGTGAAACAGCACCCACGGCCAGCATCAGACCCCAGGCAGCTTTTTGATTTATAGCGGAAAGGTTATTGAATGAAATCGACATAAAAGTATCCCTTCTTAAAATGACTAAACACTAATTTTAGACCAGTAATCTCGACTCTCGTGCGGCTTATTGTATAGGTACTGTAAATTTTAGCGCGGCTAAATCACTGAAAAGTCTGCATCTACATAACTTTGTCACCCCTCTCACCGGTGACTGACTTATAACCAAAGTGAATAAACACTGTGCTAAAAATAATAAATCCAGCCCATTCCCAATTTTTAAACAAGCGGTTACACTGCTTGCTCAACTGGACACCTAGCCTTATAGATGTCTAAAAATAACTATTCTGTATTTTTATTTGTGCCGTACTTATTTCTCGATCTCAGCCAACGCCTGACGGAGTCTATAATGAAAAAAATGTCCGCCTCACTGCTCGCTTTAAGCCTGTTTGCCGCCGTGCCTACCTTTGCAGCTGAGCAGCCGGTGTTGGCCGCCGTGCCTGCCGCTATCGCCCAACACAGTGGTCCGGTGCGTATTGCGGTTATCCGTAATCTGGGTTCTGACGACAATACCACCCAGTTTTTGGCCGGGGCTATCAAGCAGGGTCGTGCGCTTGGCTTTAAGGTTGATACTTTTTTAAGCAACGGGGACGATGCTAAATTTCAGGACTTTGTGAATCAGGCAATCAGCCAAAAATACGACGGTATTATTCTTTCTCAGGGCCGCGGTCCTTACTCTAATAATCTGGTCAAGCATATTACTGCCGCCGGTATTGCAGTGTCGGTATTTGATACTGAAGTGACTGAAGGTACGCCGGGCGTGACGGTTACGCGTCAGGACGACACCTCGTTAACTAAGGCGTCAATGGGCGAATTGGTTAAAGATTTCAACGGCAAAGCTAACATTGTGCGCCTGTGGGTTGCCGGATTCCCGCCGATGGAACGTCGCAACGTGACCTATCAGCAGATCCTCAAAGATAATCCTGGCATTCATCAGCTTGAGTCGATTGGCGCGGTTTCTTCCGACGTGCAGGGTGATACTGCCAATCAGGTCGGCGCGATTTTAGCCAAATATCCAAAGGGTAAAATCGATGCAATTTGGGGCGCATGGGACGCTTTTAGCCAAGGTGCCTATAAAGCGCTTAAAGAAAATGGCCGCACTGAAATTAAGCTTTATAGCATTGATGCGTCCAATCAGGACTTGCAGTTGATGCGTGAGAAAGACAGCCCGTGGAAATTCACCGCCGCCGTTGATACCCAACTGATTGGTGCCGTTAACCTGCGTCTGGTGGCATTGAAAATTGCCGGTGATAAAACGCCGGATACCTATGAATTCCCTGCGCAAGTTATTCCACAGTCTCTGCTGCTGAGCCAACCGAGCGCGGTTAACGTCAGCGCATTGGGTAAAATCATTCCAGGCTGGGGCAAGTCAGAAGACTTTACTGCGCCGTGGTTTGCTACCCTGGAAGCCAAATACAAAAAGTAATTCCAGCCTTCACTCACTTGAAGCACAGTTAAACGCCCGTCTCGCCGATATCATCAGGCAAGGCGGGCTTTTTCTATTGTGGGCACTGAATCAATATGTCATAACTTTTATCAATAAGGTGCAACACAACGTGATGCAGATCACACTAGCATCATCGATAATTTAATTGTATGATGAATGCAGTTATCGACTGGGACAAAGGCTATGCGATCCATTTTGACACTACCTATTCAATATATTCGGGCATTTATTCTAATTTATGCCTGTTTATACGCAGGCAACGCGATTTCCGCCCTGCTTCCCATCACGATTCCAGGCAGTATTATTGGCATGCTGATCCTTTTTACTCTGCTCTCCACTCAGATCTTACCTTACAAGTGGGTCAAACCCGGATGCAGCGTATTACTTCGCTACATGGCGCTGCTGTTTGTGCCCATCGGCGTTGGCGTAATGAACTATTACGACCCATTGCGTAGCCAGTTTGGGCCATTGGTGGTTTCTTGCGTGGTCAGCACGCTGATTGTGCTGCTGGTGGTTGCTTTCTCGTCACACTATATACACCGAGAACCCCCCGTTATGGGTAAAACGGAGGACGAACAATGAGCGAGATCTGGTGGTCATTACCCCTGACGCTGCTGGTCTATTTCGCGACCCGCAAACTGGCAATTAAACTGCGCATGCCGCTGCTCAATCCGTTATTGATGTCGATGGTGGTGATTATTCCGCTGTTGCTCATCACCCATGTTCCTTATGCGCGCTATTTTGCCGGCAGTAAAATTCTCAATGACCTGCTTCAGCCTGCGGTGGTGGCGCTGGCTTTCCCTCTGTACGAACAGCTGCACCAAATTCGCGCACGCTGGAAATCCATTATCAGTATCTGCTTTATCGGCAGCGTGGTAGCGATGACCACCGGCACCGCCATTGCTCTATGGATGGGGGCCACGCCAGAGATTGCCGCTTCCATACTGCCAAAATCAGTCACTACGCCGATTGCGATGGCCACCGCACAGTCAATTAACGGCATCCCGGCGATTAGCGCGGTGTGTGTGATTTTTGTTGGCATTTTGGGCGCTGTTTTTGGACATGCCATTTTGAACATTTTTAAAATCACCACCAAAGCCTCGCGCGGGTTGGCAATGGGCAATGCCTCACACGCCCTGGGCACTGCCCGCTGTGCGGAAGTTGACTATCAGGAAGGCGCATTCAGCTCGTTGGCGCTGGTCATCTGCGGCATCATTACCTCGTTGCTGGCACCGTTTTTATTCCCGATTTTGTTAAAACTGTTCGGCTAATTCTTCGTCATCATTTCATTTTTGGCTGCGGCATCCTCCGTCGCACCATCGCCTCACACTGTACCGGTTAAATGGATCATTTTGGCTCAAATCTACGCCGGTGTGCTTCTGCGCGTTATCCCTTCAGGCCTGTCTTTCCCCCCCTTTCTCTCTGAATTTAAATATATTGAATTCTTGGCCTCCTTATTGCTTGGCAAATAGACATGTATAGATGAGTAAACCTTCTACGCCAATAAGGACTATTGCCATGCAGCCGATCCCCGAGACAGAATCTTCATCGTCAGCCGACGGTGAATTGCTCAAACACGTCTGGTCGTTAATCGATGAGAAAAAGAGCATCTTTTGGGACCTCAGCGACCGTATCTGGGCCACGCCCGAGGTTAATTACACCGAATACAAATCCTCTAAAGAACACCTCGAACTGTTACAAAAACAGGGATTTCGCGTTTCCGAAGGCGTGGCCGGTTTACCCACCGCCATGATGGGTGAAGCGGGTGAAGGTGGGCCAATTATCGCCATTCTGGGGGAATATGACGCACTTCCAGGCCTCAGTCAGCAGGCCGATGTGGCGGAGCCTGTTGCCTTAGAAGAGGGAGCCAACGGGCACGGCTGCGGTCACAATATGTTAGGTTCGTCGGCGCTGCTGGCCGCTACGGCGGTGAAAGATTATCTTGAGGCGAGCGGATTGCCGGGTCGTGTGCGCTATTATGGATGCCCCGCAGAAGAAGGCGGTTCGGCCAAAGGTTTTATGGTGCGTGCCGGACTGTTTGAAGACGTTGACGTCGCTATCTGCTGGCACCCTGGTGCGTTTAACTGCGTGATGGATGCTCATTCCCTCGCGTGCAACGAACTTAACTACCACTTCTATGGCCGCGCCGCTCACGCCTCCTCGACGCCACATTTGGGCCGCAGCGCACTTGACGCGGTTGAGCTAATGAACGTGGGCATTAACTATCTGCGCGAACACATGCCGAGCAGTGCCCGTATTCACTATGCCATTACCGACACCGGCGGTTTTTCCCCCAACGTGGTACAGGCCAAGGCAACTGTGCGCTATCTCGTGCGCACCCGCACGCTGCCGGAACTTACCGAACTGCTTAAACGGGTCGATAAAGTCGCCGAGGGCGCGGCGCTGATGACCGAAACTCGCATGAAACGCAATATTCTCAGCGGTGACGCCAATCTGGTCGGCAACCGTGTGCTCGAAACGCTGATGCAGTCACATCTTGAGCAGCTCGGCGGACCGGGCTTTAACGATGCAGACTATGCCTACGCGGCGCGTTTTCAGCAGTCGATGAATCAAGAAGAGATCCGCAGCGCCTATCAGCGTACCGGCTCCGCCTATCGCCCAGGTGAAACGCTGTGTGACTACGTGCTGCCGCTCGACCGACCTGAAAGCTCGATGATTGGCTCAACCGACGTCGGTTCAGTGAGCTGGGTGGTGCCGACCGTGCAGTGTCGTAGCGCAACTTACACCATCGGTACGCCGGGGCATTCTTGGCAGTTGGTGGCACAGGGCAAATCGGCGCTGGCGCACAAGGGGTTAACCCACGCTGCCAAGCTGATGGCCAGCACGGCTGTCAGTCTTTTTATTCAGCCACGGCTGATTGCCGATGCAAAAATCGAACACGCCAGCCTGCTCGAAGGCACGCCGTTTGTAAATCCGATCCCTGATGACGTGCAGCCACCGTTTCCCGGTAGCCATTAAGCACGGCCAAACCGGCTAACGACAAGGACAGAGAAATGGGCAATCTGGGATTTTTAGAAACGCTGAGCTTCGGCCAAGGCGGATGGGGGCCAATGCTGCTATCGGGGGCATTGATGACCATAGCCTTATCGCTGTGCGGCTTTTTACTGGCCGGTGTGATAGGCGGCCTGTTCTCGTGGGCAAAAGTTTGCGGCAATCGTCCGGTGCGGTATCTGGCTGATGCCTATACCACTGTGGTGCGCGGCATCCCTGACCTGCTGATTATTTATTTACTCTATTTTGGCGGCAGTCAGTTGCTGACTAGCCTCGGCAAGCTGTTCGGTGAGGGGCAATTTATCAGTTTTCCCGGTTTTCTCGCCGGGATGCTGGCGGTTGGAATTGCCGCCGGCGCTCAGCAAACCGAAGTGTTTCGCGGGGCGTTTTATGCCATTGCGCCGGGTGAGCTGGAGGCAGCAAAAGCCTTTGGCATGAGCACACCGGTACGCATTCGGCGCATTATTATTCCGCTTCTGCTGCGCCACGCGCTGCCGGGAATGGGCAACGTTTGGCAGGTGGTATTGAAAGCAGCGGCACTGGTGTCGGTGACCGGTTTAGCGGAACTGATGAACAAGGCGCAAACCGGCGCGGGATCAACCGGTAAACCTTTTGACTTCTACTGTGCCGCGGCGCTGCTTTACCTGCTGATTTCGGCCTGTTCTGGCTGGTCGCTGCGTAAAGCCGAAGTGCATTATTCACGCGGAGTGAAACGCTAATGGACATCGAGTTTCTGTGGGACACGCTGCTGCAGTTGCTGCCGGGCATTCCGCTCACGCTGCAACTGAGTTTTTATTCGGTAGCGATCGGCTTTTGCTTTGCCCTGCTGCTGGCCTTTGCCCGCCTTTCACCCTACCGCTGGCTTAGCGAACCGGCGAGAATTTACGTTTTCTGCTTTCGCGGCACTCCGCTGCTGGTGCAGCTGTTTCTGATTTACTACGGACTGGGCCAGTTCGAAAGCGTTCGCCACAGCTTTTTATGGCCGATGCTGCGTGAACCTTACGGCTGCGCGTTGCTAACACTTTCGCTGTGTACGGCGGCCTACGGCAGCGAAATTTTGCGGGGTGGACTGCTAAGTGTTCCCCACGGGGCCCTTGAAGCCGCCCGCGCCTGCGGGATGTCTCGCCTGCTGATGGTACGCAGGATAATTCTGCCCATCGCGATTCGCCAGGCCCTTCCTGCCTACGGCAACGAGCTGATTTCAATGGTGCAGTCCACCTCACTGTGTTCAATCATCACGCTGATGGATATTACCGGCATCGCCGCACAAATTATTTCCGACACTTATCGGGCGCTTGAAGTGTTTATGGTGACCGGCGTGATTTATCTGCTAATCAATTTGGTCATTAGCCGAATTGTCATGCTGCTTGAATACCGTCTGACACCACATTTACGCGCCACCATGACGTTAGCCGTGAAAAAACACAATGTTATTCAATAACTATCAATACTAAAGGGGTTGTAGAACATGAAATTGGCAAGCTTGGTTAGTGCTTTATGCTTAACAGCAACGTTAGTCACCAGCTTCAGTGGTCATGCAGAAGAGGGAAAAAAATGGACCGTAGTGAAAATTGCGACTGAAGGGGCATTCCGTCCGTTCAATTTTACTAAACCTGATGGCACGCTCGATGGTTTTGAAATCGATCTCTATAAAGTTTTATGCCAGAAAATGAACGTCAAATGCGAAATCGTGGTCCAGCCTTTTGCCGGCGTAATTCCCGCGCTTAATGCCGGTAAGTTCGACGCGATAATGGACGGACTTTCTGCCACCGATGCGCGCAGGAAAATCATCGATTTCTCGATTCCTTACAGCAATACCGGACAAACCTTTGCCGTATTAAAAGACAGCCCGCTGGCCAAGCTCCCCGATTTAGGTAAACGCTTCTCCTTAACCACCGACGAAGCCGGTGCGCAGGCGGAAGTGGCAAAAATTGCCCCACTGCTGAAAGGCAAAGTGATCGGCGTGCAGGGTTCGTCGATTGGCGAGCAGTTTTTGCAGAAATACATGAAAGACATCGTCACTATTCGTCAGTATAAAACCACTGAAGAGCACGATCTTGACCTGAAGTCCGGCCGCGTTGACATGGTGTTTGCTTCAACCACCTATCTGAACGGCGCCAAGGCAAAAGCGGGTAATGAGGATATGCAACTGACGGGTCCACTGTTCATCGGCGGTCTGCTCGGCTCTGGTTCTGCGGTGGGCATCCGTAAAAGCGATCCTGAGCTGAAAAAGATGTTCGACGATGCCATTACTCAGGTCAAGCAGGACGGCACGCTGAAAACGCTGGCCATCAAATGGTTTGGTATGGACACCGTGCCACAATAATATGGCGGACGCTTTCAAATATCGTGAGTCCTTACCTCCGCTCTTTTCAGCGGGGGTAAGGTTGGTAGGGAGCAACAGCGACTTAATGCGTTAAATACGCCCTATCGAGAGCCGCTGAATAAACTGTGCCGAAAAATTAGGCATGGGTCCTGCTTCCTCCTGGCGCAGTTCACAAATGATTCTTCTGGCCGCCTCACGGCCCATTTCATACACCGGCTGGGCAATCACCGACAGCGGCGGTGAAACAATTTCAGTCCACGGGAAGTTATCAAACATCACAAAAGAAAGATCTACCGGCACCCGCAGACCGCGATGACCCAATTCTCGCAGGACGCTCATCGCAATCAGACTGTCAGAGGCGATAAGGGCCGTCGGTGAAGGTTGAGAGTTAAACAACGTGTCAATGATGGCGCTAATCGCCGCCTCGCTGCTGGCGTTTCCTTTAATCATCAGCGGGTCAAAAGGCACGTTTTTCTGCGCAAACGCCTGCTCCATACCCGCGACACGCTGCGCGACCGGCGTGACGCCTAACCCCTTGGTGGCGTTGTAAATACCTTCAAGAGGCATGCTGGTGATATAGCTTATCCGCCGATGTCCTGCATCAAGCAGCGCCAGCGTCGCCTCACGTGAAGATGGCGTGAAATCGATGCCGATAGTTTCGACGCCAAGATCAGGTATCGCGCGGTCGAACAGCTTAAGCACCCTGCCGTCAGCCACAATTTGCTGCAGATGCAGGTTGTCCTCCACGCGTGATGAACAGGGGGCAATAATGACGCCATCAACCTGTTTTTCGAGCATAACCCGCACGGCATCTTGCTCCACCCGCAGCGTCTCGTCGCTGTTGCTCAGCAGCACGTGATATCCCGCCTGACGTGCCACGTCTGAGATGCCGCGCAGCGCCAAACCAAAGTGCGGATTTTCTATATCGCCGACGATCACTCCCAGCGTATTAGAGCGCCCGGTATTCATGCTGCGCGCCAGTTCGTTGGGCCGATAGGCGAGGCTCTGCGCTGCTGCCATCACTCGGGTTAATACGTCTTCGCTAACGGATCCATATCCACCTAGCGCGCGCGCGGCCTGCGCCTTGGAGACCTTCGCCTGACGCGCCACGTCGGCTACCGTCGGGGCCTTGATTCGTGATGAGTTTATGGTCATAAGTTATTCGTATCACAGCTTCCGTTAAGGGTGATTGACGATTCGATAATCCCGTTGCTAGTATCATTGTAACTGATTTGAGACCGGTCTCACAATGACCTGACTCAATATTCAGCTCCTGCATTGAGACCGGTCTCGAAAAAACATAATAGGCCAAAGCTCAATAGTCGTTGATGTTAACTACAACAAAAACGGACTCAATATGAAATCGCAAAAGACCCTGTTCAAACTGGCCACCACTCTGCTTGCTTGCGTATCACTGTTTTCTATTTTAACCCCAACGGCAAACGCCGCAGGCGCACAGGACAACCCCTACGGACTGATCGAACCCGGTGAACTGCGCGTCGCCAGCCTCGGAGACGCCAAGCCTTACACCTTCACCGATGCCTCCGGTAATTTCACCGGTTTTGACGTAGAGTTTTTCACCGACGTAGCGCACCGCATCGGCATTAAAAAGGTGGTGTTTATCGGCCAGGACTTCGCCGGTATTTTACCCTCGGTGGCCAACGGCCGCTATGACGCAGGCGTTGCCGCCATCGGTATCACCCCCGCACGTGAAAAAACGGTCGACTTTTCTAGCGGATATCTTGCCGGTTATTTAACCGTGTTAACGCGTAAAGACTCCGGCGTCAGCGACGTGAACTCTCTGGCAAAACACCGTTTGGCGGTGGTGCAAGGCACGCTGCAGGAAAGCTATGCCATGCAGCACTTCACCCAAACCGACCTGGTGCGTTTTCCTGATAACAACGCGGCTATTTCGGCTTTAAACAACGGAACAGTCGATGCTGACTTCCTCGACTATGAGGCGGCGAAAGACTATGCCACTCGCTTTAATCTGATTCATGCGGCCGACATTCCCTCGTTCGATGCACCGGCGGGCGTGGCCATTGCCAAGGGCAAGCCGGAGTTCAAAGCCGCGTTAAACAAAGCCATACAAGCCTCAATGCAGGACGGCACCTGGAAAAAACTGTACGAAAAGTGGTTCCCGGGTTCACCTATGCCGAAACAGTATCTGCCAAACGCGGGATAAACTCGCGCGCGCAATGACACACTGTTCACCCTGCGGTGGGGGCAACCCCACCCTCTTATAGAGCGAGGCCCACTATGAGTCTGTTCGACATGATTTCCCGGACTTTCTTCGACTTTCATTCGATGGCCGAGGTGCTGCCCCAACTGTTAAAAGTCGGGCTGATGAATACGCTGATTATTTCGATTGCCGCTACGGTACTCGGTACGACTATCGGGCTGATTCTGGCACTGATGGGCATCTCCCCATCGCGCTGGCTGCGCGCACCGGCACGCATTTATACCGACCTGTTTCGCGGCCTGCCGTCAATTTTAACCATTTTACTGATTGGGCAAGGCCTCGCGCGCTACAGCTATGAGCTGTTTGGCCCCTCACCCTACCCGCTGGGCATTTTTGCCCTCAGCCTGATCGCCAGTGCCTACATGGGTGAAATATTTCGCGCGGGAATTCAAAGCGTTGAAAAGGGTCAGCTTGAGGCCTGCCGCGCACTTGGCATGAGCTACGGTCGCGCTATGCGGCTGGTGATTATCCCACAAGGGATCCGTCGCGTATTACCCGCACTGGTGAATCAGTTTATTGCCATTATTAAAGACTCGTCGCTGGTCTATTTGCTCGGACTGATGGTCAACGAGCGCGAGCTTTTCCGCGTTGGCCAAGACGCCGCCGTACTCACCGGCAACCTTTCGCCATTGATGCTGGCGGGGCTGTTCTATTTGATGATTACCGTGCCGATGACGCATTTGGTGAACTACGTGGACGACAGGTTCCGCACTGGACGCCGCAAAATGACGCGCCCGGTCAGCAGCCTGAAAGAGGTCGATGAAATGCAGCAGATTGCGCCATTAACCAGCGGACGGGGACAATAATATGACTTCTTCTCCAGTATCTTCGTTCGACACTGACGAACACCTGACTTTTCACGGCGCCAGCGTAGAAATTCGTGACCTGACGCTGGCATTCGGCGAAATTCAGGTTCTTCGCAAGGTTTCTCTCAAGGTCGCTCCGGGGACCACCACCTGCATCATCGGGCCTTCTGGCTCCGGCAAATCAACCCTGCTGCGCGGCATTAATCGCTTGCATGAACCGCAGTCGGGCGACGTCATTGTTTCGGGCCGTTCGGTATTAAAGGACAAACCCGATGCACTGCGTCTGCGCATTGGCATGGTGTTTCAACATTTTAATCTTTTTCCGGATCACACCGCGCTGGAAAACGTGGCGATGGCGCCGTGGAAAATCAAAAAACTGCCCAAGGCGAAGGCTTATCAGTTAGCGGCGGATCGGTTGAAAGAGGTCGGCCTTGAGCAACGTGCCGATCACCGGCCGCGCTATCTTTCCGGCGGCCAGCAGCAGCGCGTCGCCATTGCCCGCGCGCTGGCCATGGACCCCGAAGTGATGCTGTTTGATGAGGCCACCTCGGCGCTGGATCCAGAGCTGGTCAAAGGCGTGTTGAATCTGATGGCTGACTTATGTCAGCGCGGTATGACCATGATTGTAGTGACTCACGAGATGGGTTTTGCTCGTAAGGTGGCGGATCAGGTGGTGTTTATGGATGAAGGGGAAATCGTCGAAGCAGGTACCCCGGGGGAGATTTTTGATAACCCTCAGTCGGCGCGCTTACGGCGTTTTTTATCCGAAGTACTTTAGCTTCTCGCTCAATTTTTTATTTTATCAATCCAGGTCAAAACCGGTGAATTTCCCGCTTGGCCGGAAGGATTTATTTCTCATTTAACACGCAAAATAAGGCACAACATATGTCAGCAGAAAATAGGCAAAAGGAAATCGCCGTGATCGGCGGTGGAATAATTGGCATCTCCAGCGCAGTACATCTGCTGCGACGCGGGCAGTCGGTAACACTCATTACCGAGGCTGAGAAGGTCTCCGGCGCGTCGGGACGTTCGCTGTCGTGGCTAAACTCTGCCGCCGACCGCACGCTGGAATATCATGCACTCAGAATGACTGGCATTGACCGTTATCGTACACTTTACGCCCAAGACAATGCATCACACGCGTGGCTACGCTTTGACGGCGGACTGTTTTGGGGCGGTGAACAGGCAAAATCGGCCACCCTCGCTCGCCACGCCTATGAGTGCGCCCACGGCTATGCGTCCCAGCTTACCGGCCGCGCAACGGTTAACGCCGTGGATGAACGCGTCGCCAGCAGCGCCGTTTCTGAAACAGCGCTGTATAACCCCGGCGAGGGCTGGGTCAGCCTGCCGCATTTGGCCGACCATCTGCTTGCGGAGTTTCATCATCTCGGCGGAAAACTGATTGAAAATGCAGGAAAATCCGCAGTCATTACCGATAGCACGGGCAAGGCTACGGGCGTGACCATGGCCAACGGAGAAACGCTCAGCGCCGACGTGGTGCTGGTCGCCTGTGGACCACAAACCCCCGACGTGATTGCTCCGCTGGGCGTGACTATCCCCAACGGATCGCCGCTGTCGATGCTGGTGATGACTGAACCGGTCGAGAAAAGTGTAAAGGTAGTCATGAATACGCCGAGAGTGGCGCTGCGCCCTAATCCGGGCAACACCCTGGCTCTAGATCACGACTGGTATGAGTCGGCAATCACCCTTAATGAAAACGGTCACTATTCCATTGACGAAGCCGTGGTCAACGAGCTGGTAGCCGAAGCGGCGAACGTGCTGGCAGGTGAACCGCCGTTAAAGGCGGCAAGCTGGAAAATTGGCCTCAAACCAGTCCCTGGCGACGGTGAACCGGTGCTGGGGGAACTGCGGGAAGTACCGAATTGTTTCGTGGCCTTTACCCATTCAGGGGCAACGCTGGCGCTGATCGTCGGCGAGTTACTGGCCAGTGAAATCATCAGCGGTGAAAAACATCCGATGTTGGCCACATTCCGCCCAGAACGCTTTAATATTTGAAAATAGCTGCCTGAGCGTGACAGCCCAGGTTAGGCAGGCTGCATGTGGCTTGAAATAAACTGTTGAAAACGCGGGGAACCCTGAGAGCCAAACAGGTCCTGAGGGGTTCCCTTGCAGTCAATCTCTCCCTGATGCAAAAACACCACCTGATTTGAGACATTGCGTGCAAAGCCCATCTCGTGAGTGACCACCAGCATAGTCCGGCCCTCTTCAGCCAGGCTGCGCATGACTTTCAACACTTCGCCGACCAGCTCGGGGTCCAGCGCCGAGGTGGGTTCATCAAACAGCATCACGTCTGGGTCCATCGCCAATGCGCGAGCTATCGCCACGCGCTGCTTTTGCCCGCCTGAGAGCTGTGACGGATAAAAGTTCTTCCGTTCATAAAGCCCTACTCGCTCGAGCAGTGCTTCGGCTTTATCAACACACTCTTTGCGGCTTTTTTTCTGCACAAAGCGTGGCCCTTCCATGACGTTTTCGACCACCGTCATGTGCGACCACAGGTTAAAATCTTGAAATACCATGCCGAGCCGCGCGCGAATACTTTCAACCTGTTTACGATTGGCAGCGAGCTGATTCCCCAGCCCGTTGCGCCGCATGTGAATAGTCTCACCGCCAACCGCGACCGTCCCAGAATCTGGCGTTTCAAGCAGGTTGATACAACGTAAAAAAGTGCTTTTCCCCGAGCCGCTGGCACCAAGAATCGAGATAACGTCGCCTTTGCGCGCGTCCAGAGAAATGCCTTTTAAAACCTGGTGTTCGCCAAAGGATTTACGGATGTCGATCATTGATAGGGTGATGGGCTGGATCATGGTGGCGCTGCTCCTGTTTATTACTCCATTTCGTTACAGAGTAAAGCAAGATCAGGGCCAACATCCCGCCAAAAGGTCAATACGCGGCGAGACGCTGGCCTGTAGGCGGTATTAGTTAATCGGCATGCGAACGGGATCGGGATAAAGGTAGTCGAAACCTAACTCTTTAACAATGCGGCTACCGTCAACCAGTTTGCCGCTCGAGTCCTGGGGCTCTGGCGCAAAGGTAGGTTCAGTCAGGCCCAACTTTCTGGCCAGCATGGGATAAAACTGCTGTTTCGCCGGATGAGCCGGTGCGCAAAGATTAAAGGTGTGACCGCCGCGCGGCAGGCTGAGTAACAGCACAATTGCAGCGATAACGTCGTCCTGATGCACCAGATTGACGCCGTGGTTTGCACCTTTGACGTCGGTTTTACCCGCAAGGAAACGTCCGGGATGACGGTCTGCACCCACCAGCCCGGCCAAACGCAGCACGTCAACTGAGGTGTTTGGCAAACGATGGAACCACTCCTCAAGCTCTTTCAATACTCTGCCGCTCGGTGTCACCGGCTGTAGCGGAGAATCTTCCCGCACTGTGCCGGTCCCTTCGCCGTAAACCGAGGTTGAGCTGGTAAAAATAATGCGCCCGACCCCGTGGGCCAGTGCACTGTCGACCAACATCTGCACCGCCTGAAAATAGAGTTCACTGCCCTCAACGGTTCTTCTGGCGGGCAGCGTGATAATGAGTGCATCAACGTTGAGCAATACGTCGAGGTCGTCAGCGTCACACTCCATCGCCATTTCAGGGGTAAAGTTGAGCTGATAACACTCGACGCCGCTCATTCTGGCGGCTTCTACGCCGTCCAAGGTAGTTTTGCTACCGACAACCTGGTATCCCCTGGCATTCAGCGCCATGGCCAGCGGCATTCCGAGCCAGCCTAAACCCATTATCGATACCTTTTTCATGATGCTCTCCAATACTTGCGAACTTCTCGTGCGGTAAGTTTAGCAGGCTACCCCTGCAGCCGGTCCGAAACAACAGCTTAATATGTAATGATTTTTAAGTCATTGTCAGCAATCACATCACCAGCAAAGCACTCAGTCTTCTATACAATCCATTCGCGCTTATCATTAAATGATGATTAATATTAATAATATTCATCAAACCAGAAAAAGGTTGCACACCTCGGCGCGGTGGTTTAGGTTAATTGACAATTGAATACGACCCTATGGCTGAGACAGCGGTAGGGAAATAAAATACTCACATTGAGAAACAAACAATGCTAAACATTCTGATCAACCACCATCATCACCATCATCCTGACTAGTCTTTCAGGCAGATTGGTGCTGGGAGACTTTTAAGATCTTCCAGTGGCGCAGAATGCAGCAGAGAGCCCTCGGAAGATTTCTTCCGAGGGTTTTTTTTTACCTAAATTATTTGCTGAACCAATTTAAATATTAAATTAAATCATAAGTATAGAAAGGACAGAGGTCACTATGTTGGACAAAAATCGTTTACGTATCGCCATGCAAAAATCCGGTCGCCTGAGCGACGATTCTCGTGAACTGCTGGCGCGCTGCGGGATCAAAATCAACCTACAGGAACAGCGTCTGATTGCCTTCGCCGAGAACATGGAAATCGACATTTTGCGCGTACGCGATGACGATATTCCAGGACTGGTGATGGACGGCGTGGTTGACTTGGGTATTATCGGCGAAAACGTGCTGGAAGAAGAGCTGCTGGCGCGCCGCGCCCAAGGCGAAGACCCACGCTACTTCACGCTGCGCCGTCTCGACTTCGGTGGTTGTCGCTTGTCGCTGGCAACGCCGCTGGACTTTGATTATGCCGGTCCCGAAAGCCTGAGCAATAAACGTATCGCCACCTCTTATCCACACATCCTCAAACAGTATTTCGACAAAAAGAACCTCGATTTCAAATCCTGTTTGCTCAACGGTTCCGTTGAAGTGGCACCGCGTGCGGGTCTGGCCGATGCAATCTGTGACTTGGTTTCTACCGGCGCAACGCTTGAAGCCAACGGTCTGAAAGAAGATGAAGTTATTTATCGTTCTAAAGCCTGTCTGATTCAGCGCGACGGCGAAATGCCACAGTCCAAACAACTGCTGATCGACAAGCTAATGACCCGTATTCAGGGGGTTATTCAGGCGCGAGAGTCCAAATACATCATGCTGCACGCGCCAACCGAACGTCTGGACGAAATCATCGCCCTGCTGCCGGGTGCCGAGCGTCCAACCATTCTGCCGTTGGCCAACGACAAACAGCGCGTCGCCATGCACATGGTCAGCAGCGAGACACTGTTCTGGGAAACCATGGAAAAACTGAAAGCCTTGGGTGCCAGCTCTATTCTGGTACTGCCAATTGAAAAAATGATGGAGTAAGACGATGCAAGGCAACGGTTTTTCTACCCCTATTGACTGGCAGCAGTGTGACGAACAGCAGCGCCGCGATTTGTTGACTCGCCCTGCTATCGCCGCCTCAGGCAGCATTACCGAGACGGTGACTGAAATTTTGACCCGCGTGCGCAATGAGGGCGACAGCGCCCTGCGTGAATACTGCGCGCGCTTCGATAAAATCGAGATTGACCAGTTGCGCATCACCTCCGAACAAATCGAGCAGGCCTCGGCGCGTCTGGGTGACGATGTCAAACAGGCGATGGCCAATGCGGTGCGCAATATAGAGACGTTTCATCAGGCGCAGAAGTTGCCGATTGTTGATATCGAAACGCAGCCTGGCGTGCGCTGCCAGCAAATTACCCGCCCGATTGCCTCCGTCGGCCTGTATATTCCAGGGGGCTCGGCACCGCTGCCTTCTACTGTGCTGATGCTGGCAACGCCTGCACGCATTGCCGAGTGCAATAAAGTTATTTTGTGCTCGCCACCGCCCATTGCCGATGCGATCCTTTACGCCGCCAAGCTGTGCGGAGTGACAGAAATTTATCAGCTCGGCGGTGCTCAGGCTATTGCTGCCATGGCCTTCGGCACCGAAAGCGTGCCTAAAGTCGCCAAAATTTTTGGCCCGGGCAATGCCTTTGTCACCGAAGCCAAACGTCAGGTGAGCCAGAATCTTAACGGCGCGGCTATCGACATGCCGGCCGGTCCTTCAGAAGTCTTGGTGATTGCCGACGCCGGTGCCACACCAGACTTTGTGGCCTCCGACCTGCTTTCTCAGGCGGAACACGGCCCAGACTCACAGGTTATTTTGCTCACCCCCGACGCCAACATGGCCAATGCGGTAGCCGTTGCGGTAGAAAATCAGCTTCAGACTCTGTCGCGTAGCGCGATTGCGCGTAAGGCGCTAGAGAGCAGCCGACTGATTGTGGCGAAGGATTTGGCGCAGTGTATTGAAATCAGCAACGCCTACGGCCCCGAGCACCTGATCCTGCAAACCCGGGAACCGGAAGCGCTGGTAGACAGCATTACCAGCGCAGGTTCAGTGTTCCTTGGTGACTGGTCGCCAGAGTCTGCGGGGGATTATGCCTCAGGCACCAACCACGTGCTGCCAACGTACGGTTATACCGCAACCTGCTCAAGTCTGGGCCTGGCGGATTTCCAGAAACGTATGACCGTTCAGCAATTAACCCCTGCCGGCCTGCTGGCATTGGCACCAACCATTGAAACCCTGGCGCAGGCCGAACAGCTTACCGCACATAAAAATGCCGTAACGCTGCGCGTTGCCGCCCTGATGGAGCGTAAATAATGCGTGAGACGACCAATAACAGTGCTTCTGTCACCACACTGGCGCGTGAAAATGTTCAGCGGTTAACGCCCTATCAGTCGGCGCGTCGTCTCGGCGGCAACGGTGACGTTTGGCTCAATGCCAACGAATATCCGCTGGCACCCACTTTTGAGCTCACGGCGCAAACCTTCAACCGCTATCCTGAATGCCAGCCGGTTGAAGTTATCCGTCGCTATGCGGCCTATGCAGGAGTGCAGCCGGAGCAGGTTCTGGTCTGTCGTGGTGCCGATGAGAGCATTGAACTGCTGATCCGCGCCTTCTGCGTGCCGGGCAAAGACGCCATCCTTTACTGTCCTCCAACCTATGGGATGTACAGCGTCAGCGCCGAAACCTTTGGCGTTGAAGGCCGCACCGTGATGGCAAAAGAGGACTGGCAGCTTGATTTACCGGCCATTGAGCAGGCGCTGGACGGCGTGAAGCTGGTTTACGTATGTAGTCCGAACAATCCGACCGGCAATTTGATCAATCCTGACGATATTCGCTCACTGCTCGAAACCACGCGCGGCAAGGCGATTGTGGCGGTTGACGAAGCCTATATCGAATTTTGCCCGCAGGCCACCGTGGCAGGCTGGCTAAAAGATTACCCACATCTCGCCATCCTGCGTACGCTGTCGAAAGCCTTTGCGCTAGCCGGCTTACGCTGTGGATTCACGCTGGCCAACGCCGAGCTGATCGAAGTCCTGATGAAAGTGATCGCACCGTATCCGCTCTCTACGCCGGTGGCCGACATTGCCGCTCAGGCGCTGAGTGAGCAAGGGTTAAGCGCCATGCGTCAGCGCGTTGCCGACGTCACGAATAATCGCCAATGGCTACGCCAGCAGCTTGAACAGTGCGACTGCGTTGAGCAGGTATTCTCCAGTGAGAGCAACTATCTTTTGGCGCGTTTTACCGCCGCCAGCAGCGTATTTAAATCGCTGTGGGATCAAGGTATTATCCTGCGTGACCAGAATAAGCAACCGGGGCTTTCCGGCTGTTTGCGTATTACTATTGGCACCCGTCAGGAATGCCAGCGCGTCGTTGACGCACTTCGTCCACTACCGGGCGCTAAATCATCCGTTCGTGTTCCATTCGTTAATGATTCATCCGTTAATAACAACAGCGCCAGCAAGGAGCCAATGTGAGCCAGTCCCCTATCAGTCAGAAAATCCTTTTTATCGACCGCGACGGCACGCTGATTTCTGAGCCACCGGAAGATTTTCAGGTTGACCGCCTCGACAAGCTGGCCTTTGAGCCGGGCGTAATCCCTGGGCTGCTCGCACTACAGACCGCTGGTTTTAAACTGGTGATGATCACTAATCAGGATGGACTGGGCACCTCAAGCTTCCCGCAGGAAACCTTTGATCCACCGCATAACCTGATGATGCAGGTACTAACTTCTCAGGGCATCGTCTTTGACGAGGTGCTCATCTGCCCTCACCTGCCCGCCGACGGCTGCGAATGCCGCAAACCAAAAACACAGCTGGTACAGAGTTACCTCGACAGCGGCGTGCTGGACCTGGCTAACAGCTATGTCATTGGCGACCGCGAAACCGATATCCAGCTGGCACAGAACATGGGTATCGCCGGTTTGCGCTACCAGCGTGACAATCTCGGCTGGGCTGAAATTACCAAGCAGCTGACCCAGCGCGACCGTCACGCCAAGGTTAATCGCGTAACCCGCGAAACCGCCATCGACGTTGACGTGTGGCTGGACCGCGAAGGCGGCAGCAAAATTAAAACCGGCGTCGGCTTCTTCGATCACATGCTAGACCAGATTGCCACCCACGGCGGTTTTCGTATGAACATCGAAGTAAAAGGTGACCTGTATATTGACGATCACCACACGGTAGAAGATACCGGTCTGGCGCTGGGCGAAGCCTTAAACAAGGCGCTGGGCGACAAACGCGGGATTGGCCGCTTTGGCTTTGTGCTGCCGATGGACGAATGCCTGGCGCGCTGCGCGCTGGATATCTCAGGCCGTCCGCACCTCGAATACAAGGCCGAATTCAGCTATCAGCGCGTAGGCGATCTGAGCACTGAAATGGTTGAGCACTTCTTCAGCTCACTGTCTTACGCGATGGGCTGCACGCTGCACCTGAAAACCAAAGGCAAGAACGATCATCACCGTGTTGAAAGCCTGTTTAAAGCCTTTGGCCGCACGCTGCGTCAGGCGATCCGCGTCGAGGGCAACACCCTGCCGAGCTCTAAAGGAGTGCTTTAATGGATGTGGTTATTCTTGATACCGGCTGCGCCAATCTGTTTTCAGTCAAGGCGGCGGTAAAGCGACTGGGCTACGACCCAGTGGTGAGCCGCGATTCAGATATCGTTTTACAGGCAGATAAACTGTTCCTGCCCGGCGTAGGTACCGCACAGGCGGCGATGGACCAAATCATTGAACGTGATTTGGTTGACCTCATTAAGGCCTGCACCCAACCGGTGCTGGGCATCTGTCTCGGCATGCAGCTGTTGGCAAGTTCAAGTGAGGAAAGCGGCGGCATCAACACCTTGGGTATCGTTGATCAAACTGTGATCAAGATGCCTGAGCGCGGCCTGCCGCTGCCGCACATGGGCTGGAATCAGGTGACCGCCAAGGCAGGACATCACCTGTTTCGCGGCATTGACGACAATGCCTACTTCTATTTTGTGCACAGCTATGCGATGCCGGTGTGTGAGAACACTATCGCGCAGACGCAGTACGGTGACGCGTTTACCGCCGCGGTAGAGAAAGATAACTTCTTCGGCGTGCAGTTCCACCCAGAGCGTTCGGGTGCCGCAGGCGCGCAGCTGTTGAAAAACTTTTTGGAGATGTGAACAGCATGATTATCCCCGCTTTAGATTTAATCGAAGGCAGCGTGGTGCGTTTGCATCAGGGCGATTATGGACAGCAGCGCGACTATGGCAGTTCGCCGCTGCCTCGCCTGCAGGACTATCAGGCGCAGGGCGCACAGGTTCTGCACCTGGTTGACCTGACAGGTGCTAAAGACCCGGCGGCGCGCCAGATTCCTTTGCTCAAACAGTTAGTCGCGGGCGTTAGCGTCCCAGTGCAGGTGGGTGGCGGTATTCGCACCGAGCAGGACGTTGAAGCCCTGCTTGAGGCTGGCGTTTCTCGCGTGGTGGTGGGTTCCACGGCGATAAAAAATCCTGAACGAGTGCAGCAGTGGTTTACCCGCTTTGGCGCAGATGCGCTGGTATTGGCGCTGGACGTGCGCATTGACGAAGCCGGTAACAAACATGTCGCCGTCAGCGGCTGGCAGGAAAACTCCGATTCAACGCTGGAACAAGCAGTGGAAAAATTTCTCCCGTTCGGGCTTAAACATGTGTTGTGTACCGATATTTCACGCGACGGTACCTTGGCCGGTTCTAACGTTGAGCTGTATCGTGAAGTTTGCCAACGTTTTCCGCAGGTAGCGTTTCAAGCCTCCGGCGGCATCGGAAATCTTGATGATATCGCCGCTCTGCGCGGCAGCGGAGTGAAAGGTGTTATCGTCGGTCGCGCCCTGCTCGACGGCAAGTTTAACGTAACGGAGGCAATCTCATGCTGGCAAAACGGATAATCCCCTGCCTGGATGTTAAAGACGGTCAGGTAGTAAAAGGCGTGCAATTCCGTAACCATGAGATAATCGGCGACATTGTGCCACTGGCCAAACGCTATGCCGAAGAAGGTGCCGACGAGCTGGTGTTTTATGACATCACTGCCTCATCCGACGGCCGGGTCGTCGATAAAAGCTGGATCTCGCGCGTAGCGGAAGTCATTGATATTCCCTTCTGCGTGGCGGGCGGCATTAAAAGCATCGAAGACGCAGGCAATATTTTACAGTTCGGTGCCGACAAGATATCTATCAACTCCCCTGCGCTGGCGGATCCGTCGCTGATCACTCGCCTCGCTGACCGCTACGGCGTACAGTGCATCGTGGTCGGTATCGACACTTGGCATGACGCAGCAAGCGGCACTTATCAGGTACATCAGTTTACCGGCGACGAAGCACGCACTAAGGTCACCACCTGGCAAACCGTGGACTGGGTAAAAGAAGTGCAGGAACGCGGCGCGGGTGAAATTGTGTTGAACATGATGAACCAGGACGGTGTGCGCAACGGTTACGACCTGCGTCAATTGAACGCCATTCGCGAAGTGTGCCGCGTGCCATTAATCGCCTCGGGCGGTGCCGGAACACGTGAGCATTTCCTCGACGCCTTCAAACTGGCAAAAGTCGATGGCGCACTGGCAGCCTCGGTGTTCCACAAACAAATCATTAATATCGGTGAGCTTAAACGCTATCTGGCCGACCAAGGCGTGGAGATCCGCTTGTGAGTAATTCAGCAGTCAATGAAGTTAAACCTGTTAAAGATCCGGTTATGCTAAGTACAGAACAGTTGGCGCAGCTTGACTGGGGAAAAACCGACAACATGATGCCTGCCATCGTGCAACATGCGGTTTCCGGTGAAGTGCTAATGATGGGCTACATGAATCAGGAAGCCCTTAACGTTACGCAGACAACGGCCAAAGTCACCTTTTTCTCACGCACCAAGCAGCGTCTGTGGACTAAAGGCGAAAGCTCCGGCAACTTCCTTAACGTTGTCAGCATCACGCCGGACTGCGATAACGACACACTGCTGATTCTGGTAAACCCGATTGGCCCAACCTGCCACAAAGGCAATAACAGCTGCTTCCACCCTGCTAGCTCCGACTGGGGTTTTCTCTACCAGCTGGAACAACTGTTGGCGTCACGTAAAACGGCGAGTCCGGACAGCTCCTACACCGCCAGCCTTTACGCCAGCGGCACCAAGCGTATTGCGCAGAAAGTCGGTGAAGAAGGCGTTGAAACCGCGCTGGCCGCCACCGTCAACGACCGTTTTGAACTGAAAAATGAAGCTTCGGATCTGGTATATCACCTGCTGGTGCTGCTGCAAGATCAGGACCTCGATTTCAGCACGGTGATTGAGAATCTGCGTCAACGTCACGCCAAGTAATATTCTAATAAAAAAGCCGCGCAAACATAGCGTTACGCGGCTTTTTTTTGTGCTTATCGAACGAGTCAGGCCTTTACCTTAACTTGTTCATCACCCATCTCAACGGCGACGTTATTTGCCAAGAGCGTGACTGTAAGAGACTTTCTATCATTCGCTCTTTTGCCGTAGCGTCAGCTATCACCGTGGCAATCAGCTCATTTTGCTGAGCAATTTTCTCTTCTCTTGCCGCTAACTCGGTGTCATATTTTGTACGAATACTTTCGTGTTCGCCAATAAGGAGCTCTTTCGCCGCTTTAATTTCATCGAGCGTGAGTTGCGTACTGTGTGCTTCAGAAGTTAAATATTCTACTCTATCAATAAACTCATCGATCTCATTTTGAGCTTCATGACACTTGGCCTCTAATGACGCAATCTGGTTATGAGACTCCTCAATATCACGCTCTAAATTCATTCTTAAATAGAATAGATATTCTTCTGCACAATGTTCAATGATAAATAAATAAGTATCGTAGAAAGGTTTATAATAGACG
>NZ_MRWD01000035.1 GCF_002093625.1 Rouxiella silvae | reverse complement strand
GTTTGGCACTAAGTGCTATATTTTATGTATTTACGTTACTGACAATTGCCGTCTAAAATACAATTTTACTTACATTTATTAATTAATAAGCAACACTATCGCGTATTCAGTATCATTTTCTCGGTAGATTAATAGTTATAAATCCTGAGAATAGGTCTGCCTGTCGAGCCAATCAATTTTTAAGCATTCGTAAATTTACGATCCAGTGGCGGCGGCTCGACACTTTTTATGAGGACAGACAAATGAAACTACGTGCTCTTTCACTCTTGGTTCCTGCTTTATTAGTTGCGGGAACTGCCAGTGCGGCAGAAATCTACAATAAAGACGGCAATATATTAGACCTGAACGGTAAAATTGACGCAGAGCATTACTTCTCCAGCAATGCGGCTGATGACGGCGATCAGTCTTACCTGCGTTTCGGCTTTGACGGCCAAACAAAAATCAGCGATCAGCTTACCGGTTACGGTCAATGGGAGTATCAGGCTGCACTGAATACTTCTGAAGCTGAAGGTACCGCCAACAGCTACACGCGCGTAGGTTTTGCCGGTCTGAAATTTGGTGATTGGGGTTCACTGGATTACGGCCGCAACTACGGCGTAATGTATGACGTGGGTTCATGGACCGACGTATTGCCTGAGTTCGGGGGTGACACTTACAGCTCAGACAACTTTATGGAGCAGCGCGGAAACGGTATGGTCACCTACCGTAACAACAACTTTTTTGGTCTGGTTGACGGTCTGCATTTTGCTCTGCAATACCAGGGTAAAAATGACAACCCGGGGGGCGAAGCTTCCGGTCGTTCTGCTCAGGCTGAAAACGGCGACGGCTATGGCCTTTCTGCATCTTATGACCTTGGTTGGGGCATTAGTGCGGCGGCGGCATTTAGCAGTTCTGACCGCACTACCGGTCAAAACGCCCTGGCTTACGGCCGTGGTGATAAAGCGCAGGCAACCAGCGGCGGTTTGAAATATGATGCCAATAACGTTTACCTTGCAGCCATGTACACCCACACAGAGAATCTGACCCGCATCGGTTCTGCCGATAACGACGTCGACGGTTTTGCCAGCAAGGCAAACAACTTTGAAGCCGTGGCGCAGTACCAGTTTGACAGCGGCCTGCGTCCTTCATTGGCGTACCTGCAATCACGCGGTGAAGACATGGGTCAGTATGGCACCCAAGATATTGAAAAGTATATTGATGTAGGCACTTACTATTACTTCAATAAAAACATGTCTACCTTCGTCGATTATAAAATTAACCTGTTAGACGACACCGATTTCACTCGCGCTGCCGGTGTTAATACCGACAACGTGGTGGCAGTAGGCCTGATTTATCAGTTCTAAGCATTGCCTTTTACAGACACAGATACAAAAAAACGCAGCCTCGGCTGCGTTTTTTTGTGGGCGCTTACTCATTATCGGCTCCCGCCTTAGTCGACCATTGTCTGATTAAAATCTCCAGCATGTGTTGCATAAACCTAACGGCAGGCTGCGCCTGGTTTTCCATCTGAGCTTTAACAATCGCGCCGTCAATCAGCAGCGCCACACACTCGGCCTGGTCGGACATACCGTCTGACTCAGCAAGATATCCCTCGACAGCCTTCGCCATATCACGTTTATGAGTGACGGAAAGCTCTCTAACTTCAGGCAGTGGCACGGCGTATTCCAGAGTGCTGTTGATGAAGGCACAGCCGCGAAAATCTTCCCCTGTGAACCACTCCAGCAGAGTTGATGCCAACGCGGCAGGCAACGGCAACTCTGCTGAATAACGGCCCAATGCTTGGCTAAACCACGCCATCCAACGCTGGTGACGATAGTGCAAAAAGGCCAGGATCAGCGCGTCCTTACTAGAATAATGCCGATAAAACGTCACCTTGGTCACTCCGGCCTGCTTAATAATCAGGTCGATGCCCGTCGCACGGATCCCATCACGATAAAAAAGCGTATGTGCGGTATGCAAAATGCGATCTTTCGCCGCTATTGGCGATTTTGGGGCGACAGTAGGGGACTGCACATTCATTTCGCGACTCTTTAAAGTTATCAAAATTATTTCACTGGGTGAGTGTAGACAACTCTGTCTACCTGCGCTAGTGTAATTGATGTAGACAGAGTTGTCTACGTGAAGAGATATCCCTTATTTCGAAAAATATTGAGGTCGTTATGTCTGAAAAGAACCTACCCCCATTGAAAAAACCACTTCCTCCTTTTAACCACGAAAGTGCCGCTGAAAAGGTAAGACTGGCTGAAGACGCATGGAACAGCCGCGACCCGCAGCGCGTTAGCCAGGTTTATTCCGAGGACACACGCTGGCGTAACCGCAGCGAATTTGTTCGCGGACAGCACAACGTCGTTGATTTTCTGGCGCGTAAATGGGCTAAGGAGCTGGACTATCGATTGATCAAGGAGCTGTGGGCGTTTGACGGCGAGCGGATTGCCGTTCGCTTTGCCTATGAGTGGCACGACGACTCGGGGAATTGGTTCCGCAGCTTTGGCAACGAAAACTGGGCTTTTAATGAACAGGGGCTGATGTATGAACGCCACGCCTGCATTAACGATTTGCCGATTAAAGAGTCCGAACGCAAGTTCTACTGGCCGCTGGGGCGTAGACCCGACGATCATCCGGGTCTCAGCGAGCTGGGCTTTTAGTCAGGCCGATTTTTGATGGATAAGGTGCAGCGGTGGGGCAACATCGAGCTTGATATCCGGGTTTTGACGGAATTCGTGAGGGGTAATGTTAAAGCGCTTGCGGAACATGTAGGTAAAGTGGGACTGCGAACCAAAACCAAAGTCCATTGCGATATCAAAAATCGATGAATCACTGCTGCTTAACTGATAGACCGCGCTGGCCAGACGCCTCTCGCGGATGTACTTGCCGAGAGAAATGCCGGTCGATTCTTTAAAGATCTTCTGCATATGCCACAGTGAGTAGCCGGAGTATTCCGCCAGTTCCTCGAGATGGATAACTCTTCCCAAATGGCCTTCAATCCATTTGCTGAGTGCGCTGACGATAGTAAGGTGGAGGTCTTGTGCCATAGCCTGTCAGTGATTAGTTTCGATGAGATGATTATACACAAATTCCCAGCCAAGGCGGAAAGTGAGAAAGGGATAGGTGCTTGAGGGCGTTAGCGTAGCAGGATCCAGTGGATAATGCGGGCAATGGCATCGTCTAACACCACAATGCCAACGAGGATTGCGAGCACCATCAAAATAAAACGCTTACCGGTAGGCAAAATTCTGTCTCCTGACTCTTGCTGCCTGGGCTGTTAACTCCACGGACTGGTTCCGTGCATATTCAGGGCGATCACGGTAATGCAGACTGCGAGAAAAACAAAAGCAACGATAAATAGCCGTTTCATACGGATAGTCACTGTTCGTAAAGAGGAAATAGAGGCGAAAGGTACAAAATTTGCCGCTAGAAATCCAGTCACCCGCAGTGAAATAAATGGCTTTTACCGTTATTTACCCAGAAGGCGATAAATTAGCCCGATTTCGCTGATTTATCGCGTGACCTTGATGTTCACTGAGCGCCTTTCTCTTTCAGCTTAACAGCCTTGCTGGATGATACAACCGTTGTTGGCGGCGTTTCTGGAACCAAGGCATCCGGCGCGATATTCATATGGTTCAATACCTGACCCATAATCTCACCGAATATTGGACCCGCTACCGACCCCCCGAAGTGTTTACCGGCCTGCGGATTGTTCACCATCACCACCAGCGCAACGCGCGGATTGCTGGCGGGAGCCACGCCTGCGGTGTAGTTGATATAACCGCCATCATATTTGCCAGAAGGGCCCATTTTCTCAGCCGTACCGGTTTTAATTGCCAGACGATAACCCGGAACTGCGGCGCTTAATCCGCTGCCGCCCGGTAAGGCGTCGCTTTCCATCATGTGTACCACTGTCTCCACCACATTTTTATCCATAACACGCGTACCCAATACCGGCGGGGTAACTTTGGTTATCGACAATGGGCGATAAATTCCGAAGGAGCCAATGGTGGCATATTCACGGGCAATCTGCAGAGGCGTAACGCGCAGACCGTAGCCAAACGCAAAGGTGGCGCGTTCGATATCCGCCCAGCGCTCGCGGTGGAGAGGGAAGTAACCCCCACTTTCGCCACCAATGCCCAAGTCGGTCGGCTTACCCAAACCAAAGGAGTGATACTGGTCGACAAGCACCTGCGCAGGCATTGCCAAAGCAATATGTGATACGCCAATGTCACTGGATTTTTGCAGTACGCCAGTAATAGTCAGTGCCGATTCGTGTCCAACGTCGCGGATCAAGTGGCCATTGACGGTGTAAGGGCGGGTATCAAGAACCGTGTCAGGACGGATAATATTGTGTGCGAGGCCAGACATTACCACCAGCGGTTTAACGGTTGAGCCGGGTTCAAAACTGTCGCTAACCGCCACGTTACGCATGTCTTTGGCATCGACGCCGGCGTAATTATTTGGGTTGAATGACGGATAGGACGCCATCCCCAATACTTCGCCGGTGTTTACATCCACCATGACAGCGGCACCTGAGTCAGCCTGGTTTAACATCACGCCTTTTCGTAACGCGGCATAGACCACGTATTGAATGTAGCTGTCGATGCTGAGATTTACCGTTGGCGGCTGCTCGGGTGGCACATCCTTGAGAATACCGATCACGTTGCCCTGACCGTCCTGACGAAATTCGCGCATGCCTGGTTTGCCCTGAAGCAGGGTATTAAAACCGCGCTCAAGACCGGTCAAGCCTTCATTATCTGTTCCTACCACGCCAACCAGATTGGCCGCCGCTTCGCTCATAGGATAGTAGCGGCTGTCGTCGTGCTGTAAAATTATCCCGCCGAGATGCAGTTCACCAATATCTTTGGCAATCCCCTGTTCGATTTTTCTGCCGAGGAACACAAAGCGGCGTTTAGGGTCAACGGTGATGATTTGTTGGAGCTGAGAGAGCGGCATATCCAGCGCCGAGGCCAGATACTGCCATTTGGGACTGTTTAAATCGCTATGAAGCTGAGCAATGCGGTAAGGGTCGGCAATCACGTCTTTTGAAGCCACGCTCAGGGCAAGAGGGTGGCCATTGCGGTCGGCGATAGTCCCGCGACCGGCAGGAATAATTTGTGTACGCAGCGAGCGCTGATCGGCCTGCCGCTCAAGCATTGGGCGATTGAGCAACTGTAAATACCCGACTCGTCCCAGAAGCAGCCCCATACAGCAGACAATACCTAAGCAAATCAACGCGAAACGTTTAGAATAAAAATTGGGTTGGGCGCTGTTTTTCTTTGGATTGGGCATCTATTACTTCGCAATGTCATTAAAATATTTTATCTTCTGTGGCTATCTTATAATAAGCCACCGTATTGATATGTTTATTTCAATTGCGCTTTGTAAGTAAATAAGAATGAATCACTCATAGGAGAGCCATTCGTCGGCCTCATCAAACATCTCTTCAAGCATTTGATTAAGCTGTGACTTTTCTTGCTTAGACGCGCCGTGCGTGCTCAAGCCGTTCGCCTGCATAGCTTTGACTTTTATTTCTGCATCGGGGAACATTCGGTGAACCCGCTTGGTTAATTCCTGAGTTATCTTTTCACTCGCGCCGGGAATACCCGCAACGTTTCTTTTGTCATAGCTTAGTTCAACCCGCATAGCCCGCTCTCTTATCTCATCTATCTCATCGGAAAAGCCAATGCCACATTTTTGGCTGGATAAATATACAGTTAAACCTTCGCTGGGCCAAGCCCTTATTCAGAGTTTATTGAGAGAACTATCGAGAATTAGGCTTGTTGAACAGGCCTACCAGGCGCCAAAGTCCCATAACCAGAAAACCGAGCAAAGCAGCGGCAATCCCAGTGCGGGTAATGAAGCCTGCAAAGCCTAGCTCTGGGGGCATTTCACCCGACACATTGCGGTCTGAGACCATTGACGGCTCGGGAAAGGAGAGGAAATAGATGAACGATAAACTGCCGATGCCAATAAGAAAACTGCACAGCAGCCAATAGGCTTTTTTCAGACCTTTTGCACGTACAGCGATACTCATCACGGTGCCAAAAATAATAACGATAAACACAATCGCGACGATCAGTAGCAGGACTTCCTGTTTCATTAACTGCATCTCCTCTCGGGTCAGTGGCTTGTTGCATCATGGCATAACTGAATACTAATCGGGTGATAGAACGGAGGCAATCGGTAAACAAGAGAACTCTTATTGTCTGATAAACATAAAACGGCTAACGTTCTTTATGTAAAAAGAACGATGAAACAAGAAAGATCAAACAAGAAAAGGAGAACATTATGGGTTTCTGGAGAATACTTTTTACCATCCTTATCCCACCGCTGGGTGTTTTAATCGGCAAAGGGTTTGGTTGGGCATTTATTATTAATATCATTCTGACTATCTGCGGCTATTTCCCAGGTCTTATTCACGGCTTCTGGGTTCAAACCAAAAAATCTTAAGCATTATCCCCTTAACCTGCTGCGGCGGGTTAAGGTTTTTCTCCCGTTAATCAGCCTTTCTTAATGTGTGGTTAAGGTCATCGCGATACGCTGAGCGAAGTATCTTTCAGAGACACCTTAATGCGTACAAAATATAAACCGGTACAAATTGCACTGCATTGGCTGGTATTCCTGCTGGTGGTCGCCACCTATGCCACAATCGAACTTCGTGGCTACATCCCTAAAAGTCTTCCTCAACATCAATGGCTTACTCTGTTACATTTTAGTTTTGGTGCTAGCGTGTTGGCAATGATGGTCTTGCGGGTGTTCATCAGGCTGATGTACGTTACGCCGGCAATTAATCCCGCGCCAAAAATTTGGCTGCACAGGCTGGGTGAGTTAATGCATCTTGCGGTCTATATTTTATTTATCAGTATCCCCATTCTTGGCGTGCTCTCTTTATACTTTAAAGGCGATGCGTGGACACTTTTCACTCTTAATATGCCGGTATCTTTCGAGCACAGTTTACTGCTGTCGAAAAAGATTAAATCTCTTCACGAACTGATGGCAAACTGTGGATATTATTTAATTGGGCTGCACGCGGCGGCCGCGCTTTTCCACCATTATTGCCTGCACGATAATACGTTGCTCAGAATGATACCGGGTAAAAAAGGCATGAATACGCAAGGCAAGAAATCCCCCCTAACACAAAAGTAGAGAGAAGGGAGTGGGTGATAACATGAGCAAACTGTCTAATGAATGAGGAAGTTTCAATAGACAGTTTTTAGAAACCTCAGCAGATCTTTATTCCCTCAGCCTTCAAAGCCTACGTGACCAATAAACGGCAGGCGCAGTCCGGGAGATTTGAAATCTACGCCAAGATTCAAACCTAACACGTTGACTTCAATCCCCTCTTGAGCGCCAACGTTAAAGCCCAGAACGCCCAGCAGCGAAACTTGTACGCCTTTACCCGAAGGCGGTAATCCCACGGGACTCGACAGCGGGCGATAGTCTTTGCCGATGGCGTTAGAGGGCATATCCAGCTCAAGGGCGGGAACTTCTCTGCCAATGTGGGCAATAAACGTGTTGCTGTTTGGACCAGGCCACGCATGATAGGTTTGCGGATAAGGATAACGGGCGACGGCAGCCTGAATTTGCGGGATCATCGCTTGGGCAGCAGCGCCGCGATGATCGACCAGAACAGTCGGTTTGGCACCGAACCAGTAGCCGTCGGGGATAGCATAGTTACGGCGAACCACACCGCCGCTGCCCCAGCCAATGACGTCATAGCGGGTGAACTGATTTTCGCCGGCCTTCTTAAATATTATCCAAGTATGGACGGCAAACAGCCCGCGCCAACCGTAAGTAGAAGCCGCATAAACCTGAACAATGGCGGTATTGGCGAGCTGTTCAGGATTGGGTGCCAGCGATGAAGAGTCGCGACGTGCCGTTGACCAGTTTTGCTCCACAGCATTGCCTTTACTTTGCGATGCTTTGGCATAGCTGTATCCAAACGACAAAAGCAATACAACGATATAAACCAGACTAAACCATTTCACGTAATTCATTGCTTTTCTCTTCGCCATTCCCATGAATCTCTAACCTAATGTAAACCCCTGCGAGTGGCAAGCGCGTGGACCCTGGCGGCAGCATACAAAGAGTAACGAAATTGCCGCCGCTGTGAGCCTTCCAAGCAGGCCTTTGCAATAAAAATGTCATACAGCGGTGCTAGCGTTGAGGTATTACCGGCTAATGGTTTGATTATAAGGGAAAGTTAATGAAAATTCGGTTATCGCTTATTGCAGCAACGCTGCTGCTCGCTCAGCAGGCTCAGGCCGTTTCATTGCCACAGGCGGCTTCGCTGGCGAATGGCACCTCTTCGGCTTCAACCAGTCAGGCATTTAACGCGTTGGAAGCTCAATCACTGCAGGCGGAAATCAACGCCTTAAAAGGCAGTGCCGCATCGCTGACCCGTGGGCAGCTGGACAAGGCCAAACAAAATAGTACTCAGGCCGACGGTGCATGGCTTAAGGCTCGTGGTTATGACTTCCAGACCAAGGCCAATCAGCAGGCTGGAATCGAACTGTTGTCAGGTTTTAGCCAACTGCCAGATTCTACGCTGAAGGCCAGCCTCGAGACGGTTACGGCAATTAACCGTGATGCTACGCAGGGCATGCGTCACCAGGCACTTGCCGACGCCGAAGGCATCAGCTATCTCTATTTTCTGGCCGATGCTATGGGACCACGTCTGGGTAAAGCCTTCATAACGGCGTATGACAAAGGTGAAATTGGCAAAGCTGCGGCGCTTATCAAAGCCAGTGAAGTCAGCACCGGCGCTGCTAAAAAGCACTTTAACTATACCCGACCGTTCCTTATCAAGGGGAACACCATTCACTTAGTGCCTGACGATACGGTTGTTAAAGATAATCAGCCTTACACTGCCGGCGGGGGGTCTTTTCCAAGCGGACATACCAATACTGGATACACCGATGCGCTGCTGATGGCCCAAATGATACCCGAGCGCTATGACTCCCTGGTTGAACGTGGTGCGCGTTATGGCTACTCACGTATTGTGCTCGGGGTGCATTACCCGCTCGATATTATGGGCTCCAGGATGATCACCCAGCGCAACGTTGCGCACTATCTCAACGATCCGCGTTATGTGGTTTTGTTTAACGAGGCCAAAGATCAACTGCGCGCGGCGTTGGAGAAAGAGTGTGGAACGTCGCTTGCCGAGTGTGCCAAAACCGCAGGCAAGGATGACCCTTATCGTTCTCCCGACATGAAGGCATTCTATCGTTTTACCATGAGTTACAACCTGCCGAAGCAGCAGATGGCTTCAACGCAGCTTAGCGTGCCGCAAGGTGCCGAAGTGTTGCTGCAGGCGGCTCTGCCTAAGGTTTCGGCGGCCAAACTTCGTCAGATGATGGTGAAAACCGCGCTTCCAGCCGGTTATCCGCTTTCCGGGACTACGCCTGAGCAGGCCTTCTGGCAGCGTCTTGATTTACCTGCCGCCTACGCGCTGGGCAAGTCAGAGCAGTCTCGCTAATGATAAAAATTCAACGGGGAGAGGGGGTATACCGTCTCCCCGTTGAAACTCATGACCTCTTAACGTTGGCAGAAACGGACTCGATTGCCGAACGGGTCATACACTTCAAGAACTTTTCCCCAGTCCTGCTCAATAATATCCGGGCGTCCATAACCATACTGTTTGGCCTGTAGCTCATCCCTCAGCAGTTCGATATTTTGCATTGAGACAAATATTGTCGAGCCGGGGCTGGCGTCGCCGTGGTGTTCGGAAAGATGGATGTGCAGCCCGTTTCTTACCAGTCCTAGATACAGCGGCAGGTGCGCCTCGAAGCGGTGTTCAAACTCAACGCTAAACCCCATGAAATCTAGATAGAACTCACGCGCTTTGGTTTCATCAAACATTCTCAATATCGGAATGGTTTTGTCGAAAGTAATGGCGGGTGGGGTAACTTGCCGCTCGAGCATCGCTGACGCGGTATTCCAGTCTCGATATCCCATTTGCTGGGCCACTAATTCGAGCGCTGCACAGTAAGAGAGGTCTTGATTACGCGAGGTCAGTGACGCGTGAAGTCTTTTGGCCATTAGTTTGGCCTGATCGATAGAAAACATTGTTCCTCCTGTAGCCGAGGCGTGTTGGGACTCGCGTTGCCAAACCTCGACGTTCAAGAGAGACGAACGATTCGGAGATAAACATGCTTTCACCTTTCCCTTTCGGGTGCGAGCGGCGGGCAGCATGGACCCATGTTGATAATACACAACAGAGAGGGAGTTCGAAAGCTATCACATGCGCCACGACTGCGCTGATTTAGGCCATATTTTGTGGTGCAAATCATGATTTTGTCGGTAGGCAAAGCCAGAAAGGAACAATTGTCTATACTTGAAAGGCGCCGATAATATTTCACATTCAAGGAGAACCTCGTGAAAAAAACAGCTTTAGTAGTATTTATCCTAACTTCACTGTCAGTATTTACCGTAGCTGGATGCTCTTCAAATCAGGCAATCAAAACGACGGATGGAAAAACGATAGTCACAAGCGGCAAACCGCAAATTGATAACGATACCGGACTGGTATCTTATAAAAATGCGCAAACAGGCAAAACTGAGCAAATAAACCGTAATCAGATTAGTAACATGAGCGAACTGGACAATTAATCCGAAGGAGAGGTCAATGAAAAAACTCATCATTTTACCTATGGCTGCCGTGCTGTGTCTGGCTGCATTGACAGGGTGTACACGTACTAGCTATGCCATTCATACCAATGATGCGCGTACCATAATCAGTGATGGAAAACCGAAAGAAACTGACACGGGTATGCTAGGTTACACCGATGCAAACGGGGTGAAGCAGCAGATAAATAAATCAGAGGTTAAGGAAGTCTCCGAGATACCTAACTGATTGTTAGAAGAGTTTATTGATCGTTAAAAAAGCTGCCTGAGGGCAGCTTTTTACGTTGAAACGTTGGAGTAGGGTTAACTTAAATAAGTCGTAGTTTGGTTTCTACGGCTACGCCAATAATTTCACAATCATCTTTAATAAGCGCCATCGGCCAGGTTGGGTTTAATCCTTTCAAATACTTCTGCCCAGCATCAATAACATATTTTTTGAACGTCGCCTCCGTTGAGTCCTGGAATTTAGCCATAACCAAGTCTCCACTCACCGCATCGCGAGAGGTATCAAAAAGCGTATAAGTGCCTTCAGGAATACTAATCCCCAAGGGGGCCGTCATCGAGTCATTATTAACCTGAGTCCAAAACCCATCGCCCATTAAAGGAGCATCGGATTCAAACCACAAGTTTATATTTTTTAGTGAATTAACATCCAACGGAATGCCTAAATTTGCAGCCTGGACGTGCGTTAACACCGGATACCGGATACACAGCGTATTGGGTTGAATGTCTGATTCTGTTTTATCAAAATCAATCCCATACATCAGATGAGTGGGGGAGCAGTCTAATGCAAAGCTAAGAGATATAAGATTACTTCCTTTAGGTTCGCTCTCACCATTCTCCCATTGGGATATGGTGACGTGGGAAACACGCAGTGAATTGGCAAGCTCCCTCTGAGTCAGTTCTTTACTTTTTCTTAACTTGAAAATCCGATCGCCAATATTCCCCTCAAGAATAAAACGTTTCGCCAGGATATCTCTTTGTTTCTTATCCATCTTCAAAATCCTAATCAGTTTAACTTATCAGACCACATTGCCGAGTGCTGCCGCTGGCGAGCGCCTATCATATGGCCGATTTCAGTTATATCAAATACTATTTAAATTTTGAGGGGCTTTATGCTTGGCAGTATATAAATTAGTCTTCTAATGATAATGGTTTAGGTCGGGGGCGAGCCGTTAAAATGTGAATATCTATATCCTCGACGTGCTCACCTTCGGCGTGAGCAAGAAGGTAGCGAGCGTTGTCAATTCTTGATATAAGACTGATTATAAAGAATTTTTCCTTTTTTTGGCTGAGGGCGTCTTTTTTCGCCGAATCTTTTATTCTCTTCTCAAGGATCACCGGCGAAGGATAAATTTCAACAAATTCTTCTCCCTGCCATTCGAGAGCCAGCACGGCACCGTTATACCCGTGCCCAAAGACAATACAATCACACTTCATCTTCTGCCTCTCAGTCCTTAGGGTCTACTTTATAATAATTATTAAGAGGGCAAAAGATCTCATTAGCCGCATCAATCTACATGCTAACTAATTGCTTTTAATGTTAGCAACTAAAATAATCAATGGGCGTAAGGTAACACGATGATTGAGTGAAAAGAGCCGATCCTTTTCTATAATCCCAGGGGGGCGTAAAAATAGTAATATAATTAATCTCTACAAAAAAGTTTTCACTTACCTTACATTAATTAATACTTGTCTTGCTAAGTGTTAAATCATGTAAATTTAATTAAAGTTAACAAAATGAATAAGTAACCCCTTTTTTTGCTGTATAAAAAAGAGTCGGTTTGAGGCGGAGGGTATAAACTGGCTATATTTTAAATACGTGAAGCGTTAAGCTAGACGCTCGTTTGCGAGTTAAACCCTATAAACATCAATAATGGGAAGGTGGGAATAGCAATTGGTCGATGAAAAAGCAGCGAACCAGGATGATGTCCATGCTGTTATAGGTTATGCGGTAGCGTTATTGCTTGAAGCAGAGCGGCCTGTGCATCTCCATGAGATTGCGGCTTTGCTTAAGCATGAGGCGGAAAAGGCATCTAATGAGGTGTTCAAACATAATTGCCTAAACGCGCTGCGCCTGATAGCTGAAAAAATGAACTGATCCGCAATGATTGCCCGTTTGGCATATTATAACGTCGGGATGTGGCAAGGAAAGATAAAATTTAAGTAAACTTAAATTATCAATCCGCACGCACCGAAGGACGGTCTTGTTAGCTTTAGTTAATGTGTTTAACATTTATCTTCGCTAATTAAATTCAATGTCGCGAATTTTAACCTCGAGATAAACATTAAAGTTCTGGAAGTGATTGCAGACCATTTTGCTGGCGAATAATATTTACAAGCTCTCTTAGGGCGGGATGACCGTGTCGGCGACTGCTGTAATACATATGAAACGGTGCACCGTAGGCGGCGAAGTCACCCAGTACCTTTACCAGCGTTCCCTGAGTTAACTCTTCTTCTATTCTAGATTCTAAAAAATAGCCCAAACCGAGGCCCGCTCTGGCGGCAGAAATCGTTGTTGCCGTATCTTTTATTGAGATCAGTCCGGGTACGTTCATGGTGACAGTATTTTCCGCCTTGCCAAACTCCCACCTGAAACTTGCGTTATTTCCCAGCAACAGTTGCAGACAGTTGTGCTGCGCGAGGTCTGAAAGGGTATAAGGTGTACCGCGGCGCTCAAGATAATCGGGTGAAGCGGCAATTATCCACTGCTGGTCGCCGCTAAGTGGTACGGCAATCATGTCTTCCGGCACGAGGTGGCCGTAGCGGACGCCAGCATCAAAGCCCTCGGCGGTAATATCCACCGGCCTGTCCTCAATCACAATGGTCAGTTTAACGTCCGCGCAACGTTCTGAAAATGCCTGTAATGCTGGGGTGATAAGCAGATGCGCAGCATCGGCAAATACGTTGATCCGCAGCTCACCAAATCGTCCTCGGCCCGGTGCATTAATCGTCTCAAGTGCCGATGAAATGGCATCAAATCCTCCGGCGAGCCTCTCGGCCAAGTCCATCCCTAGCGCGGTAGAGGACACGGCACGGCTGGTTCTGTTGAGTAATCTTGCACCTAAACGTGTTTCCAGGCGACGTACCGCATGGCTTACGGCTGAAGATGAAAGCCCCAGTTCGATGGCGGCGAGCTTAAAACTTCTACAGCGCAGAACCGTCAAGAAAACCTGTAGGTCAGCGAAGTCAATCCGTTGCATATTCAAGATGAATCATAATCACTGTTTGAATGAATGTAGCTCATCTTTTATCACGAGTGTTCCCCGCACGTAAACGATAAGCTCGCTGAACTCTTTTCCGCTATTGCGAAACGCGTTGAGTTTACGAGTATTTCAGTGCCGGTTATGTCAGTTGAATCTTAAGGAATGAATGCATGAAACAGAGAATTTTGGGTCGCACAGGACAGAGTGTCTCACAAATTGGATTTGGGGCATGGGCCATTGGGGGAACCTGGGGCGAAGTCAGCATCCAGGATGCCGAAGCTGCGCTGCACGCCGCGCTGGATGCGGGCATTACCTTTATTGATACAGCCGATGTGTATGGCGATGGTCGTTCAGAAAAAATTATTGCCAAGGTGCTCAATGAGCGCGGCGGAGAACGCCCTTACGTTGCCACTAAGCTGGGAAGACGCCTCTCCCCGCACGTTGCACAGGGCTATACGGCGAAAAACCTGAATGAGTTTATTGACCGATCGTTAGAAAACTTGCAAACGGACTCGCTGGATCTGGTGCAGCTGCACTGTCCACCGACTGAGATCTACTACACGCCGGAAGTGTTCAGCGTGATGGATGACATGGTTGCCGCCGGCAAAATTCGCCACTATGGCGTGTCCGTCGAGAAAGTTGAAGAGGGGCTTAAGGCGCTAGAGTTTGCCAATGTTTCTTCTATCCAGCTGATATATAACATTTTTAGGCAGCGTCCGGCCGAGTTGCTTCTCCACGAAGCTAAAAGGCGCGATGTCGGGATTATTGCCCGCGTTCCACTCGCATCAGGCCTTTTAACGGGTAAAATGCGTGCTGATACCGCTTTCTCGGCAGACGATCATCGTGCGTTTAACCGCAACGGCGAAGCCTTCGACAAAGGCGAAACGTTTTCCGGCGTACCCTACGACGTAGCTCTTGACGCCGTCGAAGATATTCGACGTTTTGTCACCGGCGACGTCACGATGGCGATGTTTGCGCTGCGTTGGATTTTGATGAACGAAAACGTCACCGTTGTTATTCCCGGTTCGAAAAGCAAAGCGCAGTCTGAGGCGAATGCCCGCGCCAGCGAAATCGCTGCACTTTCTGACGAAACAATGATTGCGCTGAAAAGCATCTATCAGGAAAAAATCGCGCCGTGGGTCCATCAGCGCTGGTAGTCATCCGTGGTTACTCATGTGGAGTTTGTCACCCCGAACACGGGTGGCATGCCACGCGTTGACCTTGTGGCTGGGCCTATGAAGGCGTTCGCAGGCGTTCAATATGAATAGTAAGGAACATTTTTTCATCAAGACTCATGGTGTAGTTGTGATTACTATTTAGCCAGCGCTCAATTTTTTCCGTGCAGCGATAGGATGTAGGCAGTTTTTCCTTAATGTCGACATAAAGCGACGCGTCGTCGAGTGAGAACGGGCTGTTATTCATCATACGCATTGAGAAAAACTTTAGATGGGTGACGATGCGCTGAAAGCTTAATGAGTTTTCGTTCAACTCTATACGCAGGTACAGCTTTATAATATTCAGTATATCTTTGATAAGATTTGCGGAGTGCATCGTATCGTGCATGTTGCCATTGTGCCGACAGTTAACGATATGCAAGGCAATGAAACCGGCTTCCTCCTCAGGAAGGGTGACAGACATCGACCGTTTGATGAGTTCAATTGCCTCTTTCGCCATACCATACTCTTGAGGATAGAAAATTTGAATATCCCAGGCCAGAGGATTGCGAATTAGCTGATTTTTACTGGCGCGGGTAATGGCGTAATAAATATGGTCGCTTAATGCCAGAATAAGAGACAGCTGTGACGCAACGGCAAACGTGCGCTCTATATTGCTGACTATTTTTCTCGACGTTTGTATGATTTCGTCGGGAATATTACTGAAAAGCTGTCGCCATGAGTTTGTGACATCGTCATTTTTCTCAAGATACTGTGCCTCGAACAGCGTGGGTTCAGCCATATCTCCCGGCTTTTTGCCAAAACCAATACCCCGGCCCAGTGCGACAAGCGTCTCTTCCTGCTGGTTTTCTACCACAATGGCATTGTTGCTTAATATTTTTATTATTCTCATGGCACGCTTACCGGTAATCAATCGGGGGGCGTGTGATGCCTTGCGGCATCACACTATTGTTCACTCAGGCATTATTACTAAGGCCATTGTTTTTTATCAGCTCACCATACCAGTAAGCGCTTTTCTTCTTAATACGTTTCAGGTCTTTAAGGTCAAACTCATCGCGATTGACAAAGATAAAACCATAGCGCTTGGCGCAGCCCTGATGTGTGGAAATCAGATCTATCGCCGACCACGGCGTATACCCGATGATCGCCACGCCATCGGTAATGGCCAGCTGCATTTGGTGAATATGCGCCTGGAGATAATCAATGCGATATTGGTCATTAATGGTGCCGTCTTTCTCTAATTTATCAAAAGCGCCAATACCGTTTTCAGTGATCAGCAGCGGCAGCGTATAGCGGCTATAAATGGCGCGTAATGTATTGCGAAAGCCCACGGGGTCAATCTCGGTGCCGAATTGGGTGCGCGGTAAATAGTCGTTTGCCGCACCGCGATGAACGCCGTCTTCACCGGACTTCAAATATTTATTGCCCCCGCGTACAACTTCGTCATGCCCGTCGCCACGGCTGGCTTCAACCGTTTGCGTGGTGTAATAGTTGAAGGCGAGGTAGTCCGGCTTTCCTGCCGCCAATATTGCGGCATCTCCGGGCAGCATGTCTGGAAGCAGACCTTTTTCTTGCAGATAGGCCCACGCCAGATGGTTATATTTTCCGTGCACCGCCATATCAAGATAAAGCCAGTTACGGATAGCGTTGTAGTTTTCGGCGGCCAAAACGTCTTCAGGCTTTGGCGTTGCCGCATAAATCAGGGCAATATTTGGAGCTGGTCCAATTTTAGATGACGGGTATTTTTCATGCAGCCGAGACATTACCTGCGCCTGAGCCACCATCATATGATGATTCTGCTGATAGAGATTTTTCTTGTCATGCTGGACTTTCGGATCGACAGTACCCAGCGCATTTCCCTGTAAAATCATCAGGTTTTGCTCATTTATAGTCAACCAATACTTGACCTTATCGCCAAACGCATCAAACACCACATCGGCATAGCGGACGAAAGCGTCCACTGTAACGCGATTGTGCCACCCCCCTTTTTCCATCAGCGCCTGTGGAAGATCAAAGTGATATAAGGTGACGATCGGTTCCATGCCTTGTGCTCTGATTTCATCGATCAGTCGGTGATAAAAGTCTACGCCCGCCTGATTTATCTCCCCCTCACCGTCAGGGATGATGCGCGTCCAGGCTATCGAAAAACGGTAAGCGCGCAGGCCAACTTCAGCCAAAAGCGCAATATCTTCCTGATATTTATGATAATGATCGCTGGCAACGGTGAAGTCCGTTGTTCCCTCAGGATACTCTTTGCGGGCATCAATAACGGAAGGGCCTTTGCCGTCGGTATTCCATGCGCCTTCGATCTGATAGGCTGAGGTTGAGGCTCCCCAGAAAAAATCATCAGGGAAAGGTTTGAGATTTTTATAGCGCATATTTGCTCCCATGCTTTTTATGAAAGTGACAGTAACACCGCGCCCGATTCCGTGCGCTCCGTCTGCTGATGTTTAATGGATTGATACCGTTCGGGATTAGTGACAATGACAGGGATAACCGTGTCGTATCCGGCATGACGAATTTCCTCGAGGTCACACTCAACCAACAGCTCACCCTGGGTGACACGCTGGCCCTCACTGACCCGCATTTTGAAGAACTGCCCCTTTAGCTTGATGGTGTCTAGCCCGATGTGGATGAGGACTTCCGCACCACTGTCTGAAAGCAGATGCATAGCGTGACCGCTGGCAAAAGTTGAGACTACGGTTCCATTGACGGGGGAAACAATTTGTCCGCAAAGCGGCTCGATAGCCACGCCGCTGCCGACGACGCCGGATGAGAAAACATTGTCATTAACCTTTTCCAGCGGGATCACTTTGCCACTGACCGGTGCCAAAATTTGCTCTGCTGTGATGGCATTCATTGCCCCGACAGGGGCTGTGTTGCCAGCCTGTTGTAGCTCGACCTCTTTATTGATTGATGTGGGCGCTTCTTCAACCGGGTCTTCGAAGCCAACGAGGTAAGTTAATACCGCTGAAAGTACGAAGGAAACGCTGATGCCGATAAGCAGGCCGACAAATCCATCGCCGTAAAAAATAGGTAATGTCACCAGGCTTGGAATACCGAGTGAAATAGCCCCGCTTCCTGAATAACCGACGATACCACCGCCGACGGCCGACGCCAGAACCGCGCATATAAACGGCTTTTTGAGCTTCAGGGTTATGCCATACACCGCCGGTTCGGTGATGCCAAATATTGAGGAGACGAAGGCACCGCTAGCCAGCGTTTTCAGTTTCTTATTCTTGGTTTTAAGTAATACGGCCAATACGGCACCCGCCTGAGCAAAAACGGCAGGTACGGTCGCGGCCTTGAGCGTACTTTTCCCCAACACGCTTATTTCATTAATAATGACCGGCGTGAAGGCCCAGTGCATACCGAAAATAACAAATACCTGCCATCCTGCGGCGAAGAGTGCGCTGGCAATAATCGGGTTAAAGCTAAATATTTTGACAAAGACACTGGCCACGGCCTCACTGGCAAATACCCCGACTGGACCAATAGTCAGTAATGTTAAAGGCACCATTATCAGCAGTAAAATAAACGGCAGAATGACGTTGCGGACCGTTTCATGAATATAATTTTTGATTAAACGATCGAGCAGTGACATGACGTACACCGCTAAAATGATGGGCAATACGGTGCCGGTATATTTCATCATCATCACAGGCAGGCCAAAAAAGCTTACTTCACTGTGATGACTAAAGAACGCCACAATATCGGGATACACCAGCGCGCCGGCTAATGTGACAGAAACAAAAACGTCTGTTTTAAATTTACGTGCCGCGGTAATCGCCAGCAGCATAGGCAAGAAGTAAAACAGGCTGTCGGAGGCGGACTGTAGGATAACCGCCGAACTTTCTTTTTTATCGAGCCATCCGTTAGCAAAAGCTATTGCCAGCAGGCCTTTGATGATACCGGATGCAGCCATAGCACCGAGCAGAGGGGTGAAAATAGACGAGATAATATCGATCAGCCTGCCGATCAGCGGCCCCTTTGCATCTGTAGATTTATTCTGAGCCTGAGTACTGTCGTCCTGGGCGATGAATTTTTCTAATTCACGATAAATTTCAGCAACTTTATTGCCAACGACCACCTGAAATTGGCCGCCGGACTGAACCGTAGTAATGACCCCATCTAGCTGTTCCAGCCCGTTAATGTCAACGTTGCTTTTATCGTTAAGAGTAAAGCGCAAACGTGTTGCGCAGTGAACCAACTCGGCAACGTTGCTATCGCCACCCACTTTGTTAAGTATTTTTTCAGCCAGTTCCTGATTATTCATCGCTGCCCCTGTATGAGCGTATTGGTGAGTTTTTTAGGCAAAAAAAAACCTGACGGCAATGCATATATATTTATGCATTGCGCGTCAGGTTTCGCTCGGATAAACCGATAACGTCCAGAACCCTATGCTAATGAAAATAGGGGGGCGAGCACAATCCTCGGTTTATAAGTCTGTGAGGGGGGTCACAATGATAAGGGGCAGATTTATAAATACGGTTTATCAAGAAGAGGGAAGGTATTAATAAAATTCTTATTTTGGAATAAATAATAGTCATTGAATAAAATGACTTGGCGCATAATTTTTCGGTGCCGCCTCTCCTGAAGCTGTTTATTATCAGCCAGAGAAGGATTCTATGGCGGAAAAATAATATCGGCGGCGGATAAAAATTATTCCGCCGCCTCAGGATAGAGAGTCTTACATCATTTCGCCATTGCTGGAAATGACCTGACGATACCAGTCAAAGCTCTTTTTCTTCGAACGGGCAAAGGTGCCCGTGCCGTCGTCATTTTTATCAACATAGATAAAGCCATAGCGTTTGCTATATTGTCCGGTGGTGAAAGAAACACAATCGATGCAGCCCCAAGGGGTATAGCCCATGACCTCAACGCCGTCGTCGAGTACGGCGATTTTCATCTGCTCGATGTGTGAACGCAGGTAAGCAATGCGATAGTCATCGTTTACTTCTCCCTTACTGTCCTTCACATCGATAGCGCCAAAACCATTTTCAACGATAAACAGCGGTTTCTGATAACGCTCATACAGAATATTGAGCACGTAGCGCAGCCCGACGGGGTCAATCTGCCATCCCCAATCTGAGGCTTTCACGTAAGGATTAGGTACGCTGCCCTCAAAACCAGATAACGCCGAACCGCTGCCCGCTTCGGCACTGCTGACGGCATTACTCATGTAATAGCTTAGGCCGATGTAATCAGCACAGCCTTCACGCAGTATTTTTTCATCATCGGCATGCATGGCAATCTGATAGCCTTTACGCTGCCACTCTTTCAAAATATAGGAAGGGTAGTAGCCGCGCATATGTACATCGCCAAACAGAAAACGCTCACGCATGGCTTCCTGCGCGTACATCACATCGTCTGGATTACAGGAATACGCGTAGAGCGGAACCATGGCAATCATGCAACCAATCTGCAAATTCGGATTGATGTTATGCCCCAACTTGACCACCTGCGCACTTGCCACAAATTGGTGATGTAAAACTTGATACATACACTCTTCAGGGTTCTCTTCTTCGGTGAATACCACCCCTGAACAGCAGTATCCAAACAGCGGCGTTTTCCAGTTGCGCTGGTTGTTTATCTCATTGAAGGTCATCCAGTATTTGACCTTATGTTCGAAACGCTTAATCACTACCTCGCTGAATCGGACGAACAGATCCAGAACCTTGCGGTTTTTCCAGCCACCGTATTCGGTGACCAAGTGGTTCGGCATTTCAAAATGCGACAGTGTGACCACGGGCTGGATATTATATTTGAGCAGTTCATCGAACATGTCGTCGTAGAATTTCAGGCCTGCCTCATTGGGCTCCAGCTCGTCACCCTGTGGAAAGATGCGCGACCACGCAATCGACGTTCTGAAGCATTTGAAGCCCATCTCAGCGAATAACGCGATATCGTCGCGGTAATGGTGATAAAAATCAGCCGCTTCATGGTTGGCGTAGCGCAGCCCTTCTTTAATACCGTCAGTGATTACGCGGTCTACGCCGTGTGATCCGCTGGTCAACACGTCAACAATACTGAGTCCTTTGCCGCCCTGATCCCAGCCGCCTTCAACCTGGTGTGCCGCGACTGCGCCACCCCACATAAAATCATTAGGTAATTTGTTTTTCATAACTCACTTCTTTGGGTAGTCAATCAGGCAGCGTTCGGCGCAGCAGTAACGCGCTTCTGCCCAGGAACATCTTCTTTAAATCCGCCAAGCCAGGTGAATACAACCCCTAACGAGAAGGCGACGCAGATAGACAATATGAAACCGAGGAATTGGGTCATATGACCTTCTTTGAAGAACACCGGCAGCACGGCAATACCCGGAATGCAGTAACTCCATGAAACCGCGTTAAAAGCACCCGCAATGGCTCCGCCAATCGCACCGGCCAGGCAGCCGCAAATCATCGGCGTTTTCAATCGCAGCGCAACGCCATAAATTGCAGGCTCGGTAATACCAAACAGCGCCGTCAGACCTGCGGAAAGGGACAGGCGTTTCATTTCATCGTCTTTTGATTTCAGATACACGCCAAACACCGCGCCAGCCATGCCAAAGACTGCGGAGGCCTGCAGGCCGGTGAAGGTGTCATAGCCTAAAGTCGCGTAGTTGCCGACGGTGACCGGTGTAATACCCCAGTGAACGCCCAGTGTAACCAGTGGCATCCAGGCACCACCGACCACAAATCCGGCTATCGACGGGCTAAGGTGATAAAGCGTGTTGTAGACACCGCCGATTGCGCCGCCGATCATATTGCCCACCGGTCCAAACGCCAACAGCGTTAATGGCACCATAATGGCGAGACAAAACATCGGCGTGAACATGTTGCGGATAACCAACGGCAGAATGCGTTCAAAAAATCGCTGCACGTAAGACATGATCCACACCATCAAGATGATAGGGATCACCGAGGAGGTGTAGCTTAGGTACTCAACTGGCAACCCAAGGAAGGTGAGGGGAGCGGCGTTAAGCGGAATGCCGGCGACTTCAACTAACACTTTCGCAATATCCGGATTTTCTACCGCCGATTTCATCAGCGCCTGCATGGCAGGGTCGGCAGAATTGGCCATCAGGATTTTATTGGCTGACAGCATGCTGAGGTAGTCGGGCGACACCAGCGCACAGGCGGCAATAACGGCCGTGAAGGGGTTAACGTTAAACTTTTTCGCCGCGGTGAAGGCCACCATTACTGGCAAGAATGTGAAACCAGTCCATGACACAAAATTGAGTATGCGATAGGTTCCGCTGGCCGGGTCGACCCAGCCGAGGGCGGCAAAAAGAGAAATTATGCCCTGTAAAACGCCACAGGCAGCTAACGGATAGAGAAACGGTGCAAAAATACTGGAAATAATGTCCATCAGACGATTGACGATACCGACATTTGGCGCGGTCACGGCCACGCTTTCATCAATATTTAACAGCTTTTGCACTTCGCGGTAGGCGTCCCCGACGTGGTTGCCAATGACAACCTGTAATTGTCCTCCGGCCTCGACGGCCGTTATTACACCTTTAACTCTTTTTAATGTATCTTTATCAACCTGCGAATTATCTTTTAAAATAAATCTCAATCTTGTGGCACAATGTGTGACGCTAATCACATTATTATCGCCACCGATCAAGTTGACGATTTCTCTCGCCGATTCAGCATAGTTAATTGCCATGAGGTGTCTTCCATTGCCATTGGTTTAATTTAAGTCAAAAGTGCTTAAATATTCAAAACGAATGGTAGAAAAAGAAGCAACTAATGTCACGAGATAACAATATTTAGCGAGTGTAACTTGTTACATATCCGAAACGCCCTGTAACGTTAAGCGGGAATTTTATTTACCAGCTTTCTACCGATCGATTCGAGTATATAAATAACCGGTACTTGGGTCGTAATGTCGTATTCATTCTCTATCAACAGTCGGGATACGTGATAGGAGACGTTAAAATCGGCCATTTTTGATAGCGTGGATTGATTATTGCTGGTGATACTAATGACTTTGCAATGATGAATAAGAAACTGCTTGGCTAATTTAATTATTTCCGGCGTTTCGCCAGATACTGAAAGCACAATGGCAACCGCATTTTTGTACATGTCGGTCGTGACTGGATAGTACGGATCGTCAATGTGGTTACTGAACTTGCCAATGTTAGAGAAGAACCGTGCTCCGTACTTACCCAGCGTGCCCGAGCTGCCTGCGCCGACGAAAATGACACGCTCTGCAGCAACAATATGTTCTGCCGCATTATCAATCAATTGGTCAAAATCATCGTTATTAATACTTTTAAAAAAACTGAGTATTTCATCAGCACCGTGTGGGAGATGTATTTTTTTATCTTGCTCGAGATAGAGTTTTAAATAAGCTTTGAATTCGGAATAACCCTCGAAATCCATTTTCTTGCAAAAACGCGATACTGTGGCGGTGGAGACTTCAGAATTAACCGCCAATTCTCTTATGGTCATGTAAATAACGGTGTTCAAATTCTTAATGACGTAGTTATACACTCTGCTCTCAAGAGAATTAAATGTCGATACAGTTTTATGGTTAAACATTCATCTATCTCTTCGTTCAGGTTGTCAAGTTGCGGCCGCCGGCAGTGATACACCGTGTGACATTATGATTATTTTCAGGCGCTCAACTCCATTTCTATTGAAACTACTATTCAAAAGTGTGATCGATAGCACAAGGATATACCACGCCTAGCTCTTCACGAGCCACGTCGAGGATAGATATCATTTGCTGTGACAACACATGGCTGATTATTGGGCTTTCGGTTGCCCCCTGACGCAGTAATTCACAGAAATGGTCGGTTTCGTAGTTCAGCCCACCGCCTTCGAAAGGGGCGTCAAGTTCCACCACGCGACCTCCGACATAGTGAACGGTGGCGCGAGATGGATTCCACCAGTTTTCGTGTATTGTGACGCTTCCCTTTGTCCCGGCTATCACTGCATCGCCTTTACCGTCTACGTCCAGCCCGCTGAATAATTGGGAAATACCCTTTTCGTGCAACACATTAAGGCTGGCAAAAATATCGACGCCAGACTCACCAACTCGGCCTAATGTCTGGACTTTCAGTGGTTTACCTAAAAAGTAGATGGCTAAAAAAGCTTCATAGATGCCGATGTTTAATAATGATCCGCCGCCTAATTCTAATTTGAAGGAGGGGTGATCCTCTGGCGCATCAGGGATTGAGCTGCCTGCGCGAACGAACTTGATATCACCAATAGGCTCATCGGCAAGCTGTTTTGTTAAACGTTTAAAAAGCGGGAAAAAGGGGGGCTTCATTGCCTCCATAAACAGCACATTGGCTTCTGTGGCAGCGTCCTGGATCTTTTTAAGCGCTATGGCGCTGACGGCGGCGGGTTTTTCACACAATACGGCGCATTTTGCGGCAAAAGCCCGTAGCGCATAGTCCGCATGGCTGTCTTGCAGGGTGGCAATATAAAGTGCGTCGATGCTGTTGACCATTTCTTCAAAAGTCGCAAATGCCTGAGTTGAATACTGCGCGGCAAATCTTGCACTTTCGCTTTCGCGACGCGCCCACACGCCTGTCAGCGTAGTGTTTGGCACAAAATTGAGCCCCTGCGCGAATCGTCCTGCGATGTTACCGACTCCAACAATACCCCAGCGTATTGGTGAAGAGGGCTTAACCTTGGGCGTTGGATTTTCAATGCTTGGTTCATTGGACATATTAAATAACCTATTTTATTGATATTAATGAAGTTTTTATGCGATTGTGTCGCTTTTGTAGGTATTGTCAAGCCCATGAACCGTCTTGCCAGCGCAACGCCGTCATGTTTACCGCGCTCCCACACGTCTTCGAACTCGTCCAAGATGCTGACGTAATCCAGACTGTCCAAGATAGCATCGTTGAGGGCGGGTAATCATGCGCTGCACTCTACAACACAGCCTATTCGACAATTTCTATCAAGTTTCCATCAGGGTCTTTAATCACCGCCTCGTAATAACCATCGCCAGTGGTTCGTGGCTGAGAGACCAGAATTCCGAGTGCTTCAGCCTTTCTCGCTAGGGCATCCACCTCATCCTGCCCACCCACAGATATTGCCAGGTGCGCCCATCCGCGGGTGCTATTATCAGGCAGACATTCGCTAAGCCCTGGTTTAGTCATTAATTCTACGGCAATGTCGTCCGCTATTTTTACAAAATAGGATTCAAACCCCAGATTGGTCTGGCTGCTGTATTTCTCGTTAATCTCTGCATCGAAAAAATCGACCCAGAAACGTGCCTGTGTTTCCAGGTTATGGGTCCATAAAGCAATATGTGCGATTTTCATGTTAAGCGTCTCCTCGGATTTTCATATTTTTGTTCATAATGATGCTGAGCATTAAAACCACTACCATCAGCGCAGCCACAAAAACAAAAGCATGGGGCAATGAACTGTGGTGAGCAATAAAGCCAATCAATGCTGGGCCTGCCAGTACGCCGATATATCCCAGTGTGGTTACGGCAGGTACGGCGACCCTTTGTGGCATGCTTTTCTGTTTGCCTATCTGGCTGAACATCACGGGAACGATATTGGCGCAACCCGCACCAATCAGCAGATAGCCTGTTAGCAGAAGAGGGAGGGCGTCGGAGGTAAATATTAAGCAAAACCCAATGAAGGCCAAGATGGCGCCGTACACCACCACGCGAAGCTGACCAAAGCGTTTTATAATCGCATCACCGCCAAGACGCCCGACGGTCATTGCCGTGGCAAAGCAGATAAAGCCAAGCCCACCCAAAGAATCGGCTACGTTTCTGACTTCAACCAGATAAACAGCGCTCCAGTCGAGCACCGTCCCTTCGGCAAGGAAAACAATAAAGCAAATCACGCCCAAGAGAAGAACCTCTCCTTTCGGGATGGCAAAGGCCGGGCCTTCTGCCGGATTGGCATACGACAGTAAATGACGAAAGCTGAGAGTAATCAGTACACAGACCAGCACTGCCACCATGAGCGTTGAGGTAAAGATGCTGAACCCCAGACTCATCAGACTGGTCATCAGCCCCGCGCCTGCGATGCCCCCCACGCTGTACATGCCGTGAAATCCCGACATCAGTGGCGTATTTTCATTTTTCTCCACCAAAATAGCCTGAATATTCATCGTGCAGTCAGTGAGCCCAATGCCAACGCCAAACATAAGCAAAAGCAGACCCAAAATGATGGGGTTATTAGCCAGAATTAAAAATGGCATAGACAGTAGAATAATAATTACCGCGCAGGTAATAACTTTCCGACAGCCAAAGCGGGAGGATAATAGTCCGGCTAACGGCATAGAAATAATGGCTCCGCCGCCCAAACACAATAACAGCACGCCAAGTAGCGCGTCGTTTACACCAGTATTCATTTTGGCGAAGGGCACCATCGCTGCCCATGATGACGTTGCCAGACCGGCAATAAAAAACACACATCTCGTCGCTATCTTTTCATTCATCTTAAATCTCTAATCAGTGAGTTATTGAAGCTTAAATGCTTAAGTTATAGGCATCATTAATTGCAGAATTTGATGGTGCACGGTCTGCGATCCGCTGGCGATGATCATATTGCTGGCGCCGGGGAGGCGGCTTTCATAAACCGTGAAAAGACCACCGGCATTCTGTATCAGAATAAGCGCAGGCATAAATTCGGCGATCGACTCTGCCGCAATGATGCAAATATCAAGGTAGCCCGTTGCCAACATGGCCAAGGCGTAATAGGGGTCGCCTCGACGCGTCACTAAAACGCTGTCGCGTATTTCTTTAACCCAACCGCTGCCGGTTGTGAAATCAAAGTCGGTATTGATATGTAGAATTGCCTGATCCAGGCGAATATTCTGGCGTGTTGACAGCTCAAATTCGCCCACCGGACTGAATATTCTCGTCTGTGTGCCGTCAGACCAAAAACGTTCGCGGGTAAAAGGATGACTTAACATGCACATTTCAGTAACGCCATTAATGGCTAGCCCGATTAACATGCCGATGCAGGAAACACCCTGCACCCGGCTGGCAAACAGTTTGATGACCCATTCAAATTCACTGTGTGCTGGAGTTGGCATCAGGTATGACGTGTGCACAACGTGGGTCGGATAAGCGTTAAGAATGTGGTTTTTTAACTCATCCTCAATTTCTATAGCGATCGCGTCCCGCAATTCACGGGTGAGCGATTCTGCTACCTCAGTAGCGTACTGCGGGCGAGAAGGGGTGAGAATCTTATGCTCGGCCAGCGCAGCCAGCTGATGGAGAAAGTTAATATCAGGCAGGGTTAACATTTTTCAGGACACTTCTCCGGTAAAGGGACGTTGACAGACACAGTAGCGATGCACGATCATGCTCCTTATTGCTCAGTGTTTATTTATTTAGGAGTTTACGTGCTCGATTATGCAGCTTTCCCTAAGGAACGACAAGCCCTCATTAAACAGATCCTTCTGGACAGTGGCCGGGTGGTTTGCAACGAACTTGCTGCGCAGCTCAAGGTGTCAGAACACACAATTCGCCGTGATTTACATGAGCTTAGTAAGAAAGGGGTGTGTAAAAAAGTCTATGGCGGTGCTGTAATAGCATTGCCTGAAGCCGGTGATATCTCCGGTCGTCGGGATCTAAATAGGGATAAAAAGAGCAGTATCGCGCATAAATGTGCACAACTGGTCAAGCACGGCAGCTGTATTTTTATCGACAGCGGGACAACTAATTTAGCAATCGCCGACGCGTTGCCTGCCGATATGGCCCTCACGGTCGTGACAAACTCTGCGGAGATTGCCGTCATTTTGTTAAAAAAACCGTTGTTTGAAGTGATAATGCTGGGAGGGCAGATTCAGCGAGCCTCCGGAGGATGTGTGGGGACTTCCGCCGTCACTCAGTTGAAGGGCGTAATGTTTGACCAAGGGTTTATTGGTGGCTGCGCTATGGCCCCAGAAACGGGGTTGACCGGATTTGACTATGCAGATTGCGAATTTAAAAAAGCCATCATTGGACAGTGCAATGAAACCCTTGTTGGACTCACTGCCGATAAAATTCCGGCCGTGGCCCGCTACGTTGTCGCCGACAGCAGCCAGATTGATGTGATGGTGGTCGAAGAAAATATCAGCCGCGAGTACTACTCCGCCTTTCGTGAGCATGATATTCGCATCTACACGGTGTAATGAGTGATGGGTCATTGAGCGCTGATTTAATCAGAAGAGGCAACCTTGGGTGACTGCCTCTTGGCCGGTGCAATGATATTTGAGTCGCGTCGGGAAGTCAGCGCATCAATTAATGGTTAAGGGACGCCGTTATAACCATCGAGATAAGAGGCAGTGGCACCTTTTGCAATCATTTTTTGCTGCGTAATCGGATCGTCAACGGTATAGGTCTGACCGGCATACATGGCTTTATCGCCACCCTGAATTATGCCGCTTGTACCGATTAAAAGGGCACGCTCCATAGCTTGAACGGGGGTCATCCCAGAAGCCTGATCTCGTTTACCGATATCATAGAACTGCTGCATAACGGGTTTCATTACTCTGATATTGTCGGCCGTTAAAGGACGAGTATTGGGATCAAAGTGGTTTTGTGCAATTTCTTGAGCGACGTGGCGAGCATTTCTGTCAACGCTAGTTTGTTGACTATTGCAGGCCGAAAGTACGAGCGAAATAGAAACCGCGAGAGGTAAAATCCCTTTCTTCAACATTACGTTATCTTCCTGATTTTATTAGCTGAAAAACCATTAAACAACAGTGTCATCAGCAAGTAAATATGTTCAGATTGAGAACGGGAATATTTATACGGCGAGAGGGTTATGCAGTTTACCGCATAAAGTAAAGGGGCTAACCTTTCGATTAACCCCTTGACCTATCTAGAATAGTTGGTCGGCATGAGAGGATTTGAACCTCCGACCCTCGCCCCCCCAGGACGATGCGCTACCAAGCTGCGCTACATGCCGATGCTGGTTAAACAGTCTACGCATTCAGGCTTTAAAATCAATATGCTGCGCTCACGACTGCTTTAATTTTAAGCAACTAGTTCGCTACAAATCGTTTCTGGTTGGTCAGTACCTGCAGCAGTAGGCCCAGTTCCGGGCGTTGGTCTTTTAACTCAAGACCGTGGCTGTCGTAGGCATGATAGTTGCCGTTATTGTCCAGGCGAATAGTCTGCGTTGGGGTCGTTATCACCAGTGCGCCGTCGTTGCTGCTGGAGACCCAGTTATTGGTCCGGCGCGCGGCAAACAGATCTTCACCCTGAGAATAGTCAGCCGGCGAGGTGGTAACGTGCAGCAGGCGTTGCATTAAGGTCGTCATCACGTCCTCATGGGCAGTCAGTTTATTCACCGTTTGAGCCGGTGTGCCAGGCCAATGGATAACCAGCGGGACTTGAATCTGCTCGGTGTCCATCGAGTTTTGCTGCGCATTAAGGTCAACGCCCTTCGAACCGGTAATAACCACTACCGTATTGTTAAGCATACCTTTGTCCTGCAGCTTCTTGAGCACGTCGGCGATTTGCCCGTCAACTTCTTCGGCGCCTTGTTGATAGCGACGATTTATCATTGCTGCTGACGGTTTTTTACCGTCTTTACCGGGGGCTGTAGCACTAGTGGTACCGCTAAAACTGAGATAAGAGAACCACGGACGTGCGCTTCTTGCATTCAACCACTGTTCCCATTGCTGGGTGGTTTGCGCGTCGTCCTGACTTGTTGCCGGCGGCAGCGAGAAGTCGGAAAGCAGCGCCTGGCGATAAAGCGGGCTGTTGAAACCGTCAGAGGCAAACAGGCCAAATTCATAATTTTGCTGAGCAAGAGAGGTCATTAATGCCGACGGTTTGCGTGAGGTAATAATCCCTTCAAGATAGGTTGGAGAGATGCCATAAAATAGTCCAAATAGCCCTGTATCATCCTGATTGCCGGAGCTGAAGTGGTGGGTGAAATTCACGTTATTGCTGGCAAATTGACTCAGCTGAGGCATGGTTTTTGACATCGTGGTGGCATTCAGGCCATTGACCACGATCATCAGTAAATTATAGTTACTGCCTTTATCAAGGAAACTGATGGTATTCAGCGGATATTCGACTGAAATCGCCTCAGGATCGCCTTGTTCGATGAGGCGTTGCTGATAGGCTTGAGCATCAAGCAGACCATGCTTCTCAAGGAATTTACGCGCGGTCATGGGGTATGACAGCGGTAAATTGGATCGCTGCATGGTGATAGGGCGATAGAAATTGGCGTCCGCCCAAATGTACATCAGGTGCGAAGCAAAGAAGCAGCAAATAAACAATACTACCAACGGTTTGGCAAAGCTGCGGCGGTTGAGGCTGCGCAGCTTTTGCCACGCCCACGTGCCGAATAGCATCTCTATCAGGAAAATAATCGGCACGCAGATAAACATCAACTGCCAGTCACGTGCCAATTCGGCCTGACCAGGGTTCACCACTAGCTCCCACACCACGGGGTTAATATGCAGGTGGAAGCGGGTAAATACTTCAGTGTCTACCAGCAGCAGGGTCAGCCCAATGGTGGCGAGTATAGCCGACAGGAAACGCAGCAAACGCTGCGACATCACCACAAACGTCAGTGGGAAAACGATCAGCAGATACACGGCAAAGCCGACAAAGCTAAAATGACCTAGCCAACTGACCAGCGCGTAAATCCTGCCTTCAAGCGAGGAGGGCCAGTCAGAAACAAATAGATATCGGCTACCGAGTCCAAGACTAAGCAGAATATTGAATAGGGCGAACCAGTGCCCCCAACTCACCATCTGGGATACTTTTTCGCGATAGCGTGGACTATTTGTCACCATAAAAGGATTTGGCTAAATATTAAATTAATGGGCTTTGTCTTCTCTTATAGATGCTTGCAAGGCATCGGCAAACGAACGTCCCAGAACTTTACGCTGAGCAGGAGCGACGCTGGTGTTGATAAGGTTAGTCACCATATTGCCCAAAACCATCAGAGAAAGGTCGGTTGGCGCGCGGTGTTTTTCCAGAACGGTGGCTAACTCAGACAGCAGTTGCTCAACGTGTTCGTCACTATAACGGGATGATTGTGGCATAGATTAATGTGCTCAAAGCTTTACAAAGTCCAATATCTTAACTTATCGCGGCATGAGTTTCCGCATTTTTATAACGTTAATAACGCTGGGTTAGTGTCTGCCCCTGTTACCAGAGGTTTCGAGTGTACGGGTAATGGCTTGCAGCAGGTGCGCTTCAGTGTTTGAATACGCGGCGCAGGGGAATACCCTAAATGAACAGGAGATGGTCAAATGAGTCTGGATCTCGAGCAAATTGCTCTACACCAGTTGAATAAACGCGACGAGCAGACGCTGGATGTTGTGCTGCGCGATACCCTTTTAACCCCGAATTCGGCGGTTGAAGAGATGATGGCCGAGCTGCATCGCGTTTACAGCGCTAAAAACAAAGCTTATGGCCTGTTTAACCAAGACAGCGAGCTGGCCACCGCGCTGCGCGACTGTCGTCAGGGTGATGAGGATTTTCTCGGATTTAGCCGCGCCGCGACGGGGCGTCTGCGCGACGAGCTGGCGAAATATCCTTTTGCCGAAGGTGGCGTTGTGCTGTTCTGCCACTATCGTTTCTTGGCGGTCGAGTATTTGCTGGTTGCCGTGCTGAGCAGCCGCAGCAGCATGCGCGTAAACGAGCAACTTGATGTGAGCAGCATTCATTATCTCGATATCAACCACGCCGATATCGTGGCGCGTATTGATCTGACTGAATGGGAAACCAATCCGGAATCAACGCGTTATCTGACGTTCCTCAAGGGTAGAGTGGGCCGTAAAGTCTCTGACTTCTTTATGGATTTCCTCGGTGCATCAGTCGGTCTGGATACCAAGGCGCAGAACCGCGGGCTGTTGCAGGCCGTTGATGACTACTGCGCGCAAGCGCAGCTAGATAAGAATGAACGACAGAACTACCGTCAGCAGGTGTATACCTACTGCAATGATCAGTTGCAGGCGGGTGAAGAGATTGAATTGCAGGAGCTGGCGCAGGGGTTACCGCCGCTGGGTGATAAAGACTTTAAACAATTTTCGACCGATCAGGGTTATGAGTTGGAAGAGAGCTTCCCGGCCGACCGCAGTACGCTGCGTCAGTTGACCAAGTTTGCCGGCAGCGGCGGTGGCGTAAGTATCAACTTCGATGCCATGCTGATGGGTGAACGTATTTTCTGGGATCCGGCGACGGATACTTTGACGATTAAAGGCACGCCCCCGAACCTGCGTGACCAGTTACAGCGTCGTTCAGGCAGCGGCAACAGCTGAGTTTCACCAAATTCAGGCAATAAAAAACGCCGCATCAAGCGGCGTTTTTTATTGTTCTCGCGTAGGCGTCCCTATGCGCATCTACTCAGTTTGCGATTAAACGCGAACGAAGTCGATGTGAGCCAGTTTTGGCTTGAACGGGTGACGCTGTACAGCTTGAACTTTAACTTTGGTTTCTTTACCGTCGATAACCAGAGTGATTGCTTCGCTGTAAAATTCCGCTTTCAGTTCCTGGTTCTTTACAGAGTCATGGTCCAACTCGATAGAGATAGGTTCAGCAGAGCCACCGTAAACGATAGCTGGGAATTTGTTTGCTGCGCGCAGGCGGCGGCTCGCACCCTTACCCTGCGCAGTACGTACTTGTGCATTAATAGTAGTCATGATTTTTCTCTTAATAAGAAAATTACTGTTACAGGCGACCCAGCAACAGGTGATAGATCTTCGCTTCGCACATGGCGAAAGCGGGCGGTATGTTACCGAAGTATCACCCGCACGGCAAATGATTAATCCCTGAATATGTCTTAAACCGCTAACCTCGTAGCGCATAAGCGCGGCGAAAACGCCCCTGATAATCGAAGATCTTCTCACGAATTTGCCAGAACCGACCTTTCATACGCGCGACAACAAAGTCGGGATGCCGCAGCAGCGCCTGTTGGGCAATGATATCTGCCGCGTTGTGCCACACCAGCTCAACGCCAGGTGCACGCTGATGCGGGCGCATAAAGTTATGCAAAAAGGCCGTACGCTGGGCAGGCGTTTGTAGGCGATAGCGTTCGCTGGCGCTGGCACCGTCCTCGTCGTAATAGGTAATCTTTAACCATTCGCCTTTATCATCTTTGCCGGTTTCAAGACTCATACCGCCGCAGCGCAGCACGAGAGCGTCTTTAAGCCTCTGCGCTGCTTTGAGCATATCGTCGGGATCGACCAGTATTTCCTGACATTGGTGGCACCGGCGGGCGGCAATGTCATTTTCTGCACCGCAGTGTGGACAGCTTTTAAAGCGAAAGCGAAAATCGCACTGCTCGCGGTTGTCTTCATCATCTTCAAGAATGCCCTGACAGCGGCGGCCAAAATGTTCAATTACGGTGCCGTCTTCCGTGGTTTTACCCCAGAATATATTGGCAAAACCACAGGCCGGACAAAATACCTGCACCGGTTTGTTGTCACCGGCGGGTTTATGGCTGCCTACCTCAGGCGTAAACAGGTCGTGCGGATTGCCTGCGTAATCAAGGATCAGGCAGTCGGTCTTGTCCGGCGCCAGTCGCAGTCCTCGACCCACAATTTGCTGATAAAGGCTGACTGACTCAGTGGGGCGCAAAATAGCAATTAAATCAACGTGCGGCGCATCAAAGCCAGTAGTAAGCACCGAAACGTTAACCAGATAACGTAATTTTTGCTGTTTAAACGCGTTAATTAACTGATCTCGGTCTTGGGCTGACGTTTGCGCGCTCACCAGTGCTGCCTCTCCGGCGGGCAGCAGTTTGAATACTTCGCCTGCGTGCTCAACCGTCGAACAGAAAACCATCGCACCTTTGCGATCTTTAGCGAAATCAATGATTTGATTAACAATGTGCGGCGTGATGCGTGCCTGCTGACGGAGTTCGAGGTTGAGATCCGCTTCGGCGAAAAGCCCACTGCTGTTGGGCTGTAGGCGGCTGAAATCATACTGTACCACCGGCATGTCTAGACGTTCCGGCGGCACCAGGAACTGATGTTTTATCATGTAGCGCAGCGGCAACTCGTAAATACAGTCGCGAAACAGGCACTTATCATCACCGCGCACCATACCCTGATAGTGAAATTGGTAGATCCAGCCTTTACCAAGGCGATAAGGCGTGGCGGTCAGCCCCAATAATCGTAGGCGCGGATTTTGGCTACGCAAATGGGCGATAATTTGCTGATACTGGCTGTTATCATCGTCGCTGATACGATGACATTCATCAATAATCAACAAAGAAAATGCGCTGTCGAACTTATTCAGATTGGGCGCAACCGACTGCACGCTGCCGAATACCACTTTCCCCTGACTTTGTTTGATGTTCAGTCCGGCGGCAAAAATATCGGCATCCAGTCCGTAAGAGAGATATTTTGAGTGGTTCTGCGCCACCAGTTCCTTAACGTGCGCGAGCACCAACACGCGCCCACGGGCCACTCTTGCCAACTCGGCAATCACCAGGCTTTTCCCCGCACCGGTAGGCAGCACGATAGCGGCAGGCGCATCATGGCGACGAAAATGCTTCAGTGTGGCGTCTACGGCTTCTTGCTGATAAGGGCGGAGTGTAAAGGGAATGGCTTGCATGACGACCCAAAACTTTCGGTGGCAGATAAAAACAGAGTGTCAGTATGCCAATTATTCTCTAACAAGGCGAACGGTGCTAGAGCACTCCTCTGATAAAATTTAGTCTGCTAAGTTTTACAGATAGACGCGACATTTCAGCGCAAGGCCCGCTATAATACCCATTCTCAACGGCAGGCAGACTGCCCATTCAAATTCATTAAATAATACTTTTACACCCTGCGGTTGCAGCATGATGCAGCAGCGGGGTGTTGTGTTTTATTAAAGCGCGAGCATTCCCCGTTCGCCAAGAAAGGCTAAGTAGATTCAATGCGATTGGACAAGTTTTTATCTCAACAGTTAGGTGTAAGCCGTGCGTTAGTCGCGCGTGAACTGCGTGCAAAGCGCGTTACCGTAGACGGCGAAGTGGTCAAGAGCGGATCGTTAAAATTGACCCCGGAAATGTCTGTTGAATTTGACGGTAACGTGCTGGAGCAAATCACCGGCTTCCGTTACTTCATGCTTAACAAGCCGCAGGGTTACGTCTGTTCGACTGACGATCCTGACCATCCTACCGTGCTTTATTTCCTTGAAGAGCCGGTTGCCTACAAGCTTCACGCCGCGGGTCGTCTTGATATCGACACCACGGGTCTGGTGCTGATGACCGACGACGGCCAGTGGTCGCATCGCATTACCTCACCTAAGCATCACTGTGAAAAAACCTATTTGGTGACGCTTGAGCTGCCGCTGGCTGAAGATACCGCCGAGCAGTTTACCGCCGGTGTTCAACTGCACAATGAAGACTCGCTGACCAAGCCTGCTCAGCTTGAGCAGGTCAGTGAGCACGTGGTGCGTTTAACCATCAGCGAAGGCCGCTATCACCAGGTGAAACGCATGTTCGCCGCCGTGGGTAATCGCGTTGTGGAGCTGCACCGTGAGCGAATTGGCGAAATTACGATGGACGAAGACCTTGAGCCAGGCGAATACCGCCCACTGACTGAAGCAGAAATTGCTTCAGTGGTCGTTCCTCGCTAGTCATCTGAATGACAGGTTTTCATTTTTAACAGGAGCTGTAAAAAGTGCAAGAACCGCGGACGTCTCATTTAGGTCTGATCCTGATTTTGGGACTGTTGTCGATGTTGATGCCGTTGGCTATCGACATGTATCTGCCGAGTATGCCAATGATTGCCCAGGAGTTTGGCGTTCCGGCTGGCAGTGTGCAAATGACGCTGAGCGCCTACGTATTGGGCTTTGCCGTGGGTCAGCTATTTTATGGCCCGATGGCCGACAGTCTCGGGCGTAAACCGGTTATTTTCTGGGGCGCGCTGGTGTTTGCCATTGCCGCTGCGGCCTGTGCACTGTCGGACTCGGTACAACAGCTGGTCAACATGCGCTTCTTGCACGGCCTTTCAGCCGCGGCGGCCAGCGTGGTTATCAATGCCCTAATGCGCGATATGTTCACCAAAGATGAATTCTCGCGAATGATGTCTTTCGTCGTGCTGGTGATGACTGTGGCGCCTCTGCTGGCCCCAATGCTGGGCGGTGCGCTAATGCTGTGGTTTAGCTGGCACGCTATTTTTTGGGCTATGGCGATTGCCGCGTTGATAGCCGCGGTGTTGGTGGCGGTGTTTATTAAAGAAACCCTACCCAAAGAGCGCAGGCAACGCTTTCATATGCGTACCAGCTTGGGCAACTTCGCTACACTATTTCGTCACAAGCGGGTGCTGAGCTATATGCTGGCCAGCGGTTTTTCGTTTGCCGGTATGTTCTCGTTTCTGAGCGCAGGTCCGTTTGTTTACATCGAACTCAACGGCGTATCACCGCAAAATTTCGGCTTCTATTTTGCGCTGAATGTGGTGTTCTTGGTGATCCTGACCTTTTTTAACAGCCGTAACGTCCGTCGTTTGGGGGCGGTTAAAATGTTCCGTTTGGGCTTGATGATTCAGTTGACAATGGGGCTTTGGCTGCTAGTTGTTAGTGCTTTTGGATTAGGCTTCTGGGCATTGGTGTTCGGCGTGGCGGGCTATGTGGGTTGTATCGCGATGGTAACATCGAATGCAATGGCTGTAATTATGGACGACTTCCCGCACATGGCTGGAACCGCCGCATCTCTGGCAGGCACGATACGTTTTGGCACCGGTGCGCTGGTGGGTTCACTTTTGGCGATGTTCCCGGCGCACAGCGCTTGGCCGATGGTGGGGTCAATGGCGTTTTGTATTATCGCGTCAGTGGTGCTGTATCTTTACGCCAGCAGGCCGCCAAAGATGGCAGTAGAAAAAACGGCTAACTCCTCGTAGTTGAATGTCTTTAAATCTTCCCCCCGGCAACGCGAAAACGTAGACAGGGGGAGGATTTTCAAACATTACTCGTCAAAGTACCAGTAACCGCTGTTCACCAACGCACAAAGCAGGGCGAGGAAGGAAGGGTCTTCCAGCGCGTCGCCGAGCATAGCCTGAGTTACGCTCAAATTACGGGTTAACGCATCGGCCGCCGCAGTATGCTCGGTGACAATCGGCTCACCGTTCACATAGCAGCGATCGCCGACTTTCAGTACACGCAGTCCACCTAGACGTTGCAGTGCCTCGCCTGATTCAAGAAATTCGTAAACTTCACCTGGCTGATAAGGCGGTTCCGGTGGCGCAACGTCAAGCTCGTGGCGCGACTGTGAAATAAACTCGCCAAACCAGCTATTAAAATGCTCAGGGCTAGCCACCAAGTCGGTCATCATGTTACGCAGACCGTCGAGCTCATGCTGTTGAACCTCAGCAGGATGTTCGCGTCTGACCAATTCAGGATCGCTGTAGCGTTTGCTACCCAGCTCGCGTGATAACACATAGTCTGCAAATCCACTGACCATTTCACGTGAACTTGGTGCTCTGAATCCAACCGAATAGTTAATGGCGTTTTCCAGCGAATAGCCTTCGTGCGGGAAACCAGGCGGAATATAGATAATGTCGCCGGGTTCCATTTCTTCATCGATGATGGCATCGAAAGGCTCGACCTGCAGTAGGTCAGGGTGTGGCGAATGCTGTTTCATCGCAATCTTCTCGCCCACGCGCCAGCGGCGACGGCCCGTACCCTGAATAATGAAGACGTCGTATTGATCGAGGTGTGGACCCACGCCGCCCCCCGGAACCGAGAAGGAGACCATCAGATCATCCATACGCCAATCGGGTATTTGACGGAAAGGGCGCATCAGGCGTGCTGAAGGCTCATGCCAATGATCTACGGCCTGAACCAGAATGGACCAATTCGTTTCGCCAAGATGATCGTAGCTTTCAAAGGGACCGTGGCTTACCTGCCAGCGGCCTTTTTCGTGGCTGACAAGGCGGCTGTCTACTTCGCTTTCCATTGCCAGCCCCGCCAGCTCATCCGGGGAAAGGGGATCGATAAAGTTTTTAAAGCCACGTTTAAGCAGGACCGGACGTTTCTGCCAATAACGCGCGAGAAAATCGTCCCAGTCTAAATCAAGTTGATAATCCATTTGTCTTTTCCACGGATTGCTAATGTCTGACAAGGATTATAACGGAACATCACCGCGCTGGCTTAGGCAATCGCCGGCAATTTTTCACAATAGCGCTAATTCTTCGAGACGTATTCCAGAGTGGGCAAAGTGCACTTCTTTTATGCTTGGTCGCTGTCATACTGCTGGCCAAAGGAGATACGCATGCTGGCCCCGCCAAGCTCACTGTCGCCAATCAGAATTTTGCCGCTGTACTGTTCAATGATTTCACTGGCCAATGAAAGGCCAAGGCCCTGACCTGGACGAAGAGTATCGGCTCTTTGGCCTCGTTTGAAAATAAGCTCACGTTGATGCTTGGCGATCCCCGGACCGTCGTCCTCAACCAGAATCACTAATTCGTTTTCTGTATGAATAGCGGTGATTTCAACAAATTCGAGACAATATTTGCAGGCATTGTCGATGACGTTGCCCAGCACTTCCATAAAGTCGTTTTTCTCCCCGATGAAGGTAATTTCGGGCGAGATGTCCAGCGTCAGTACCACGCCTTTGCGCTGATAAACTTTATTCAAGGCGGAACAGAGGCTGTCGAGCAGGGCGGGCACTGAGTGGATCTCGCGCACCAGAATCAGGTGCTCGGATCTTAACGTAGCGCGATGCAGGTAATAGCCAATCTGCTGCGAAATGCGGCTTATCTGCTCCAGCATAATCGGTTCGGCTTTTTCGATGCTCATTTCTTTGCCGTTACGCAGGGACCGCAGGGTTGTTTGCAGAACTGCCAGCGGCGTTTTAAGGCTGTGAGTTAAATCGGCGAGCGTCGTGCGGTAGCGATCGTAACGGCCACGTTCGCTGCTGAGAAGAATATTCAGATTGCGCACTAGGCCACGCAGCTCAAGCGGCGTCTGCTCATCAAGTAAATCACGCTCTTTGGTCTCAAGCTCGGCAACCTGAATAATCAGCGACTTGATTGGGCGCAGGCTCCAGTAGGCAACCAGCCACAGCAGCGGCACCACCAGCAGCAGGTTTGCCAGCAGCACATAGCTGAACCATTGCCACACCAGATCAGAATGCTGCAACTCCTGCGGAATGCTGTCGACCACCACGATGTTCAATGCAGGCAGGCGTGATGTTGCAGGGTAAGTATTCACTGCCACCGAGTGTGTCATGGCGGTGGCGTTGGTTTGGTCATACGATTTTAGTCGGTCTTGCGCCTGCGGATTATTGCCTACCACTTCGCTGGAGGTGAGGGTGTCAGTATCTAGGTCGTAGAAACCGGCTTTGTTAAGCCACGATTTGCTGATTTGCGCTTCTAGATCCGGTACGCGGCGCTGAGCCCACAAAAGCTTGCCGCTGCTGTCATAGATGAACACCAACGTTGGGAAGTTGATATCAAGGTCGGGCGGCACGTTGATCGTTAATTTATCATCGTGCCACTGCGCCAGGCTGAAAAACAGATTACTTTCGCCCCGCAGCAAACGATAGGCTGTTTTATCGAAGCTGACCAGATACCCGACCACGGCCACCAGGCCGTAGGCGAGCGAAAGCGCCAGAACGACTGCGGCGGTAGCCATCATGTAGCGCGAGCGGAGCGAGAAGGGATTCTTGTTTTTCGGGATCACTGTTTTATGGCCAAATAAGTTTTAGGCACGAATATCAAAGCGGTAGCCTTGACCACGAACAGTTGTAATGACTTCAACCGGATGCTCAACCTGCAGTTTTTTGCGCAGTCTGCCCATCAGCACGTCAACGGTGTGGCTTTCACGCAACTCCGCATCGGGATAAAGCTGAAGCATCAGGCTGTCTTTACTCACCACTTTTCCAGCGTTGCGGATCAACGTTTCAATAATTGTGTATTCAAAAGCAGTCAGTTTTACCGGTTGCTCATTTACCGTTAATTCGCGCCGTGACAGGTCGATGGTGAATGGAGGCAGGGCAATAATCTGTGAAGCGAGTCCGCTATTGCGGCGCATAAGAGCCTGCATGCGGGCGATCACTTCTTCCAAATGGAAAGGCTTGGTCACGTAGTCATCGGCACCGGCTTCGAGCACGGCAACTTTATCTTGCCAACTTTCGCGGGCAGTGAGAACCAGAATAGGCAGTTTGACCTGATGATTACGCCAGCGTTGGATCATGCTCAAGCCGTCTTCGCCTGGTAGTCCAAGGTCGACGATCGCGATATCTGGCGCGTGTTCTTGCAAAAAATAGTCAGCTTCTTTGGCATCTTCCGCCGAGTCGACCTGATTGCCCATTTCACGCAGCTGCACTGAAAGGTGATGGCGCAATAACGCATTATCTTCAACGACTAAAATTCGCATAACTTTCTCCAGTTTCGGCTTGGCTCATTATCATCGTCAGAAGATAAACCTGATATCAACCATAAGATGGAAAATATAAACGAAATATAAACGAGAAAAGAAAGGCACGCCTGGTTATTTTTTCATACTGTGAGTATTTCGGCATTACGTGGCCGCTACGATAATAAAAAAGGGGAGAAAACCGACGTTTTCTCCCCTTTTAATCAGGACTGAAATTTACGAGAAATTACTTCAGTTCGTCAACCATCGTGGCAGCACGACCAATATAATTGGCCGGCGTCATGGCCTTAAGACGCACTTTCTCTTCTTCCGGCAGTTCGAGGCTGTCGATGAAAACTTTCATGCCTTCTGCGTCAACGCGCTTGCCGCGGGTCAGCTCTTTTAACTTCTCGTAAGGCTTTTCGATGCCGTAGCGACGCATTACAGTCTGGATAGGCTCAGCCAGCACTTCCCAATTACGATCCAGCTCGCCCACCAGGTTGGCTTCGTTGACTTCCAGCTTGCTGATGCCTTTTTGGGTTGCCTGATAGGCAATCAGCGCATAGCCCAGACCGACACCGAGATTACGCAGTACGGTAGAGTCAGTCAGGTCACGCTGCCAGCGAGAGACAGGCAGTTTGCTTGCCAGATGGCTAAGCACAGCGTTTGAAAGGCCCAAGTTGCCTTCGGAGTTTTCAAAGTCAATCGGGTTAACTTTATGCGGCATGGTTGAAGAACCAATCTCACCGGCAATGGTTTTTTGTTTGAAGTGGTTAAGCGCAATGTAACCCCAAATGTCTCTGTCGAAGTCGATCAGAATGGTGTTAAAGCGCGCCACGCAGTCAAACAGTTCGGCAATGTAGTCGTGCGGCTCGATCTGAGTGGTATACGGGTTCCAGTTAATGCCCAGTGAGGTCACAAATTCTTCACTAAACTGGTGCCAGTTCACTTCAGGGTAGGCGACGATGTGAGCATTATAGTTGCCCACCGCACCGTTGATTTTACCCAGAATTTCGACCTGTTGCAGTTGTTTGACCTGACGGTCCATACGGTAGGCCACGTTGGCAAACTCTTTACCTACGGTAGAGGGCGTTGCTGGCTGGCCGTGCGTGCGGGAAAGCAGTGGAATGTCGCGATACTGGTGCGCCAGTGCTTTGATAGAATCGATAATTCTCAACCAGTAAGGCAATACGACGTCTTGACGCGCGGTTTGCAGCATCAGCGCGTGCGACAGGTTGTTAATGTCTTCTGAAGTACAGGCAAAGTGGATAAACTCAGAAACAGCATGCAGCGCGGGAATATTGGCCACTTTTTCTTTCAGGAAATATTCCACAGCCTTAACGTCATGGTTAGTGGTTTTTTCGATATCTTTTATACGCTGAGCGTCTTTTTCATCGAAATTGGCCACTAACTGGTCAAGGAAAGCGTTTGCGTCGGCATCAAAAGCAGGAACTTCTTTAATTTCTGCACAGGTGGCCAGTTTTTGCAGCCAACGTACTTCAACCTGCACGCGAAACTTCAGCAGGCCAAACTCGCTGAAAATTGTGCGCAGCGCGCTGACTTTGTCACCGTAGCGTCCATCAACGGGGGAAACGGCTGTCAGTGAGGATAATTCCATCGGTAGCAACTCCAGAGCTTATTAACAGTAGAATTTCATACCTGCGCAGTGCAGGTATGGTAAATCAGATTTTCAGCAACGGGCGAGAATAGCTTTTGCCTGTTCGAACAATCGGTTACGAGAAAACATTAGCTGCAGGCGACCACCGCCTACTTGCTGCCACAGTACTGCTGCGCGGATACCCGCGAGAAGTAAGGCACGGACTTTAGCCTGAATCTGGGTGTTCTGCAAAATCGCCGGCGAACCGACCACCTGAATCCGCGGTCCGGCTGGGCTAACAATATCGACATAAATCGAAGCCAAGGAACTGATAACCTGCTCGGATTCAAGGTCGTAGTGAGCCAGTTGGCGGTCGAGCTGATCGATACGCAGGCTCAGTTGATCCATTGAAGATTTCTTGGCATGAAGTTTACGCTCCAGCACCATCAGGCTCAAGGTATAGCGCGTTAGTTCGGCGCCCAGGCCCTGCCGATTAGCATTAAGCACGCCGAGCAAGGTTTCGAGACCCATTTTGAGATTAGCTTCATTATTACCGTAGACCGCAAGCGTAGACGCAGGATTCATTTCGAGCAGACTGCGTAGGGAAACGGTCATCTCTTCTTTGGCGCATGTACCTTCGTGGGCAAGCTGTTGAACTAAACGCGCAGACTGGCACATTCCAGCCAATGCCAGCGTAATGTCATAATAATTTTTGGCCACGGTTACTCCTGTAAGCGCTGTTCGACAGCAAGGTTCTGCGACTTTTGCGGATGTCCAACTAATGGCGACAGATCATGCCATAAAATGACGGCTAAACACAGAGCCGAAAAGCAGGGAATCTCCCTCATCAATCGATAAGATAGGGGGTCATAGCCCAAACGTTGTTTCAGTCATAAGACTTCGCCCTGATTTGTTGATTAAATAAGCGCAGAAGCCACTTTCAATATTTATCAAAAAAGGAAGAGTAGATGAAGACGTTAGCGTGGTACGCCGTGTGTTCAATGGTTTCTTTCACAGCATTTAGCGCTGTTGCCGAGATGCCGGGTAAGTCGATAGATCAACGAACACAGACCTGCTCTAAAAATGCGGTAACAACGATAGATTCAGAAACCTGCCTGCAAAATGGCTATGCGGAGTGGGACAAAGAGCTCAACGTGCAATATCAGGCGCTGCTTAAAGGGCAATCTGCTGAGGCAAAAAAAGCCATTGTTCAGTCCCAGCGCGATTGGTTGACGTACCAAAAATCCTATTTTGCCGCATTGGACAGTTTTTATCGTCAACAGCAGGGGACTATTTGGGGCATAGTTGATGCGCAGGCCAAGCTGGATTTTATCCGCGCAAAAGCGATTGAGTTAAATACCTGGCAGGGAAGTACAGATGTGAGCGGAGGGCAGGGATAAGCGGTAACGAGAGATAAAGTACAGGGCATCAGTGATGCCCTGTACTTTAAGATATTTTTAACCGTTAAACTAACGGAATGCGCTGTTCAATAACGCCGCCGCCAAGGCAAATTTCACCCTGATAAAACACCGCAGACTGGCCTGGTGTTACCGCAGCAACGGGCGATTCGAAGCGAACTTCAATACGATTGTCGTCTAAAGGTGTAATCACGCAGGGAATATCTTCCTGGCGATAGCGGGTTTTGACGACGCAGTGCAGTGGCGACGTGATTGGCTGACGATCGACCCAGTCAAGTTGTTGAGCAATCAGCCCAACCGACATCAGGCGGGGGTGCTCGTGACCTTGCGCAACATACAAAATGTTGTTGGCAACATCTTTATCTACCACATACCAAGGGTCTTCACCGCCGTCTTTCTGGCCACCAATGCCCAGACCCTTGCGCTGACCCAGCGTGTGATACATCAAGCCCTGATGCTGGCCCATGTCCTGTCCGTCAACACTCTTGATTGGGCCGGGTTGTGCGGGCAGGTAGCGTCCGAGGAAATCACGGAATTTGCGCTCACCGATGAAGCAGATACCCGTCGAATCTTTTTTCTTGGCGGTAACTAACTCTTGCTCTTCGGCAATACGGCGCACTTCTGGCTTCTCAAGCTCGCCCACTGGGAACAGGCTTTTGGCAATCTGATCGCTTCCCAATGTGTAAAGGAAGTAACTCTGGTCTTTATTACCGTCGAGGCCGCGTAAAAGCTGGCTCTTGCCATTGCTGTCCTGACGGCGGACGTAGTGCCCGGTTGCAATGTAATCCGCGCCCAGGTCTTCCGCTGCGAACTCAAGGAATGCTTTAAACTTTATCTCTTTGTTGCACAGAATGTCGGGATTAGGCGTGCGTCCGGCCTTGTATTCCTGCAGAAAATGCTCGAATACGTTGTCCCAATACTCTGCGGCAAAATTAATGGTGTGCAGCTTGATACCCAGCTTGTCGCTTACCGCTTGCGCATCGGCAAGGTCAGTTGCGGCCGAGCAATACTCTTCATCGTCGTCCTCTTCCCAATTCTTCATAAAGAGTCCCTCAACCTGATATCCCTGTTGTTGTAGCAGGTAGGCAGATACTGAGGAGTCGACGCCGCCGGACATTCCGACGATCACTTTTTTCTGGCTGTTGTCAGACATAGCAGTTCCAAAACATAGAGTCATAACCCGTTAAACGCCGTCCACACGAGGATGAAGGCCGCGCGCCGACTGCGTTTTGTTCGGGGGCATAAAAAAATAGCAGGCAGAATTTTATCACGTTGGCCGTAGGGCTGCACGGGTGAATGGTGCTACGCCGCAGGCGCAGGAGGTGATGGCTTATACATTATAATTGCCGAGAACTTCCAGCGGATAACGTGCGGTCTGTTGATACAGGCGAATGCTTTCGGCAACCAGCGGCGAGCGCAGCTGGGTGGAGCTAAATATTTCTTCGGCGCTTAGCCAGCGGCAGCCGGAAATATCGCTGTCCTGCGGAGCGGTTGCCATCATTTCAGGAAGGTCAATCACGAAGCAAAAACGCAGGAACGCGGTCTCATCCGGCGCCTGCCATTGATGCAAACCCATGAAAAATTGCGGTGCTGCATCTATTCCTGTTTCTTCAAACAGTTCGCGACGCGCGGCGGCAATCAACGTTTCATTAGCTTCAAGATGACCGGCCGGCTGATTCAACGTCAGCTTGCCGTGAATAATTTCGTCAACCAGCAAAAACTTGCCTTCGGCCTGAACCACGCAGGCGACGGTGACATTGGGTTTAAACATGTGTTATCTCCTTCCATTCACCCGGCGCCAAATCGCCCAGTGTCAGCTCACCCATGCTGTAGCGAATAAGCCGTAACGTAGGATAGCCGATATGCGCGGTCATGCGCCGCACTTGACGATTTTTACCTTCATATAGGGTGATTTTCAGCCAGCAAGTAGGAATACTTTTGCGCTCACGTATAGGCGGAATGCGTTCCCACAGCCACGCGGGCGGGTCGACGACCTCAATACCGGCGGGCAATGTTTTCCCATCTTTAAGCGGCAACCCGCGGCTAAAGGCCATCAGTGCAGCTTCGTCGGGCACTCCCTCGACCTGTGCAAAATATATTTTGGCCGTGCGTTTGCCTGGTTGAGTCAATTTTGCCTGCAATTGCCCGTCATTGGTCAGCACCAAAAGACCTTCGCTGTCTCTGTCGAGTCGACCCGCGGCATAGACGTTCCCGACAGAAATATAGTCCTTCAGCGTTGCGCGTCCCGCTTCGTCAGTAAACTGTGGCAGCACGTCAAAGGGCTTGTTGAAAAGAAGGACTTTTCGTTCCTCTTTTAACAAATTTTTATCCTTATGTGGCTGGGTGCTGAAACGTTTAATGCTGTGATTTTTAACAAAGAATTTATTCATAGTCGTTGTGATAGCGAATTATGGGAGCATTATACTTGAAAATTGTTTGCGATTGGCGTCGGGAAAATATTCAAGTAGTATTGGCCTGCATCCTACAAATATTTAACAAATAATGCGCTGAAGGAGAGGTTAATGGAAAGCAAAGTAGTTGTTCCGGCTAAAGGTACCAAGATTACCGTTGATGCCAAGGGTAAACTGGTTGTTCCTAATAATCCTATCATCCCTTTTATTGAGGGAGACGGTATCGGTGTTGATGTTACTCCGGCAATGCTCAAAGTTGTCGATGCGGCTGTTCAGAAGGCTTACAACGGTGAGAGAAAAATTTCCTGGATGGAAATCTACACCGGTGAGAAATCTGTAGAGCTGTACGGTCAAGACGTTTGGTTACCCCAGGAAACGCTGGATCTGATCCGTGATTACCGCGTTGCCATCAAAGGCCCACTGACTACGCCGGTCGGCGGCGGTATTCGTTCCCTGAACGTAGCCCTGCGCCAACAGTTAGATCTGTATATCTGTCTGCGTCCGGTTCGTTATTACACCGGCACGCCAAGCCCGGTTAAACGCCCTGAAGATATCGACATGGTTATTTTCCGCGAAAACTCCGAAGATATCTATGCGGGTATCGAGTGGAAAGCCGGTTCTGCTGAAGCGGATAAAGTGATCAAATTCCTGCAAGACGAAATGGGCGTGAACAAAATCCGTTTCCCACAGGACTGCGGCATTGGCGTGAAACCTTGCTCTGAAGAGGGCACCAAGCGTTTGGTACGTGCGGCTATTGAATACACTATCACTAACGATCGTGATTCACTGACGCTGGTACATAAAGGCAACATCATGAAATTCACCGAAGGTGCGTTCAAAGATTGGGGTTACCAGCTGGCTCGTGAAGAGTTTGGCGGTGAACTCATTGACGGCGGCCCTTGGGTCAAAATCAAGAATCCGAACAACGGCAAAGATATCATCATTAAAGACGTTATCGCCGATGCGTTCCTCCAGCAAATCCTGCTGCGCCCTGCTGAATATGACGTTATCGCCTGTATGAACCTTAACGGTGACTACATCTCCGACGCCCTGGCGGCACAGGTTGGTGGTATTGGTATTGCTCCGGGTGCCAACATTGGTTCCGAATGCGCGCTGTTTGAAGCTACCCACGGTACCGCACCAAAATATGCCGGTCAGGATAAGGTGAACCCAGGTTCAGTGATCCTTTCTGCAGAAATGATGCTGCGTCATATGGAATGGTTCGAAGCGGCCGACCTGATTGTGAAGGGAATGGAAGCGGCGATTGCCAAGAAAACCGTGACCTACGATTTCGAACGTCTGATGGACGGCGCTAAGCTGTTGAAATGTTCAGAGTTTGGCGACGCGATGATCGCGAATATGTAATGTCGGGAAACCGAGATGCATGAGACGGGAGCCGAGAGGGTCCCGTTTTTTTTAGGACAACATGATCCTTCTGCAAAACTCCTGCAAAACCCTTCTGCAAAAAAACGATCCGTTTTCATTATGGCTTCGGTCCAAAAACTCCGATCGTGCGCACCTCTCAAGTTTTTTCTAACTCTTTTCACTTTTCCAAATTATCGCTTGGGCAGCAATCACGGTTTTTTTATCAGAGTCGTAGGTCACTGCTGGATTTCCATAAAGCTCATATCCAAGATCGAGTGCAGCAGAAACACGATGGCAGAAGGATGCGTCATCCGGACCAGTCAAAATCCTGTATCTTGGCAGTCCTTCGGGGGGATTATTCGTCATGGGGGTCTCCTTAAGATTGATGTGCTCCATAGCCGCTAAGATATAAGACGAGTAGAAAGTAACGTCGCGACGCGCCCTTTTTGGGCTTAACAGGGTGTTGCTGTGAGCCTATACAGGTTGCCTGAACTTTTCCAAGAGTGAAATCGATAATGAATGGAATTTAAAATTCAGAGAATGTCGATCAGCTCAAACTCTTCTACAACCAGTTCCATATCGTAGGTATAAGTCCCCGCTCTTTCGAAAAACTCTTGGTGGCCGGTCCTCCAATACTGAAGACTGAGATCTCCTTCGCCTTCTTTTTTAGCGATGTCTTCAGTGACATCGCAGAAACGAATCAGCCTCATGGCGATCGTTCTGATGACACAGACCGGCTTTTGTTCGCCGTTTAAAATAATGTTGTAACAGCCCATTGTGGGCGGTGTTTCTTCTGATTTTAAAGCAGTCAGTGAGCCACATCCTGCCGTTTTTATTCCTTTAATGACTAGATTTGATAATTCATTAGCCATTTCTGGGGTATCTCCAAACTGCCATACAAGAGCGTCAGGATATTTTTGCTTGAGTATCGCCATTGTGTTTTTCATAAATTCCTATTAAATCAATCCATTAATTCAATCAGTAATCATACTAAAATGTGGCAACCCGAACAGATATAATGTTAGTGAGATGAGATGGTGATCAAAATTTTATGAAAGGTAGGGACCATGAGAGCAGGAATGAAGGAAAAAATTATTAGGATCTGCGAGGATAAAATTGCGGCAAAAGGTGTGGATGTCGGCCTGTCTTTTTATGCTTTCTTCGCTAATAAAAATGATGATCCAGAGTTGCTGATGGAGGTTGCTCAGTGGTGGATTATGGCGATGAAACTGGACCATTTCGAAAAGGCGACAAAAATCAAATCACTCATATTATCGGCGTGAATTCGCATGCTTAGGTCATCAGTAATATTATTCTTAGCGGTGTTTATTCATTTATTGAGGTAAAAGATGAGAAGGTTCCTCGTGTTTTTTGAATCATTTGATTTTTGGGGATCTCATAAACAGAAAATTCTGATGATGTTTTAGTCATGCCGGGTAGCATGTTTCTTTTCATGTGCTGACTCTCTAGTGTGTCAATTTCACCATTAGGCATTATTGTTATTTGCCCTTTAGTACCCAGATAGTGCACGAAATGACTCCTCACCAGATAGCGATTGCCGTCGACACCTTTCATGGGGACCTCAATGGCCGTGCAAGTTTCTGTTACTTTTGTCTTTTCTGGGTTTTTTGTACCAATTAAGTGGTTAACAAGGTCTGATTCCAAAGGTGTGTCTATTGCTTTAACAAAGCGAGTTTCTCGTGCCAAATATTTCTTATTACTCCCAACAGGGTCCATGTAATAGAAACCATAACTGTCGGATGTTTCTAACGCACCTTTAGATTTTGTATAGATCGTAAAGGGTTTTTTTAAAACATTAACTACTTTTTCAATGTTGTTAGTGAAAATGCAGGCTTCATGTTTTTCGGTTTTATTCGTTATGAACTGTGTTAATAATTTATGCGCAGTGATGATATTTGGATACATTAAACTTTTCCATGTCTAATTTAAAAGTAAAAAATCAACTTTAAAAAGTTGGTTTTAGGAAAAGAATCGCAGCAGAATTTATTGGGCCAGCCACTCAGTGTTGGCCCAATAATGTATTTATTTTTGCGCTTCTGCCGCTTTCTCTTTTTTAGCTTTAGCCGCCATGTGATGACCGACTACGCAACCGCCAACCGCCCCTAAAACAGCATGGTGGTGTGCAACGTGACCGGCCACAGCACCCACGGCTGCGCCTTTCAAGCAACCTTCTGCACGAGCCATAGAAGTGGCAGACATTAAAACCGCAAATACAGCAAAGCTACAGGCAATCTTACGCATACTTATATCCCCAAAGGAAGAATGAACTCAGTGTAAAACATGTCATAAGTCCTGGTAGGCTGTCATCGCCGCTTCTGTAAGCAAGTGATGCTTTTGTTACGAGCAAATTGGCGGTGCATTGGCGTTAGGCTGACAGTGGCAAAGTATGCAGCCTGACGCCGTTTACAATTAAGGGATTTTTCGGCGTAGTTTTATGGCAGTTTAAGATTGGTTTAATCAATATTTTGTTTTAAAGTGGTTTAAACTGTATAAATAACACTCAGTATGAGTCCGTGTTTCAGTTTTACTCTGCGAAACGAATAAGGATGCCGCTATGTCCAATCAAGAGCAGTTAGAGGCGCTGATGGCGCGTATCGAAGCGCTGGAACAACGCGAGAAGCAACTTACCTATGCCTCAAATGCCTATCAGGCTATTTTGACGACTCTGCTAGGTAATCTTGATAAAAACACCCGAGACAAAGTGATCCATATGGTCGATCAGGCCCATGATATAGCCTACGCCCGTGCTAATCTTGAGCAAAAAAGCAATATTCTCGGTGCAGATGATATCACGCAGCGTATTTTTCTCTTTGCTCAGGGGCGGGCTGCCCAGTCAAGATAGCCATATTATTTTGCGATTGTGAGCACTCATGATCTCCCCATCGGCATTCTCCACACTATGAGCGCCGGTCTGTTCTCAACATGTTGATCGCCGCACCTATCAAAATGCGTTGCTGAACGCCAGCTGCGGCCAACTCGTGTTCAAGATATTTAACCAACGAATCTGCCGCGAGGGGTTCACCTCGATGCTGAAGCTGGATCACTGCCTCACCAATGATGCGAGCAACTTCGTCCCAAAGGGGTTGGATCTCGCTTTCCGAGAAATGCATAGGGCCTCCCGTCTGTACGAATAATCTTCAATTTATCATCTGAGTAAACAGAGGCAAGTGTAATAAACAAGCAATATATGAGAAGGAAGAGGTTGTGACATGAAGATTTCAGAAATGAGCCCCGCCTTTCAGAGACTTGGCGGGGCTGTTTAGAGAAATGTAAAACTGAACTCAGTGCTTAATCACATACAGATCTTTGGCATAAACACGGCCCTGCGGGTCATGATTATCAAATCCGCCGATAAACGGTTTAACCAATTTGGCACTCACGTAGTGATAAAGCGGCACTATCGGCGCCTGAGAACTCAGAATATCCTCAGCTTTCTGATAGTCTTTTTCGACCTGATCCTTGCTGGTGGCCGCCAGCGCATCGTCCAAAACTTTATCGTACTCCGCATTGCTGAATTTAGGCGTATTCTCGCTGTTATCGGAGCGGAAAGTGTTCAGGAAAGTTGAGGGTTCATTGTAGTCTGCTATCCATGCATAACGCACCACGTCGTAATTACCCTGATGCATCGTGTCGAGCATGGTTTTCCATTCTTGATTTTGCAGGACTGCGGTCACCCCCAGATTTTTCTTCCACATTGATGACGCTGCGATAGCAATGTGCTGATGGGATTCACTGGTGTTATACAGCAGGTTAAATTTCAACGGATGCTGTGGGCCAAATCCTGCTTCTGCCAACAGTTTACGGGCCTCTTCGTTGCGCTGTTCCTGTGTTTGTTTTGCCATTGCTGACGGTTTAAAAGTATAACCGCCGGTATTGTCAGGCGTGATGGTATAAGCCGCCGTTTGACCCTGACCCAATACTTTATTGGCAATAATATCGCGGTCTAATCCGAGGCTAAGCGCCTGTCGAACACGCACGTCGTTGAACGGTGGTTTCTGATTATTAAACGCATAGTAATAAACCCCGAGATAAGGATTGGTATGCACTTGCGAGCCTAGCTCTTTCTTTAAGGAAGCAAACTGTACTTCGGGAATGGTGAGCGTGATATCGATTTCACCGGCCTTGTAGCGGTTAACATCGGCAGCCCCGGAGGCAATGGGCAAGTAGGTCATCTGTGTGAGAACGGTGTGGGCATTGTCCCAGTATTTATCGTTTCTGACGGCGGTGACGCGTTCATTTACCGTCCAACTGTTCAATTTGAAAGGACCGCTGCTGACCAGATTGCCCGGCTGCGTCCATTTATCGCCAAATTTTTCGACGTTGGCCTGACTTACTGGGAACAAAGAATAGTGAGCAATCATTTGCAGGAAATATGACATTGGTCGGGTCAGTTCGACCTGAACGGTCTGCGCATCCAGTGCCTTGACGCCAAGCTGGTCGGCTGGCATTTTCCCGGCAATGATGCTGTCGGCATTCACTACGTGCACGGTGCCAAGATAGCTTTCATACGGAGAAACTGTTTTAGGATCGATGAGGCGTCGCCAGCTGTAAACGACGTCCTGGGCGGTAATTGGAGAGCCGTCAGACCAGCGAAGTCCAGGACGCAAATGGAATATCCAGGTTTTGTTGTCTTTGGTTTCCCAGCTTTCGGCCAGTTCCGGGCGTGCATTACCGTTGTCATCAATACTGACTAAACCGACAAACAGGTCGCCGAGAATATTACTTTCGACGCTACTCTCTGCCTTTTGCAGGTCCAGCGTAGCGGGTTCAGAACCGTTATTACGCACAACTTCCTGTTTCTGCGCCAGTTCGACCCCAGCAGGTACGTTGGCCGCGTTAACCATTAATGGAGATAAACAAAGACCCGTAATCAATAGTGCAAGAGGAAGTCGTTTAAACCCTGTGTTGCATCTTTGCATCGTCATTTTCCCATTCAAATTAATATTCGATATATCAATAAGTAACAGGTCATAAATAGCGCTATTAGCATAATTAATCAATATGTAATCGAGGGTTTTGGAACCGCGCTCATTAAGTATTAGAAGTCTGCATGAGTATGTGCTGGGATCCAGTAGCCGTCGATAAACTCTTCAATCGGATAGCATCCTGCCTGATTCAGACCCTGCTGGCGCATAGCAACCCGACATTCTGCAACGGTGTTAAAGGCGTCTACCACTAAATCGTCACAACCTCCGCCGAGATAACATACGGTTAAAACCAGTGCGAACATCTTTGCCTCCTTTCGTTTTACTCAATTAATCATAGAAGCTTTGGCGAGATCCGGCTGCGGCGTGTTATCCTTTGCGCCGTTTTTTTATGAATAATATTGAGTACCGAGGAGTTACGGGGATGTCACAGAGCTTATCTAAAGAACAGGAACTAGAGTCAGATTTGGTTGCGTGCCAACTGGTAATTAAACAAATCCTGGATGTTATTGACATTATAGCGCCAACTGAAGTGCGCGATAAAATGTCACATCAGTTGAAAAACATCGATTTTAGTACGCATCCTGCGGGCGCCGATCCGGTAACTCGTCGTGCGATTGAAAAAGCGATTTCGTTGATCGAGCTGAAGTTTACCAAGCACGACAGCTAGGACGTGTCGCGAGAGAGCTTTTGCGAAGAATATCTGTAATACGGTGTCGACAAAGCCCGCAGGCAAGCCTGCGGGCTTTGTTTATGACGGCTAGGATTTGTCTACGACGTCACCTATTTTCTTGAAAATAGGGCAGTTAGCGACGCCAACGATGCCGCTATCACTGTGAATATATTGCGAGTCAACAATCCCTCTTGCCGTTAAATATTGGCATTTCAAGCCGAGACCTGCGGCGTTTTCACTGCTGCCTACGGTCACACCGTAGCCTGAAAACAGGAAAACCGCGTAGATAACCGCTAATACAACAATTGTTTTAATCACGCTCATTCCTTATTCTGTCTTAATGACTCTGGCTAAAATCACCGTAAAGTATAAACATAAATCGAACGTCAACGCTTCTCTAATACTCTGAAAAAAATCATGAAAGATAGAAGGGGCATTCTATGCTGCACGTCGGTTTTAGCCCAGATAGGGACTTCTCCGTTTGAAGTTTGTTTAACTTATACAGAGTAGGATAGGTTGATGTTTTACTACGTCTCGGACGCAGATTTTGGGCATCAATAAGCGTGTGATAACTCCTAAGAGATCTGCCATCAAACTGAAAAAACCCCTTTTTAGCGTCAGGAAAATCGTGGCTTTTGTCGTTTTCCTGCTGCTGTGCGTAGGGCTCTATCTCCTTGCTCTGAACAGCTATTGCGATCAGGGAGGCAGCTTCGATCTCGGGATTTGCTCGGTCACCTCATTTATCCCTTGGTAGGCGTTAAATCCCTTCAGAAGCGTCTGTTTTTTCGTGAATACCTTCCCTGTATTTCAGACAATGATAAGATAGGCGTCTGGTTAATCAAGTTGTAGGGTTGTCAATGTTCAGTGAAGTCATGGGCCAATCAAGCCTGGCCACCGTTGTGTTGGGTTTGCTGTCCGCACTGTTATTTTTACTGGTGTGGTTCGTGGTTAACCGTGCCAGCGTTAAGGCAAATTTGCAGGTCCAATTGTTGACTGAAATCGCAGAGCAGCAGCGCCGTCAAACTGAATTATTGGAAGCATTACTCAAGGCCCAAGGCAATGAGATGCCAGAAGCCGTTGAAGATGACTCGGCCTTTGGATTGAGGGGTTTTATTCCCGAAAGATAATTGAGTTTATTACCTAAAAGCCGCCGTAATGGCGGTTTTTGCGTTCATAAAACTGTCTTAATTCTGATGTAGCTTGTCTCATGACAACTTGGCTGGATGAATGACAGATGATTAAATGGACTGAAGAGCACGATAACGAACTGAATCACAACGTCGCTTTGCTGACAGGTGAAGAGCCTGATAAATGGTATCCCTACGGCGGCGTTAAGGGAAAAGACTACTGCAACAATCCCTCCGATGCTTGGCCGATAATATGCGCCAATAAAATCAGTATTAATTTCAATGAATTGCCAGAAAGTAAAGACTGGTCTGCTCAAATTTCCAGTTCGGAAGGACAATGGCAGGCGAGCTGTACGCGACCTTTGCGCGCGGCAATGATTTGTTTCTTGTTAAGTAAGACTTGCGCGTAACAAAAAGCGCAGAGATACTCAATCTGTTACAAGCTATAAACAAAGCAGTGATTCGAATAAGCGTCGCATAAAGCGATGAGTATCAAGTGATTAATGTTTCCTCATTTCGACAGCAGTGTCTAAGGCGGAGTCCATTATGAAGCGCATCATTAAAGGTGATAAAACTCTCTCTCATCTGGTCGTGGCTCACGCAGCCATCGACAGTCATGAAAAAGCCTATGGCAAAAGACGCCAGGGCTGGCCCTCAACTTACCTGATCAAATACAAAGACGCCCGTGTTGCCGTGGAAGTGGTTACGCGTCGGCAGTCCTACGTTGCGACTTTAATGATTGGAGCCCGAAACCTTACCAAGCTTTGTGGGATGGCAGCCTGACGTACGGCTGACAGTGTAGTCACACAACTAACCCTGTTTTTGTAATAGCTCAAAGACCCTGCCGACGTTAATTGCGTCGGTAGGGTCTTTTTTTGCAACTGAATACGCCTTAAAAATACCTGACATTAGCTTAAGTGGCCGTGCGAACACGGGGTTGCACTTTTTATAGTGAAAATCGTTTAACCTTTATGATACTAAAGAGAGGGGTTGATTAAATAGTCAACTTTGCCTGCAAAATTTTCTATAAGGGAAATCATGGCCGAAAAAAATCCCTACTACGACCCGGCGAAGCCGCACCACACCCCACAGGGGTTCACCAATCCGGAACCCGAGGTGCGCCAGTCAGGCGACTTCAAGCGTTGGCGTAAAGAGCGCAAGGAGCAAGGTTTCCCTCGGCCTCCGCACAGTGGCTATGAGCAGTTTATAAACGAATGGTGTCAGACGCCGGATTTCAGCGGCACCGAAGACCGACTGTGGTTCTTGGGGCACGCGTGTCTGCTGCTGCGTGTTGCTGGACGCTATGTTCTGACTGACCCGGTACTTTCTGAACGTGCTTCTCCCCTGAGCTTCTATGGCCCGCGTCGGAAAACGCCCGCTGCGGTGAGCGTGGCGGATTTGCCCGTAATAGATTACGTGATGATTTCACACAATCATTACGATCATCTTGATAGGTCAACCATTCGTAAACTGGTTAAGCGCTTTCCGCAGGCCATTTTCCTGGTTCCTTTGGGAATGAAACCTTGGCTTGAACGTCAGGGGGCCCATTTCATCGAAGAGCTGGATTGGTGGGATGCGCTTATCATGGAGGGTGTCAGTTTTCATGCCGTACCTGCGCGCCACTGGAGTATGCGGACGCCCTGGGACCGAAATCGCTCGCTATGGTGTGGCTGGGTCATTAAGCACCATGAATTGAGCTTCTACTTTTCCGGCGACAGTGGCTACAGCGAACAGTTTGCTCAAATCGGACAGCGTCTGGGCCCCTTTGATATTGCTGCGATTCCCATCGGCGCTTATGCACCAAGATGGTTCATGCAGTCACATCATATGGACCCTCAACAGGCGGTAGAGGTGTTTAAAGAGACCCGATGTCATCGTGCTATTCCCATCCATTGGGGGGTATTCGAATTGGCCGATGAATCGTTAGATGAACCGCCAAAAGAATTAGTCAGTGCGATTGAGCAGGGCGGCTTGAGCGCTGAAAACTTCTCACCGTTAAAAATAGGGCAACATATTTCGTTATGAAAATTGAGACGCGATATTTCTGAAGGATTAGAAATTAGCGTCTGAATTTTTCGGATAAGACATTTTATCAATTAAAAACAGCGTAATAAAACCCCTCTTGTTAATTTCTTGTTAAAACAAACCCGTTGCGTTTTTAGCCAAAAACAAAAAAATGCCAGTTCCGCTATACAGAACAATCACTGGTTAAGTCTCATTAATCGAACGTCGACCAGAGATAACTTGATTTTTAGCCTATATGGCAGATGTTTTGACCAATGTCTGGGTGTTCATCTCATGTCGCCTTCTCGACAGGCCGCATTGGCACTGGCTTGCCACGCGCTTATCAAAGAGTTTCTGAGTGGATGCCGCCTTATCAGCGAGGCAAAAATGTGATGATAAAAATATTAAATAATAAAAGTGCCAACTGGCTCACGGTTATTCTAAATTTGATTATTGAATATGCTTTGCCACGCTATG
>NZ_MRWD01000034.1 GCF_002093625.1 Rouxiella silvae | reverse complement strand
CAATAATATAGACACTGCAAATACATTCCCTCTCCTACATAGGTTAAATATATATGGCGAAGAATATTAAGAAATCATCTAAAAGCGTTTCGCATCTCGCTGCAAAAATTCTCAACGATCCGAAAGCTTCTGTCATTGAGAAAAGCCTGGCAGGTTCTGTACTTTCACAGTCTGGAACCGAAAATCAGACCGGTGAAAATCTGCAAACTATCGCATCAGCTGCTTTGAAAAATCCAAGATCAAGTGAGGTAACACAAACACTTGCAGGCTCAGTTGTTTCACAGTCTACAAAAGACCGTTAAGTTTCTGAATGCCGAGGATTTATGCCTCGGCTACTGGAAAAGTTAGCCCCTTGTTACCTTTGGTAAATCGCTCGTAAATTTATATTAAAAATCAACGCCCGAAAATCGTCGTCTTATATTGACGAGATCCTCTATGCTTTTCTCACCAATTCTGACTGTGAGTTAAATCATGCTTTTTGATTTACCTGATGATGACGTGCTTTATTGCGCACTGATTGCACGTGATCCAGCCTATGATGGCTTTGCATTTGTGGGTGTTAAAAGTACCGGTATTTTTTGTCGTTTGACCTGCCCAGCTCGTAAACCAAAACGTGAAAACTCGGTATTTTACTCCTCGATAGTCGGTGCAATGGAAGCTGGGTATCGGCCCTGTAAGCGCTGTAGCCCTTTGATGCCAAATGGACTAAAAGAAGCGTTGGTCATCAAACTTCTGGCGGCGCTTGAAGATTCACCCGATAGAAAATGGGCCGAGGAAGATGTGCAGGCCTTAAACGTAGACCCCTCAACGGTTCGTCGCGCCTTTAAACGTCACTTCGGTATCACATTTCTTGAAATGGCGAGACTGCGCAGGCTGGGGAAAGGGGTCGATGCCTTGACCCGTGGCAATCAGGTGATTGATGCTCAGCTCGATGCAAACTATGGGTCCGCCAGCGGATTTAGATCAGCGATAATCCGCCAAATCGGCCTAAGCCCATCGCATGCCAGAAAGCATCATTTTTTGAATGCCGACTGGCTGGATACGCCAATTGGCACAATGCTGGCTATCGCGGATAAGCAGGCTTTATATTTGCTTGAGTTTATCGATCGCCCCGCTTTACCGAGAGAAATTGATAAACTGAAACAACAGACTGCATCCGAAATTATATTTGGCAGCACGAGACCACTTGAACAACTAAAGCATGAACTTGCCGATTATTTCTCAGGAAAAAATCTGACTTTTAAGACCAAATTGGTTGAATTCGGCTCGATATTTACCAGAAAAGTTTGGGATGCGCTAAGAGCTATTCCAGTGGGTGAGCTGCGTAGCTACTCGGCTCTTGCACGAGACATTGGCCAATCCTCAGCCTCGCGCGCCGTCGCCAGAGCCAATGGGGCTAATCAGATTTCGATTTTAATCCCCTGCCATCGCATTATAGCGGCCGATGGTTCATTAACAGGCTACGGCGGTGGCCTGTGGCGAAAGCAGTGGTTGATTGAACATGAAAGAAGAATGCGTTTGAATAACTCCTCCGTCGACTTATTGGATAAATAATCGAGACTATTGTTAGCTAAAAAGGGTTCACCGATGTTTTCACACATAACATTAGGCGTTAACGATTTTGAACAAGCCTTCTCCTTCTATAGCGCGGTGTTGACTCCGCTTGGCCTGAAGCTGCGTTTTTGCGATCGCAACATCCCCTGGGCTGCTTGGCAGCCCGCCGATGCCGATCGGCCGCTGTTAATTATCACTCGTCCTCAAAACAAGCAAAATGCGACTGCAGGAAACGGCCAAATGACCGCTTTTCTTGCGTCATCGCGTGCCCTGATAGATCACATTTATAAAACGGCGATAGCATCGGGCGGCGAATGTGAAGGAAAACCGGGCCTGCGTCCGGACTATCACGCAAACTATTATGGCGCTTATTTCCGTGACCCCGAGGGTAACAAGCTGCACGTTTGCTGCCACAATGCTGAATAAAGCCACGCTAGTCCCTCCTATATCATTCATTTAGATGAACAATGTCACGGGGGATTCACTTGACCTTTACTCTGGCTCAGCGCCATTATCGGTACAGAATTTACTGATAAAGTACTGGCAGAGGTGAGGATGGATAAGTATCAGTTACAAATGACCGATGTCGTTGATGATGAAATAAAAAAGGTCATCGGCGATGGGCTTGACAGGTTTAATGTCGACACCGCCGGCATTCAGGATAGACAGTCACTGGCCATTGTTGTTAAAGATCCTGAGACAGGAAAAGTGTTGGGCGGCATGCTCGGGCGATCTTCCCTCGGCCTGCTGTTTGTCGAACTGTTTTACCTTCCCAGCGAGCTGAGAGGATCGGGCCTAGGCTCCAAAATTCTGCGGCAATTTGAGCAGGAGGGCGCGAAACGCGGATGCACAGCAGCGGTACTCTATACTCTCAGTTTCCAAGCCCCCGATTTTTATACCAAGCACGGCTGGCAGCGCTTTGGTGAAGTTCCTTGCCTGCCAACTGGCAGCAGCAGGGTGTTTATGAGTAAAGCTTTGCTGCCGCAATAACTGGCTTGAGTCTACAAAATATCGCCGCGTTTTGACGAGACTACCCTCTAGGATTTAACGGCTTGACGAGAGTCTGTAAGACAGCCAGATCTTAATGATCCCGCCAAAGCATCTCAACACAGTCAAGATCGGCTTGTGCAGAGTGAGAGAAATATTTTCCACACGTCACTACGCTGAATCCCTGTTTTTCGTAAAACCCCACCGCATTCGGCGTAGATGATAAGGTCAGTTGTCTGATATTCAGGCTTCTGGCCTGCTGCTTTATGGCCGAAATAATAGCCGCCGCCAAGCCTTTGCCCTGATACTCTGGCAGGGTAAAAATAGCCTCAACATTACCCGTCATTAAGTCCAGATATCCGCACGCACAGGGCACTGTTCCCTCAGATGCATCAATGAGGAAAACCTGATTTTCTGTGATGACCTTTCTCATTCCTTCTGGCATGAGTTCGGGTGTAAAGGCGCTCAGGGTTGACGGATCATAAACCTCAGCACAGCCATGGCGCAGCGCACGATTGCGTAATTGCCATAATCCCGGCGCATCTTGTTGTTTTGCAGTTCTGATCTTCATAAATTATCCCCTTAGGTATTCAGAGAAAGACTCCCTGCATTTCACTCCCCACCCTATATTCCCCCTGTTCTATCACCTCGGGTTGGAGCAATAAACTGTTTTTATTTACTGTGTTTTGAAAGCATCGCCACTCAGGTATTCTCAGATGAAATTTTAAAGATAGGTTGTATCTTACTCAGATCGGCCATCATTTTACCCTGAGGATTTTCTGATGAAAAAAAGCGCGTTATTAACCCTGCTGGCTCTGGCCTCATTTAGCTCTCTCGCCAATGCAGAATCAGTTTTGCGCTTCGGTGTTGACCCAACGTTTGCCCCTTTTGAAACCAAGGCAGCAGACGGCAGCCTAGTAGGTTTTGACGTCGATTTGGGCAATGCCATCTGTCAGGAGTTAAAGGTGAAATGCCAGTGGGTTGAAACCGGCTTTGACAGCATCATCCCAGCTCTGGATGCTAAAAAGTTTGATGCGGTGTTATCCGCCATGTCCGTCACGCCAAAACGCCAGGCTCAGGTTGATTTCTCCGACATGCTTTACCATATTCCAAGCGTCTTGGTGGCTAAAAAGGGCAGCGGTATCTTGCCCACTCCAGAATCTTTAAAGGGTAAATCTATCGGCGTAGCGCAGGGCACCATTCAGGAAGCCTATGCTCAAGCGCTATGGCAGAGCAAAGGGATTAACGTTGTGTCCTATCAGAATCAGGATTTAGTCAATCAGGATCTGCAGTCTGGCCGCGTCGATGCCACTCTGACGAATGCCGCGGCGGCACAGTCGGGCTTCCTCGATACCGCCGCCGGTAAGGATTTTGCCTTTAGCGGCGAGATGCTGAACGACCCGAAATATCTGGGTGCCGGTACGGCCATTGGTCTGCGTAAGGGCGACAAAGTGCACTTGGATATGATTAACAAGGCACTGGTCGCTATTCATCAGAACGGTACTTTTGAAAAAATTGAGAAAAAATACTTCAGCTTTGAAGTCTATAACAAAAAGTCTTAAAGACGATTGGCCAGCCTGAGGCTGGCCGAACAATAAATAGATAAAACAAGGAAAGACTGATGCTGCAAGGTTACGCGCGACTCCCGGATTACACCGTTCAACGTGAAAGTTTTCTTGCAGCCGCAGAAGCGGCAGGTGCCAAGGTTACACACTATCCCCACCCCTTAAAGGGCCCGTCAGGTGAAGCATTAGCAACCGATGTCGCCATTCTCGGTAACCCGCTTTCCTCACGTTTATTGGTGATAGTGTCAGGCACCCACGGGGTCGAAGGCTATTATGGATCGCAAAGCCAAATTGACTGGCTGAAAATGAACTCTGCCGATCCCCTGCCCGCCGATACCGCCGTAGTGATGATCCACTTGATCAATCCGTGGGGAACCGCGCATCTCCGCCGAGTTAACGAAGACAACATGGATCTGAATCGAAACTTTGTAGATTTTAGTCAACCGCTGCCAGCCAATGCGAAATATGAAGATTTACATGATATTTATCTGAGTAAAGATCTGCATGGCCCACAGCGCGCCGCGGCAGATGATTTGATGGATAAATATTCGCAGGGATCAGGCTGGAATGAGGTAAAGAAAATTGTGGAAGCCGGGCAATACCTTCACCCTGACGGTATTTTCTTTGGCGGTCAGCAGCCGAGTTGGTCAAACTGCACGCTGCTAAAAATTATCCAGACCCATCTGTCTCACGCAAAAAATATTATCAGTTTTGATTTGCATACCGGTGCCGGGGCCTATGGTCATCCGATGCTGATGGCTATCGCGCAAAAAGCCTATCCGGCATTACAGCAGGCGCGTGACGTATTTGGCCCGTGGCTGTACGTTCTGATAACCGGCAAGAATAGGGGTAGCGACACAGGCGTAACCGCTACGGCAACCGGCTACCTGTCTCAATTTATGCTCAATAATTTGCCAGATGCACAGTTGATTCAGTTGGTGATTGAGTGTGGAACCTATGACGGGGAAACGATGCATCATCTGGTGCGCGATGACCACTGGCTGCATCTTTATGGCGATCCGCAGAGCGCGCAGGGCAAAAAAATCAAGAGTGAACTGTTTGAAGGATTTTACCCGCAGGATAAAGACTGGCAGCAGTTGGTGCAGTTGCGAACTCAACAGATTTTTAATCGCGCCTTCAGCGCGCTGCCAACACTCTAGCAAATAATAACAGCAGGATGCTGATTCACTCGACGTAGAACCCGCATCCTTTTTTTATAGACGGTTAAATACGCCCGTAAAAAGTCATTCTAGCGGTTTCTGACAGCGAAATATCAGGCTGAGAATTATAAGCTAGCACCACCAGCATGCGCGTGGTGTCTCCCTCTGTCGGGGTAACGCGATGAATGGCATTACGACCGCGGAACAGCACCAAATCACCCGCTTCGATACCCAGTTTTTTCGGCTCCGTTTCTTTATTCAGCAACTTCTCGACGCCGGCATAGTTCATATCGCCCGCATCCGCATCGCGCAGGTTCTCAACGTACTCAAACACGCCGCCTGCCTGCGGTTTCTGAATCAGCAAGGTGATGGCAAATGAGGAGTTATCAAAATGCCAGCCCAGCTCCTGGCCTTCACTGGCGTAGTGCAAATTGATAGAAGAAAGCTTATCGGCGTACGGATAAAGCTGCTTTTCTCCCAGCACGGTACACAGAAACGCTTGAAAATCCGCAGAATCATACAAAGCCCGCAGCGCCGAGTTCTGCGGGATCTCTTCATCTGTAATGCAGCCTTTCGAGGAAACAATCTGCCGGTTGCGCGGATGCGTTGGCGGCAGTTCAACATCAGGCTTCTGTAGGTACACATTGTGGTTACTGCTGGTGTAATAGGCCAGATGACGATTTTCATCGCCTTCCAGCTTAATGGCGGTCAATGCTGGCGGGCTAAGGAAATGATGCAAGACCAGCGCGCCCTTTTCATCCAGGGTGCGTTTACACTGGGATAAAAAATTCGCATCCAAAATCGGATTAGCCGCCAAATTTACGATCGTATCGAGTTCTTGCATCATGGCCTCAGGAATTAATCAGAAAAAAATCACTTGCTTCCACTTTAACCAATCAAGTAATCGCTGGGAAATGAAAGTTACCATCCCTGAGCAGGCAAACGTGAGTTAAGCCCCTGCGGTCTATTTTTGGGTTCAATCACCACGTTGCGAAAGGAGACGGTTCCCGAAGTAGACATGACTTCGCTGGAAGTAATGCCGCTAAAAACAGAGTCTGAAAAATGGATATTGTCTATTTCGGCCCCCTTAAATGAGGCGATATACATCACTCTTGGACTGCTATTGCTGGTGACTTGCTCAATATACACGTTGCGGACTACCGGTTTATAAGGCCCTTTCTCACCTTCCTCATACAAGAAGTCGACAGTCAATATTGCCTCGCTAACCTGACCGACGCGAATATTACGCATAAAAACATTCTCTAGTTTACCGCCGCGTACTGCATTGTTTTTAAAGCGTAATACTCTGTCCAAATGTGGACTATCCATTTCACAGTCTTCAACAAATACATTGTAGATATTCCCCGAGCACTCACTACCAAGCACCACGCCACCGTGTCCGTCCAACATTTTACAACCGCGAATAACAATGTTGATTGACGGCGTATTGACTCGGCGACCGTCGTTGTTTTTGCCAGATTTGATGGCAATACAGTCATCCCCAGTATCGAAAACACAGTTTTCAATTAATACATCACGGCAACATTCGGGATCACATCCGTCGTTATTTGGCCCGTGTGAATGAATTTGAACGCCGCGAATAGTGATATTCTCGCTAAGGACAGGATGCAGTTCCCACATCGGTGAATTAATGATCGTAATATCTTCAATCAAAACGTTTTTACAATGATAAGGCTGAATGAAATTAGGCCGTAAAAAATGTCCAAGACCAAACACCCGTTCGGCTACCGACGTTCCCTGTTCCCCCATCTGCATCAGTTTTTTCATGTCGCTGTATTGCTTAACCTGCGTGCCATCGGCCTGTTTCCAAGCCCACCAGTTCTCTTTGTTGGCCTGCCCGTCGAGCGTTCCTTTGCCGGTAATGGCAATATTTTCGGCATCAATGGCGTAAATGAGCGGGGAAAAATTCATGCATTCAATGCCTTCCCAACGCGTAAGCACGTTAGGGTACTTCTGAGGATCGGTGAAAAACTTTAAGGTAGCACCGTCGGCGAGGTGCAGATTCACCCCGCTTTTTAACCAGATTGGGCCCGTATAAAAAATACCCTGCGGAATAACAACCCGCCCACCGCCAGCCTGATGGCAGGCTTCGATAGCCTGCTTAATTGCCTGTGAGGCATCCTCTCCCGATCGTTTAACACCGAAATCGGCGATCGTAAAATCTCGATGTGGAAACTTAGGCGCTTTTATTCGAGCCAAAATCGGCGGTAAATCGTGCCATCCCTGTGCCATAGAATGCGGAATAGATACTGAATTTTCGGCTGATTGTGAACGCGAAGGCGGCGGAGATGTTGCCTCGGCGGCCAGCGTGCTTCGCGGCAGCATTATCGGCCCAAGCGTTAGGGTAGCGGCCCCCCACTGCAGTAGATGACGACGAGACAGAGGAGAAGTCTGCTGTTTTTTATCTTCAATGTTTTGATTTTCCATTGCTCACTCCCACGCTAAAAAACCATTACCCCCCAAAGATATCACACAGGTTTGGTTGATAATTAGCTTAAATATCATCAAAAAGTAAAAGTTGTTATACAACATTGCGGGGTCAGTGGATGAAAAATAGACGAAGGTTGTGATTGCACTCGCAATTTGTAGGGAACCTGCACTAATGCCGAAAGTGGCATGATGCCAGGTGATGGCGGTTGCGATAGATAGCGACTTCTGATTTTATATTCACCATGTAAAACGCATCTTGTTCAAACACAACGGGAAAACGATGACTACCCTTAATCATTTTGGACAGCCGATTGGTGATGAAGTCTCCGGCTGGAAAACGCGTCCACTCCCTGAGCGCATTACGCTGGAAGGACAATATTGCCGTCTCGAACCGCTAGACGTTAATAAGCACAGCGAGTCACTGTTTGACGCATGGCACAGCATTGATGACGATCGCGACTGGACCTATTTCTCAATCGATCGTCCGGCTACCCAGCACGACTGTGACACCTACATCACCAAGATTTCCAGTTTGAAAGATCCGCTCTATTTCGCCGTGATTGACAAGGCAACTCTGCGCGCGATTGGCGGCGTCTCGTTAATGCGCCTTGATCCGGTAAACGGTGTGGCAGAAATCGGTTGGGTAAACTGGTCACCCCTGATGAAGCGCTCGCGATTTGGAACCGAAGCAATTTACCTGCTGCTTACCTATCTGTTTGATAAATTGGGCTATCGCCGCTGTGAATGGAAATGCAACAGCCTGAATGAAGCCTCCAATCTTGCGGCTAAACGTTTTGGTTTTCAGTTTGAAGGTACTTTCCGGCAGGCAATGCTCACTAAAGGTCATAATCGCGATACCTGCTGGTATTCGATGCTCGACGGTGAGTGGGCGCCCATCAGAACGGCGTTTCAGCACTGGCTTAACGCCGAGAACTTTACGCCTGAAGGTGAGCAAAAACAAAAACTTGAAAGTTTCAGAGTGGCGATTAAATAAATCAGCAGGGCTGCCATGCTGGAAAATCAGCGGCTACGTGCCCTGCTCTTTTTCCAGCAGGCACTTTTTCCTTTCGACTCCCCAGCGATAGCCTGAAAGCGCACCATTATTTTTTATTACCCGATGACAAGGTATGGCAACGGCCAGTAAATTGGCCGCGCAGGCGCCCGCAACGGCACGTACCGCTTTGGGCGAACCGATTCTTTCAGCCACTTCAGCGTAACTCAACGTTTCTCCGACAGGAATAGCGCGCAGCGCATGCCAAACTCGCTGTTGGAATGCCGTACCGCGAATATCCAAAGGCAGCTTCAGGCTGGTACCCGGTTGATCCACGAAACCGACCACGGTGGCGATTCTTTTTTCAAAATTCTCATCATTACCGGTAAGTTGCGCATGAGGAAAATTATCCTGCAGACTTTCGATCAGCGCCTGTGGATTGTCTCCTAACAGGATCGCACAGATCCCACGAGCACTTTCTGCCACTAAAATATCACCGAGCGAACATCGTCCCACAGCAAACCACACCGCCATGCCTTTGCCTCCGGCGCGAAAGGCCTTGGGCGTCATGCCGAGGCTGGCCGGTGAGGAGGCATAAAAATTGCCGTTTGAAGCATAGCCCGCATCAAGAATGGCCGAGGTGATCGATGGACTTTCTACCAGTTTCTCTCGAACTCGCTGCTGTCTTTTGGCTACCGCGTAGGCACGCGGAGTGAGTCCGGTAAAAGTCTTGAACAGGCGATGAAAATGATAAGCACTGAGGCCCACCTGCTGGGCAATCTGCTCCAGCGTTGGCGTTTTTTCACAACTCTCAAGTAGACGACAGGCCTGCTCAACCTGCGCACTGTGCTGCTCGAGCAAAGACTTGCGCCCCTGACGACAGCGTTTGCAGGCGCGATATCCTGCATTTTCAGCCTGAACGGCGTCGGTAAAATACTCCACGTTGTCACGATTGGGCATTCGTGACGGGCATGAGGGTGCGCAGTAAATTCCGGTCGTTTTAACGGCGTAAACAAAATCACCATCAGCCTTGGCGTCGCGGCTGATAATCGCCTGCCAGCAGGCTTCGTCGTCGGTATTATATTTATCATGCTTCATGGTCAATCTCTCTCACTGGCTCAATACACTGAGCCTAAAAGCTTTGCGTGTTGATAACACTCCACGGCTTGCTTTTTCATTCCGCGACTGGATGCTCAGGCGTTGACAAAATCAGCTGATAAAATGCCAAATCCAGCCAGCGATCAAACTTATAGGCGGCCTGCTTGATAATCCCCGCCTCAATGAATCCAGCTTGGGTATGCAGTGCAATGCTGGCGGCATTAGTCGCGTCAATTCCGCCAATCAGCGTGTGAACCTGTCGCCGTTTTGCCTCTTCAATGATGGCATCAAGTAAAACTTTCCCCAACCCCTGACCGCGATGCTGTGGGTGAATATAAATCGAGTGCTCAACGGAATACTTATAAGCAGGCCAAGCGCGGAAAGTCCCATAGCTGGCGAATCCGAGCAGTTTGCCTTGACTATTTTCTAATCCAATCACCGGAAAATTGCCATTGCGCTTAGCGGCAAACCACGGTCCCATACTTCCTATATCACGCTCACGGTAGTCATAAAGCGCCGTTGAGTTAAGGATAGCCTCGTTGAAGATCTCGAGTATAGCGCCACCGTGTCGAGATTCAGTGCAGTCGATCTGATTCATAACGATCCCCTCTTGTTAAACTTAATTCCAATATAGTAGAATTAATTCCATGAAAGTAAACAGGGCAACAAAAAAATGTCAATCGATGAAGTCATTGCAAAGCGCCTTCTTGCTTTGCGCAAGAGTAAGGGCCTGAATCTAGAGCAGTTAGCCGAGCTTTCCGAGGTAAGCAAAGCAATGATTTCCAAAATTGAACGCCAAGAGAGCAGTCCTAGCGCGACAATCCTCGGCAGGCTGGCCGCCGGGCTTGGCGTGTCGGTTACGCAGCTGTTATCTGACGACAGCGACAGACCAAAACATTTTATGCGCCGTGATGAACAGGCGGTTTGGCGCGATCCCGACATCGGTTATTTACGCCGCCAAGTATTGCCACCCGAGGCGCAAACAGCTCTTGAGATGATTGAAGTGACTCTGCCAGCCAAGTCTCGGGTGAGTTATCCAAGCTGGGGAAACAGACCGTATAAGCAGCGCCTGTGGCTAGTTGAGGGTGAGTTGACGGTGCATTATGGCGAAAATTGCTATTCGTTATTGCCCGGCGATGTGCTGGTTTTTGGCGTTGATTTACCTGTCACTTTTGATAACGTCGATGCACAACCCTGTCGATATCTGCTAGTGATTAACCAAGGATAAGGAAATACACGTGCTCACTATCAATCTCACCACCTTGCAGGACCCGCAGTTTATTAAATTAGTCAGTCAGTTGGATGCCTACCAGAGTGTGTTATATCCAGCCGAAAGTGATTACAGCATTCCGCTCGAGGAGATGGCAAATAATGAACATTACCCATTTATCGCCGACATTGAGGGCGTGGGCGTCGGTTGCGGCTGTTTATATATTGGCGACAACGGGCTGGCGGAAATTAAGCGGGTTTACGTCAATCCGCAGTTTCGCGGACAACGTATTGCCGAACAGTTGATGACGGCAGTTGAAGCCCAGGCGCGACGGCTGCGGCTGCCGCGCCTTTATCTGGAAACCGGCGTTGATCATCAGGCGGCGATCGGCCTTTATCAAAAATGTGGTTTTATGATCACCGAGCGTTTTGGCGACTATCTCGACGATCCGCTGAGCGTTTTTATGCTTAAAGACTTGCAGTAATCATCGGTTGATTATTTCTGCAGCCTGTCACTGATTTTTTGCAGCAGCGCCAAGGCGCGATCGCACTGGCGGCGATACTGCGTTTGCATCATCAGTGCTGTTTCGGGAGTGGTTTGTCCTAGATCTGCCGCCAGTGGCTGAAAACCGGGAAAAGCACCGCCGCGATAGCTGAGATCATAGTGAAAATCATCGGTAGCGCTGTAACGAAGGCGATGAAGATCTGCCACGGTACGCACTAAAATCGATTGCCAACGATCGGGGTGGCTGTGCGACAAATGCTGAAGATGGGCGATCGGATCCTGCAAATCCCGTAACTTTTGTGCGATCTGCTCCAGGCTAAATTCAGGGTCCAACCTCTGCTGTAGTTGACGTAACGCCTGCCGGTTATTTTCAAGGTAATCGACGGCATCTATCGGCAGCGACGGCTCAATCAGCAGAGCACTGAGCCAATGTGCGTGAATTTGGCAATCGCGCCAGAGAATGTTCAAATCCACTTTGTCGTAAGTGTCCTCTTCAGTGTGCCACCACCACCCTCCACCGCTGCCCGGTGAATCACTGGTTTTCTCAATGGGCACTTCCCGCAGCGCAAAATGTAACGGCACGCCGCTGCCCCAAAATGACTGATCGCCGCCTTTTCCTAGAGGCGTAATGCGCAGCGCCGGCTTGCCGGTAATAACCTCTACAGCCTGATTTAGAAAGGAATTTGACTCGGCACCACTGGCATTGATCACTACCTGAACGGCATTGAGGCAGCCCGGTGAATCAACATTAATGTGCGCCACGCAGCGTTCTCCGAGCTGCTGACGATAGTTGTCGGCGTACCAGGTTGAGCCACCGTAGCGTGCATTAGAATGCCCCGGCCACCAGGCAATGCGCAGCCCGCGCCTAAGCATCGCCGACTGCTGCTGAAAGTGAATGGCCATCGCGACGCAAAGCGCATTACCGGTTGCGTTGTCGGTAACGCCCTCATGCCAAGAATCATAGTGGGATGACAGCAGCACAAACTCGTCACTCTGACCGGCAATCTCAACAACGGGAAGACTGCATGTGCGCACATGCCGCGCTAACTCAGTGCGCAGTTCGGCGCGAACCGGCAGACGGGTGTGAGTCATAGTGTTCAGCAACCGCTGTCCGTCACGCTGGTTAATTGAAATCACCGGCAGCCTTGGATAACGCTGAGCATCCTCCAACGTCGGCGTTCCCCAAATAGGCCCTACCGTTTCCTCATGCAGCGCAGTTTCGGCTGAGGTCCAAATATGCACTAGGCCCACCGCCCGCGCAGCATCAAGACGCTGTACGTAATCCTCAAAGCCCTGGTCGGCAACCACAATCTTGCCCTCAACCTGCTGCGCCCACGCCTGCCACTCAAGGTCGGTACGCGCCAACGTTGACTGCGCATCGTAATAAAGCGCTGCGCCGACCCCCTGTGGACAGTGGGCGGAGAAGGAGCGGGTCTTGGCCTGACACTGCCAATCGGGAAAATCGGTCAACGTCAGGCTACCCGTAATAGGGTCGCTCAGCAGCAGCGGGCACTTTTCCAGTCGAGCTTCTAGCCCGTGCGAGCGCAGCAAATTTACCAGCAGGCTGGCAGCGTGCTCGGCATCTTCGCTACCGGATAAACGATGCAGCGAAGAATACGCCAGCAGCAGCTCATTCATAACCGGCATCAGTTGCTCATAAACAGGGGCAAAAAAAGCCATTATTTGACACCAGCGCCCTGATGCACGGCGATGTCGAGATCACCAAAGTATTTACTGCGAATTTTGTCCCACGTGCCGTCGGCAATGATTTTTGCCAGTCCCTGGTTGAGAAGCGTCTTGGTTTTGGTATCGCCCTGACGTACGCCGTAGGATGAACCGATGCTGAACAGTTTGTCGTCGCGCACTTCAGGGCCGGTCAGAGTGAAATCTTTACCTTCCGGTTTATTGAGGAAGCCGTAAGTCACCGCCACCGCCGGACTTAACGCGGCGTCCAGACGACCGGCGACTAAATCCTGATAGATGGTGTCCTGATCGGCATAGGCGACAACGTCAACACCCTTCGGCAGCCAGTAAGCGTTGGCATACATTTCCTGAATGGATCCTTGCTGCACCGCAACGCGTTTACCTTTCAACGACTCTGGCGTCGGCAGCAGAGGACTGCCTTTTTGCACCACCAGCTTGGTCGGAATATGGTAAACAAAATCGCTGAAGTCGATGACTTTTCGACGTTTTTCAGTGGCACCCTGCGGAGAAATAAAATCAACTTTTTTGGCAAGCAGCGAGGGTATTTCAGCGTCAAAGCTGGTGACAACATAGTTGCACGTCACCTGCATCTCTTTGCAAATAGCGTTAGTCACGTCAATTTCATAACCACTCGGCGTCCCTTGCGCATCGCGAAATTGGAAAGGTGGATAGCTGAGATCGGCGGCAACCCGTAGCGTTTCCCCGGCGGCATGAGCCGCGCCGGTGTTCAACGTCAGGCCCAGCAGGGCAAGGCCCAGAGTGTGTTTGATGGTGGTTTTCATTATTCTTTTTCCCGTCTTTTTTTCTTAAAAGTTTATTTTCTGAGGACCATGGTTTCTGCAACACAACCGGTTTTCAGTTCTGCGCTTTCCAACTGAGGAATTCGTCTCTTACCGCACGCAGCATCTCGGGGCTTTCAATAAGGTCAACGGCGGTCATGGCCAGAGCTTTTGCCGCGTTCAGCATCGCCTCTAGGCCGGCGTCAGATGCAGCGGCTTCGGCAAATTCAGGGGTGTGCGGCATAACATCACCGATGCGCAGATAAGGATGGATAGCAGCAGTGATTTGGCTGACGTTGCCGATATCAGATGAACCAATTCCGCCACTGCGCGGCGGTGGCACCACTTCAACGCCCAAAATGTCGAGGTTTTGTTTGAAAAAGTCGGCCAAGGTCAGGTTATTATTGCGCTCGGCGTAGGTCAGCCCTTCTTCAATTTCAAGGCGCGCCCCGCTCATGTCTGCCGCGCCCTGCGCCGCAGCGAAGACTTTGGCGCGCACGGTGGCCAGCCCTTTGACAGTGTTGGCACGCAGCAGGAATTTTGCCTCGGCGTAGGCGGGCACAATGTTGGTTGCACTGCCGCCATCGGTAATGATTCCGTGCACGCGCACGTCGTCGGTAAACAACTGGCGCAACGCATTGATTCCGACAAAGGTGTGGATCACGGCGTCAAGCGCGCTAATGCCGTTTTGCGGCGCAGAGGCTGCATGCGCCGCCTTGCCATAAAACTTGAATACGGCGTCCACGCAGGCCAGCCCGCCGCGAACGACCATCGTTTTGTCGCGTGGATGGAACATCATCACCGCGTCGTGGTGGTCAAAGATGCCTTTTTCGGCGAGGATAATTTTGCCGCCGCCCTCTTCTTCCGCCGGTGTTCCAATCACTTCAAGGCGCCCGCTAAACTCTGGAAACCCGGTTTTTAAGGCCAACGCTGCCGCTATTGATGCCGTGCCTATCAGGTTGTGCCCGCAGGCGTGACCCAACCCGACCAATGCGTCGTACTCTGCCAACAGACCGAGAGTCGGTCCCGGCTTGCCGCTGTCGTAGACAGCACGAAATGCGGTAGGCAAATCGCCTAGCCGTTCTTCAATCTGAAATCCGGCTTCACGCAAAGGAGCAATCAGCGCTGCCGCCGACTCAAATTCTTCAAAACTCAATTCGGGATTAGCATGAATCGTTAACGCCAAATGTTTAAGACGAGGAGCCAAACTGTCGACGGTATAAATAATTTTATCTTTTTGACTCTTTTTGGTGCATTCAAACATGATTTTTCCCTGAGCAAGTGCAGATAACGCCTTAATTTCCGGCTTTACCCTGATAAAAATAGGAAGATATTCTCAACATCTCCCACAAATAGGCGATTTCAAGGCGACCGTCCAATTAAGTGTTTTTATCTACAGACGCTTTCATGCAAAAATTCTTTTATGACACTTTTTTATACACCGCGCTGAATGAAATTTTCAGGCTACGCAGACGTCGGGGAAACAAGCATGAATGAAAAAGACTGGCTGACCGTTCTCATCGTTTATCAACATAAAAATATTACCCGTGCCGCCGAGCAGCTTTATAGTTCACAGCCCGCCCTGAGTTATCGGCTTAAGCAAATAGAGCGCAAGCTGGCAATTCGGCTATTTGAAGACGGACACAAGGGCCTGGTTTTTAGCGCGCAGGGGGAATATCTGGCGCAGCATGCGCAGAAGGTTCTGCGCGATTTACAGCTGCTCAAGGAAAACCTGCACAGTCTAGAGATGGCGCAGCAGGGCGAGATTTCTATCGGCGTATCCAGTAATTATGCGGCGTATCGACTGCCGCCACTGCTGAGCCGTTTTCGTCTGTCACACCCCGGTATTCGCATTAATTTAATGAGCGGTCTGAGCGAAGAAATATTCACCCTGCTGCAGCGTGGCGATATTGATATCGCCATTGTCAAAGACGACTATCACTGGAAGGAAGGTAAAGATCTGATTGATGAGGATGATTATTTATTGATAAGTCATCAGGATTTCGATTTCGCTCTGTTGCCACATTTGCCGCAAATTCGCATTGTTCACGGCCAGCACGTCACACAGCTGCTCGACAGGTGGTGGAACGCTAATTTCTCTCATGCGCCTAACATTGCCATGACTGTCGACAAACTTGAAGTCTGTTTGGGAATGGTCACACACGGGCTGGGATATGCAATTATTTCGAGCTATTTGCCTCTGCCTGAAAGCCTTTATCGCCGCCCCATTTCTCTGGAGGGCCAACAGGTTAAAAACCGTACCTGGCTGCTTTATCGGCATAATATTGAGTCATCTCCGGTTATGCAGTCCTTTATTCATATTCTTAAGAGCACTCCGCTTTAAGCCTTTTCGTGAACTATGCTTAGGGCAACCTATTCATGGAGCAACGGACATGACTCTTGATCTTATTGGCGTCGGCATCGGCCCTTTTAACCTCAGTCTTGCGGCAATGGCCAAGGACACGGGCCTTGTTCAGAGTGCTTTTTTTGATGCTAACCGCGAGTTCGGCTGGCATCCTGGCATGCTGCTGCCAACTGCCACGATGCAGACCTATGTTCTACAGGACTTAGTCACCACGGTTTCACCACGCAGCGAATTTTCATTTATTAATTACCTGGTGGAACGCAAGAAAATCTACCGTTTTCTCGCCACCGAGCAGTTGACCATCAGCCGCGATGAATTTTCAGATTACTTGCTGTGGGCCTGCAAAAAAATGTCGAATTTGCACTTTTCACATCCAGTAGAAAGCATCGATTTTAACGACCGCGATAAGTGTTTTCAGGTGCAAACGCCTGAAGGAGAATATCGCGCGCGGCATATCTGCTTGGGCACAGGCCATGCGCCGTGGGTCCCGTTTTCAGCGCGTTCAGCGCTAGGGGAAAACTGTTTTCACGCCGCAGAGATTGAGCTGCTGGAGCCGGATTTTCGCGGCAAAAAAGTGATGATCGTCGGCGGGGGCCAGAGTGGAGCAGACATTATGCTCAATACATTAGACGGGCATTGGGGAGAGCCGGCACACCTCGCCTGGTTATCGCGGCGGCCTAATTTTCAACCGTTGGACGAGTCGATATTCACCAATGAATATTTCACGCCGGAATACGTCAACTATTTCTACACCCTGCCCGACGAAGTCAGACAGGAAGAGATAAAAACGCAAAAGTTACCGTCGGACGGCATCAGCTATCACACGCTGGAAAAGATTTATCACCATCTTTACCACAGGTTCGACGTGCTTCAGCAGCCGAGAAACGTCTCACTGCTGCCGCACAGAGCGCTGAAAAACATCACGCGGACCGCCGATGATCGTTTCCAACTGCTGGCTACTCACGGTCTAAGCCAATGCGAAGAGCATTTTGAGGCGGATCTTGTCATTTTAGCCACCGGCTATCGGCCTGCACTGCCCGACTATCTCGCGCCGCTGCTCGCACGCATTCCCTATGACCATGAGCAGCATCTGCCGCTGGAAGCCAATTTTAATCTGCGCTGGAACGGGCCTGAGACTCACCGTATTTACGCGGTGAATGCCGGGATACACAGCCACGGCGCGGCAGAGGGCCAACTGACATTAACCGCCTGGCGATCGGCAAAAATCATCAACCACCTGCTCGGGCAGGCTTTCTATGATATCAGCCCCTGTGAGTCGCTGGTTCAGTGGTGGCCCAATAAATAAGAGGGGCTTACACTGCGATCGTGCCGTCGATTAGCGTGCAGGTTTCGCCCCCAATCCAAGGCTGCCCTTGCTCATAGCGCACAAATACTCTGCCATCCCGCTGGCGTTGAGTCCCCTGACGAACGCGATATTGACGAGACGTTTCGCCACCGTCGGGGAAATCCAACAGGGTCAGCACGCGTGCCAGACACGCATTAGCACTGCCGGTCACCGGATCTTCTATCAGCTGCGACTGCTCAATAAACAGCGCCCTCAGCTCATAGTCCAGCGTAGGATCATTCAAGCACGGGCCATACGGCGCGATGCCATTAACCTGCGTTTGTTGCTGGAGTTTCGCCAAGGCCGTCGCGTCAACATTGAGCTGCAAACAGGCCTCGGCGCTCGTCATTCTTACCACCAGCCAGCGTATACCCATGTCAACAATGTACGCTTCAAAGCCTGATGCACGAGGGATGTTGTTCAGCGTAGCCTCCAGCAGCGCATGGCTTTGCGAAGACAACGCGGTAATGTTGGCCGCAGGTGCGCCAAAGGCTAATCCGCCCTCCGGCAACAGATTGACAGGCACCAGCCCCACACCACACTGCTGAATCAGCTGGCCCGGCGTTTTAGGCACCCACCCGCTCTCGAGCAGCGCGTGCGCCGTACCCAGAGTAGGATGACCGGCAAAAGGCAACTCATAGTCTGGGGTAAAAATACGCACGCGGTAATCGGCGGTGGGGTCGGTCGGCGGCAGAACAAAGGTCGTCTCTGACAGGTTGGTCCAACGGGCAATCGCCTGCATTTGCGCGTCCTCAAGACCTTCAGCCTCAAGAATAACGGCCAGCGGATTGCCCTTCAGCGGTTGGGCGGTAAAAACATCAACCTGTTTGTAACGACGTTTAACTGACATAACACCTGCTTTTATGAAAGAAATTGGACTGTGTGAATGAGCTATCACAGGGGGTGCTGTTGCCGTTGATTGAGCAAATCGACATAGGCCTGATCCACCAGTTCTTGACGCTGAATCTGCAAACGCTCAAGTAAATCTTCCGCGATAGCAATACCTTGCGCTTCGGTTTCATCTTCTTCCAACACGACTTCAAATTCAAGAAAATCACCGAGTCCCTTTACGCGGTCGAGGTGCAAACGGGTTTGTCCGACCATAAACAGCGTGCGCTGCTTAATAACGCGACCCGCACTGCCCAAGGCCAAGGTCAGCGTTTCGCGCAGTCCGTTCGGATCCTGAGTTTCAGAAAGAGAATAGAAACTGGTTTTAGGGCCGGCCTGATCCACCCGCTGATAAAAGATAAGCTCACCGCGGTCTACGGCCAGCGTACGCAGTTTCAAACGGCCATTCGGACAAACAAAAAAGGTGTCATCCTGTTCTATGATGTCGGGAATGCCGTCGGCCAGCAGGGCTATTTTGGCGTAAAGAGCAGAAAAGTCGTCAATTCGTGCTTTGATTTCAATATTACGGGCCACGGCAAACTCCATAAACGAGGGGAATAACTCAGTTTATCATTACATTATGAACGCAAAAATTCGCCAGACGATTTGCGGTTGATTAAGCGCAGTAACCCTATAAACTCATTGGCATTACGCACCCAGGCCGGAGGCCAGAGTCAAGAATGATATGGATTATGATTGCTGCACTGGTGGTGGTTTTTGTTGTCGGCTATTGGATTATGACCGCAGATACCAGAAAGGCTAACGATTCACTGGCCAGTTTGTTAAAGATAAAACCGGTTTATATTGATTCGATGCTGCTGGAGATGGGCAAACGGCAGAGCGCGATGTTTATTCGCTCGATTAGCGGGGGGTACGCGGAAGAGATCCGTAAAGCGGCCTATATCGTGTTTATTTATCATACGTTCATCAAAGATGCCTCTGATGAAAATATTACCCACTGGCGCAACGTATTGATTCGCGCTCATCTCGACCCGATGCTGACCAGTGAGCACGCCGAATTGGCATTATTCTACTTCGCCGAACTCGACATTGAACCGTTCGAGCTGGCGCAGTTTCGCCGCAGTTACAACGAAACCTTTAATCAAATCCACTTGGTTTAAAACACACCCCATCCTAACCTTCCCCTGAAAGGGGAAGGAGCATCATGTGGCTTATCTGAAGACGTTATCCAGATAGTTGCTCAGGATCTGACGTGAACTGAAACCGTGACAAATTCCATAATAAGTAACGGCTTCGCTCTCAAGGTCGAGAGGAAATTGGGTGTAAACGTGACTGCTGCGAGAAGACGCCGTCGGCTCGGCAAATCGCTCACTGCGCTCTTTCATTGCAGGATGGATAACCAACGCCGTGCGACCAAAACGCGCCTCTCGATTGACGTAAACGTAGTGCTCACCTCGACGATAACCATAGGCTTTGTCGTCAATAAAATCTCGTTCGAATCCGGATGTTTCTAACACTTTTGCCACTTCATCGGGCCGTAAATACATGGTTTGTCCTCGCTATCTAAACCGCATGGCGACCTTACCGCAATAAATCTGTCAAACAATGCATTTAGCCTTAATCCACGGCTATTTAGGAATTATCTAAGCTTTTGCCAGCAGGATCGTTTAAATATTTGCCCTATTCATTTTGCTTTCTACGATTTTCGATACGCATCATTTTTAGCGTTATCACTATCGCCAGCATCACCATGAACGAAGCGGCGAGATAGATTGACGGCGTGCCAAAGTGTGAAATCACCAGGCCGGCAACGGGACCGGTAATGCCCAGACCGAGATCCAGAAACGCCGAATATGTCCCTAAGGCTGTACCCTGATTTTGCTGTGGCACCTGCTTCACCGCCTCTACGCCCAGTGCAGGGAAGATAAGCGAGAAGCCAGAACCGGTAAGAAACGCGCCGAGTTCAACGCTGAACGGACTGTGCCCCTGCCAAATCATTAACAGGCCAATAATTTCTATCACAAAGGACACAACTGACACTTTCAGACCGCCGAAGCGCGCAATATTGCTGCCGAATATCAATCGCATGCCGACAAAACCCAGGCTGAACAGCGTCAGAGTAAACGCCGCGCCTTCCCAGCCTTTGTCTGCATAATAGAGGGTGATAAAGGTGGCAATCACGCCAAAACCGATGGTACCGAAGCCCAATCCCAGACCGTGCATCCAAATTTTGCCCACCACGGCGCGAAAGGCGATGCGCTTACCGGTGACCACAGTAATGGCTTGTTTAGTCGAGGCCAGCGTTATCGCCAGCACGGCAATAATCATCACAAAGCCTGCAACGCCCGCCAGTCCCCAATGCAGGTTAAGCAACACGCCCAGCGGCGCGCCCACGGCCATTGCGCCATAGGTTGCCACCCCGTTCCATGAGATAACTCGTCCAGTGTGAATGGGATTGGTTGCGCCAATTCCCCATAAAATGGTGCCCGTGGCAGCAAAACTTTCGCCTACGCCCAAAAAGATGCGACCCACACACAGCAGAATCAGGCTAAGCACGGGGATAGCGCTGCTTAAAAAGGCTAATACGTAGAACAAGCCACTGATGCCACAGCAGGCCAGTCCGAAAATAACCACTTTTTTGGGACCAATGTTATCCGCGAAGCGTCCGGCGTGAGGACGACTGGCGAGCGTGGCGAAATATTGCACGCTGATAATCAGACCCGCCAGAACAGAGTTGAAACCGAGCTTGCCGTGAACGAATCCGGGCAGTACCGCCAAGGGTAAACCGATGCTCAAATAGCAAACAAATGTGAAAATAACTATCGACAGTATGCGCTTATTTAACTGCAAATTAGTTTGAAACTTACTTGGGGACATGGACTAACCTGGATGTAGATCACAGTTTTGTGGAATTCACAGCATAAACAGGTTTTTCCATGCTGCAAATGAAAAAACGTTTTAAAAATGTCATCAATCGTCTGTCAGCGGCCCATTTTGCAGAAAAATCCGAGACGGCAGATGCAAGTCCGCGTCACCAATGAAGAAAATTACCCGCCATACCGCTCTTTTTTCCTCATATTACTCTGTTTTGTGGGTGATTATTGAGCGATCCAACGTGATATCGGTCACATAGCCCTATTTTAGGCTATGCTTTTAACAGGCTGATAAAAAAGTGAACGGTGAGTATTATCCGAAACCCCGTTCTAAACAAAATGTTCAAACATGGAGAGCTTAATGTTTAAGAAATCAGAAAAAATCGAGCGTGACGCAGACCAGGACATTACTTTGCTGGCCGATACCTTGGATGAAGTGTTGAAATCCGGTAACTCGAAAACCAAAGATGAATTGGAAAAAATTCGCGGCAAAGCAGAAGGCGTATTGCGCGATGCACGAGCCCGTTTTAACGGCAATAGCAATCTTACTCAGCATGCCCGTGATGCCGCCAACCAAGCGACAGATTACGTGAAAGAAAATCCGTGGCATGGCGTAGGTGTGGGTGCCGCAGTCGGTATCGTGCTGGGTGTACTGCTGGCTCGTAAATAGCCTAACGGCGATAGCCTGACGCCAAACTCTTTTTTTGCTGTACCAAACTCGTTTTTGCGGTAAATGATCATTCCCTCAAAGCCCCCATGCCGGATTGCCCGCATTGGGGCTTTTTCATTTTTGCAAGCAAAAATCGTTCAAAATCCGAGCGGCCTCACCTTTACAAAAAATCTTTAAAATATCGAAAAAAAGCTAAGCCAGATTCCATGCGGCTTCACGGCCCTTTCCGGCCAAATGATAATCAATCATTCAAAAAGCCTATATCTAGTCGGGTTGATAATTATCACCACTACATCTAGTATTCTTTTGGTCGACAGCAGATAACCGTTCGATACTCATTTTACGGCTTATTTCCTGCATAACAGGCAGAACATAAGCCGTAAACAATTCAGTCATCTTACCCTAAAGGTAAATGCGAATCATGAGCATAATCATTTACAGCAAGCCAGACTGCGTACAATGCAACGCCACCTACCGTGCTATGGACAAACATGGCATTGACTATCACGTTGTCGATCTGACGCAGGACGCGCAGGCATTAATGCAAGTCCGCGCGCTGGGTTATCAGCAAGTGCCGGTGATTGTAGCCGGTGACGACCATTGGTCAGGCTTCCGTCCTGACAAAATTACCGCCCTGCGCCAGTTTCAAGAAGTGCACTGAGGCCGGTAATGAACAGCCTGGTGTATTTTTCGAGTAAGTCGGAAAACACCCATCGCTTTGTCGGCAAACTCGGTTTGCCGGCAGTCAGAATACCGATTGCAGCACAAGGCGAAAAATTGCGAATGACGTGCCCGTATATTTTGCTGGTTCCCAGCTACGGCGGGGGAACGGCGCTCGGGGCAGTTCCTAGACAGGTGATCCACTTCCTCAACGACGAACACAATCGTTCACTCATCCGCGGCGTCATTGCCGCTGGCAACACTAATTTCGGCGCAGCGTACTGCATTGCCGGTGAAATCGTCTCGCAAAAGTGTCAGGTTCCTTACCTGTATCGCTTTGAACTACTGGGCACACCGGAGGACGTTGCAAAGGTCAAGAAGGGAGTAACTGAATTTTGGCAGCGACAGAACTAGCAATCACCGATCCGGGTGTCGGCACACCGGACTATCACGCGCTTAACGCGATGTTAAATCTGTTCGATGCCGAGGGTAAAATTCAGTTTGATAAAGACAAACTCGCCGCACGCCAATACTTCCTCCAGCACGTGAATCAGAACACGGTGTTCTTTCACAACCTGGCTGAAAAGCTGCGTTATCTGGTCGAAGAAGGCTATTACGACGCCGCCGTGCTCAGTCTTTACGACTTTGAGTCAACTAAGCGTTTGTTTAAACAGGCTTACGCCAAAAAATTCCGCTTCCAGACCTTTCTGGGCGCCTTTAAGTACTACACCAGCTACACCTTAAAAACTTTCGACGGCAAGCGCTACCTTGAGCGCTATGAAGACCGCGTTTGTTTGGTGGCGATGACGCTGGCGCAGGGCGATATCAAACTCGCCGGTCATTTTGTGGATGAAATTATTAGCGGCCGCTTCCAGCCCGCCACGCCGACCTTCCTTAACTGCGGTAAAAAGCAGCGCGGTGAACTGGTCTCCTGCTTCCTGTTGCGCATTGAAGACAACATGGAGTCGATTGGTCGTTCTGTGAACTCGGCGCTGCAACTGTCTAAACGCGGAGGCGGCGTGGCCTTTATGCTGACCAACATTCGTGAAGTCGGCGCGCCTATTAAACGCATCGAAAATCAGTCGTCAGGTGTGATCCCAATTATGAAAATGCTGGAAGATGCCTTTTCATACGCGAATCAGCTGGGTGCACGTCAGGGCGCGGGTGCGGTTTATCTCAATGCCCATCATCCGGATATTTTGCGTTTCCTGGATACTAAACGCGAAAATGCCGATGAGAAAATTCGCATCAAAACGCTGTCGCTCGGCGTCGTGATCCCAGATATTACGTTTGAGCTGGCGAAAAATAACGAAGACATGTACCTGTTCTCGCCTTATCACGTCGAGAAAGTGTACGGCGTGCCGATGTCTGAAATCAGCATCAGCGAGAAGTATCGCGAAATGGTTAATGATAAGCGCATTCACAAAACCAAAATCAACGCCCGCGAGTTTTTCCAAGTGCTGGCCGAAATTCAGTTTGAGTCTGGCTATCCTTATATGATGTTCGAAGATACGGTTAATCGTGCGAATCCGATTAAGGGTCGTATCAATATGAGTAACCTGTGCTCGGAAATTTTGCAGGTTAACTCGGCGACCGTGTATGGCGAAGACCTGTCTTATCAGAAAGTGGGGAAGGATATTTCCTGCAACCTCGGCTCGCTGAACATTGCGGCCGCCATGGATTCGCCAGATTTTGGGCAATCGGTCGAAATGGCGATCCGCGCGCTGACGGCGGTTTCTGACATGAGCAACATCCGCTCGGTGCCGTCGGTTGAGCAAGGTAATCATGACTCGCACGCCATTGGCCTGGGTCAAATGAACCTGCACGGCTATCTGGCACGGGAGCGTATTTATTATGGCTCGGCGGAAGGTCTGGACTTCACCAACCTCTACTTCTATACCGTGGTTTATCACGCCGTGCGCGCCTCGAACCAGCTTGCGATTGAACGCAGCACAACCTTCAAAGGATTTGAAGATTCGACCTACGCCAGCGGCACCTACTTTGATAAATATTTGCAGGATATCTGGCATCCGAAAACCGAGCGCGTACGCGAGCTGTTCGAACAGGCCGGCATCGCTATTCCGGGCGTCGCCGAATGGACCGCGCTGAAAGAGTCGGTGATGGCACACGGGTTGTACAACCAGAATCTGCAGGCGGTACCGCCGACGGGGTCTATCTCGTACATCAACAACTCGACCTCCAGTATTCACCCGATTGTCTCGCGAGTGGAAATTCGTAAAGAGGGCAAAATCGGTCGTGTTTACTATCCGGCGGCGTTTATGGATAACAATAATCTGGAGTATTACCAGGACGCCTACGAGATTGGCCCCGAGAAAATTATTGATACCTACGCCGAGGCGACGCAGCACGTAGATCAGGGGCTGTCATTGACACTGTTCTTCCGCGATACCGCCACGACGCGCGACATTAACAAAGCGCAGATTTATGCTTGGCGTAAAGGCATTAAAACCATTTATTACATCCGCCTGCGTCAAATGGCGCTGGAAGGGACTGAAGTTCAGGGCTGTGTGTCGTGCACGCTTTAACTGATTAAAATTAAGGAAAAAGTATGAGCTCGGTTAAACAACTGCTGCCAGCACAGCCGATCAGCAAAGCCATTAACTGGAATAAAATTCAGGATGATAAAGATTTAGAGGTTTGGAACCGACTGACCTCTAACTTCTGGCTGCCGGAAAAAGTGCCGTTATCCAATGACATTCCCTCATGGGCAACGCTGAATGCGAAAGAAAAACAGTTAACGATCCGCGTTTTTACCGGCCTGACGCTGCTCGATACCGTGCAGAATATTATCGGTGCCCCCACGTTGATGAAAGACGCTGTGACTCCGCATGAAGAGGCGGTCTACTCGAATATCTGCTTTATGGAGGCGGTTCATGCGCGCTCTTACAGCTCGATTTTCTCAACGCTGTGCATGACCTCAGACGTCGACGATGCTTACCGTTGGAGTGAGGAAAACGTCGCGCTGCAAAACAAGGCGGCGATCGTACTGTCTTATTATAACGGCGAAGATCCGCTGATGAAGAAAGTCGCCAGCGTCTTCCTGGAGTCGTTCCTATTCTATTCAGGATTCTACCTGCCAATGTACTGGTCGAGCCGCGCCAAGCTGACCAACACCGCCGACCTGATCCGTCTGATCATTCGAGACGAAGCGGTGCACGGCTATTATATTGGTTATAAGTTCCAGCAGGCGTTGAAGCTTGAAAGCACCGAACGTCAGCGGCAGATAAAGGATCAGGCGTTTGACCTGATTCAGGACCTGTATGACAACGAAGTTCGCTACACCGAAGAGCTGTATGACGGCGTGGGCTGGAGTGAAGACGTGAAGAAATTCCTGCACTATAACGCCAACAAGGCGCTGATGAATCTTGGCTATGAGGCGCTGTTCCCGGCCAGCATGGCGGATGTAAATCCGGCCATATTATCGGCTTTATCGCCAAACGCCGACGAAAATCACGACTTCTTCTCGGGGTCTGGATCGTCGTACGTAATTGGTAAAGCGGTAAATACTGAAGATGAAGACTGGAATTTTTAATTTCCCCTCCATAGGGTTTAACAGATAAAAAATGCCTGCACATAACGTGCAGGCATTTTTTTTACCTTACTGGAATATTATTGCGCAACCCAAACTGCGTGTTGACCCGGCGTATTGCCGACGCTCCAATACGCCGCTTTCCAGGTTTTTCCACCGTAGGTGACCAAGTTGCCACTGGTATAGGTCATTGAAGAACTCCACTCGGTAACCACACTCGCATCAGCAAATGTCCAGTCACTGCCTACGCCCGGTTTGGATCGGGTCCAATTCTTGGCAATGTAGTTGACGTTGTTCAAGCTGGCTTTATCACCGGTAACGTAGGTTTTCCCCTGATCCCAGGCTGGGAAATCGCCTACTGGAGGAGTCGGTGGCGTCGGTGGAGTCGGCGGCGTTACCGTACCGTTGGCTTTAACCGTCACAGTCACACGCTTAGCGTCTTTGCTACCGTCTTTACCGGTCACGGTTAATAGGTAAACCGCTTTGCCATGGGTATTAGGTTTAATTAATGCACGCGCTTTCGCCTGTTTTACTTGCGATACCCAGGAACCCCCGTTCCGCTCTTGCAGAGTAAACTTACCCCCGTCAGAGTCAATAATTGTCCAAAGGTAAGATGCCGCATTCTGACTCTGAGAGCCATCTAAATCATAGCCTCTGCTAGCCGCATTTTCTGTCACGGTAAAGTCAGCAGGTGCCACGGCAACCGGTGCATCCGTTGCTTTTTCAACGCTCAAGACCGCAGACTGCTTGCTATCGCGAAGGAAAATACTATTGCCACGTAAATTCGCAGGATCAAAGTTAACTATGCCACCGCCATCTTGCTTACCAATCAGAACGATATTGGAATGGTTGGTGTTAATGTCAAAAGCCAGCTCAGAAATCCACTTATCGTTGACGTTAGCACTGGTGATCTTTTTACTGATATCAACCAGATTATTGCCTTTGGTACCTCCCATTACACGGAAGTGAACATAGTTACCGACTGCGGGTTTATGGTCCTGGGCAAATTTGCCTGATTCAACCCAATCGGTACCGTCCTCTTCACCTATCTCCGGATCATCTGTCACTGGGGGTTGCTCACCGCCATTCCTATCAATAATCACATCGCTACAGCCATAGAAACCTTCACCGGCATTATCCTGACGCTGCCAGCGGGTAAATATAACAGCCCGGCCGCTTCGGTCTTCCGGGATACTGATTTTATAATCCTCATAGCTTCTATATCTCTGCCCCGTTATTGAGCTAACCGATTTGGAGGAAACCACCGTATCCAGTAGTTCGATATCATCCCAGCCTAATGCTTTCTCAGCCGGATTGAACCCTTTTTTACTGATGTAGAATTCAATCCATGAAACGTCGTGTGGCTGAGTATAGCCATAACGCATCGTGACCTTACCGTTGTTATTCGGTGTGATCGTTGTGGTCCTCCAATCTGCGCTAGGCTGACTGAATCCAGATCCTTTAGAAGTGCCGGAGCAAATAAGATGGCTAGGGATAGCCTTTCTGGCCTCTGCTGCACTGTGATTACCGTAAACAAAACCCGTCAGCTCTTGCCATGTGTAAATTGATTGTCCACCGTCATTACTGTCTGCTGAGGCTTTTTTACAGTTACCCGCCATACCTGAGTCTATGCAGGCAACCTGGCGTGCTGGTGGACTGACTAATGCTCCGTGACCAAAGGCAGTAGGTGCAGCGCCCGCACAAAGGCTACCGATGACTAGAGATAATAAAGTTCGATTTTTTATATTCATTATTTTGATCCATTTATAGTAAAAATTCATCCTTGCGAAACAGAGAAGAAAATCGACCTCTTTCACTTGAGTAATTACTTTCGGTAATATTTAGAAATAATAAGAAATAAACTGACGGGAATGTAGCCCTTTAGAATCAGACTTATGGATTCATTATGGAGAAAAATCTCGAGGTGAGTTGAGCAGGTAGCGATTACGGTGGGCTGAAATGTGCGGATTATCGAAAATAGTGAGAGGATAACCCCTGCCTAGGCACTGCAAGGCAAGGGCTTTGAGTGCTTACGAGAAGAATTTCGCCAATACTAACAAACCAATCGAGACGTTAATCGCGCCACCAATTCGAGTCGCAATCTGTGCAAACGGCATTAATGTCATACGGTTACCCGAGGTCAGGATGGCCACATCACCCGTACCGCCCTGTCCGCTTTGGCAGCAGGAAACAATCGCCACGTCTATCGGGTGCATACCGATTTTTTTGCCGACGATAAAGCCGGTCCCCACCAGTGCACAAACGGTTGAGACAATCACCACCAGATTTTGAATCGTGAAGGCATCCATCAGCTCCTGCCAAGGCGTAATAGCCACACCCACGGCAAACAGAATCGGATAAGTCACTGCGGTGCGGAAAAACTTATAGACCGCCATGGAACCGTGCTGAATGGTCGGTGAAACACCGTGCACCAGCTTCACCGCTACCGCAGCAAACAGCATACCGACGGGGGCAGGCAGGCCAATCAGCCGCTGTCCCAACATGCCGACCATATACAGCAGAATAGCGAGCAGCGCACCGCAAGCCAAAGCGTTGACGCCTGGGGTGCCTTCAAATTCGTCATTGCCGTTAGCGATAGCGCCCTTCTTGGCGGGCATCAGCGAGCCTTCACCGGTCAAATGCGGGTAGCGTTTCCCTATCTGATTAAGAATACCGGCCAGCACGATGGCGGTCAGTCCGCCAAGCATCACGATAGGCAAGATTTTACCCAACGCCACACCCTGTTCCATATGCAAGATTGCCGCATAGCCCATCGACAGCGGGATCGCCCCTTCTCCGACGCCACCGGCCATGATCGGCAGGATCAGGAAGAAGAAGATTTGGAATGGCGGAAGTCCCATGGCCATACCCACCGCCATGCCCACCAGCATGCCAACGATTTCACCGCACAGCATCGGCACGAAAATACGCAGGAAACCTTGGATCAGCGCCTGACGGTTCATGCTCATGATGCTGCCGACGATAATGCAGCAGATATAAAGGTAGAGAATGTTGGTCGACTTGTAGAACTTAGTGGTTGATTCAACGACTACGTCGGGTAACAGTCCGTAATGCACCATCGCCGAGGGGATAAAGGTGGCACAAATCGCCGCCGCACCGAGTTTCCCCAACAGCGGCAGCCTTTTGCCAAACTCGCCGCAGGCAAAGCCGAAAAAGGCCAACGTAGCCACCATGACGACAATGTCGCTGGGGAGTTTACCACTCAGGCAGTCAAGCAGAATCAGAACGCCAGCCAGAACAAAGAATGGCAGAGGAATAATGCCGACCTTGTAATTATCCAGTACGCGCCACCATTTGTCGCGCAGGGCAGTTTTAGCCGCGGTATGACGGGCAGCGGCGAGCTCCTTTGCCACAGGATCTTTTTCTTTTACGACAATGTAAGAATCATCGGTTGTGCTCATGGCCATGACCTCTTTCTTATTTCTTGTTGGTATTAGGAAAGAGAATAGAAATCATGGGGGCATCGGGCTGTGACAGTACTCAAATTAAAACCGCAGTGTTAAAGGTTATAATGGTTTTTATGGAGTTAATGTTAATAATCATATAATTTTTAGCGTTTTTTTAGTAAAACCGAGAATTACCCCTTCAAAAAGTCAGGTCTGGTGCATGAGAGTAAAACTGAGTTTCCAAATAAAATTATTTCTCTGCCTGGTGGCTTTTTCCTGTTTGCTGTTGGTGCTGCTCGGCACTTTTGTGTTCCATATTGTCGATAAGCAAATGCACCGTGATTTAGGCAATCGCGCCAAAGTTCAGGCCAGCGAGATTGCGCTGATCCCCGAATTATCGACACGGGTTGCTGCACGCGACACCGTCGGTATCGCGCGACTGATGGACCCACTGAGCCAGCACAGCGATGCCAGCTATATTGTTATTGGCGATAAACATGAGATTCATCTTTATCATTCCAGTCAGCCGCAAAGCGTTAATCATCCGATGGTCGGCGGTGATAACGGTGAAGTGTTGGCCGGTAAAACCATTATTTCGATTCGTCAGGGTGGAATTGGTGTTTCGCTGCGCAGCAAGGCGCCGATTCTGGATGCCCATCATCAGGTGATTGGCATTGTGTCCGTGGGGTATCTTACCTCGTACATTGATGAAATTACGTTAAAACAGCTGGCTCAGGCGCTGTTTTTTGGCGGTCTGCTACTGCTGGCGCTGTTTGGCTTTTCATGGCTGTTTAGCAAGAATCTTAAGAAGCAGATGTTTTGGCTCGAACCCCGCGAGATAGCGATGCTGGTGCGTCAGCAGAAAGCACTGATGGAGGCCATTTATGAGGGGGTGATCGCCATTGACGATCGTCTGCATATTTTGACCATCAATCGTGCGGCGCGCGAGCTGTTGGGCTTAACGCTGCCGGAACAGCAACTCATTGGGCAGAACCTCACGGACGTTATCGCTACGCCAGATGACTTTTTTACCTCCGACAAGCGTTTGGGTGAACGCCACGACGAGATTGCACTCTTTAATCAGCGGCAGGTTATCGTCAACCGCGTGCCGATAGAGCTTCCCGCACCGGCGCTGCACGGCTGGGTGTTCAGTTTTCGTGATAAAAACGACATTAATACCCTGAGCAGCCAACTAAGTCAGGTGACACGCTACGCCGACAATCTGCGCATTATGCGCCACGAGCAGCTCAACTGGACCGCTACGCTGGCCGGAATGCTGCAAATGCAGCGCTATGACGAGGCGCTGAAATACATTCAGGCGCAGTCTGCGGGCGCTCAGGCGGTGCTGGACTTTGTTTCGCAGCGTTTTCAGTCACCCGCGCTGTGCGGCCTGCTGCTGGGTAAATTCGTTAGCGCCAAAGAAAAAGGCGTTGAGTTACACTTTGACCCTGCCTGTGGGGTAAGCCAAATACCCTCCGCGCTTAGCGAAAATGAGCTAATGTCGATAGTCGGTAATCTGCTCGATAATGCGGTGGAAGCCACGCTGAAAGTTGATGCACCGCACGCGCCGGTGGAACTCTATTTGACCCAAAGCAAAGACCAGCTGATTATCGAGGTTGCCGATTGCGGAGCAGGTATCGACGACAAGCTGCGCCCGCTGCTGTTTGAACAGGGCGTCAGCAGCAAGGCTGTTAGCCATTCTGAGCACATCGGTTGTGAACATGGTATCGGCCTTTATGTGGTAGCAAGTTACGTCCGTCAGGCGCAGGGGATGATTGAAATCTCGGATAATCGCCCACGCGGCACCGTATTTTCGGTGTTTATCCCCTATTTAGACGAGCCGTCGCCATTGACTCCCAGGAACCCGCAAGATGACTCTCTACTGTGAATAACGATAACAATTATGAATAACTACAGTGCCATGGACGTGCTGATCGTCGAGGATGAAAGCCATCTCGCCCTTCTGCACCGTGAATTCATCGAGCAAAACTTTAACCTGCGCGTAGTAGGCATTGCGCCAACGCTGGCACAGGCCAAAAAGCTGCTCGAGCTTTATCGGCCGCGTCTGGTGCTGCTCGACAACTTTTTGCCCGACGGTCAAGGCATTGAACTCATCAACTCTTCGCTGCTCAAGAGCATGGATTGTTCGGTTATTTTCATCACCGCCGCCAGCGATATGGTGACCTGTAGTCAGGCGATGCGGGCGGGCGCTTTTGATTACATTATCAAACCGGTTTCGTTTCATCGTCTACAAAGTTCGCTGACGCGATTTCTGCAGTTGGCGCAAAGCCTGCGTCATGTGAAAACACTGGATCAGCAGAGCCTCGACAAGCTGTTTAATTTGCCCGGCAGCGAACAGCCGGAAACACCGCTGGCCAAAGGCATAGAACCCAATACGTTGGAGCTGGTGAAGCAGGTTTTCATCAGTGAACCGGAGAGAAATTGGTCGGTAGATCAGGTGGTAGAGCAGGTGGGCATCAGTAAAACGACTGGTCGCCGATATCTGGAGTATTGCGTCGAAACGGCGTTCATAATGGTTGAGATGCAGTACGGCAATATTGGCCATCCGAGACGCCTGTATCGGAAAGCTAATTCTCCTGAAAACGCCATAAAATAGTGGCGTATTTTCATGAAAAAAATCGGCATTAAAATACCTATTTCAGTGACTCAACGGCCCGCTTTCCAGGCATTTCCCATCCCCACAACACGGCCTATTAACACGCCTATTCCCGCCCATCCCCGCAATATCTTGAAATTTTCACATTACAGTTATTTACACTGTAAAAAATTAAATCAAATAGCGCGACACAAACACATTAAAAACAATAACTTAACATGTAGATTTTATTATTTAAAATCAATTAAAATGGCCTAAAATAGTTCCGTTTACGTTATAAATATGACAAATAATAATTAGCCTACCTCAACCGCAAATATCCCTTAACGGACAAGGCCTCAGGCCAATAATTTGAGATAATAATTGGACTCGTCCTAATTCCTCTCGCCGAAGCTTGAGACTTGTCTCAGATTTCTAGTGTGTTAGGGTATAGACCGCTTGATATTCTGTTTACAGGAAATTTTCTATAGCACGCATTCAAATAACAGTATTTAAAATACGACCAAGGGAACGAAAAATTGCATGGCAATTAAAATCGAAGTTAAGAACTTATATAAAGTCTTCGGCGAGCACCCTGAGCGAGCCTTTAAGCTGATTGATTCCGGCAAAGGAAAGGAAGAGATTTTCGAGAAAACGGGTCTGTCACTTGGTGTGAAAAACGCCAGTCTGGCCATTGAAGAAGGCGAGATTTTTGTCATCATGGGGCTTTCCGGTTCCGGAAAATCCACCATGGTACGCCTTCTCAATCGTCTGATAGAACCAACCCGTGGGGAAGTGCTGATTGATGGTGAAGATATTGCCAAAATATCTGAATCAAAACTGCGCCAGGTGCGTAGAAGCAAAATCAGCATGGTTTTCCAGTCTTTCGCCCTCATGCCACACCTTACCGTGCTCAATAACACCGCCTTTGGTATGGAGCTGGCCGGTGTACCCACAGGTGAGCGTAACGCCAAGGCGCTTGATGCCCTGCGCCAAGTCGGTCTGGAAAACTACGCCCACTCTTACCCCGATGAACTGTCAGGCGGTATGCGTCAACGCGTGGGTCTGGCTCGCGCTATGGCCAATAACCCAGACATTCTCCTGATGGATGAAGCGTTCTCGGCGCTTGACCCGCTGATCCGTACAGAAATGCAGGATGAGTTGGTAAAACTGCAGGCTCAGCATCAGCGCACTATCGTGTTTATTTCTCATGACCTCGATGAAGCCATGCGCATCGGCGACCGTATCGCCATTATGCAGGGCGGCGAAGTGGTGCAGGTCGGCACGCCGGAAGAGATCCTTAACAACCCGGCCAACGACTATGTGCGCACTTTCTTCCGCGGCGTGGATATCAGTCAGGTATTCAGCGCCAAAGATATTGCCCGCCGTCGTCCGGTGACGCTTATCCGCAAGACCCCTGGTTTTGGTCCTCGTGCCGCTCTGAAGCTGCTTGAAGATGAAGACCGCGAATATGGTTATGTCCTTGAGCGTGGACAGAAATTTATCGGCGTTGTGTCGGCAGATTCTCTGAAACGTGCGCTTAAAGAGAATCAACCGCTGGAAAGTGCCTTGCTGGAATTACCGGCTCCGGTACCGGCAGACATGCCGCTCAGCGAACTGATTTCTCAGGTGGCGGCCGCACCCTGTGCGGTGCCCGTCGTCAGCGAAGAGAACAACTATATCGGTATTATTTCCAAGGCCATGCTGCTTCAGGCGTTGGATAAAGAGGGGACATCAGAATGAGTCAACAGTTAACCAGTTCTTCGACTAATCTTCATATCGCACAGCACGCGCAGGCCGCACAGGCCGCCGACGCCAACGATCCATGGGCCAGTGGCAGCAGCGATGCCGCCACACAAGCCCCAGCCCCTGCTGATTCGGCTTCAAGCAGCGCAGGCAGCAGTGACCCTTGGGGCGGTAGCGATGCGGCCACCAGCACGCCGGATGCCGCACATCACGCCGCGGCGCAAAGTGCGCCCAGCGCCGACAGCTGGCTGAACGTGGCACCAGAGCAGCACCAGCATTTTAATATTCTCGATCCGTTTCACAACACGCTGATCCCGCTCGACCGCTGGGTAACCTACGGGATCGACTCGCTGGTTTCACATTTCCGTCCTGTTTTTCAAGGGATCCGCGTACCGGTAGATTTCGTTCTGAGCGGCTTCCAGCACGGCCTTGAGTCCCTGCCTGCACCCTTAGCCATCATCATCTTTGCGCTGATCGCCTGGCAAATGGCCGGGGTCGGCATGGGCGTTACTACGCTGGTGTCGCTGGTGATTATCGGTGCGATTGGCGCGTGGTCACAGGCGATGGTCACACTGGCGCTCGTGCTCACCTCGCTGTTCTTCTGCGTATTGATAGGACTGCCGCTCGGCATATGGTTGGCCCGCAGCAAAGGTGCAGCCAAAATTATTCGTCCCCTGCTCGATGCCATGCAGACGACGCCGGCGTTTGTGTATTTGGTGCCTATCGTGATGCTGTTTGGTATCGGTAACGTTCCGGGCGTAGTGGTCACCATCATCTTCGCCCTGCCGCCTATCGTGCGCCTGACGATTTTGGGTATCAATCAGGTACCCGAAGACTTGATAGAAGCCGCCGAGTCGTTCGGCTCCAGCCCAAGCCAGCTGTTGTTTAAAGTTCAGCTGCCGCTGGCAATGCCGACCATTATGGCCGGTATTAACCAGACGCTGATGCTGGCGCTGTCAATGGTGGTGATTGCCTCCATGATTGCGGTCGGCGGTTTGGGTCAAATGGTTCTGCGCGGGATCGGTCGTCTTGACATGGGTCTGGCGTCGATTGGTGGGGTAGGTATTGTTATTCTCGCCATTATTCTCGACCGTCTGACGCAGGCATTAGGCCGCGACCGTCGCAGCAAAGGCATTACCCGTTGGTATGCTCATGGTCCTATCGGTCTGTTAACCAAACCTTTCATTAAAAAAGCTTGAGGAACATACCGATGAATAACACCCATAAATTACGTAACCGCGGCATGGTCACTCTGGCTTTCACCGTGCTGGTAAGTTCACAGGCTATGGCAGCAGACCTGCCTGGCAAAGGCGTGGTGGTTAAACCGCTGCAAAGCACCCTCGCTGAAGAATCGTTTCAGACTGAGCTGGTTAACCGCGCGCTGACCAAGCTGGGCTATGACGTTCAGCAAACCGGTGAGGTCGATTACAACGTGGCCTATACCGCGATTGCCAGCGGTGACTCCACCTACATGGCCGTGAACTGGGATCCGCTGCAAACCGACATGTTTAACGCCGCCGGGGGGGACAAGAAGTTTTACCGTCAGGGCACGTTCATTACCGGTGCTGCTCAGGGCTACCTCATCGACAAGAAAACGGCCGATAAATACCACATTCACGACCTGTCGCAGCTAAAAGATCCGAAGCTCGCCAAACTGTTTGATGCCGATGGTGACGGTAAGGCTGATATGGTCGGCTGTGAGCCGGGATGGGGCTGTGGCGAAGTCATTGAAACTCAGATCAAAGCCTACGGCTTGGCCAATACGGTTAAGCAAAACTCCGGCAACTATGCGGCAATCATGGCCGATACGCTGGCCCGCTATCAGCAGGGCAAACCGGTGCTTTACTACACTTGGACGCCTTACTGGGTCAGCAACGTGCTAAAACCGGGTAAAGACGTGGTCTGGCTAACGGTACCCTTCTCGGCCAACCCGGGCTCCCAGAAAAACCTGGATACCACCCTGCCTAACGGCAAGAACTACGGTTTCCCGGTGAATGAAGAACATATTGTTGCCAATAAGCAGTGGGCAGCGGCCAATCCGGCGGCGGCAAAACTGTTTGCCATCATGAAATTACCTCTGGCCGACGTGAATGCCCAAAACATGCGTATGCACAACGGCGAGTCCTCGGCTGAGGATATCCAGCAACAGGTCGATGGCTGGGTCAAAGCGCATCAGGCAACCTTTGACGGTTGGATTAACACCGCGACCGCTGCGGCCAAAAAATAAAAAAGGAATCAACCATGATGAACAAGAAATCCCTCTGGGCGGTTGCCGCCCTGACGACCTTCAGCGCAGCGTCCACCTTTGCCGCCGATCTGCCGGGTAAAGGCGTGACCGTGACGCCAATCCAGAGCACCATCAGTGAAGAGACCTTCCAAACGCTGCTGGTTGACAAGGCGCTCGAAAAACTCGGTTACACCGTTCAGCCTATTCGTGAAGTTGACTACAACGTTGGATACACCACCATCGCTGAGGGTGATGGCACCTTTATGGCCGCCAACTGGAAGCCGCTGCACGACAACATGTACGAAGCCGCCGGCGGCAGCAAAAAGTTCTATCGTGAAGGAACCTACGTGACCGGCGCGGCTCAGGGCTATTTGATCGACAAGAAAACCGCCGATAAATACCACATCACCAATATTGCACAGCTAAAAGACCCAAAAATCGCCAAGCTGTTTGATACCAATAACGACGGTAAAGCCGATCTGACTGGCTGTACGCCGGGCTGGGGTTGTGAAACGGCGCTGAACGAGCAAATCAAAGACTACGGTTTGACCGATACCGTGCAGCACAATCAGGGTAACTACTCGGCGATGATTGCCGACACCATTACTCGCTATAAAGAAGGCAAACCGATCCTGTATTACACCTGGACGCCTTACTGGGTGAGTAATGTGCTTATCCCGGGTAAAGACACCGTCTGGCTGCAGGTGCCATTCTCAGTGATCCCGGGTCAGAAAAATGCCGATACCAAACTGCCTAATGGCAAAAACTATGGCTTCCCGGTGAGCACGATGCACATTGTCGCTAACCTGAAATGGGCACAGGCTAACCCGGCTGCTGCCAAGCTGTTTGCTATCATGAAACTGCCGCTGGCAGACATCAATGCGCAAAACGCCGCGATGCACAACGGTCAGAGTTCTGAAGCAGACATTGAAGCGCAGACTAACGGCTGGATCAAAGCCCACCAGGCTACGTTTGACGGTTGGGTGAAAGAAGCCGCTGCGGCAGCAAAATAAGACTTAACATCAGCTGATCGTTGAATACGGGGTGACAGGTCTTTCTGTTGCCCCTTTTTTATGCAGCATCCGGCAAGCTAGGCGCTAACTCTACCCTCTTCCTGAGAGAACGCCATGAACCGCTCAGCGACCGCCGACAGGCTGTGCTGCCAGACGCAAAACACCTGACGTCGAATCGCACTGTCAATCGGGACAGATACCAATCCCTTGGCATGTTCAGCCGTCGATAGTGGCACAATGCCCGCTGCCAGCGATTTACGCACGATATTTTCCAACCACTCAATATGGTCAATTTCAAAACTGACATGCCGCGTCACGCCCTCGGCCAAAAAAGCTTTGTCGGTTTGCCTTCTGGCACCGGAACCCTGATAAAAATCGACCAGAGGCACCTGAGAGAGTTCAGATAAACGCAGGCGCTCACGACCGGCAAACGGGTGTTCTCGGCTCACTATCGCCACCAGCGGTTCGTCGCTCAACAGCTTATGTGGCATCGCCAGCCTCTCCTTGTCACCGGGCCACAGACCCACAAAGGCAACATCGGTTCGCGATTGCTGAATGTCCTCCACCAGTTTTTCACTCATCGCGACGTACAAGCGAATATTCACCAAAGGATAGCGCTGATTAAAACGCGCGAGCTGCCCAATAAGATCAATCGTATTCAGCGTTGATATGGTTCCAACCGTTAGGGTGCCGCCAAGCTCCCCTTTCAGCGCTTCCATGGTATCCAGCAAATGATTATGCGCGGCCAGCCACTGCTCGGCTGGCACCAAAAATGCTCGCCCGGCAGCGGTAAGCTCGACCTTTCTTGAGGTACGTTCGAATAGCTGACTGCCTAATTCCTCTTCAAGCTTGGCTATCTGGTGACTCAAAGCGGATTGCACGGTATGACAGCGTTTTGCGGCCCGTGTGAAATTCTGTTCCTGAGCAACGGCCAGCGCAAAGCGGATCTGCTTTAGATTCATTTAGTCATCTCGAAATGAGATAGTTGGGATGGTAATTATACATTGGTTTATTACTTTTAATTAACAGATACTCACCCCGAAATCCCTTAAATCTTTCCCTTTAAAAGAAATAAATCTTATGACAACTTCAGCTCAAACAGCTGCGAAAAAGTCCGCTCCGGTACTCAGTCCGGGTCTTATCCTGCTGATGGCCGTTGCCACCGGACTGGCCGCCGCTAGCAACTATTATGCCCAACCGTTGCTGGAAACCATCGCCCGCGCCTTTCATCTGTCGGTCAATCAGGCTGGATTTATTGTCACGACCGCCCAGCTCGGCTACGCGTTCGGTTTGCTGTTTTTAGTGCCGCTCGGCGATATGTTCGAACGTCGAACGATGATCGTGGTGATGACCCTGCTGTCGGCCGCCGGATTACTGATTACCGCCAATTCAACGTCGATTACGATGATGCTGATAGGCACCGCGCTGACCGGACTCTTTTCCGTGGTGGCTCAGGTATTGGTGCCACTGGCGGCGACCCTCGCCGAACCGGAGCGCCGAGGTAAAATCGTGGGCATGATCATGTCAGGCCTGCTGCTGGGTATTCTGCTGGCAAGGACCGTGGCAGGCCTGCTGGCCTCGCTCGGTGGCTGGCGCACAGTTTATTGGGTTGCCAGTGTGCTGATGGTGGTGATGGCGCTGGTACTGTGGCGCGCACTGCCTCGCCACAAGCAGGAAACGCATCTAAACTACCTCCAACTGATGAAATCGATTTTCACCCTGTTCTTCTTCACACCGGTGTTGCGTACCCGCGCCCTGCTTGGGATGTTCGTTTTTGCCAATTTCAGCATTATCTGGACGTCGATGGCCTTCCTGCTCGCAGGGCCTAACTTTGGGTATTCCGAAGGCGTGATTGGACTGTTTGGCTTGGTTGGCGCCGCCGGTGCGCTTGCCGCCACCCGCGCCGGACATCTTGCCGATAAAGGTAAAGCCCATCTGACCACCACCGGCGGTCTGATTCTGCTGCTGCTTTCCTGGATAGCTATTGTTTACGGCCAGCATTCTGTTATTTCCCTGATTATCGGCATCATCGTGCTCGACCTGTGCGTTCAGGGCGTACATATCACTAACCAGAGTGTGATTTATAAATCGATGCCGGAAGCGCGTAACCGACTGACGGCGGGCTACATGACCACTTATTTTATCGGCGGTGCGGTGGGGTCGCTGGTCTCGGCGTCCGCCTTTGAAATGGCAGGATGGAATGGCGTCTGTGCGGCTGGCGCGGCGTTTTGCCTAATCAATCTGGTTATCTGGCTCTTCGGACATAAACATAAAATCGCCTAAAAGTATAACGGGCGTGATGGTCACGCCCCTCATTAGCATGCAAATAATTTTGCAAGATATTTTTTTTGAACCAAAGGGTATAAAGATTACTAACAGTCTGATATTATTTTTTCCATAAATTATACGCTAACGAAACATTTTGCTTTTATTTAGCAGCAAACCTCTTATGTATAGCGACACAACCCAAGAAAATTCTTCAGAACCGGGTGTTTACGCCTTGGTAAAGAGCGTATTTAACCGCGAGCCAGACATCCGTGGCTCTCTACCCGTCTCTTTTTTTTCTGGGCTTCGTGTGGCAGTCACTGATTCTCCCCTACGTAATCGTCTGTTTTTCTCCACCTTGATTTACGCCATTGCCCGCCGAGTGTTGACGACTACGCAATCGATTGGGCGGCGTCGCAATGTTTTACCCATGCGAACACTTAATCCTGTTCGCTATGAAAAAATTCTTCACCTTCAACCGTCATGAAACCACACGAATAGCTAACTATTTAATGGCTTATGACATTTACATTATTAATTACACTGGTTACTATCTCAATTGTAACTAATGAGGTTTCTCACGATGGAAAGTTCATTCGCACCTATTGAACACATGTTAAATTTCCGCGCTAAAAAGCAGAAAGATTTCCCTTATCAGGAAATCCTGCTCACCCGACTGTGTATGCACATGCACAGTAAGCTGCTGGAAAACAGAAATAAAATGCTGAAAGCGCAGGGGATCAACGAAACGCTATTTATGGCGCTGATCACGCTCGATGCTCGGGAATCGCACAGTATCCAGCCTTCTGAACTGAGTGCTGCGCTGGGGTCGTCTCGCACCAATGCGACGCGTATTGCCGATGAGTTAGAAAAACGCGGATGGATTGAAAGACGTGAGAGCGATAACGACCGTCGTTGCCTGCACTTGCACCTGACTGCAGACGGCGAAGCGTTTATTCAGCAACTGTTGCCACCTCAGCACAAAAGTTTGCATTTACTCTGGTCTACTTTGGACATCGAAGAACAAAAACAGTTAGAAACGCTTACGCGCAAACTGTTGACACGCCTCGACCAGATGGACGCTAACTCGATTTCATAACCGATTATTTGTTCAGGTAATTAATCCATGTCTCTTCACGTCAGCTGGAGATTTACGCCGCTGTTTGCTGTCTTATTATTGGCGGGTTGTGCCTCCAGCAATAATATTGCGCCTCAGTCCACGCTGCTGGATAACCAGCAGCTGAATCTGACACAGCCAAAAGTCAGCTCTTTGGCTATCAGCCCACAGTGGTGGCGAGGTCTTCACGATTCGCAGCTCGACAGTTTAATGACCGAAACTCTGCAGAATTCGCCGTCTTTACGCCAGGCAGCCGCGCGCGTGCGCGAAGCTCAAAGCGTTGTCGGCGAAACCAATGCGGCCAATGGTCCTTATGTTGACTTGAATGCCTCAAGCAACCGTCAAAAGATCTCCCAGAATACCTATCAGCCGTTCCTCGGCGGATACCCTGCTAGCCCAGTGTACGAAACCACGAATAATCTGGGGCTGAACCTCAGCTACGAATTTGACTGGTGGGGTAAATACCGTAATCAGGTCAATGCCGCGAAGGCCCAAGTAGATTCGGCGCGTGCGGAACAGGCGCAGGCAGCACTTTCCCTGTCGAGTTCGGTGGTGGCGACCTATTACCAACTGCAGGCCAACTATGCCGTGCAACAGGTGCTGCAGCAGGAGGTCGACAACAACCAACATTTAGCCGATCTGCGAAAAGCGCAGTATCAGGCCGGCGTCTACGGAATAGATATTCCGCAGCAGACGCAGGCTCAGGCCGACGGTGCCAAACAGCAGATTATTGAACTCCAGTCGCAGATTGACCAACAGAAACATCAGTTGGCCGCCTTGGCCGGCAAGGGCCCGGATGCAATGAATCATCTGCGTCCTGTGGCGCTGCCGGGTGACGACGTGTTGGCTCCCAAAGGTGAATTGACGATAGATATTCTGGGCAAGCGTCCGGATATCGTGGCACAGCGTGAGCTGGTTGAGTCCTATTCGCAGCGCATTGCCGCCGCGAAAAAAGATTTCTATCCAAGCCTGTCGATCAGCGCTTTTGCCGGTTTAAGCACCACAAACTACGGCAGTACCAGTCCGAACCTGCTTGAAGCCGCGAGCCAGGCCTGGAACCTCGCCCCGGCTATTTCACTGCCAATATTCCACGCAGGCGCGCTGCGCAGCAAATTAGGTGAAGAGTCGGCGCTGTATGACCAATCCGTTGAGTCTTATAACCAGACGTTGCTGAATGCAATTCAACAAACTGCCGATGCGATAACCGTGCAAAAAAGCACGACTCAGCAACTGCAGCAGTCGCTGTCAGCAGAAAAATCCCTGCAGGACGTTTATCGCGTTGCCAGTGCTCGTTATTCCGCTGGCACTATCGGACGCGATCAGCTCCTCACCAGCCAGGCTGCGCTATTACAACAGCAGCAGGCCGCTCTGACCGCCGCCAGTAATGTTTTGCAGGCGAAAATCGGTTTAATTCGTGCGTTGGGTGGCGGTTATCAGGCCCCTGCAGCGGACACTAAAGCATAATAACAAGACCCAGCGTGGAGAAAATCATGAGCGCAAACGCGGAAGTTCAACAACCGACCCCGCCACCAGTGAATAAGAAAAAGAGATCGCGGAAAGTGGCGTTGCTCGTCTTGACCGGCATTTTTATCATTATTGCCATTGCCTATTTGATTTACTGGTTTTTGGTATTGCGTCACTTCCAAGATACTGACGATGCCTATGTCGCGGGTAACCAGGTGCAGATTATGGCGCAGGTTTCAGGCAGCGTCACCGACGTCAATTTCGACAGTACCGATTACGTTAAAAAAGGTGACACGCTAGTCGTTCTGGATCCGACGGACGCCGAGCAGGCATTCGAGCGCGCCAAGACCGCACTGGCCAACAGCGTGCGTCAAACGCATCAGCTGATTATTAACAGCAAGCAGTATCAGGCCAACGTGACGCTGCGCCAGACCCAGCTTAATCAGGTGCAGGCAGACCTGAAACGCCGCGTGGTGTTGGGACAGGTAGACGCTATCGGTCGTGAAGAGTTACAACACGCCCATGATGCCGTTGACAGCGCCAAGGCACAGCTTGAAGTCGCCGTTCAGCAACTCAACGCCAATCAGGCGATGGTCCTTAATACTCCGGTTGACCAACAGCCGCAGGTGTTGCAGGCCGCCGCACAGGTTCGTGATGCCTGGTTAGCCCTACAGCGTACAAAAATTGTCAGCCCAGTTGACGGCTATGTGTCGCGCCGCAGCGTGCAGGTCGGCCAGCAAATTAACACCGCCACCGCGCTAATGGCCGTTGTGCCTGCCACCAACGTGTGGGTAGATGCCAACTTTAAAGAGACTCAATTGGCGAATATGCGCATCGGCCAATCGGCGACCGTTGTCAGTGATATCTACGGCGATGACGTGGTGTACCACGGTAAAGTGGTCGGCATGGACATGGGTACTGGTGGCGCGTTCTCCCTGCTGCCAGCACAGAACGCCACCGGTAACTGGATCAAAGTGGTTCAGCGCCTGCCGGTTCGTATCGAGCTTGATGCCAACGAAGTGAAACAGCATCCGCTGCGCATCGGGCTTTCTACGCTGGTCACGGTAGATACTCAAAATCTTGATGGCCTGATTTTGTCGGATAAAGTCCGTACAACGCCGCTTTATCAGACATCTGCGCTGACCTTAAATCTGGCTCCGGTTGACGCCATTATTAATGACGTTATCAATGCTAATGCGGGCTAAGTGCTTCGGAGGTCATCGTGGCTGCTAGAAAACCGCTGGAAGGCGCGCCCCTCGCCTGGATGACGGTGGCGCTGGCTATGGCCACCTTTATGCAGGTATTGGACTCGACCATTGCCAACGTGGCGATCCCGACGATCGCCGGTAACCTGGGGGCATCAAACTCTCAAGGTACCTGGGTCATTACCTCGTTCGGGGTGGCCAACGCCATCTCGATCCCGATCACCGGCTGGTTGGCAAAGCGTGTCGGTGAGGTCAGGCTATTTCTTTGGGCGACAGGGCTGTTTGCCCTCGCGTCTTGGCTGTGTGGTATCTCAAACAGCCTCGAAATGCTTATCTTCTTCCGCGTTATTCAGGGGTTGGTGGCAGGTCCACTTATTCCGCTATCGCAAAGTTTGCTGCTAAACAACTACCCTCCCGCCAAACGAAGTACCGCGCTGGCGCTGTGGTCGATGACGGTTATCGTGGCGCCGATATGCGGCCCGATCCTGGGCGGCTACATCAGTGATAACTACCACTGGGGATGGATCTTCTTTATCAACATTCCTATCGGTATTGTGGTGGTGCTGCTGACGCTGAGAACCCTGAAAGGGCGAGAGACTGAGACCCAAATCAGGCCAATCGACAGTGTGGGATTAGTGCTGCTGGTGCTGGGGATCGGCTGTTTGCAGGTGATGCTCGACCGAGGAAAAGAGTTGGACTGGTTCAACTCGCCGGAGATAATAACCCTAACCATTGTCGCCGTGGTGTGCATAGCGTTCCTTATCGTGTGGGAGTTGACCGATGAAAACCCGATAGTCGATTTATCGCTGTTTAAATCGCGAAACTTCACTATCGGTACGCTGTGTATCAGTCTGGCCTACATGCTCTACTTCGGCTCTATCGTTCTTTTGCCGCAGCTATTACAGGAGGTATTTGGCTATACCGCAACCTGGGCGGGTCTGGCGTCAGCACCGGTCGGGATCCTGCCGGTTCTGATGTCGCCGATTATCGGTAAATTTGCCCACCGGCTGGACATGCGCTGGCTGGTGACCTTCAGCTTCATTATGTATGCAGTGTGCTTTTACTGGCGTGCTTATACATTTGAGCCGGGAATGGACTTTGGTGCATCGGCATGGCCGCAGTTTGTACAGGGCTTTGCCGTAGGCTGCTTCTTCATGCCGCTGATAACCATCATATTGTCGGGGCTACCTCCCTCTCGAATGGCGGCAGCATCGAGCCTGTCCAACTTTACCCGTACGCTGGCTGGTTCGATTGGTACTTCAATAACCACCACCATGTGGAGTAATCGGGAATCACTGCATCATGCGCATCTTACTGAGAGCATTACGCCCTTTGATCCCGCAACCCAGCAGACTTATGCCCAGCTGCAAGGCTTGGGAATGAGCCACCAGCAGGCGTCGGGCTGGATAGCGCGAGAGATAACCAATCAGGGGCTTATCATCTCCGCCAATGAGGTCTTCTGGGCGGCGGGCGGTGTGTTCATTCTGTTGCTGATTCTGGTGTGGTTTGCTCGTGCACCGTTTACCGCAGGCGGTGATGGAGGCGGCGCGCACTAGCGCGGATGCCTTCGCTGAAATATAAAAACGGACGTCTAAGACGTCCGTTTTTTAATGGCTGATTCAAAGCATCGAAATAATCACTTTGCCAATTTGCTGGCGGCTGTCGAAGTAGCGCCACGCCTCTATCGCCCGTTCAAAAGTAAAGACGCGGTCAACGACCGGCTGAAGCTCACTAAAACTCAGCGCACGGTTCATGGCAATAAAATCTTCACGGCTGCCAACGCTAAAAGGACGCACCGTCGCCCCACTTTTAAACAGCGTCATAAAATCGACGGATGGACCGCCGCTGGCGACGAATCCCAGCAGAGCAATTTCTCCTCCGGGCTGGCAGGACAACAGCGACTGGTTCAGGGTACCCGGTCCGCCAATTTCAACCACTCTCGCCACGCCCGCTCCCTGAGTCAATTCCCGCACATTGTTCGACCACTCAGGATGTTGACGATAATTAATGACGCTATCGGCGCCCAACGAGGTCAAAAGCTGGGCCTTTTCGTCGCTCGAGGTCAGCGCAATGACTCGTGCGCCCATCAATTTGGCAAACTGCACGGCGAACAGGGCAACGCCGCCGGTACCCTGCGTCAGCACCGTTTCTCCCGGCTGCAGCGGACGCGATTTTTGCAGGCTGTTCCAGGCCGTGACCGCCGCACAAGGCAGAGCTGCCGCCTGTTCCCAAGACAGGTAATCAGGAATAGACACCAGCGCCTCTTCATCAACAACCTTGTACTCGGTCAGCCAGCCGTCAGCCTGTGTGCCATAGGCACCTCTGCCCGCGGCGGTATCCAGCGGACCCACAAACCAGTAGGGAAAAAAGCTACCCGCCACGCGACAGCCGACGGAAAATAAACTCACGTTCTCCCCAACCTCGACGACTTCTCCAACGCCGTCCGACAGCGGTATCAGGCCCGGTTTTGGCGAAAGCGTACCGGTGCCGTGCAAAATAGCCAGGTCCCGGTAGTTCAGGCTACAGGCACGAACGCGAATTAACACCTGATTGTGTTCGGGAACCGGGCGCACCTCATTGACCAAGTGCAACCCTTCGATACGACCAAAATGCTCAAGACGATAGCTTTGCATAACGATTTCCTTTCATCCTGCTTAAAGTGTTGCTCTACCTTAATGCCCAACGCCTGGACGTTGAATGACTGAAAGAGTATTTTTACTGACTCATCGTCCACATTAGTGAGTTTGTTATGGATCCTCTCGACGACGTATTCGCCGCTATGCGCCTGCAAAGCGCGCTCTACTCTCGCCTCACGCCGCGTGCGCCATGGGGCGTGAGTTTTGTCAAAAGTGCTTCTATCCGTTTTGGCTTTATGATTGAAGGTTCGGGCTGGCTGGTGATTGACGGCGCTGCCTGCCCTATTTTCCTGCAACAGGGCGAAGGTTTTATCGTTCAACCCCATACGCCATTTTCACTTCGAGATACCCCCACCAGCCCAACGCGCTGGTGCGAGGAGGTCTTTGCCGACAATGCTGGAGAAGAAGGCCGTTTTGGGGGAGCCGGCGAACCTGCGGACATGCTTTGCGGCTATTTGACGTTTGATAACTCAGGTGCCGAGCCGCTGCTTTCATTACTGCCTGCGGTAGTGACGATCCCTGCCGATGCCACTCGCTCACCGCTGTTGGAAGCAACGCTAAAACTGCTGGCATTAGAAACGATTGAGAAAAACCTTGGCTCGAGAATAGTGATAAGCAGGCTGGCAGACGTGCTTTTTGTGCAGGCAATACGGGCACACTGTTTACGTGAGCAGACTCAGAGGGGATGGATTGCCGCACTGTCAGACGCAAAACTACGTGGGGTAATCCAAAAAATACATCATGACATCGCTTACCCCTGGAGCCTCCAGTCACTGGCGTCTCAGGCGGCAATGTCGCGCTCATCTTTTGCCGTTCATTTCAAAGCAGTAACCGGAGACACGCCTGGAGACTACTTGACCCAGTGGCGCATGTATCGAGCGCGCTGCCTGCTGCGGCACCCCCAGTTAACGCTTACTACCATTGCAGAACGCGTCGGTTATGACTCGGCGATTACTTTAGGCAGGGCATTTAAACGTTTTCAAGGCATTACGCCCGGCGAATATCGTCAACAGCAGGGACTGACATTGCCTACGGCGGAGGTACAAGCGAAATAGCAGAAAACAAAAACGGACGCAATGTGCGTCCGTTTTAAGCAAAACTATTGAAGCAGGGTTATTGCGGCAAACTGCAGAAATTAGCCTTGATTCTGACGCCACCATTCGCCCAGCAAAATGCCGGTCGCGACGGAAACGTTAAGGCTTTCAACCTTACCGGTGCCACCGATAGAAACGTTCAGATCGCCCTGCTGCCATGCGCTGTCGGACAAACCATCACTTTCTTCACCCAATACCAACACCATTTTTGCCGGCAGTTCGGCTTTACCGAGTGCGGTGCCTTTATGGCTGGAAGTAGTGACGATGGTGTAACCCGCATTACGGAAGTTTGCCAGTACGTCGATAAAGTTATCGGCAATGATTGCTTTCACGTGTTCTGCGCCGCCTTCAGCGGTACGCACTGCGGCACCGGATTCCAGCTGTGCCGGATCCTGCACCAGCATCCCGTTGATACCAAAGTGCGCACAGGTACGCATGATACCGCCGAGGTTATGCGGATTGCCGACGTTTTCCAGCGCCAAGACACAGTCTTTTGCTGGAGCAGTTTGCAGATAAGTCTCTGCGTCCAGACCCTGACGTTTTTTAATCAGGAAGCACACGCCGCCGTGGTGTTCAGTGCCGGAAGCTTTCGCCAGCTCATCGTCTTCAACCACATGATACGCTTTACGGTTAGCGGCCATCCAACGCAGCGCTTCACGAAAACGCGGCGTAACAGACTGCACAAACCAGGCACGAACGATTGAGTCCGGACGGCTTGCGAACAGCGCCTGACAGGCATTTTCACCGTAAACACGGGTCTCTTCCTGACGCTGACGACGCAGCTGCTCGGGATCGATAAAGCTTTTACCGCTGATGCCACCGTGGTCCGGTACTGATTCATCATCAGGTGCACGGGAAACAGTTTTCCACGGTGAGGAATTTTCCCACGGTGAAGATGAACCTGAGCCTTCAGTATCACGGCCTGGTCGGCTAGCGGGTCGGGCGGGACGTGAGTCACCGCGACGTGCATCCGGACCACGCGAGTCACTGCCACGGGAATCGCTGCCGCGACGCTCGTTATTGCGACCTTCAAAGGGACGGGAACCCGGGCGAGCTTTATCACCGGGACGTCCTTTATTGTTAGAAGGACGTTGATCTTTATTTCGGTTATCGCCGTCGTCGTCACTGCGGACGTACATCACTTTGACTTTGCCGTTCTTGCCACTGAATGAATCGTTCATTATTTTCTCCACCTACGCGCTGGGCGCGAAGATTACCTGATGTCTGAGTGGTAAGCCACTTGCTTTGGACCAAAAGCTAAAAACTATCGTATTCATTGGGTAAATCGCATTGTTCACATCGTTGTCAAACCGCATAATTGTCCGTATTTCTTCGTATCCTGAACACCCGCAATTTCTTCGCAGGCGGGATACGGTCTCAATGACAGAGGCTAGACTATGACTATTAATACGATTTGTTCTTCATGTCAGGCGACAAACCGTTTACCTGAAGACCGTATTGACGACGGAGCCAAATGTGGTCGCTGTGGTCACCCGTTGTTCCAGGGTGAGGTTGTGCACGCAACCGCCGCGACGCTCGATAAATACCTGCAGGATGACTTGCCGGTCGTCATCGATTTTTGGGCGCCTTGGTGCGGCCCCTGCGTTAACTTCGCGCCAATTTTTGAAGACGTGGCGGGAGAACGCGCGGGTAAAGTCCGTTTTATCAAGGTGAATACCGAGGATGAACCTGAGCTTGGTGCGCGTTTCCGTATCCGCAGTATTCCCACCATTATGGTGTTCAACCAGGGAAAAATGGTCGATCAGCTGAGCGGCGCCATGCCTAAGGCTCCGTTCAATCAATGGCTCAATGAATCATTGTAACGCATAACGACGTTGTCGGCCCCTGCATTGTCGAGGGGCCAGTTGATTTCTTCACAACGCCTCGCATTTTTTATCGCAACGTTTATCAACCCGACTCTGGCACTATCGATGTGCGACGCATCGGATTACAATAGTCCGATTTACCGTTGCAGGATCCCCCATGCCGGAAAATGCCGTACTACGCTTGCGCGCCCAGCGCCTCGCAAAATCTACACGCCCCTATCTAGCTCGTGGCTCCCGCGTGATCCGCTGTCAGTCTTGTCTGCTACCCAAACGCAACTGCCTGTGCAGCCACGTTAAGGCACAGCGCGCAAAAAGCCGTTTCTGTCTGGTGATGTTCGATACCGAGCCGCTAAAGCCGAGCAATACTGGGCGGTTAATCGCCGATATTTTACCGGATACGCAAGCATTTATGTGGTCGCGTACCGAGGTTGACCCTGCACTGCTGGCAGCCATTTCAGACCCGAGTCGCCAGCCCTACGTGGTGTTCCCCGCCTCATTTGCGCACGCGCCGCGTCAGGTATTTACCGAATTGCCGACCCACGCCAAACCGCCGCTTTTTATCATGCTCGACGGTACCTGGAATGAAGCGCGCAAAATGTTCCGTAAAAGCCCGTACCTTGATGGACTGCCGGTATTTTCACTCGATGTCAGCGCAAAATCGAGCTATGTGCTGCGTGAATCGCCGCGTGAAGATCAACACTGCACGGTAGAGGTTGCCGCAGCATTGCTCGAAAAATCGGGTGATATTCAGGCATCTGAAAGCATGTCGGCACTGTTTAGTCTTTTCCGTACGCAATATTTAGCTGGAAAACCTCATCATCCGGTGCATCAACTCACAGCAATCTCTGACGAAAGCCTCTAGAATCGAGGGAACGTAATTAACAGGAGGCAGGATGAGCCAGCGCGGGTTAGAAGCTTTATTACGACCAAAATCAATCGCAGTACTCGGTGCATCGGATAAGCCCGGTCGCGCCGGTTATCTGATGATGCGTAACCTGCTGGCCGGCGGCTTCAAAGGGCCAGTGCTGCCGGTGACCCCTGCCTGGAAAGCCGTGTGCGGCGTATTGGCTTATCCCAACGTCGCTAGCCTGCCGATGACGCCCGATCTGGCGGTGATTTGCACCCGCGCCGACAGAAATCTTGCCCTGCTTGAGCAACTTGGCGAGCTGGGCTGTAAGACGGTGATCGTTCTTTCCTCACACCAGCAGCAGTTCCCCGCGCTCAAAAGCACCGCCCAACGCTATGCAATGCGCCTGCTCGGCCCAAACAGTCTGGGGATTCTGGCCCCCTGGCTTGGGCTGAATGCCAGCTTTTCGCCGGTGCCTATTTTGCCCGGCAAACTGGCCTTTATTTCCCAGTCTGCGGCGGTGGCCAACACTATTCTCGACTGGGCGCAGCAGCGTTCCGTAGGCTTCTCCTACTTTATTTCTCTCGGCGATAGTCTGGATATAGATATCGATGATTTGCTTGATTTTTTAGCACGCGACAGCAAAACCAGTGCCATTCTACTTTACCTTGAACATGTGAGCGATGCGCGCCGTTTCCTCTCAGCCTCTCGCAGTGCATCGCGCAATAAGCCCATTTTAGTCATCAAAAGCGGACGCAGTGCGCAGGCACAAACGCTGCTCAATAGCCCGTTGAGTCTGGATGCAGCCTATGACGCCGCCATTCAACGTGCCGGTTTGCTGCGTGTGCAAGACACCCATGAACTGTTCTCGGCGGTTGAAACGTTGAGCCACATGAGACCACTTCGAGGTGAGCGCTTACTCATCGTCAGCAACGGGGCGGCTCCAGCGGCAATGGCGTTAGATCAGCTACTAAGCCATAACGGCAAGCTCGCCTCGTTGAGTGATGAAACGGCCCAGCGCCTGCGGGAACAGTTGGCGGAAAATATCGTCGTAGGAAACCCCTTAGATTTACGCGACGATGCCAACCCTCAACTTTATCAGTCAGTGCTTACTACGCTTCTGGACAGCCAAGACTATGATGCTCTTCTGGTTATTCATGCCCCAAGCGCAGCCTCTCCGGGTACGGCTACGGCTCAACGGATTATCGAAGCGATTCAACAACACCCGCGAGGCAAGCGCGTTACGCTGCTGACTAACTGGTGTGGTGAGTTTTCTTCGGTTGAAGCGCGTGGATTGTTCACTGAAGCGGGTCTGCCGACCTACCGTACGCCAGAAGGCGCGGTAACGGCGTTTATGCACATGGTTGAATATCGCCGCAACCAGAAACAGCTTAAAGAGACCCCCTCGCTGCCGCTGGATTTGAATAAAAATACCGATCGGGCACACAGTCTACTGGCAGATGCGTTGCGCAGCGGAACCACCCGACTCGATACTCACGAAGTCAGGGCTATCTTTAAAGATTATGGCATGTCCGTACTGCCTACCTGGATCGCTGGCGACAGTGCCGAAGCCGTCGAGATTGCTAGTCGAGTGGGCTATCCTGTGGCACTCAAACTGCGCTCACCGGATATTGACCACAACTCCGAAGTGCAGGGTGTAATGCTCTATCTGCGCACTCCTGATGAGGTGAGCCAAGCGGCAGATGCCATTTTCCAACGGGCAAAGCGGGCATTTCCTCAAGCTCGCATTAATGGTTTGTTAGTACAAACTATGGCTAACCGCCCCGGGGCACAAGAGCTGCGGATTGTAGTGCAATACGATGCCGTTTTTGGACCGTTGATTATGCTTAGCGAGGGTGGGATAGAGTGGCGACCGGAGCAACATGCCGTTGTCGCACTGCCTCCGTTAAACATGGCATTGGCGCGCTATTTGGTTCTTCAGGGGCTAAAGAGTGGAAAAATCCGCGAGCGCAATGCGCTGCGTCCATTAGATATTCCGGCACTAAGCCACTTGCTGGTGCAGGTATCAAACTTGATCATTGATTGCCCGGAAATTAAAGAGCTGACCATTCATCCCCTGTTGGCTTCGGGCAATGAGTTAACGCTGCTCGACGTTTCGCTTCAGCTCAGCGCCGATAAAAATGACCAGCAGGCGCGTTTAGCTATTCGACCTTACCCGCAGGGGCTTGAAGAAAGAGTGACGCTGAGAGACGGCTCTCCCTGCCTGTTCCGCCCTATCCTGCCTGAAGATGAGCCTTTATTAAAAGCATTCATCCAGAAGGTCACCAAAGAGGACCTCTATTACCGCTACTTCAGCGAGATCAACGAGTTCACTCATGAGGATTTGGCTAATATGACCCAAATCGACTACGATCGTGAAATGGCTTTCGTCGCGGTGCGCGGGCAAACGCATGAAATTGAAATTATCGGCGTCACGCGCGCGATTTCAGATCCCGATAATATTGATGCCGAATTTTCGGTGTTGGTCCGCTCTGACCTCAAAGGACTTGGCCTGGGAGGAAGATTGCTGTCGAAGATGATTGCCTACACCACCGAGCACGGCATTCATCGTTTGGCCGGCATCACCATGCCAAACAATCGTGGCATGTTGGCATTGGCGCGCAAGCTGGGATTTGAGGTGGACGTGCAGTTGTCGGAGGGGATCGTTAGCCTTTCCCTGCTATTGCAGGACGGACAAAATAGCCAAAAACTGCCGAAATAAAACGATTTTAATCTGTAGTTTTTAAGATTTAATGATGCAGCGTTACAGATTTAAGACGGCCTCTAAGGCAAAACTTGCGCACATCGGATGAGAGTAATGGTATTATCGACCGATTGTGCGGTCTGTTTTGTCTATGAGTGCCGCAATTGCCATTCATTAAAGAGAGAAGAAGCGCACTGTGATGTTGTCTAAATTCAAACGAAATAAACATCAACAACATCTTGCCCAACTGCCTAAACTCCCCCAATCGGTTGATGCTGTACAGACTCTGTACAGCGCCACAGATTTCCGTTCGACGCTGCTTGAGGTCATCGCCAACGCCACCCAACGGATTTATCTGGTTGCTCTGTATCTGGAGAACGATGACGGCGGGCGAGATGTATTATCGGCGCTGTATGAAGCCAAGCGTCAACGTCCTGAGCTAGAAGTTTGCGTGCTGGTTGACTGGCACCGTGCACAGCGAGGTCGCATCGGTGCAGCTGCGACCAACACCAATGCTGACTGGTATTGCAGAATGGCCAAAGAGAACCCTGATGTTGCGGTTCCCGTTTACGGCGTGCCGGTAAACACCCGTGAAGCGCTGGGTGTATTGCATCTCAAGGGCTACATTGTTGATGATCGCGTTATTTATAGCGGTGCAAGCCTGAATGACGTTTATCTGCATCGTCACGATAAATACCGCTACGATCGCTATCACCTGCTGAGCAATGCCCCGCTGGCCGATACTATGGTCAACTATATTCAAAAGTCTTTGCTTAGCGCCAGTGCGGTTCAACGTCTGGATCGTGAAGATCGTCCAAAAAGTCCAGAGATCAAAAACGAGACCCGCCAATTCCGCCAGACTTTGCGAGACTGTGGCTATCATTTTCAAGATGCGGCCTCCGAGAACGAACTGGCGGTTACGCCGATGGTTGGCTTGGGCAAGCAAAACGAGCTGAACCGTACCATCTATCATTTGATGGCCAGTACCGATGAAAAACTGACGCTTTGTACGCCATATTTTAATATGCCAGCCCTGCTGGCCCGAAATATTATGGGACTTCTGCGTCGTGGCAAGCAGGTTGAAATTATCGTCGGCGATAAAACGGCAAATGATTTTTATATTCCACAGGATCAGCCTTTTAAAATTATCGGCGCTCTGCCTTATCTGTATGAAATAAACCTACGTCGTTTTCTTGGCCGTTTGCAACGTTTTATCGACAGCGGACAGCTTATCGTCCGATTGTGGAAAGATGGTGAAAATAGCTACCATCTCAAAGGAATTTGGGTCGACGATCGTTGGCAATTGATCACGGGTAATAACCTCAATCCACGCGCCTGGCGGCTTGATCTTGAAAATGCGATCCTTATTCACGACCCGAATAAGGAGATGTTAGTACAGCGTCAGAAAGAGTTGGATAATATTCGTGAACATACCGAAATTGTCTCGCACTATATGGAACTTGAAAGCATCCCTAATTATCCGGTGAAAGTCCGCAAACTTATCCGCCGTTTGCGACGCATTCGAATTGACCGCTTAATCAGCCGTATACTGTAATTCGCTATATTTAAAGCCTGGGCTTGGTCCCAGGCTTTTTTATGCTATTTTTATGGTTTAACACCTTGAGGAACGTTACCCAATGCGGATACTTTTACCTATTGCTATCGGGCCGTTGCTTATTTGCAGCGGATGTAGTCACTGGGCTAATGACAGCTGGACGGGTAAGGACAAGGCTGAACACTTTGTTGCGTCTGCGGCCCTTGCTGCTGCAGGCACTGCATATGCGAACAACCAAGGATGGAATTCGGCACAAAGCCGCTCATTCGGACTGATGTTTTCCGTGGGATTAGGAGCAGGAAAAGAGTTATACGACAGTCGTGAAGCAGGCAGTGGCTGGAGTTGGAAAGACTTTAGCTGGGATATTGCCGGCGCTGCCGCTGGATATAGCGCGTATCAGCTGATTCGTCACAATTAGGGCCTCAGCAGAGGCCCTTGTATATTCGAAATTTTGTTATAGCTGGACCTCTTTGCCCTTAGCGTGCAAACGTATTGAGACAATAAAGGCTATCAGGCACATTCCAGAAACATACCAGAAAAAGACTTCCTCCATATTCCACGATTTAAAACTCAACGCGACATATTCTGCCGATCCACCAAATACGGCGTTAGCAACGGCATAGGATAATCCCACCCCTAGTGCACGGACCTCAGCAGGAAACATTTCAGCTTTTAGCAGGCCACTAATAGAGGTATAGAACGTTACGATCGCCAAGGCAATAACAATTAAAGTGAATGCTAAATAAGGATTAGTGACGTTTTGCAGAGTATAAAGAATAGGAATGGTCAGCAACGTCGCGAAGCCTGAAAATATCAGCATTGAATTTCTGCGCCCTATTTTATCGGACAACGCACCCACTATTGGCTGAAGTAGCATAAATACGAATAGTGCCAAAGTCATTAATCCACTTGCCGTTTTAGTCTCCATTCCGGCAGTATTCACTAGGTATTTCTGCATATATGTGGTGAAAGTATAGAAGCTTAATGAACCGCCTGCGGTGAAACCCAACACCATAAGGAAAGCCTTTTTATGTTTCCAAAGGCCCGAAAGACTCCCTGCGTCTTTATGCGCCCGCGTTTTTGCATCCGAGGTTTCATTGAGTGAGCGGCGTAAGAACAGTGCTACTACGGCCAAAACGGCACCCAGAGCGAACGGAATACGCCATCCCCAGGCTCTTAATTCGTCGCCAGAAAGGATTTGTTGCAGGCCTACCAGCACCAATAATGCAAGAAGCTGACCACCAATCAGGGTAACGTACTGGAAAGAGGCGAAAAATCCGCGACGCCCCTTAATCGCAACCTCACTCATATAAGTCGCACTGGTACCGTACTCCCCCCCCACGGAAAGCCCTTGAAACAAACGCGCAAATAGCAGTAAGGCAGGTGCCCAAGCGCCAATCATTTCATAGGTCGGCAGACAGGCAATGACTAACGATCCGGCGCACATCATGCATACCGAGATTAACATCGAGTTCTTTCGACCGTGTTTGTCTGCAATGTATCCAAATAACCAGCCGCCGATCGGTCGCATAAAGAATCCAGCGGCAAATACTCCTGCCGTTTGTAGCAGTTGAGTGGTGCTATTTCCACTCGGGAAGAACGATGCGGCAAAGTAGATCGAGCAGAAAGAATAGACATAAAAATCAAACCACTCGACTAAATTTCCTGATGATGCGCCGACGATGGCAAATATTCGGTTCTTTTTATCTTTATCCGCCATTTCCTGCGAAGTTGAACGAGATATCTCTGTCATTTTTATTCTCTCCTGCGAAGTGCAGCCCAAAGGTGGTCTTATATGATTTTTTATGCAATCTGACCATTTAGTTAAGCAGAAGATAGGGGGTAAACGCGAGAATTAATGCTTATTTATCAATTTGAATGAATGATTTGTGAGCTATGGGATGCAAAACCCTGACGCAAAAAGGCCCCTGTCGTCAGACAGGGGCCTGCTTTTCGTGGCAGTTGATCCGGCTTTTCGCCCTTTTACAAACGCCAATTAGCAAAAAACCCCAGCTTTCGCTGAGGTTCTGTGCTTTATTTGATGCCTGGCAGTTCCCTACTCTCGCATGGGGAGACCCCACACTACCATCGGCGCTACGGCGTTTCACTTCTGAGTTCGGCATGGGGTCAGGTGGGACCACCGCGCTACTGCCGCCAGGCAAATCTTGGTGCATGAAACGAATCTTTTACCCTGCTGCTGCGTTGGCCGCCTTCGCGTAATTCTGTCACATACCTCTGTATGTTCCTTCATTACACTCCGTTGCCGCCTGGCTTCAGCGCAAAATCTTTCGTTCCCGCGAATTCTTTATCTGGAACCTGCTGAAAAATTTACTTAAGTCTTTGTGTCTCTCTAAAACACCTTCGGTGTTGTAAGGTTAAGCCTCACGGGTCATTAGTACTGGTTAGCT
>NZ_MRWD01000033.1 GCF_002093625.1 Rouxiella silvae | reverse complement strand
CAATAATCATAGTATTACATCGTTAATCATCTAAATATTTCATATCAAATCTTAATTGAAACTTTTATTCCTATAGCTTAGCCTCTCATGAGTTCAACTCGTCATTTCATCCTTGGAGTGTTAACCATGAGTCAGCCCCTTACACCCGACATCCTGTTACAGCAGGAAATTAAGTACCGTTTTGATAATGTCGACTTCGATTTCTCCTCGGCATGGGCCATTGGCAGTGCCATTCGCCAGCGTGCTTGCGAGCAGAACGCGCCTGTTTCAATAGAGGTTTTCGCCTTCGGCCAGACTCTTTTCCTCTCGGCCTTACCGGGATCAAGTGCAGATAATCTTGAATGGATGAAGCGTAAGAGAAATACCGTGCTGCGCCTTGCTCACTCCTCGCTGTATGCAGGCATTAACTATGAACAAACCGGGCAGCGTATGGAGCATCATGCTTTTATCAATCAGGCAGAATACTGCGACCACGGCGGCAGTTTCCCGCTGTTAACCAAGAGCGGTGCCGTATTTGGTGCAGTCAGCGTCAGCGGTCTGCCTTCGCATGAAGACCACGCGCTGGTGGTTTACGGTATCAGCCACTATTTAAACAACCCGCAGTAATGGCGTCACGACGGACACCACAATGAACAGCGATTACGCCCATCACGACCCTAATAAGGCGTAATCATGAAAAACTCAGGAGTATCAGATGCAAAAAGCGCTACACGGAATTTCAACCCACTACAGCAACGTACTAACCGATGCGCGTATCGCCAAGCAAACTGGCTATGACAGTCTGGAAATACTGAGCAGCAAGCTGGTGCGTTATCTCGATAACGGCGGCACCACCGCCAAATTAAAACAGGTCGTTGACGGTTATGGTTTGTCAGTGGGCTGTGTCAATGCCCTGCTTGAAATTGAGCGCCACCGGGGAGAACAGAAGAAAACCATGCTGGCCGAAGCGACGCGTTTAACCCGCGCGGCGGCAGAGCTTGACTGCCCGACGGTGCAAATTCTGGCGCTCAATGGCATCGACGACCTGCCAGAGGAAGAGGTGATGGATATCATCACTGAAAACGTCAGCGCCATTGCCACCCTCGGGCAAGAATACGGCGTGCGCTATCAAATTGAAGTGATCGCCTTCACTAAATTCCGCACCCTGGAACAGGGTCTGGAAGTCATCCGCCGGGTCGGCAAAGACAACGTTGGCATGGTGATTGATTTTTGGCACCTCTATGCCTCGGGTTCCAAACCTGAGGACATTGCGCGCTTGGATAAAAACTTGATTTATGGCGTACATTTCTGTGACGGCCGCCTGCCTAAGCCCGGTGAACCCTGGGACCAAATGGTGTTGCGAAACTATATGCCGGGCGAGGGTGAAATTGATATTCAGGCTTGGGTCGATGCCGTTAAAGCCACGGGTTATGACGGCATGTGGTCAGCAGAACTGTTCAGCCCCAACCGCTGGGAGTACGATCTCATTGAGATTGCGACTGAGTGTCGTGAGAATATGGTTAAGTATATGGGGTAAATTTTCCTCTCCCCCTCCCGCACTTCTCCTTTTTCCTGGTGATGCTTTTCACGTATTGCAGTGAGGATAATTCGGCATTGGACGGGCTTTTGTCGCTCTCATACCCTTGCACGTTGAAGGGTATGCGACCCGCCACAGGTCTGCCTCCTTATCGCTCGATAATCTGTGCTTCAATCAACAGGAAAAAATTATGATTAATGAAAAGCGCCGCAGGCTTCTAATGTCGATCGCAGCGGGTTCTGCCGTCACAGCATTTGGCGGAGCGGGACTGGTCAGGAAAGCGTTTGCGGCCCCGTTATCGTCCAAAGCAGAATTGCCGCAGGCTATCTACACCGGCGGTTATAAAGCGGGCACTGAAGTAAAAAGTCTGCAACTTAACGACCTGATCGAGATAGAACAAATGGCGGCTCAGGTCATTCCCAAAGGCGGTTTTGGCTATATTTCTGGCGGTGCCGGTGATGAATGGACGCTGCGCGCCAACCGCACCTCTTTTGATACTCGGCAGATAATACCGCGGGTGCTAACCGGTAAGAGCATGCCGGATATGCATACTACAATCCTCGGCGTACCGTTGGCATCACCCATTATGGTGCCGCCGATTGGCTCGCACGGCCTTGCACACATTACGGCAGAAGCCGGAACGGCCAAAGGTGCTGCCGCCGCGGGAACACTCATGGCGTGCAGCACCGTATCAACGCTAACGCTTGAGCAGGTCGCGGCGGCATCGACGGGTCCCAAGTGGTTTCAACTCTACATGCTTCAGGACGTAGGCTATAGCCGCGAGCTGCTGCATCGTGCAAAAGCCGCCGGTTATAAGGCGATTGTTCTCACGGTTGACACCACCGCAACCGGTAATCGGGAAGCCGATGCACGCAATAACTTCAAATTCCCACTGCAATTTGGCAATTTGGATATACGCGGCTCGGGTGGTGATATTCATCAGCTAAACAGCGCTTTTGCCATGAAAATGGATCCCAAAATTATTGAGTTTATTATCAAAGAAACCGGTTTGCCGGTGATAGTCAAAGGCATTGAATCTCCTATTGATGCAAAAATTGCCATTGCCGCCGGTGCCTCGGCTATCCAGGTCAGCAACCATGGTGGACGCCAACTCGACGGCAGCCCGGCGACCTTTACCGTATTACCGGCGGTCGCTAAAGCGGTAAACGGTCGCGTTCCGGTCATTTTCGACAGTGGCATTCGACGCGGTCAGGACGTATTCAAAGCCATAGCCTCCGGTGCCGATGTGGTTGGGCTTGGACGTCCCGTCATTTACGGCCTTGCGCTGGGGGGATGGATGGGCGTGCAGTCAGTGTTTGAGCAAATCAATAGAGAACTTAGCATGGTCATGCAGCTTGCGGGCGCGCAGACAGTGGAAGACATTAAACACACACAGCTGGCCTGAGTGATAAAATCGGCTTAAACAGGTGAAGATGGACTCACATTCTGCCTCTGTTACGCGGAGCAGGATGTGAGCCGAGCAGTGTATCATGACAATAACACCTCACTGACCGCATGCAGAAAGTGGCGAGTAATGATATCGTCTTTATGTTCAAGATTACGCGCTACCGCGATTTGAATGGAAGCCGGGGGAGATAAAGGTCGGTAAGTGAACTGTCCGGCACTCATTTTGGCCGTAGATGCAGGCAAGATCGACAGCCCAAATCCTGCAGCGATGAAATGAGTTCGCAGATGACTATCAACAATTTGCAGCATCGGTTTACCAAGGTGGTTTCCCACTACGTCGCGTACTTTCAGACTGATACCGCAACCATTCCCTTCTGAACGACCAATGATCTGCTCTCCCGAGATATCACCCAAGGTAATGCCCGCAGACTCGATTAACGGGTGCGTATTGGACATCGCCACCACTAGCGGTTCTTCAGCAATCACTGCAATGTCAACGTCGCCGTCGCTTACAGGCAGTATCACAAAGCCGATATCTATCGCCCCTTTTTTCAAAGCCTCTATTTGGAACTGGCTCGACATCTCATTGAATTCAATCACTACCTCAGGGTAACGTTGGTGAAAAAGAGACACCGCAGCGGGAACAAAACTCAGCGCCGAGCAGCCTTCAAAGCCGAGGTTTAAGACACTGATTTCGCCCAATGCAGCACGGCGGACTGTTCGCATGCTGAACTCTGCCCGAGCAAGAATAGCGCGTGCCTCACCGACGAAAGCTACCCCGGCAGGCGTGAGCGCTACCCCACGCTTGTCGCGCAGTAACAACATGACCCCTAGCAAACCTTCAAGCGCCTGAATAGCACGGGTAACCGACGGTTGTGCGACAAACAGTCGCTGCGCCGCTCGTCCAAAATTGAGCTCCTCTGCCACGGCAAGGAAGTACTTCAGTTGCCAAAGTTCCATATCGTTTTCTCGCGTTAAAATAAAAAACGTAAAGCGCAGGCGACGGCAGTCTCCTGTCCTATCGCCTGCAACAGAGTTTTTATGCCCCGCCGGCTACAACGTGCGCGGGCGCAGTCGTAATTTGAGAAGTGATTTTGAGCCGAACGTCAGAGCACCGATGACCGATAATGCGACCGCCACGGCAAAGGTCTGCCGATTGCCCCCCGGCAGATATTGCAGAAACGAGGACAGGAATTGCCCCAGGAATATCGACATCGACAGATAAGCTAGCACCCTGCCCCGATTGCCAGGATGACTTCGCTCCACCGCCATGTGATTGACTAATGGAACCGTCAGCCCAAAACCAATACCCAGCACGAAGGCAGCGAAGATCATGGCGGCTGAATTTGGCGCGACGATAAAAATAAATTGAGCTACGCCGTAGCCTATGAATCCAAGGGTGAGCGTGGTGCTTTCTCCGATGCGGACTGTCAGGCGAGGCAAAGTCGACGCCGCGCCCACGGCAACCAGTGAAACAAACGAAAGCAGATAACCGATTTGCGCTTCATTAAAACCAAAGCCGTGCAAACGGAACGGCAGACCGATAATGGCGGTAAAGAAAATGATCATGGCTAAAAGCGCGGCAAAATAAACGATTGTCACTTTAGACAGTGTGTTTTTTGCCACACCGCCCACAGCGTTCGACTCGGCAACTGCCGCATGCTGACGCGGCACGAATAACTCGGTCATCATCAGGAAAACCCACGCCATCAGATACAGCGCGAAGGGCCATCGCCAACCTATTTGTGCTAAAAGTCCACCTATGGACAGGAAAATAACGCCACCGAGTTCGATTGCCATGCCCTGTTTCGACATCATTTTTAACCGCGCATGACCTGAATAAAACTCGGAAATCATGGCGATGCCGGAAGACATTACCATCGCCGTAGCCCCGCCGAGTAACAGACGATCGGCATAAATAAATATCGGCCCGGGCATCCAGGCACCCGCAACCCCAAGCGCGCCGTAAAGGATCAGTCCAATACGTAATGCAGAGCGGGTCCCCCTGCGGGTGATAAGCATACCGGCCAGTGGTCCAAATATGACTACGCCAAGCGCTGGCAAGGTTACCAGCCAGCTTGCCGAGCCGGTGACGCCCAGCCCTGCGGCGATGCTGTTTAAGCCTGGGACGATAACGCACCCGACCATGATGGTTAAACAGGCGACGCACAAAAGCGAAAACGCCCCGACGGGTTTTAGTGCACTCATAGGCTACTTCCTGAAAGTTGTGAAGGAAAACAAGATATACGAGACTGCGTTCTCATATACTACATGCTATACTGTAGTCTCGCAATTGTCTGGGGGGTTCAATGGATAAAGTTTTAGGGCGACCAAGAGATGATGCCGCAGGACCTGCTTTGCTCTCAGCTGCAAGGCGCCTGGTAAGCGAACGAGGTTATCAACGGGTAAGTATTCAAAATCTGCTCGATGAAGCGGGCGTTGGTCGCCAAACGCTATATCGTCGCTGGCCAAGCAAGGCTGAACTGGTGCTGGATGCGTTTCTCGACAGTGCAGGACGCATCCCGGCTGTGACCGAAGGGCCTATTCTTGAGGTTTTGACGCGATTCTTAACCCATCTTTTTGCCAATCTCAACGAAGATGGACCCGCGCTGCGAAGCCTGATGGCCTCGGCACAGGAAGATGCCAAATTTCTTGCCAGTTTCCGTGAAAGATTTCTGCAACCGCGTGCGAAAATTGTGAAATCGTTTTTGGAGCAGGCGGTTAAGCGCCGTGAGCTGAATGAAAACTTTGACGTTGATACCGCGTCAGACATGATTCATGGGGCATTTTGGTATCGAATGCTGTTAGGCAGACCGCTTGATGCAGCTTTTGCTACAAAGCTGACCACCGCCGTATTAAAAGTGACTGAATAATCATTAAAAATAAGGGCGCACAGAAATTTTGCCGCCCATCATTATTTTATTTGATGACGCCTGCGGGTCTGCGGAAACGGCTCGCAGGATGTCGCGACGGCAGCCTGTCGTGATTAAACAGTTTTTTCCTCAGTGTTCCACTTTCATATTCTGTCTTATAACGCCCGCGCTGCTGCAACTCAGGCACCACTAAATCGATGAAATCGATATAGCTCTGCGGATTGAGAATGCGGGTCAGATTAAAACCGTCAATACCGCATTCATCCACCCATTTCAGCAGTTCGTCAGCCACCTGCGAAGGACTGCCGACTATCAGAGAGTAGCGCCCGCCCATGGCGTGCTGCTCAAGCAGACGGCGTCGAGTCCAGCCACTGTAGGCTTTGCTCACGGACTCAATCGCCCGCGTTGGTCCGCTTTGAATCGGTTCATCGAGTTCGAACTGCGACAGATCCATGCCGGTCGAGCTCGAGAAATGCGCAATGCCTGCTTCGGGGCTGGCGTAGCGTAAATACTCCTGCTCTTTCTCACGCGCTTCGCGCTCAGTGGCGGCAACAATCACGGATACCCCCATGAAAACTTTCAGGTCATCGGGCTTGCGACCGGCCTCCTGTGCAGCCTGACGCAGTTTGTTAACCTGCTCACGCGTGCCCTGCAATGTACTGCCGCTGACAAAGGTGCATTCGGCGTGGCGGGCGGCAAATTCAATGCCGCGCGCTGAACTTCCTGCCTGAAAAAGCAGCGGTGTACGCTGCGGCGACGGAGAAGACAGGTGATATCCATCAACCTGATAAAACTCACCATGATGATGCACCGGATGAATTTTTTCCGGATCGGCATAAATGCGCCGCTGTCGGTCTGCCACTATCGCATCGTCTTCCCAGCTGCCTTCCCACAGCTGGTAGCTGACATCAAGAAACTCGTCGGCCTGATCATAGCGTCGGTCGTGGCTCAATAGCGCCGTTTGCCCTACTGCACGAGCTGCGCTGTCGAGGTAACCAGTAACAATATTCCAACCAACGCGGCCGTTGGTCAGATGATCGAGGGTAGAAAAACGCCGCGCGAACGGATAAGGCGCCTCGTAGCTCAGATTGGCGGTGAGTCCGAAGCCGAGATGTTCGGTCACGCTGGCCATCGCAGACACCAGCATCAACGGGTCGTTGACCGGCAGTTGAATCGACTCTTTGGCTGTTAAGCCTATCCCTTGCTGATAAACGTCGTAAACGCCGAGAATATCGGCAATAAATAGCCCGTCGAATAGCCCGCGCTCCAGCGTACGCGCTAGCTCCAGCCAATATTTTAACGAGGTAAAGTCGGTGGATTGATCCTGCGGATGCGTCCACATGCCGTGGTGAATATGGCCCACGCAGTTCATATTGAAGGCGTTAAGCAACACTTTCTTGCCGCACTGACTCATAAGGTGCCTCTGCGTGGCGGAAGTACGCCGTTTAATACATAGTTGCCGATGACCGGATATTTCCAGCGCACCGGGTCGTGCAGTGTATGCGTGCGTGCATTTCGCCAGTGGCGGTCAAGGTTGTGCTCACGCAGGGCCGATCGCGTGCCGGAGAGTTCAAACAGCAAATTTCCCGCCTCCAGCGCCACCTCCGTGGTCCATGCGCGCACCGTGGCAACTGACACCGAAGCCGCGGCCACGCTTTGTTCGTGCGGGTCAAGCTGTGCAAGGTCCACGACTTCACCCGCCTCTTGCAGCAGTGCATCACCCGCCTGTAAACGGGCAGCAAGCTGGCCGGTGCGGTCGAGGGTCAGCGGATCGTCACTGGCGCGTGCCAGATTTGAATCTGGCCACGGCCGGGAACGCGTGTTGATAAACAGCAGCATATCGTTGAACGCAGCGCGGGCAATGCCTTGGTCAATGGCCGCATGCATAATTTGCGCAACCGGTCCGACAGCAGTGGGTCGTTCAAAAGCGCGCTGAAATGGCACAATATCTTCAACGTCGACCTCGACTGCTTCAAAAATCACCGTGCCGCTGCCGGTGGTGCGCTGTCCGAATCCTGACCAGTCATCAATAACAGTCACCCCCTTCTGATGCCTTGGCACGAAGACCAACTGCTCCTGCCCTTCGGCATTGCGCGCCGCCGTGGGAATGCGGTCGGCAAACAGTGCACCGGTGGCATAAAACTTTCTCCCTTCAAGTAAATAATGCCCGCCGTTTTCCAACACCGTGGTGGTGCGCTGGTGCGCCGAGGGGGACGAAAACTCGGCCAGAGCATTGCCCAAATGTACCCCTTGTAGTACTTCGCGATAAAATCGCTGCTGCTGAGCCTGAGTGCCGTTGACGCGCAGCACTTCGAGGGCATAAAAATGGTTCTGTGGCACTTGACCTATAGCCGCGTCGGCCTCGCTTAATATGGCGATAACTTCGGCCAATACTGCTGTAGAAACTGCTATACCGCCCCATTTTAGAGGTACAGTGATTGCGCCAAGACCGGAGGCAAACAGTTCCTCCAATGGCTCAAAGGGCAGTTCGCGGTCGCGGTCGCGGCGTGAAGCATCGACGCGAAACGCCTGGGCCAGCTCGTGGGCAACGCTGAGTGCCTGCTCTGGCGAGCTGATCATGCGGGTCGGCCGTTTGGGCTTAATCTGAATTGCGGTCATAAAACGTCCTTATATCCAGGCATGTCGCACCGGATAAACGCCATTAAGGTAATAATTGCCGATGGCGTAATACTTCCAGCGCACCGGGTCGTGCAGTGTGTGTGTGCGTGCATTGCGCCAGTGCCGGTCTAGCCCGTGTTGACTCAGCGTCGCCCTGCTGCCGCCCCACTCCAACAGTTTTTCACTGGCCTTCAATGCCACCGAAGTGGTCAGAACTTTGGCTTCAGCGACGACAATAGAGGCCTTGGCGGCAATTTCAGCCGTAAGCTGCGTGGGGTCGATACCGTCAAGCAGGGCGGCTGCCCTTCTAAGCAGGGCCTCGGCGGCGCTCAGTTCAACGTTCACACGGCCAACGTCGGCCTGCAGGTGAGGATCATCAGCATTACGCTCAACGCCGGCATCGACCCACGGCCGTGACTGGGTGCGAATAAATTCACAGGCTTCATCAAATGCGCCTCGGGCAATGCCCGCATCGATGGCCGCTTGAATCAGCTGTGAAACCGGCCCACGCAGTGAAGGCTTATCCTCAGCCGGTACCGGCACAATCCACTGTGGATTGACCCACACTTCGTTAAGACGCACGGTGCCGCTGGCGGTGGTGCGCTGTCCGAACCCTGACCAGTCATCAATCACCTCAAGCCCGTCGGCAGGTTGAGGAATAAACGCCAACACCGCTTTCCCTTGGTCATCAACGGCGGTAGTGACCACGATGTGAGCAAACAGCGCGCCGGTGGAGTAAAATTTTTCGCCGCTCAGGCGCAGTCCATCAGGCCGCTGACGCAGTCGAGCCAGCACTTCACGCGTGTGCCGTGTATTTTTTTCCGGTCCACCGTTGCCAAAACGCTGCCCTTCCACCACAGCCTTAAACAGCGACTTTTGCTGGCCGTAGGTTCCCTCATCACGTAAATACTGAATCAGACCGAAGTGATTCTGCGGAATTTGGCCGAGCGAAGGGTCGACGGACGAAATCAGCCGAAACACCTCGGTAATCGTGCGATAAGAGAGCCCGCCGCCGCCAAATTCTCGCGGCACCGAAATACTGCCCAGACCCAGACGGCTGAACAGGGACAGTGCCTCCAGTGGGTAAATGCGCGCTCTGTCACGGCTAACGGCCTCCTTCGCCGCCAGTTCTGCCACGGCACGGGCTGCCTCGAGTGCCTGCCTCTCATCGGTTAAAACGGCCACTTTAGGCGCGGCTCCCGGCGTGAGTTCTTGCGATTGAGTCATTGTATTATCCTCATTCACCGTTGCCGATTTGCCAGATAAAGGTCGGTTCGTTGCCGTTAACTTCCCAGTCGCCGACGTTGCGCGTTTTATAAATCACCGGATTATGTGATGCCACGGTGCGCGCATTGCGCCAGTGGCGGTCCAGCGCCTTGCTGGTTCGGGTATCCGACGCGCCTAGGGCATTAAACAACTCGGTGGCAGCGCGCGGCACCAGGTCACTGGCAATCACCTGCGCCTTGGCCGAGTCAACTTCCGCCTGCACGTTGGCCTGACGAATCGCCGCCTCGTCGCCGCTGTCGTGGCGTTCATAGGCTTTTTGTAGCGAGTGCGTGGCCTGCTGCACCGTCGCCTCAACCGCATAGGCCCAGCTCGAAATTTGTCCCACTACCTGTAAAACCTGTACGTCCTGCTTAACCAGCCGAGCGTTGCTGTGACTATAAATACGTTTGCGCTGGGCCACGCCGTGCGCGGCATCGCGGGTGACAGCGCGCGCAATACCGGCCAGCGTGGATAACAACACGTGCTGATAGAAAGCGGTTTGGTAGTGAAAACGCTCGCTGAAATCGTAAACGTGCGCGGCCTCAACCTGCGCTTGTTCGAAACGCGTCGTTCCACTGCCGGTCAGCCGTTGACCAAAGCCGTCCCAGTCGTCTTCACGGATCACGCCGGACTGCTGGGTATTGACCAGCACAATCACGTCGCGGCCATTGTCTTCACGCTGGGCATACACATCGATCCAGTCCGCGTACAGGGTGCCTGTGCTGTAAAATTTATGACCGTTCAGCGTCCAACCGTTTGGCGTCGGGGTCACTTTAGTCACCACCTCGCCCAGCTTGAGGTTGCCAATTTCTGTCCATCCGCTGCCTACCAGCTCCCCGTCGATAAAACGTCTAAACCAGCGCTTTCTCTCTTCACTGTCGGGTTGGTTAAGCCTGTCTTCAACAAATGCAAAATGGGCACGCAGCGCCTGCGGCAGATTAGAGTCAGCTTCGGCCAGTTCGGTCAGCAGTTGAAACAGCTGCGGCAGCGAAGCACCCAAGCCGCCCTCTTCGACCGGAATACGAAGCGTGCCAAAGCCAGCCTCTTTCAGCCAGCGAATCGGCTCGAAGGCCAGTGAGCGGGTTGTTTCGCGCTCTACTGCGCCTTCAGCTATGCGAGCAAACAGCGGCCGAAAACGAGCCGCCAAAATCTCATACTGCGTTGTCAGGGGTTCAGACATGTTGTTCTCCAGGGTGGGCGTGATTTTCAGAGTCCTGAACTTCAGGGGCATCAATGTCGTGGCGCGTCGGCTCAAAGCGGACGACCAGTAGGAAAACGATGGGGATAATGGCGCTGAGAGAGACTATCCAGAACATGTTGGTGCCAAAGCTGGCCTGTAGAATAGGCAGAATAAACAGTGCCAGCGCGCTGCCGATGCCGGAAAGCGAACGGCTGAAACCGACGCCGGTGGCGCGAATGTGTGTAGGATAGGAAAGTGCTGGGTAGATCATTAACTGCGCCCCAGGACCAAAGCCTTCGGCAAACAGCCATAGACCCAGCATCGCGATGGCAAACACTACGCCGATAATCGCCTGCGGATGACCGATCAGCGCCAGAGAGACCAAGGCAATAAACTGCAGGGCGAAACCGGCAATAGCGACGTGACGCGAAGGGAATTTCCACGCCAGACGCATGCCTAGCAGGCCGCCAGTGAAGGCGAACAGCGCGTTGAGCCCGAGCGAAGCTGAGATAGTTTCAAAGACGCCAGCCCCCAGGAACTGCGCCAGTATCGAGGGCAGAAAGAAAGCAATCGCCGTGTACTCAAAGGAGATACACACGTTCATTACGCCCGCGACAATGGTTCTCTCACGGTAAGGCTTTTGGAACAAAATGCGGAAGCTGACTTTAGGCGGTGTTTTTTTAGCCTCTGTCTGAGAGACCGATTTATCTTCATGCGCATCAATGCCGTAGGAATCTCGCAGAATGCGCGCCGCGCCGCTCAGGTCGCCCTGATTGGCAGCCCACAGCGGAGACTCATTCATAAACTTGCTGCGCACCGCAATAATCAACAGCGCGGGCACGGCACCAAACAGCAGCGAAGCGCGCCACAGCCAGTCGATGTGCTCTTTTGGCAGGACAAAATAAAGTCCGAAGATAATGAAGAAACATACCGAAGAAGCGGCGTACCACATTGGGCACCAGGCCGCCAGCCGCGAGGCTTTGTTGGCTTTACCGGTAAACTTCGAGAACTCCGCCAGGTAGGCCATCGCGACCGGCAGGTCAATGCCGACGCCTACCCCCATCAGGAAACGTGCGCCAATCAGCACCCAAACGTTCGGTGCCAGCCCTGCGGCGATAGCCGAGACCACGAAGAACAGCATGTCGGCCATAAATACCGAGTAGCGTCCGTATTTGTCGGTGAGCCATCCTCCAAGCAAATTACCCACAATGGTGCCAATCATAATTGAGGAGGTCACCAGACCGGTTATCGTTGGTGTCAGGCCAAAGTCTTTAACCACGTCATCAATGCCGTAGGACAGCGTAGTCAGGTCATAGGCATCTAGGAATACGCCACCCAGCGCAAGGAATACAATCCAGCGGGCATAGCTGTTTTTGTTAGAACGGCTGTTAATCAGGTTGGCGACGTCGCCAACCGAACGAATCGGCGTTGACTGCGGCGGCGGTGAGGCGATGCCGTCGTCGATGTTTATCGTGCTCATAGTACCCTCGTGTTTTTAATGTGAAGACAAATATTGAGAATGGTTTGCAGGCGAACAGATGAAGTTATAAAACGCAGTGAGGGGAAAAACAAACAACAAATATTGATATTAAATTCATTAAAATCAATAAGTTATCTAACTTTAAGTTCAGCACGAAAACCGGGTTAGCATTACGCTAGCCCGGTGGGGGATTAAAATATCGAAGATTTACTCTGCTGAGACGGGCACTAATACACCTCGGACCAACGGGTCGTTTGTCTCTTTTAACCACTGCTGCAAACGTGGGTCAGCAAAGGCTTTTTTCAGTTTGATAATATTTTCTTCATTAAGATAAGGCGTACCGATCACCAGCTGCGAAGCAAAGGTTTTTGGCGCGGCAGGGAACAAAATGCCTTTATCACGAGGCACTTTTCCGGCATCAAACTGAGAAACATAGCCAATTGCCGCGTCCACCGAATTTAAAGCGCGAGGCATGGTTAACAAGTCCAGCTCTTTGAACGTAAAGTTGTGAGGATTTTCTTTAATATCTGACAATTTCGCGGTACGTGGCTCAACAGCCGGGTTGAGGCCGATCAGTCCAATACGCTGGAGCAGCCAAAGTGCCTGCCCCTGATTGGCTCCGTCGTTTGGCACAACGATTTCGGCACCCTGCGGCAGCTCATCGATGGAATGATAGCGGTCCGAGTAAATTCCAAACGCCCATTGGAACAGCGGCATCGTGGGTGTGAGTGCAAATTTATTGGCGTCAACAACCTGCTTGAGCCACCACTGATGCTGATAAACCGTGGCGGCATACTGACCGTCGGCTACGGCTCTGTCGGCCTGAACCGGATCCTGAAGGCCCACAGCCTCGATTTTTATGCCGTAATCGGGGGCAATATTTTGTGCAACGTACTCGATAAGCTTCTGCTCACCGGCCATTGCGGGTTCAAAGTGCACTTTTAACGTCGTGCCAAACGTCACTGCGTCGCGTTGCTGAGAGGTAAAATGCCAAGCCAAGGCGGCTATGACTATTATCGCCACGACCAGCGCTACCCACGGCCAGTTTTTCTTCTTTTTAATTTCAAAATCTTGCTGCGTCATGATGAATGTGTACCCTTTGCGTGTTGAAGAGAGGCGACCAGTCGATCGCCAATAAATTGAATCAATTGAATAGTGACGATAAGCACGACGATGGTGGCAATCATGATGTGGTTATCAAAGCGCTGATAGCCATACACCACGGCCAGATAACCGATACCACCCGCGCCGATGGTGCCGGCAATGGCGGAATACTCAATCATCGAAATAAGATTCAGAACGATTGCCGCCACAATCGCCGGCAGGGCTTCGCTGATTTGCGCCCGTGAAATTATTTGCCAAGTTGACCCACCCGAAACCAGTCCTACGGCGGTGACGTCGGCCGGTAATTCCCGCAGCGCGTTTTCCACCAGGCGGGCAAAAAACGGCGTGCCGGCAACAATCATCGGGATCACTGCCGCAGGAATACCGATGGTGGTACCGGTTAACCAGAAGGTGAAAGGAATAATTGCCGCCATCAGCACCAAAAACGGCAGCGAACGGCCCATATTCACCAACCAGCTCAGAGCGTGATTAACGCCTGGCTGTGCAAACAGTCCGCGTTTTGAGGTGTTGAATAAAACGATGCCCAGCAGGCCTCCAAGGGTCACCACAAACAGCATAACGATGCCGACCATCAACCAGGTTTCAAGATAGGCTGGCAGCATTAGGGTGTGAATTTGGCTCCAGGGTGTATCCTGACTCATCACATCAACCGGTTTCATACTGCCTCCTGCCACAGCTGAGTGGTCTGTATAACGTCCGAGTTGATGCCGAGTTGATAGAGCTGCTGGATGAGCGTTTGAATATCGACCGACCGATGGTTAAAACGCACGCCAATGCGCATTCTTCCCGCGAGCCTGTCGCCCACCTTTTCGACGTGGGCGGCCAGCACATCAATCTGCAAATGGTGCTGCTGACTGAGCTGGCTTATCCAATCGGTGGCGAGTCGGCGATCGCCATAGCTCAGCTGCAACACCAAATCACAGCTGGCATCAATCGGCTGAAGCGGGAAAAGCTGCTGACCAAGGCGAGATTCTGGTTGGGCAAGCAGTGCCTGAAGTGTGCCGTGTTGCAAAAGTCTGCCGTCACGTATCTCAGCCACTGCATCCGCCGCGCTGCGCACGACGTCCATCTCGTGTGTTATCAACACAATGGCCAAACCAAACTGGTCTCGCAGCTGTTTTAGCAGAGTCAAAATTGATTGTGTTGCCTCGGGATCCAGCCCTGAGGTAGCCTCATCGGCCAACAGCACAGAAGGCTTCAGCGCCAGCGCGCGGGCAATACCGACCCTTTGGCGTTGCCCACCGGAAAGCTGTGAGGGGTAAAATTGGGATTTATCCGCTAGCCCTACGCTTTCTAGCAGTTGCCCAACGTGACGTTTAATGTCTTTGGGCACAACACCGAGCCACTCCAGCGGCAGCGCAATATTCTCCCATGCTGTTTTACGCTGGAGCAGAGCAGAAGACTGAAAAACCGTACCAATAGCGCGACGCTCACGGCGTAGCGCCTCCCCAGAAAGCCTTGACAGGTCTTTGCCATTGACCCGAATGCTGCCGGAAGTGGGTTTTTCGAGCAGGCTGATGCATTTTGCCAGCGTCGACTTCCCCGCACCGCTCGGCCCGACCACCGCAGTAATTGAGGCGGCAGGCACAGTGAGGGAGACGCCTTTTAACACCTCAACCCCTCGGCCATCCGGTGTAAGATACTGTTTATGCAGGCTGTCGATTTCAATCATGGCAGGTCCACTCCCACCGGCTGAGTTTCTGTGTGAGCGGCACGGCGATAACCGGCACCCGGATGCGGCTCCTGCAACCGCGCACTCTTGTTAAACAGTTTTTCACGTAGAGTGCCCGTTTGATAATCCTGCTTGTAAACGCCGCGCTTTTGCAGCTCGGGAACCAACAGGTCAACAACGTCGGTGAAGGTTTCGTGGGTCACCGCGTAGGCAAGATTAAAGCCGTCAACGTCGGTTTCTTCTACCCAACTCTGTAACTCATCGGCCACGGTTTGCGCACTGCCCACCAGCAGCGGACCAAAACCGCCGATGCCGACCCAGTCAGCCAGACCCTGCACGGTCCACTGGCGATTTGGGTCGGCGGTAGAGAATGTTTCTACCGCCGATTGAATGGCGTTGGTGTGCAGGTGTTTCAGCACCTGATCGGGCTGATACTGGCCAAAATCAATGCCGGTCCAGCCTGAAATCAACGCCAGTGCGCCTTCATAGCTGACATAGCTTTTGTATTCTTGCCATTTAGCCTGTGCCTGCTGGTCGGTTTCCCCCACAATCACCGTTTGCAGATTGAAAATAAGAATACTGTGCGGGTCACGCCCTGCCTCTTCTGCGCGGCGTCGGATATCGGCGACGGTTTTTTTCAGCAACACTTTTGACGGCGCGGCAACGAACACGCATTCGGCGTGCTCGGCTGCAAACTGTTTTCCACGGCTCGACGCCCCCGCCTGATAAAGCACCGGCGTACGCTGTGGCGAAGGTTCACAGAGGTGAATGCCGGGCACCTGGAAGAAGGTTCCCTGATGATTAATAGGATGTATTTTGCTTGGATCACTGAAAACACCACGCTCACGATCGCGCAGAATCGCCCCCTCTTCCCAACTGCCCTCAAGCAGCTTATAAACCACTTGCAGATACTCATCGGCATAGTCATAGCGCGCATCGTGCCCAGTTTGCTCTTTATAACCAATATTGCGGGCACCGCTCTCGAGATAGGACGTCACAATGTTCCAGCCGATACGCCCCTTGGTTAGGTGATCCAGCGTTGAAAGACGGCGCGCGAAAGGGTATGGATGTTCAAAAGAGAGTGACGCCGTCAGACCAAAGCCGAGATGTTCTGTCACCAGCGCCATCGGGGTGATAAGCGCCAGCGGATCGTTAACCGGAACCTGGGTTGCGTTACGAATAGCGGCATCGTTGTTGCCGTTTAACACGTCATAAACGCCCAATACGTCGGCAATAAACAGGCCATCAAACTTGCCGCGCTCAAGCAAACGGGCCAAATCAGTCCAATATGATAAATCTTTATACTGCCAAGAGCGGTCGCGTGGATGCCTCCACAAGCCAGGTGACTGGTGGCCAACACAGTTCATATCAAAAGCATTAAGGCGAATTTCACGTTGCGATGACATAGCGTACTCCTAAGCAAACGGGTCAGTCATGGCCGCCCGATCCAATGGTGTTGTTCCGAGTAAAAATCAGAAAAAAATCAGAGTGACATCAGAAAAAAATCAGAAGTTTTTTAGTGAGGCCGGACATCGACCGTTCTGAGAATGCGCGGCATTATCAAGTAACTGATGGGCCAACTTTTCGGCGTGTTCAGCCACCTGCGGCAGTCCCATCAGCTCGCCAAAACGGCCTCGTGCGGCTGGTCCCACCACCAGCAGGTGCGGATTAGCCTCTCCCGAGCCGTTCAACGTTTGCGACTGCGGATTCACCCAAATACCCAGTGCTAGCGGGTCAGCCTGAATGCGTCCCTGCGCTGACAGTTGGCTGAGCAGTGCATCACTGCTGAGCAATGAACCGTGCGCCGGCCCGGTGGTGACGATAATTTTGTCGACGGTTAGTGCCTCAGGTTCAGCGCCGCGCGGCTTTAGGGTCAGTTGCAGTTCATTTCCCACTGCGGTGGCACCGGCTAAACGCGCGGCTCTGACCTTCAGACGTTGTTCGTCCTGCAACTGCTGTAATACCGCACTCACCTGCGGCGCAATACGATAGCGATGTACGTCCCACCAAGGACGAAGGTGGCGCAGAAAACGTCGCTGTTCTTTGAGAGAAAGCTGCTGCCACAGGCGTTGGCCGTTGATGCGAATGTCATCGAGCACCAGTTGCCACGGCAAACTCTGTTCGGCGGCTTGCGCCACTTCATCACGAATACGGCGCAGCCAGCCCTGGGCCGTGGCACTCTGCGGCTGGGAGTAGTCCAGCGCACGCGGTTCAAATTGCCCGCTGAGATTTGGGCGCGGCAGCTGACCCCGACGCGAAAATGCAGTAATAGACCCCCGATGCCCCTGACGATGCAACGAGGCCACCACGTCTGACATAGTCAATCCGCTGCCAATAATCGCTATACGTTCGTCAGGCGCGACGGCAGAAAAGGCGTCGGCCTGCCACGGGTTGGCGATCAGCGCGGGATTATTTTTCAGCGTTTTGAGTATATTCGGCAACGCGGGGGGCGGATGGCTAATGGCCAACACAATGTCGTCGGCCTGATAGCGTTGACCGCTTGCGGTAATCACACTGCCGTTATCGAAGCCGACGGCAGTGTCGCGAACGTGTCTGAGCACTACCGCCGAAGACGCGGCCACCAGCGCATACTGCTCGCCGATGTAGGCACCGAAATGTTGACGCTGTGGATAGATTTTTCCGTCATACCAGCGGGCATCGGCATCTTTTTCATAGGCCGGTGATGCGCGAAACCAACGGTCAAAATCTCCCTCTTCGGCGGCTGAAAGGTGCATGCGTTCGGCGGGAACATTAATGCGGTGCGCAGCGTCTCGCGTGCCGTAGGCCACCCCGCGCCCGAGCTGCTCGCGAGGTTCAATTACCGTCACCTTAAGCCCGGCAGTGCCGTGCCGCGCCAGTTGAATAGCCAGCGCGGTGCCGGAAAATCCACCGCCGACAATCACGATATGCCGACTAGCCATGACTCAGCTCCGGCTGCTGCTGACGCTCCAGCTCACGCACCAGCGGCATAACTTCGCGGCCAAAGAACTCGACCTCTTCCTGGAAGTGCAGAAAACCCAGCAGCATCAGGCTTACACCAGCATTTTTCAGGGCAATAATGCGTTCGGCAATTTGCTGCGGCGTACCGATCAGATTGGTTTTAAAACCATCATTGTATTGAACCAAATCTTCTAGGGTAGATTTTGCCCAGTTGCCCTCGCCTTCCGGCGAAGCGCTGCCGGCATTTTTCGCCTCATGCTGGAAGCCTTTAACCGCGTCTGGATTTGCCTGGTCGATAATTTGCTGCAATACCTCTTTTGCCTCTTTCTCGCTTTCACGGGCGATGACAAAGCCGTTAACCCCGACCTTCACCTTATGATGATTAATCGCCGCTTTATGCTCAATGTCTTCAACCTGCTGGCGAATACCGTCCACGCTGTTGCCGTTGGTGAAGTACCAGTCAGACACGCGGGCCGCCATATCACGCGCGGCGCGCGAGCTGCCGCCCTGGAAAATTTCAGGCAAGGGGTTGAGTGGCTTAGGCTTCATGACATAGTCGCGATAGCGATAAAAATCACCGGCAAAGTTGAAGGTTTCGTCCTGCCAAATACCGCGCAGACAGCGAATGAACTCTTCGGAACGCAAATAACGTTCTTCGTGATCCAGCCACGGCTCGCCGATGGCCTTAAACTCACCTCGGAACCAGCCGCTGACGATATTCACCGCGATGCGTGCGTTAGTCAGGTGACTGATGGTGGCTATCTGTTTGGCCGCCAGCGTCGGATTCCAAGGGCCTGGCAACAGCGCGGCGATCACTTTTAACTTTTCGGTAGCGCCCAGCAGTCCGTGAGAGAACGCCACCGACTCATGCTGATTGTCTGCGCCATAGCCTGCGGTGAAGCGAATCTGTGTTAGCGCATAGTCAAAACCGGCACGCTCGGCAATTTGCGCCAGCTTGCGGTTATAGTCAAAGTCCCAACTGGTGCGCTGAGGGATATTACTGATAACCAAACCGCCGGAGACGTTGGGCACCCAGTAGGCAAATTGAATAGGATCGTTGCTGATTTTATGGCTCATCATTATATCCTTAATGGCTATTATTCTGTTTTACCGGGCGACGATCGCCGCCGATGGTTTCACCGAAAGGTCCGGTATTCACCGTGCGCTGACGCTTTTCTGCGTTCGTCGCCAGCGGCAGCAGCGGCATCACCAGCTCGGCGAAACGATGCGCCTCTTCGAGATGCGGATAACCGGAGAAAATAAAGTTGTCTATACCCAGCGCCTGATACTCGCGAATACGCTCGGCGACCTGCTGCGGATTGCCTACCAGCGCCGTGCCTGCACCCCCTCGAACCAGACCCACCCCGGCCCACAGGTTGGGAGCTATGCGCAGTCCGTCTCGCGAACCGCCGTGTAGCGCACTCATGCGGGCTTGTCCGGTTGAGTCCATACGGGCAAAGATTTTCTGCGCGGCAGCGATAGTGTCTTCATCAAGATGGGCAATCAGGCGGTCTGCCGCGGCCCAGGCTTCCTCTTCGGTTTCGCGCACTATCACGTGCAGGCGAATGCCGTAGCTGAGTTTGCGGCCGCGTTCTTCAGCCCGCTGACGCACGACCGCCAGTTTTTCTGCCACCTGCGCCACCGGCTCGCCCCAGGTCAGATAGGTATCAATCTGGTCAGCGGCAACGTCGATAGCCTCGTCGGAAGATCCACCGAAATACAGCGGAGGGCCGTTTTCCTGAACCGGTGGGAATAACACTTCGGCACCTTCAACCCGAATATGCTCACCGTGGAAATCCACTTTTTCGCCCTTGAGCAGCCGTGTATAAACTTCAAGAAACTCACGGGTCACTTTGTAGCGATCGGCGTGGCTGAGGAAAATTCCGTCACCCTTATTCTCAACGGGGTCACCGCCAGTCACGACGTTAATCAACAAACGCCCCTCAGAAAGTCGGTCTAAGGTAGCCGCCATGCGCGCCGCCAGCGTCGGCGGCTGTAGGCCAGGACGCACGGCGACCAGATAACGCAGTTTTTTGGTAATCGGTGCCAAGGCCGACGCTACCAGCCACGAATCCTCACAGCTTTTCCCGGTCGGGATCAGTACCCCGTAGTAGCCGAGATTATCAGCGGCCAGCGCAACCTGTTGTAAATAGGGCAAATCAACGGGACGGCCTCCTTCGGTAGTGCCGAGATAGCGTCCGTCGCCGTGAGTAGGTAAAAACCAGAATACGTTGATGTTGTCCTGCGCTGCATGGCTCATTATCACTTTCCTATATAACGATATCTGAATTTAACAGATTAAAAACTTCAGTTTGGTTATAAACAACAAAGCAGGAAGCGTGCCAATGCGCAGGAATTTTATTATTGTTATATTTCAATGAATTAAAAATAATCCTCAGCTAAAAAATTGCTGCAAATGCAACACCTGCTGCGATGTCACTGCTGCATTCGCAACAATTCACGATTTTTCCCTCTCGCCCAAGTCCCCGCTCGGCGGTATTGTCTCTTTCCCGGCTAATTTTTGGAGTGAAGATGCAGAGTCATGGACCTACGTTGATCGATCCCGCATCGATAGCTTTTCAGACTGTACTCGACCGTCTGGCGCCTACCGATGCCACGGTGCTCATCGTCGGTGAAACCGGCACTGGCAAGGAGGTGGTTGCGCGTTATTTACATCACCACAGCCCGCGCAGGCAGCAACCGTTTCTGGCCGTTAACTGCGGGGCATTGACAGAAAGTCTGGCTGAGTCTGAACTCTTTGGTCATGAAAAAGGCGCGTTCACCGGCGCACGCGACCGTCATCAGGGCTGGTTTGAGGCTGCCGAGGGCGGCACGCTGTTGCTCGACGAGATTGGTGAACTGAGTCTGCCGCTACAGGTTAAACTGCTGCGCGTGCTTCAAGAACGCGAGGTCACGCGCGTGGGATCACATCGCGCCGTTAAGGTTAACGTGCGGGTCATTGCCGCTACCCACGTCGATTTGGCGCAGGCCATTCGTGAGAGGCGCTTTCGCGAGGATCTGTACTACCGTTTAAACGTTGCCGCAGTCACCCTGCCGCCGCTGCGCCAGCGCCGAGAAGATATCCCGCTGTTGGCCGAGCATTTTCTGCGTCTTTATGCCCGTCGCCTGGGTCGCCCGCAGCTGCAACTGAGCGATGAAACCTTGCTGACACTGATGGAGTATCCGTGGCCGGGCAACATTCGTGAACTTGAAAACACCCTGCATAACGCGGTGCTACTGAGTAAAGAACCGATAATCACACCGCGTCAGTTGCGCCTTGGTCCACTGGGTGCCGACTCGCTGCCTGTTGGCGAAGAGGCGCTTGACGAGTTCATGCGCCAGCAGTTGCAAAAGGGTGATGAGCAGGTTTATCAGCGCGTAATTGATGCACTGGTGCGCAACGCCTTTGAGCTAAGCGGCGGCAATCAGCTGCAAACCGCCACTTTGCTCGGCGTCAGCCGCAACACGCTGCGTACACAGCTGGGCCATCTCGGATTGATCAAACCCCGCCGCAGTGTGGCCGTCAACGGCAAGCGAGGGGGAACCCCGCTCGCATCGCACGAGCGTGAACTGCGTATCGGCTATCAGAAATTTGGCAATCTCGGCATCCTCAAAGCCAGGCAGCTGTTGGAATCCGATTTTTCCAACCGGGGTATCAGCGTTTTGTGGAGTGAATTCCCCGCCGGACCGCAGTTGTTACATGCGCTAAGCAACGGCGAAATTGACTTTGGTACCACCGGCGAAGTGCCGCCGCTGTTTGCTCAGGCTAATGACAATCGCATGCTGTACGTCGCCTGGGAGCCGGCTGCCCCTCAAAGCGTGGCGCTAGTGGTGGCCAATGAAAGCCCGATAGAGACCATCGGCGACCTGCGCGGTAAGCGCATTGCGGTGAATAAAGGCTCGAATGTGCACTACCTACTGGTGCAAGTTCTGGACGAAGCAGGTCTCACCCTCGACGACGTGCGAGTGGTCTATTCTCCGCCAAAGTACCCGTTAACCCCGAGCGACCACCACGCCGTGGATGCATGGATGATGTGGGATCCGCTGCTTAGCGACGCAGAGCGCGGCGGCCAGCTCCGGGTAATAGCCAACGGCAGCGGCCGGGTTAATAATCATCAGTTTTATCTGGCACACCGCGACTTTGCGGCGCACTCCGCAGACCTGCTTCACCACGTAATGAGTGCGCTGGAGCAAACTGGCCGCTACATAGACAGCCACCGCCTTGAGGCTGCTGCACTGCTTTCTGCCGAGCTGGGAATGGCGACCGACTCACTCACCCACGCGCTAGCGCGGCGCAGCCATCAGGCACAGAGAATGGATTTGGGAATTATTCGTGACCAGCAGGCAATTGCCGACCGGTTTTATGCGCTAGGACTGATCCCGCGAGCAATTAAAGTGCGCGATGCGGTGTGGACCGAGTAGTGCCGCGTCATATACGCCACTTTTATCTAACTTATGCCGTTAATCTATTAAACCCTTATTACAATTTTTGCTATGTTCCCCAAAAGACCAATCTTTTAGCTATATCAATTCCTGGAAAATAAACATGAAAAAGTTAGTGATCAACGCGATCGCAGCGGTCGTTTTACTCTCCACCGTGCAGGTGGCGCAGGCTGAAACCACGCCGAAAGAGGTCAATATTGGCTATCAGAAAGCCAATATTTTCGCGCTGTTAAAATATCGCGGCACGCTGGATGCCGATTTTAAAAAACAGGGTATCGAGGTGCATTGGATCGAGTTTACCGCGGGTCCGCAGATGCTCGAAGGGCTCAACGTCGGCAGTATCGATTTAGCGGCCACCGGCGATGCCCCCCCGGTGATTGCCCAGGCGGCCAAGGCTGACCTGGTGTATCTGGCCCACTCCCCGGCGAGTCCGAAAACCGAAGCCATTGTGGTACCGGAGAACTCGACCATTAAAACCGTGGCCGACCTTAAAGGGAAACGCGTGGCGCTTAACAAAGGCTCAGACGTTAATTACCTGCTGGTAGCCGCGCTGGAAAATGCAGGCCTGACTTACAAAGACATTACCCCGGTCTATTTAGCCCCAAGCGATGCCCGTGCTGCCTTCCAGCGCGGCGCTATCGACGCGTGGGTTATCTGGGATCCGTTCCTGGCCGAAGTGGAAACCAACGCCAAGGCCCGTGAGCTGAAAAACGCTGTGGGATTAGTGCCGCACTACACCTTCTTCCTGGCGAGCAGAAAATTTGCCGAAGGCTATCCGCAGACTGCCGAGAAACTGATTGATGAATTGAAAAGCACCAGCGATTGGGCCAACACACACTCCGATGCAACTGCCGATATTTTGTCTAAATCAACTGGCCTCGATAAAAGTATTTGGGCAAAAGCGCTGGCGAGAATGCCGTTTGGCGCCGAGCGTATGACGCCACAAGTGTTTAAAGAGCAGCAAGTATTAGCGGATAAATTCAAAAATGTCGGCCTGTTGCCGGTGGCGGTTAACGTCAACAGCGCCACCTGGTCTCTAGACAAGCACTGATTTTCTCTGCTAATGCGTAAACATAAGCCACAAAGTAAATGGGCCCCGACATTCGGGGCCCATTTTTGCGTAAATATTTTACTTAACGCTGAAGCTGGCGTCACAAACGTTATCGCCTTTCTCAACAGATATTGGCGTTTCGTTTCCTAATACGCAGAGGGTTCGCCTCGGCGGCAGGGAAACTTCCATATAAGGCTTATACTCCACCGCAAAAAACGGCGTTTCAGGCAGTCCTTCATGACGTTCTACAATGACTGGCCGGACGAAACGGAAAGGTCAGTTTTTACGCAGGGAGCAGCATCTGGCGCGAGCTGCGCAGAGATAAACGACATCAGCTGTTTTGCCTGAGGTGTAGACAGATGTTTTGCGCTCATAAGCAAGGACTGTCCGGTGTCTTTCTTGAATTCTTCGCGGAACTCATCATTGCGCATAACACCCTCCAGAGTCTGGCAAAACGCCTCATCTTCCTGCCATCGCTCTCCCTGAGTCATGACCTGGTGCAGCTGCTTTAGGGTATCGTGAGTGACACGTTTAGGGAGGCTTTGCATCGCGGTACGCTGAGCGTCCAGCACGGAATTGAGCTTGTGAAGGCCCAGCCTCTGGGAGAGAGAGAAGGAGGAATGCATAAAAACGTCTTAAAAAGAGAGAAAATGAGTTACCGCGATGATGGATGATGTGTTGAGGGGGAGCTTTGGCAATTGAACGGAAAATTATGTATTTTTGCATTCTTATTTTATCCCTCATGCGGCCATGAGGGAGAGGCACTCATTAAAACGGAGTCTCAACGAATTCAGCCGCACGGCTTTTTAGTAAAGCCTGAACCTTAATTTGTTCAATGCTGAGCTGCGGGTCATAAAGCCCGGTTGAGAGGTAAGTCAGACCGCTGTCGGCAAGTATAGTGACGATGCGCTTGCCCCTATTTTCTGGCCTCCGGGCAATTTCGCGTGCCGCATAAAGCACTGCGCCCGACGACTCGCCAATCAGGATGCCGTCGGTAGTCGCCACTTCTCTGGCCGCCTGCACCGCTTGCCAACTTTCGACCGACACGACTTCATCAAACAGCTCGCGATCCAAGGTCAAGGGAACGCGCTCGGGCAGAACGGTGCTGAAGGCATGAACGCCGGTAATTTCCTTGGCATCGGGGTTTTCTCGGTCGGGAATAGAATGAATGCCCGGTTCAACGGCAATCAGCTTAATGTCCGGCTTCAGCTGTTTGAGGTATTTTCCTGTACCTGACAGCGTGCCCCCCGTACCTACCGAGGCGATAACGATATCCACCTGTCCGGCAGTTTGTTGCCAAATTTCCGGGCCTGTGCTGTGGTAGTGCGCCTGCGGATTAGCCGGATTTTCAAGTTGATAAGTGAAGAATACATTGGGCTCTTTGAGGATGACGTTTTCGGCCAACCACTTGGCGGCGGCAACGAAATCACCGTCACTGTCTTCCAGAATTTTGTCAAAACCAGGGACCTGGCTAAAGGGAATAATCTCTGCGCCGAAAGCGCTGAGAATAGCGAATCGCTCGGCACTGAGTTTATCGTGTAAATAAACGCGAAACTTATATCCCTTGGCCGCCGCGATGGCCGCCAGTCCGATGCCGGTATTACCGCTGGTGGTATCGACCAGCGTGACACCGGGTTTTAATTGACCGGAACGCTCGGCGGCCTCAATCATGGATAAAGCAATTCGGTCTTTAATACTGTGGTTTGGATTAAAGTATTCCAGCTTGGCAAGCAGGTCGACATTTAATTGAAACTGCTGGCCAAAACGGTTAAGCCTTAATAATGGCGTATTGCCTACAAGCTCGGTAATGGCGTTATGAATTGTCATAATGAACTCCAGAAAAATTAGGCAACGGGAACGTCGGCACCCAGCAGTTGTAACGCTCGCGTGCGCAGCTCAACCAAACGCGGGTCATCGCGACGTCGCGGATAAGGCAACGGCACGTCTATCGTTTCAATAATTCTCGCCGGACGAGGGCTGAATATCACCACCCGATTGGCCATCAGCAATGCCTCCTCAACGTCGTGCGTGACCATCAAGGTGGTAAATTTTTGTTCGCGCCACAGCCCAACCAATTCCTGCTGCATGCGGATACGGGTCAGGGAGTCAAGCTTGCCCAGCGGCTCGTCGAGAATAAGCAACCTGGGATGATTGACCAACGCTCTCGCCAGCGCAGTTCGCTGCGCCATACCCCCAGAAAGCTGGTGCGGCCAGGCATTGGCAAACTGGCTTAACCCCACCTTTTCCAGGGTGTTATCAATATGCCGCCGCCCGTCTTCAGTTAATTTACCCCGTGTTTGCAGACCCAATGAAACGTTGCCCCACACGCTGCGCCACGGGTAAAGCGTTGGGTCTTGAAACACCACCACTCGGCTGGGATCGGGTTGCAGCAGCGGACGTCCATCTTCAAAAATATCGCCGTCGATAGGGTTATCCAGTCCGGCAACCAGGCGCAGCAGCGTGGACTTTCCACAACCAGAAGGCCCCAATAGCGCCACAAATTCTCCCGGCTCGACGTTGAGAGAAACGTCATCCAGCACCGGTAAGGTTTTCCCTTCCAGATAAAAGGCATGACTGACCTGATTAATATTCAGCGCTAAACCTGAGACTGCATTAACTGTTTCGCCTGATGGCATGCTCTACCTCGTCTGCCGTTATTCTCAAATAAAATATTCCGCGTTTTAGAATAAAGGTAAATGCTTAATACCGGTAAAGCTAAGCCTAAAAATGAATAAGCCAAGGATGGCAATATTAATGCGCTATTGTTATTTCAACCGCCACGCCTAATCTGCAACATTATCTAAAGATCTATAATTATCGGCAAAAAGACAATAAACAATTACAGACTTACAAACGGATAATAATGTTTGTTTTCATGACTCATGGGTAAAGCAGGTAAATAACAGGAGTTGCACATAATGGCAGGATTTACAGACTCTTCACGGCGCGTATTTATTCAACGAGCGGGACTCTTGGGTGCGGGGCTAGGCCTCACTTCTGCCCTTCCCGCCTGGGCCGACGGTGCGGCAGTTGACGACGCTAAACTCACCACAGTCAAGCTGGCCTGGGGGCAAACTGCCGTGTGTCAGTCGCCTATTTCAGTGGCGCTTAAGCAGGGGTTTTTCAAAAAATATGGCCTCAACGTCGAGCCGGTTAATTTCAGCGGCCCCACTGACTCACTGCTGCAGGCCATTGCTACCGGCCAGGCAGACGGCGGTATCGGCATGGCATTACGCTGGCTTAAACCGCTGGAGCAAGGCTTTGACGTCGACCTGACAGTAGGCACGCACGGCGGCTGTATGCGACTGCTGGTGCCGAAAAACTCGGGCATTAACAACGTCCGAGATTTGGTGGGCAAAAACGTGGCGGTCAGCGATCAGGCCAGTCCACTGCGCAACTTCTTTGCTATTCAACTGGCGAAACAGGGCATTGACCCTGACAAACAGGTGAACTGGGTGCAGTATCCTGCCGACCTGTTTGGCGAAGCGCTGCGCAAAGGAGAAGTGCAGGCCATTGCCAGCGATGACCCACAGGGATGGTTGATTAAACACCGCTACGACCTTCAGGAAATCGATAACAACATGAACGGCGAATACAGCTCGATGACCTGCTGCGTGCTGGGTCTGCGCGGTTCGCTGGTGCGTGACAATCCAGTGGTGGCGAAAGCCATCACCCAGGCGATTATCGACGCCCAGCAGTGGACTTCTGAACACCCGGCCGAAACCGCAAAAATCTTTGCGCCATTTGTGCCGGGCAATGTTCCTGTCGACGACATCACCGCCATGCTGAAAGAGCACACCCATAATCATCACTCAACCGGTGAGCAACTTCGCGGTGAGGTAGCAACCTACGTCAACGAACTGAAGCTGATTAATGTGATTCGACCCGACACCAACGCGCAGCAGTTTGCAGACCACTACGTACCGGACCTGTTGCCCGCGTCACACGAGCACATGAATATGAAAATGAGCGGATAAGGGGACACCGATGTCCAGTGAAACGTTAAACCGACTGAATCCAGTGATTGTACTTAATAAACAGAACATTACGCCTGCATTGGGTCTGGCCATCATTGCATGGTGGGCGCTGGTGGCACTGATGATTTTCTGGCCCGACAAGCCGGTGGGTTTTGCTCCGCCGCGCTTTGTCGGTGAAACGCATCGCCTGTTCGCTACATTTGCGGCAGCGCTTACCGTTGCCGCACTGCTGGGCCGCGCACTTGAGTGGCGTTTGCTGTTTTCTCCGTTGCAACGTTCCGCGCGCTGGCTGGTGGCGCTGGCGGTGTTGATTGCAATTTGGGAAACGGTGACCGCCAAGCTGGCACTGCTCCCTGCACCGTTTTTTGCCCCACCGCGTGCGCTGGTTGAAGCCTACGCCACTGACTGGTATCGCCTTGGCGACAGTGTGCTTAACTCACTGCGGTTGCTGGCGCTAGGTTTTATTTTTGGCAGCCTAAGCGGATTTGTCACGGGTATTGCCATCGGCTGGTCTCGTGGGCTGGGCTATTGGGTGCATCCGATCCTGCGCTTTTTGGGACCGGTACCCTCCACCGCCCTGTTGCCGCTGTCGCTGTATTTCTTCCCATCGAGCTTCTCGGCAGCGATTTTTCTTATTGCACTGGCGACCTGGTTCCCGGTCACCGTATTAACCTGGTCCGGCGTATCTAGCGTTGATAATCGCTATTACGACGTGGCCAGAACGCTGGGCGCCAGCAATCTGTTTCTGATCCTTCGGGTCGCCATTCCGGCCTCTTTACCCCACGTTTTTGTCGGTTTGTTTATGGGGTTAGGCGCCTCATTTTCTGTGCTGGTCGCGGCAGAAATGATGGGGGTAAAGTCCGGTCTGGGTTGGTATCTCCAGTGGGCGCAGGGATGGGCGGCGTATGCCAACATGTACGGTGCGCTGATTGTGATGGCTCTGCTGTTTTCTTCCCTGATAACGCTACTGTTTGCGGTACGCGATCGCTTGCTGGCGTGGCAGCAGAGTGCAGTGAAGTGGTAAAGTCGTCATATTGACCATCATGTCGCACTTGAGGGCGTCAAATAACATATTCGTAAATCAGCCTGCCCATTTCTCGATAGCCCAGATCGTTTAAATGCAAATGATCAATATAAATATTGTCATTCAGGGCAGGTGATTTTTGCATTAACAAGTTCATGTCGTGGTAAGGCAATGCGGCCTGAATACAACCCTGCCTAATTTGTGAAGAATATTTCTCATGTAGGTTTGGCGTGCACAGTCGCTGAAACAGACGCCAAAAATTATTGGCACAGTAGTCGACGGTATTAAACATCTCCTCTTCGCACGGATGAAAATACTGCTTACTCCATCGAGAAAGGGGTTGAAGAACGAAATGCACGCGCGCGTTGTGGCTTTTGGCAAGCTGTTGTATTTGAATAGCCGATTCAATGGTCATTTGCGCGGCATGCTGAATACGCTGGTCGATATCGATATAAACGTCGGTAAATATTTTCTCCACAGAATGTTCATCCACCTGATCGAGCCAGCCAGTAAATTTTTCGGTGATACGTGGGATTATTCTTTGCGTTTTAGATTCGTCACTTGAAATGCAGGCATTCGAGACACCTTTCTGGCTCTGATTATATTTATGCATATAATGACTGAATTCATAGGAGTAATAATATTTACCATACTCAGTGGTATACTCATCCGGCAACCCTTCAAGGGTGAGTGTATTGAGACCACTCAAAATAATAACGTTGTTAATCTTCTTGAGGCTATGTTCATTGAGCATAAATATTATCGCTTCCTGAACGCAGTTATAACCCCGCCCGCCAAAATTCAACCATATTTCTCCGGTAAGTTCAGCAAGCACCGACGCCACGGTGTAAGCGTCTGAAGTCGCGCCGGTTCCCATTGCCGTAGAACCGCCAATAACAATATTTACCGCGACGTCATCCGGAAATTCAGCGGGAGATACCCATCCTCGGTGAGACTGAGTGAGGCGAAAGCCCATGTTATCGGTGTTAATCACCTTTGAGTGGTAATTTTTAGGATGAAAAAACATTGTATAAGGCAGCCAACGCACGCCGATATACATGAATTCATCGTATTCACGTAGCTGAGGCGTTAATTCGTAGCAGCGATTAATCGCTTCCCGGTGAGTCATTGTTTTAATTTCCATATCAATCTATCTCCTGTGCGAACGAATAGTAACGGTTAATCCCGTGAAGAGTCCGTCGAGTTGACTCGTTCCCGCCACTGCGGCTGGTTACGCTTGCTGAGCAAAAAACTGCCGAGCACCAGATAGTCCATCGCAGTGCGCATAAAGCAGCGATAAGCGTCATGTGGTGATTCGACTATCGGTTCTCCGTACATATTAAAAGAGGTGTTTACCAGCAGAGGACAGCCCGTTTGCTGGTGAAAAGCACTGAGTAGCTGGTAAAACAGCGGGTTATAAACACCGTCCACCGTTTGCACTCGCGCAGAACAGTCAACGTGAGTAACGGCGGGGATCTGCGAGCGCACTTCACAAAGTTTTTGAATGCCGGACTGAAAAGGGGGTGAATCGACCCGAGCAAGACGCTTTTGTTCGCAGACAGGATGGGCAAAAAGCATATAGGGACTGGATTTAACAGCATTAAACCATTCACCAGCGTGCTGTTTCAGTACGGCGGGTGCCAAAGGCCGCAACGATTCACGATGTTTGATTTTAAGATTGATCAGGCTTTGCATTTTTGGCTTACGTGCATCACCTAAAATTGAGCGTGCACCGAGCGACCGAGGACCAAACTCCATACGTCCTTGAAACCACCCCACGACATTGCCCTCACTGAGAATTTCTGCCACTTTGCTGCACAGTTTGTGTGTGCTGAATTCAGTAAACTCACAATGCTGACTGAGTAAAAATGCGCGGATTTCGTCACGACTGTAAGCCGGACCGAGGTAGCAGCCTTTCATGCTGTCGTTGACATTTACGACTCTTTTTTGGCCTACCACTTCATAACATCCCGACAGCGCAGCGCCGAGCGAGCCACCACAGTCGTCAGAGGCGGGTTGGATCCAGACTCGCTCAAAAATTCCCGCCCGTGCCAGTCTGCCATTGACCACAGAGTTCAGCGCCACTCCGCCTGCCAGGCAAAGTGTTTTAAATCCAGTTTGTGCTTGCCAATGTCGGGCCAACCTGAGCACCACCTCTTCCAGCACGGCCTGCACCGAAGCTGCAAGATTGAATTCACGCTGCGTAAGCTCACTGTCGGGCACACGCGGCGGACCGCCAAATAATGAATCAAACTGTGGCGAGGTCATTTTCTCACCCGTTGCATAGTCGAAATAGTCCATATTCATCGTAAAGCTGCCATCATCGGCGACGTGAATAAGATGGTACATAATCTGATCGTAAAAAATAGGCTCACCGTAGGGGGCAAGGCCCATTATTTTGTCCTCGTCAGCGTCGACTTTAAACCCACAATAGTGGGTGAAAGCTGAGTACAATAGGCCAAGAGAGTGTGGGAAACGCGTTTCCCAAATTTTGGTTAATCTTCCGCCCTCCCCTTTCCAAGCGGTAGTCGTATCCCATTCACCCACGCCGTCAATGCACAGCACTAACGCCTTTTCAAAAGGGGCGGGGAAAAAGGCCGATGCGGCGTGAGAACGATGATGGCTGATATATTCAATGCAGGGTATTGTAGAGCTAAATTCTTTTAATTCATTAGACAACTTCTTTTTCACGTAAAGCTTATCAAGCAGCCACGCTGGCGTATCAAAGAATAAAGATCTCGCCCCTGACCATCCGCTGGTAAACGCCGTTGACATAATTCTTTTAAATTTCTCCTCGGGATCTTCATAATAAAAAATCTTTTTTACATCACCAAGAGATATACCGGCAAAACGCAAACAAAAAGCAACGGCATTACGTGGGAAACATTTATCCTGTTTTATTCGTGTAAAACGCTCCTCCTGAGCGGCGGCAACAATTTCGCCATCGCAAATTAAGCTCGCAGAACTATCATGAGAATAACAGGAAAGCCCTAGAATATACGTTTTCATCGTTATCCCTTCCAATAAAAATGTGAAAATCCATAAAACATGCTCATGAAAAAATAGAGGGATTGACTATGTTATTCACTCAGCGGTGCGCAATGAAATAAAAACGGACGAAGCGCGCAATAGCAGTAAAAATAGTGAGCAACATAATGCATGTCAATTAATAACATATGCACTTAGTCTGAATTTTTTATTGGCTTGCAGCGTCATCACCGCTCTACCATCGCTCCTTTCGCGAAGTTTTGAGAGTAATTTTTCATATATCCTATAATGAGTTAGGTATGAACTTACGCCGATATTTTGCGGTGTTCTTGAAGTGATTTTACAGGGGGAAGTATGAATTATCTGGCTTGGACAGCGGCTACCGGGGGGTTGCTTTTACTTATGTCATTATCGTATGGCTGGATAAACCGCACACCGGTGCCTATTTTTGGCGTTTATCTGTTGGTAGGCGTACTTTGCGGCCCATGGGGCTTCGACGTTTTGCGTCTCGACGTGTTGCAGCACTCGACGTTGGTCAGCCGTATTACTGAAATCGCCATCGCGACGTCGCTATTTATCACCGGACTGAAAATCCGCCTACCATTAAGAGCCAATATTTGGAAAATAGGTTTCCGATTAGCCATGCCGGGTATGATTTTAACCGTGCTTGGCGTAATGGCTATAGCTCATTATCTGACTGGCCTGCCGTGGCCAATTTCTCTTGCGTTAGCGGCGATTATTGCCCCAACGGATCCGGTTTTAGCCAGCCTGATTGCCATTAATGATGCCCGAGATGACGACAGCCTACGGCTTTCTTTGTCTAGTGAAGCTGGATTAAACGACGGTACCGCCCTGCCATTACTGATGCTGGCGCTGCTGTGGCACAACGCCGACGGCGCGCTGTCAACCGAGAAATGGTTACACTGGCTGGCGGTAGACGTAGTCTGGGCATTGGTCGTCGGTCTGGCTATTGGTTATGGCTTAGGTCGCTTGATTGGCCTGATTGCCACGCGATTTCGCCATTCTCAAGGTGACGTTGCACCCAGCGACTTTATCGCGCTTGCGCTAATCTGTTTGAGTTTTTCACTGGCCATGGCGGTCGATGCCTCTGGATTTTTAGCCGCCTTTGCCGCGGGTGTCGGGTTGCGCAGTGCAGAACTTAGAGTGCAGCAGAAAAACCCAGTAGCGGAGGAGCAGGAGGAAAATCCACCGGCAGAAATGATGGTTAATCCTCATTTGCGCCACGCGATCGAGACAAGAAGCCCGCTTAAATCCGTCGGATTAGTGATTGGTGATGCGCTATCGTTTGGCGATACGATAGAACGCCTGCTGGCGGCAGCCATTGTTATCGTATTGGGCATTACGCTGGCACAGCATTGGGACTCTATGGGACTTATTTTAGCCTTTATTTTGTTCTTTATTATCCGCCCGTTGGCGGTGTATATCTCAACCTGGAAGTCTTCTTATTCACGCCAGCAGCGTTTATTATTTGGCTGGCTTGGGATCCGTGGAATAGGCAGCCTGAACTATATCGCCTATGCCTACATGCACGGCATGCAGGGTGCAGACGCCGAGTTAATGACCAACTTTGCGCTCACCATTATCACGGCCAGCGTGCTCATTCACGGCATTACCGTTACCCCGCTGTTAAATTTCTGGAGCAGAAAATAGCCCATGATGATTTATAACGTATTTGGCCGTTTCATCGGCGTGAAGCCTTCAACCCCTGGCTGGCAGGTGTTTCGCGTCGATATGACTGAAAGAAAATTTTCGCGGCTGTACGAAGTTATCATTCCCGACGAACTGACCGAAGCGGAGATCCCGCTTTGGTTAGGGGACATTTATCATGAAGCCGCAAGCGAACAGCACCCAGATGTCACTCGGGTGGAATAATTTCGCATTTACAAATGTGAAAAATTTTATATTTATCAATAAAAATATCGGTATTTACATGACCCCTTTTCTCCTTTCTCAATTGATCGCTGGCGTCTCTTTTGTGCTGGACGTGTCGGCATTTCACTTCTCGCGTAAAAAGACTTTATTGCTTCTTGCGCTATCGACCTTTCTGCTATCGATACATTTCTCACTGCTGAGTCAGCCCGCTTCCGCAGCGCTGATGCTGCTGGCGGCGTGCCGCTATGTTACGGCTATTTTTAGCACGCGGCAGGCGCTTTGCTGGATGTTCCTCGCCCTTTCAATACTGTGCTGTCTTTGGGTATGGCAGGGGCCGAAGGATTTATTTCCGCTGATTGGAAGTCTGTTTGTCACCTATGCGGCTTTTCAAAAGCACCCGTCCAGGATGCGTATTTTTACCGTTCTCGGCAGCGGCTTCTGGGTAGTTAACAATATTTTATCTGCATCACCCGTCGCCACGCTGATGGAGCTGGCATTTTTAAGCAGCACGCTATTGTCTTATTTTCGTAATAAACGCGCTTTAGCTAAGGAAAGTCTATGACCAAAAAATCAATTGTCCCCGAAAAAATGCGTTCAGTGGTCGACAAAGCAGGCTATTTGCCTGGGCTGTTGATTGATAATCTTTTGGTGATGTCCGGCCAAATCGGTCGCGATGATCAATTACGTATTCCTGAAAACCCCGAGCAACAGTTTCAGCTATGTTGGGATAATCTGGCATTGGTGTTGAGTGAGGCAGGTGCGACCTTCGACAACGTCATTGATATCACCAGCTACCACGTGAACATGTCGCAACATATGCCACTATTCAGAAAAATAAAGGACAGTCGCTTTCCTCGCGCTACCTGCTGCTGGACCTGTATTGGCGTCAGCGAGCTTGCCCATCCTGACCTGCTGGTCGAAATAAAATGCACGGCTTATCTGGGTTAAAAAGAAGAAATATTTTGAATAATCGCGTTATTTCTCAAGGTTAATAACGCGATTATCGTACGCCTCCTGTGCCCGTGTAATCCCCTCCCCGTGTTGCGAAGCCCATGAAACCAGCGCCGCAAATGGCTGTTGTAGCGTTCTTCCTAATGGCGTAATCGAGTATTCAACCGCTACCGGAGAAGAGTTAATAACGCGTCGAAGCACTAACCCATTCCTCTCCAGCCTGCGCAGCGCCTCAGTCAGTGCTTTGTGGGTAATCGGATCCAGCCGACGTTTTATCGCATTAAATCGCGAGGGCTGATGGCAAACCACAGTAAGAATAAGTACTGACCACTTATTGGCAATCTGCTCCAAAATCGGCCGTGTGGCATTAATGTCATAGAGCAAAACGTCTACAGATTTTTCCATCTCGGTTTCCTGTTATATATCTAGGCTACACTCGGTGCGTAATTGACACTAGATATACGCAGTGTATCTTCTGAGGTCAAATATAAAGCACACTCAGCGGGTAGCAAAATGCAAAAATTAGCAGGAAAAACGGCGGTGATTACCGGCGGTAACAGTGGCATCGGTCTGGCGATTGCCCAGCGTTTTGTCCTCGAAGGCGCTTACGTTTTTATTATGGGTCGCCGACAGGAAGAGCTGAACAAAGCCGTTTCACTGATTGGACACGGGATCGAAGCTGTACAGGGCGACGCGACAAATTCTGCTGACCTTGAGCGACTGTTTGCGCGCGTCAAATCCGTTCGTGGCAAGCTGGATATTTTGGTCCCCAATTCAGGTATTTCAGAGTACGCTCCGCTGGAAACCATCAGTGAAGCGCATTTTGACAGGACCTTCGGCCTGAATGCTCGCGCCACACTGTTTACCGTGCAGGGTGCTGTTCCCCTGATGTCCGAAGGCGGGGCAATCGTACTCATTGGTTCGATTGCCGGCTTTATCGGATCGGCCGGTTACACCACTTACGGTGCGTCGAAGGCCGCTGTCCGTGCCTATTCGCGCACCTGGACGCGCGAGTTGGCCAGCAAAGGAATTAGAGTCAATACGCTGAGTCCCGGCCCCATCGATACGCCGATGTTTGATGCTGTTTCGGATGAAGTGCGCAAGACACTCACTGATTTAATCCCGCTAGGACGCTTAGGTAAAGTCGACGAAGTTGCCGCTGCCGCGCTGTTCCTGGCATCGGATGAAAGCAGTTTTATCGCCGGTTCAGAGCTGTGCATCGACGGAGGGATGGCGCAGGTTTAATGAGGCGGACCCTCAGCAGTAAGTCGCTCAAGGTCCGTAAAAGATTAGACGAGCTCGGCCAATGCCGCAGCGGTAAAGCCTTGTAGGGCATCAACGTTGCCAGTGCGGACTTTGGTTACCCAGTCTGGGTCACTCAACAGCGCACGACCCACGGCAATCAGGTCAAACTCGTTGCGGTCCAGACGTTCAATCAGATTATCAAGGCTGGCAGGTTGAGAAGCTTCGCCGGTAAAGGCCGCCATAAAATCTCCGGAGAGACCGACTGAACCGACGCTGATAGTCGCCGCACCGGTGAGTTTTTTCGCCCATCCGGCGAAATTAAGCCCACTTTCACCGTCAATTTCAGGGAATTCTGGCTCCCAGAAACGACGCTGCGAGCAGTGAAGAATATCGACTCCCGCCTCAACCAATGGCACCAGCCAGTCACTCATTTCTTCCGGCGTCGGTGCCAATCGCACGGTAAAGTCCTGCTGTTTCCACTGGCTAATACGTAAAATTAGTGGGAAGTCAGGCCCTACTGCCTCGCGCATGGCTTTAACCACCTCGGCGGCAAAGCGCGAACGCTGCTTGAGCGTTGGCCCGCCGTAAACGTCGGTACGCAAATTAGTGGCTGACCAGAAGAACTGATCGACCAGATACCCGTGCGCACCGTGGATTTCGGCAACGTCAAAACCCAGACGTTTTGCATCAGCCGCGGCCTGTGCGAAAGCGGCGATGGTATCGGCGATGGATTCATCACTCATCACATTACCGCGCGGTTGGTCAGGCGCTATCAGGCCTGACGGGCTTTCAACCGGTGCGTCGGGCACCCAGTCAGTCATAAAGCTGGCCACTGAACCGGTGTGCCACAGCTGGGGTCCCATCTTTCCACCCGCGGCGTGAACGTCATCGATAATTTTTTTCCAGCCTGCCAGCGCCTGCTCGCCGTGGAAAAACGGCACGTTAGGCTCATTTCTTGAGGTCGGTCGGTTGATTACGGTTCCTTCAGACAGAATCAGTCCGACCTCACCTTCGGCGCGACGCTGATAATAGGCCGCGTTATTATCTCCCGGAACGCCGTCTGGCGCGAAAGACCGCGTCATCGGTGCCATAACAATTCGGTTTTTCAAGGTCAGGCTTTTCAAACGAAAAGGCTTAAACAAAGCATCTACATTGGACGTAGTCACAGGTAATTCTCCGTTTTAGGTTAGCGGAGTTCATAGTATACCGTGTATACTAAGTGTCAATTAGGCACTATAAAGCTACCAGGTATACTTAAGGAAACCACTATGTCCACTCAGGTGCACACCGTTACCGGTGTCAATTGCCCACACCGTCTGCTGCTCGACCAGATAGCTGATAAATGGTCGGTGCTTATTCTCGCCGCGCTGTGTGAAAAGCCGCAGAGGTTTAACGTGCTTAAACGTGAAATTGAGGGCATTACGCAGAAGGCCCTCACTCAGAGTCTGCGCCGGCTACAGCGCAACGGAATTATCGAACGTCGAGTTATTACTGCTTCTCCGGTGGCCGTCGAGTATGAGATAACGCCGCTTGGCCGCACGCTCAAGGCCCCCTTCGAGGCGCTTTATATCTGGACGATGGATCATTTACCCGAAGTTGAACGCGCCCGGTTGGCCTTTGATGCCAGTTCAGAGTCCTAGCGCTATTCCTGCTCAAGCCAGTTGATAAAAAATTCGCTAAAGGTTGTAACCTGCAGCGGCTGGAAACGGCGCTGAGGGTAAACAAACTGTAGGCCGACCTGTTTTTTATCGTGGCGGCTAAAACCAATATAGGTATCAGCAAACAGCACTTTTAAACGCCCCTGTTCAACGTCGCGCTTAACGTCCCACCACGACTTGCTGGCGATACCCGCGCCAGCCAATACCCATTGACGCAGCAGCGCGCCGTCATCGCACACCATTACCGTTGGAACACGCAAAATGTGTTCTTCACCGTCTATTTCGAATCGCCATTCATTGAGCAATGTGCCACGACTTTCTAATGCTAAACACCGATGTTGAAGTAAATCCTGAGGCCGCTCGATCGGGCTGTTCTTTTCAAGATAAGCCGGAGAAGCGACTATAACCCTATGATTATTTTTAATAAATCGCGTTACTAGATTGCTGTCGGGTAAATTCCCGAAGCGCACGCTCATGTCTAACCGGTGGGCAATTAAGTCAACCACCTGCTCGCTTAAATATACTGAACTTTTCACCTCGGGATGCAGCCGCGAAAAATCAAGCAACGCGGGCGAGAGATATTGGCGGCCAAAGTCCGAGGGGGCTGAGATACGCAAGCTTCCACTCAGAATGCCCTCTTTTTGGGTGAGTTTGGCCTCCGCCTGAGTCATTTCCTCCAGCACACGCAGGGCAGAATGATAAAACTCTTCACCTGCGCGGGTCAGCGCAATCGAGCGCGTTGAGCGATTAAATAAACGTGTCTGATAACGCTCCTCAAGTGCTTTTAAACGCGCAGTCATCGTGGCCGCCGACAGATTCATTCTTCTGCCAGCCGCGGCCAGTCCCCCAGCCTCCACCACTTCAACCAGCAGTGCCATGTCTTCTAGCTTGCCCATATTATTCAGCTTTTCCGAATAGACAATCAGTTTTCGTCACCATTATCAAAAACTGAATAGGGAGGTAAAGTCAATACATACCCTAACAAGCAGGAGAAAAATAATGTCTGAACAGCGTTTATTTGAAGCGAGTCATGTGGGAGCGATTGCGGTTAAAAATCGCATTACGATGGCACCCATGACCCGTTCACGCTCGGCACAGCCGGGTAACACACCTACGCTTCTCATGGCCGAGTACTACCGCCAACGCGCCAGTGCAGGTCTTATCATCACTGAAGCCACGCAAATTTCACCTCAGGGACAGGGTTATTCCTGGACACCGGGCATATACAGCACTGAGCAAATTGACGGCTGGCGCGCGGTGACAGATGCGGTGCATCAGGCTGAGGGAAAAATATTTTCTCAACTATGGCACGTTGGCCGCATGTCGCATGAGAGTTTCCATGTCGATGGCAAGCCGGTTGCCCCCTCGCCGCTGGCGCCTGATGCTCAGGTTTGGGTGGTCGGCAAAGATGGCATTGGCCGCATGGTTGACTGTCCGACGCCGCGCGAACTCAGCGTTGAAGATATTCAATCGATCGTTGCCGACTATCGGCAGGCGGCGGTGAATGCTATCGATGCAGGATTCGACGGCATTGAAGTCCACGGCGGCAACGGTTATCTCATCGATCAGTTTTTGCGGCGCACCTCGAATAAACGCAGTGATCACTACGGCGGCAGTTTAGCAAACCGCATTCGCTTTGCTCAGGAGGTACTTGAAGCAATTGGCAATGCCATTGGCGCTGATCGAACCGGCATCCGCCTCGCACCTTTTATTACCCAGCGCGGAATGGATGACCCGCAGGCAATTGCCGCCATTTTAGCGCTCGCCGCATGGTGCCAGCAAAAAGGCTTTGCGTTTATTCACTTGGCTGAAGCCGACTGGGACGATGCCCCGCAAATCCCCGATGAGTTTCGCGAGATTCTGCGCGCAACCTTCGACGGTGCCATTATTGTTGCGGGTAACTACAGTCAGCAAAAAGCCGAAAAATTATTGGCGAATGGCCTCGTTGACTTCGTCGCCTTTGGCCGCCCTTTTGTCTCTAATCCGGACTTACCACGCAGATTCGCAGAATCGCTGCCCCTGGCACCGATTGGCAATAAGGCAACGCTATTTGGCGGCGGGGCCGAAGGTTATACCGACTTTCCATTTTGGTCTGATGCAGAGGAGTAAATCATGAATCAACAACGCACGTTAATTATTGGCGGAGCAACGGGTATTGGTTTTGCCGTTGCACAACTTTTGGCAGTACGGGGCGATACACTGATTTTGGCCGGTCGAAATGCTGAAAAACTGGCTACCGCAGTACAGCGGTTGAACGCGGCCAGTGTAAAAGTCAGCAGCATCTCGTTAGATGTTGCTGATGAAGAGCAACTTCGCGAATTGGCTAAAACGCTGGGACATCTCGACAACATTGTGTTTACAGCGGGATCCCAGGCACCCGGCGGCACGCTGGCTGCTCTGGATTTGTTGGCGGCCAAAAAGGCTTTTGACACCAAGTTTTGGGGCAGTATGGCGGTTGCTAAACACCTTGGCAATATCCTCAATCCCGGTGGCACGCTGACCTTGACCAGCGGCTTTCTGGCACGTCGCACAGTGGCGGGCACAATCGTGAAAACGACACTCAATGCGGCGCTGGAGTCGGCGGTAAAAGTGCTCGCCAAAGAGATGTCCCCTCTGCGCATCAACGCGGTGAGCCCGGGACTGACAGATACCGAAGCCTACGCGGCAATGGAGCCTCAGGCGCGTCAACTCATGCTTGAGAAGGCGGCAGAATCACTCCCAGCCAAGACCTGGGGACGCGCCGAGGACGTTGCCAAAGGTTATCTTTTTGCCATTGATAACCCCTTCGTCACGGGATCAATTATTGATATAGAAGGCGGCGCGCTGATTAATTAACTGTATTTATCCCGCCGGTTAATCCCGCAGAGTGACTCTGCGGGATCTTTTATTTCTGCCGTTAGTCCTATCTGGGTTAATTTTTTACATCTATTCAACGTTTTGCACATTAAGCTGCTCAATTCCCCTTCTAATTGCAGGTGTTTTATCCAAGTATAGCCAAGGCTTAATTAGTTAGCATATGCTATAAGTACATGAAAAATATGGTTTTTTTATTATTTCCTTTATGGCAGAATGGCCGCCTCTTTTAATTAATGGCCTTTTGCCTCCTTGGAAAGCCCTATCGGTCCGTTTTATGAACATTTATGCAATTCTTATTCTAGCGTTTGGTATGTCAATGGATGCGTTTGCCGCAGCAATCGGCAAAGGGGCAACATTGCATAGACCTCCGCTAAAAGAAGCATTACGGACCGGTCTAATCTTCGGCGTAATAGAAGCCATTACGCCAATTATCGGTTGGGGAATTGGGCTTGCCGCCAGTCAGTTCGTTATGGCTTGGGATCACTGGGTTGCCTTCGGCTTGCTGCTGATACTGGGTATCCGCATGATCCACGAGGGCGTCAAGAAAGATAAAGCAGAAGAAGCTGAAGTTCAGAACCGCCACGGCTTTTGGCTACTGGTGACGACGGCCATCGCCACCAGCCTTGACGCGATGGCCGTGGGAGTAGGCCTCGCGTTTCTTCAGGTTAATATTTTGGTGATGGCGCTGACGATCGGCGCGGCAACGACCATCATGGCCACCACCGGCATGCTGCTGGGGCGCTTCCTCGGTGCTGCGATTGGCAAATGGGCCGAGATTCTGGGCGGCGTTGTTCTGATCGGTATCGGATCCTCTATTCTCATCGAGCACTTGGGTCTTCTGAACTAATTTTCACGAAAGGCCGAAAAATTAATCAGCAGCGTGCTTTATCAGTACGCTGTCCATTACAAAGTCATTCGCGAGTTTAAGCATCGCATAGTCCGGTTTAACCTTGCCGTAAACGCGCATCCCCTCAAGCAGCATAAATACCGTTTCTGCCATCACTTCTGCCCGCGTATCTGCTTTAAAAACGCCCTGCTGCTGCCCACGGCTAAAAATGGTTATGAGGTTCTGTTTGATACCATCAAACTTATATTTCACTTTTCCTCTGACTTCGTCGTCCGCTGGCAAAAGCTCACTGGCCGCGGCAATCGTAAAGCAGCCGCGCTCACCGTCTTCACCGGTTGACAGAAGCGCGCAGTAATCAAGCGTCTCACGCAGCGCCACGGCGGGCGGTTTTTCTTCAGCTCGCGTCCGCATTCGGCCAAGTCCTTCTTCCATATACTGGCTAAGCGCGGCAAAAAAAATGCTGCGTTTATCTGGATACAGTTTGTAAATGCTGGCACTGGCCAGTCCCGAAGCCTGCATCAAATCACTGACCGACGTGCCCTGATACCCCTTTAACCAGAAACAACCGAGCGCGGCATTCAGAAAGTCTTTAGGGTCAAATTCTCTCGGTCTGCCAGGATTTTTTTTCATCATTAGCCTCACACATCAGATGGAATACCTTTTCAAAAGGTATTGTAGATTGATCACTCTACAAATAAATATTTTTCATTTACTATCGCAATCTCTGCGTTTGAATCTGCGGCGCGTAACAAAAATTGGGATTGCGGTGAGTCTATGCTTTCTGAAGAGGGATTGAAAACAGAGCAAGTATCTACAACGCCGCTGTTTGCGAGTGCGCTCATTACCTCGCTGGGATACGTGGTGGTTCAGCTCGACGTGACTATTGTTAACGTGGCGCTACCGACCTTTTCGCAGGTATTCAATGCCAACATATCTAGCCTTCAGTGGATACCCGACGCCTACGTTGTTGTTTTTGCTGCTCTGCTATTGGCCGCAGGAGGATTAGGCGACCGGTTTGGTAACCGGACGGTTAATCTGCTGGGTATTGGAATATTTCTCCTCGCCTCTCTGGCATGCGCGTTTTCCTCCCGCATTGAAACCATGATCTTCGGCCGCCTGCTTCAGGGACTTGGCGCGGCGCTGATTGTCCCCTCTTCGCTGGCGCTGCTTTCTTCAGCTTGCGGCAATAATCCCCTGCTATGCGCCAAGGCTATCGGCTGGTGGAGCGCCATGGGTGGCATTATCAGCGCGGCGGGCCCTTTCATCGGCGCGATGGTGTTGACTCATATTTCCTGGCACGCTCTGTTTCTGATTAATATTCCGATTTGCGCGGCAGGGTTAATTCTTACGATTTTTTATATTCCTGAATCGACGGCGCATGACAGCCGAGACATTGATGCCAAAGGAATATTACTGTTTGTCATTGCCTGTTTTTCGATGATTTACGTCATGATCCAGTTTGGAAAAAGTTTTTCTGTTTCCCGTGAAAAAATATTATTCCTTAGCTTATTTGTTCTGGCACTGCTGTTTTTAATCGTACACCTTGCTAAATCGGAACGCGCCTTTCTCCCTGTTAGTCTGCTGAAAAACCCAGCTTTCTCGCTCAGCCTTTTATTGGCCGCGGTAATGAACTTCTCATTTTATGGATCTATCTTTTTATTAACCGTCTATTTTCAGGTTTACCGCGGCTTTACCCCAATGATGACTGGCCTCGCGCTGCTAACCTTCACTGTGATTGCATTGGCAAATTCCGCCAGTGGCTATTTAGCTACCCGTTTCGGCCCGCGTTTTACCCTGACTCTGGGTATTTTGCTTGCCTCCTTAAACTACTTCATTCTAGCCACCCTTACCTATCTCGACGCCGCTTTTTCAACATTCGTCTGCTTCCTATTTTTGATGCCGATTGGCGGCGGGATAGCGACTCCCACTCTGCTGTCTACTTTTCTGCACCAGGCACCCGCAGGGAAAACCGCAACCGCCTCAGCGGCCATTAATACTATGCGTCAAACCGGCAGCGCGATTGGCGTCGCATTGTTGGGTCTTTTGGTGACAGGGATTCATTTCCCAGTAGACACCGGTGCGACTATCGGCTTTGCCACGGCTGCGCTCATGATGCTTGGCGGCGCGTTGCTGGTATCCAGACTTGCTTAACGCAGCGCCTCGTGATTTTATAATTATCAATGAGAAATTTATTTCGCTAATAACCAAGGTAAATGTCACGTGCCGCTGCAATCTTCTGAATGGTTCAGTAATAAAGGGGTCGAATGTTCACGGGTCATGGCCAAAAATGACGCGTTCCCTCGTCATTTGCACGATGAATATGTCATCAGTGCCAACCTGCGCGGTACAGAAGAAATCTGGATGGACGGAAAATATGCACAAGTGGGCGCAGGCCAAGTCACCGTTTATAACCCTGCAACCGTCCAGTCTTCCCTATTTGGCAATGACGGCGTCGAGTTTGTCAGTATTCATCTCCCACAATCAATACTAAAAGATCTGGTCGTTCGGCAAAATCTCCGCAATAGTAATCAGCCGCCGACGTTGAAGGAAGGTGTTTTGGGTAACAGGCTACTATTTAATGCCATTCGACGCTTTGCTCACAAAGCAAAGGCTGAAGATGCTGAAGACCAAGAGCAGGAGCTGCTCCTGTTATGCGGCGCACTGCTGGAAGATTTCGTTCCACGAGACAGCAACGGAGACCAGGCTGTGAGGCAGGTTAAGTGTTATTTGGCCGAAAACTTAACCATAAAACCTCAGCTCGATACGCTGGCACTGCTTTGTGGTTTAAGCAAATACTATTTAATACGGCGTTTCACTCAGTTAATCGGCATGCCGCCGCTGCAATATCACATGCAGCTACGGTTGCAACGCGCACGTGACCTGCTGCGCGACAATGTTCATCCGTTGGATGCTGCGCTGGCGTTAGGCTTTTACGATCAAAGCCACTTTATTAATTCTTTTCGCCGAATGATGGGCGTTACGCCTTATCACTACGTGCACCAGCTAAATTTAGGCAGCAATAAATTCCCGATAACCAGAGGCAATCACATAAAACGCGAAATAGCTAAATATTAACGCCGAAGCTATGTAAGAGTACTTTAGCAGCCGATTACCCAGCAACCTGCCACCCAAACTCCCAACCGCGCACATCACGCAGGTCCAAACCACGCCAGCAATAAAAAAACCGCTTAAAAACCATGATGAAGCCAACACGCTATGTTGACCCATGCGGGAAATAAGCGCACCGCCTATGGTAGCAAACCATAAAATAGCGGTAGGTGAAGATATTGCTAGCAGCACGCCTCGGCTGAATTCGCGCAGCAAAGAGCGATATTGATGATTATCTTCAAGCGGCAAATCCGCCGCTCCTTTACAGGCCGCTAGCAACATTTTTATTGTAAACCACACCAATATGGCCCCCCCACCAATCCACAAAGCCCAGCGCACCGTTTCAAACTGCAATAAAACGGCCATCCCTGCCAGCGCCAACAGCGCATAAATCAAATCCCCAATGCAGGTGCCAATTCCTAACCAAAATCCGTGAAAATATCCCCGCTGCATTGCCAGCGTAATCATCGCTATATTGGCGATGCCAATGTCCAGGCACAGTGAAAGGCTAAGGAGAAAGCCGCTAGAAAATTGCATCATAATATCGTCCCCTGACAAGTAAGACGCTTACTAAAACACAGGGTCAAAGACAGGTATTGGAAAAAATTGCGGCTTATTACTTAAAAAACACAATAACCTGTTTAATTAAATCATTTAATAAACAGTCAATACACTAACGACTTCATTAATAATGTAATTTGAACGAATTATTTACATCGAAATTAAACACGGTAGGACGCATTAATACTGCTACTCTTTGCTCGGGTGCTCTGGATCTTTCTGTCCCGAGCATGAGCGTTTATTGTTAGATAATTGTGCCTGTGGCAGAAAGAGAAAGACCCCGAGTTAATGTTAATCAACCGAGGTCTATCTGCATGCATAAGAAACATCAGGTTAGCCTCTTACCCGCCGAAAGGCAAGGACAAGGGGGCAATGATGCCGCAAAAACTGAAAGTACTGAGTTTACTTGTTATATGCGTAACGATTATTATGTTTACCTATATAACGCGTAATTCACTTTGCGAATTACATATTAAACAAGGGAAAACGGAGGTTGCGGCTATTATGGCCTGCGACTCTTTTAGGTAAAGCAACCCATCGGCGGAGGTTCGCCTCCGCCAGTTGGTTGAATGACATGAATCTTTGAGCACCCTTTTTTACATCATCTGCGGCTGCCGTATTTTACTGCCGTCACTGAAGCGACTTAGCCGATAGGCCGACATGTCAGTATACGGTTTTTCATTCATCACCTGCTGTGTAATAAGCCGTGCGGCACCAGGACCTATACCAAAGCCATGACCACTGAAACCCGAGGCAATAATAAATCCGGGAATTTTTTCGCTTTCATCGATAACCGGCACGAGATCGGGTGTGGTATCAATCCAGCCACCCCAAGCGTGATCAACCGCTATCCCTTTCAACGCGGGAAACACACGTTCGATTTCAGCCAATCCCAGCCGCAAAATTTGTGCATCGGCAGCAGGATCTAATACGCGGATTTTTTCGAACGGTGATGTCTGGTCAAAGGCCCAGCTACCCGCTGCCTCAGGGCCATTAAAGAAGGAGCCGTTAATTCTAAACTTCAATTTCTTAGCCACTTTGCTGCGATACATCGGTAGGAATTTTGTTACATAACGTAGATTTTGCGGAGCAAGATCCATACGACCTAATCCCGGAACTGCCACCGTGTAGCTCCCGTCCAGTCGGCGCCGCATCGCAAGGTTTGGCATGCTCAAACAGCCCTTAACAACCTCTGGAGCTGACGTGGTTTTAAATGCGGTACCGAGAATGTTTGCGGCAGGCAGCTCAATGCCGTGACGCTGACAAAAACGCGCACTCCAGGCTCCGCCACAGCAAATCACTTTATTCGCTTTCATCAGCCCCCGCTCAGTCCACACGCCAGTCACTCGCCCCGCACTTATCTCAAGCCCTCGGACTGCACACTGTTGCTGAATATTGGCTCCCAAACGCTGTGCGCCGATCGCCAACGCGGGCGCGGCTTTCGAAGGTTCTGCTCGACCGTCGGTGGATGACCAGACGCCGCCTTTCCAATCTCCACGAGTTCCGCTGCGCGTTGAGGCCTCTTGCGCGGAAAGCATCTGGCTAGTAAAGCCTAACGCCTGCGCCTTTTTTCCCCAGGTTTCCCATTTTTCGAGGTCAGACTCTTTATTTGTGCAGTACAAAATACCGCTGCGCCTAAACCCTAAATCGAGGCCAATTTCTTCACCCAGCTCTCCCCAACGCTGCAGGCTATTCATCGCCATCGGCAACTCATAAAGGTCGCGGTTCTGTTGACGAACCCATCCCCAATTACGGCTCGACTGCTCACCTGCAATCACACCTTTTTCGAGCAACGCTACCGACACCCCCTGTTTTGCCAGCTCATAGGCCGTAGCGGTGCCAATTATCCCGCCACCAATAACCACAACGTCTACCTCTTTCGGGAAAGAAGTGCTGTTTGAAACCGCATCAATTTTCACACGCATACATCCACCCTGTAGCAGTAAAACGCTGAGTGATAAGGAAACTCATAGATACTTATCTGGCTGAACCAGCATTATCCATAAAACCTGCGCTTGTGTAGCGCTATGATTAAATACGTTGTGCAGCAAATTACTTTTGAATTGAAAACTGTCGCCCGGATAAAGCACGGCTTTATCGTCGTCAATCTCAAGCGTCAGCTCTCCGCTCAATAGCAGACCCGCTTTTTCACCGTCGCCCACCAGCATTTGTTCGGAACGCGTCTGGGCAGGTACGTCGATTAGCATGAATTTGATATCGTAATCTCCCTGAGGAGAGAGCAGCGATTTTGCAATGCCGTGTTTACCGACGTGAAAATGTGGGCGATCCTTTTCTCGGCGAATATAGTGCTCAATGCCCTGCGTCACCGCTTCGTCACCTTCAAGAAAGGTCGTCAACGGAACGTTCAACACTTGGCGCAGTTGTTCAAGCATGCGAATTGTCGGGTTAGTGAGATTACGTTCAATTTGACTGATAGTACCGGCAGAAACGCCGGCCAGCGTTGCCAACTCGCTAATGGTCAAATTGCGTGCTTTGCGCATTTTCTTCAGGCGCAGGCCAATATCAGCCTCCAGCGAACTCACCACGGGCTCAGATCCTTTGAGATTGCTTTTGGTCATCCGGTTATTCCTGTCAAAATATGGCCACGCGCGTCACGTTGTTAATGCCAAGGAAATGCGCCCTTTGCGCATCCCCCTGAAACACTACTGTGGCATGTTCCATTTGGATTTCAACGTTGCCAGCGTGCCATCGGCCTTCATCGCGTTCAACGCATCGTTAATTTTTGCCAATAACACGTCATTGCCTTTTTTGACCCCAAATGCCATTGGCGAAACGGCCATTGGCTGATATCCCTCTACCACGTGCAGACCTTTCAACATTCCGGCCTTTTCCTGCGCTTTTAATATCGGGTAGTCACTCAGCCCACCGGCAATGCGCCCGAGCTGGAGATCGCGCGTCATATCGGCCGGGCTGTCGTACAGCTTAACTTCTTTCGCAATACCGCTGTTGATAAGCTTTTGCGCATAGTCAGTGCCCGACGGACTGCCAATCGTCTGGCCTTTGAAGTCTTTCCAGTCAGTATACTTTTGTTTATTGTCATCGCGCACAATCAAACCATCACCAAACGCCGTCACCTCCTGAGAGTAAGAAATAAACTTCTCACGAGCTGGCGTCGGCGTCATGCCGGCAACAATCATATCAATTTTACCGGAGATAACTGACTGAATCAGCGTCGGGAATGGCACCGCTGAAAAATCCACATCAAGCTTTTCCCGCTTGGCCACTTCCCTTGCCACATCAGGCATAAAACCTTCAATTTTTCCCGTCTTGGTATCTAGAAATGTCGTGGGTGCGCTGGAGGGTGGCGAGCCAGCTGTCAGCATCGCTGCGTGAGAAGCAAAGGTAGACGACAACAGCAATATCGCGGCCATGCCACGGTTAATATTACGGAGTGAAACCATCGATTTCTGCATGACTGTCCCTCTAGATTTTAAATTGAGTTCAAAGTTGCCCGCGTACTATTTAATATAATGAATTTTCACTCCTCACTGTCAAGCATCAATTTAAAAATTGACAAACTTTCTCAATTTTCAAATTTAAATGAGTTATATCAATAAGTTAAATTACATTACTTTATCGAAGTCTATTATAAGAAAGCCCTATGACGCGAGCATTGCAAAGATATTGACAGCAAGTCGATGAGTGTTGATATTCATTATAATGAAGAAACTCAGCAGAGAATCTCCCTTAATGGCAATAAAAAGGAGGATGGAAGATGGACTGGAGTAGTATTGGCACCTATGTACCCTTTTTGCTCAAAGGGGCCGAAACGACGATTTTTATCACCCTCATCTCACTGGTGATCAGCACACCGCTAGGCCTGCTGTGGGTGGCGGGTAAGATGAGTCCGTGGAAGTTTATCTCTTGGCCGGTGTCGGTGATTATTAACATCACCCGCGGCCTGCCGATGATTGTTGTACTGTTCTATATCTATTTCGTTTTCCCGGATATTGGAATTACGCTCACCTCACTACAGGCCAGCGTCATCGGTATCGCCTTCTGTTTTTCAACCTATATTGCCGAAATTTTTCGCTCGGGTATCGAGTCTATTGACCGTGGACAGTTCGAGGCCGCGCGCTCAATGGGCATGAGTTTCAGTAAGGCAATGCGCCGAGTGGTGCTGCCGCAGGCGTTTCACGTTGCCCTCCCCCCCTACAGCAATACGCTGGTGATGATGCTGAAAGATTCTGCACTTGCCTCAACGATTGCGGTAACAGAAATGACCCGACAGGGACAGCTTATCGCGGCATCAACCTTTGATAACACTACGGTTTACACCCTGGTTGCCATCCTCTATTTGGTGCTATGTCTACCGCTAATGGCGTTAACCAAGCGGCTGGAAACGCGTCGTTTGAGAGGAGCCTGATATGATTAAAATTAATGAAGTACATAAACGTTTTGGAAATATTGAGGTTCTGAAGGGGGTGAGCTTTGAGGTCAATAAAGGAGAAGTTGTTTGCCTGATTGGCCCTTCCGGTTCGGGAAAATCTACAATTTTGCGCTGTATTAACGGACTAGAGACTTATGAGGAAGGTGATATTCACGTATTAGATCAGCGAGTTAATAGCCGAGATAAACGTATTAATGACTTACGCCGCCAGATAGGGATGGTTTTTCAGCGCTTCAATCTTTTTCCACACCGTTCAGTGCTTGAAAATGTGATGGAAGGCCCAATTCATGTAAACGGCGAATCGCGTGCGGTAGCGGAGAAACGCAGCAAAGATCTGCTGGCGCTGGTTGGCTTGGCCGATAAAATTAACGCCTGGCCCGCCCAGCTCTCCGGCGGCCAGCAGCAGCGCGTGGCGATCGCAAGAACGCTTGCGCTTCAGCCTCAGGCCATACTGTTTGATGAACCGACCTCGGCCCTTGACCCCGAGCTGGTGGGTGAAGTGTTGCAGGTCATGCGCACTTTGGCTAGAGAAGGCATGACCATGGTGGTGGTGACGCATGAAATGCAATTTGCCCGAGAAGTTGCCGACCGTGTGTGCTTTTTACACGGTGGATTAATTGTCGAGCAGGGTCCGGCTGACCGCATTTTGGGTAATCCCCAAGAACCCCGGACCCAAGACTTTCTTAAGCGCGTGCTGGGCACGGCCACAGCCACAGCCACAGCCACAGCCACAGCGGCGCATTGTGAAAATTGCCGTTGTGTTAGGTAACTTTTACTTATACCAAAAGTGATTTACGCGCTTCGGCCCACTCCGCAGCCAGCGCGCGCGTGAGTTCAAAAGCTGGCATCTCACGGCATAATACGGCTCCCTGACCCGCCCAATTTGGCGAATAGGAGAAAATGCCTTTTTCCTTGGCCGCCGCGTGCAGTTTCATCGCCGCATCGTAGGCAAAGGGATAGTCAGGGATTTGCCGTTGGCCATCGGGCACTATACTTCGCTGGAAGACACCGATAATTCCGCGAGCAGGCCGCCCAGAAATGGCCGCAGTGATCGCCGTTCTTGCCGCGCCCTCACCTTTCAGGCATTCGCGATGCGCGGCGGTTGCAGAAGATTCAGGGCATAGGATAAATGCCGTTCCAAGCTGCGCACCCACAGCCCCTAGCCGCATCGCCGCATCGATACCCACACCGTCCATAATTCCCCCGGCGGCAATTACCGGCAGTTCGCTATTGCGTGCAAGAATTCGCAGCAGCGGGAAAAGCCCTAGCGCGTCATCCTCTTTTGCAAAAAAGTTACCGCGATGTCCCCCGGCCTCAACGCCTTGGGCCACAATCGCATCAGCATGAACAGTCGCCGCCAATCGCGCTTCCCGCAGGTTAGTGACACACACCAGCACTTTGCCACCGTAGGCATGAATTTTGTCGACGACGTGCTCGGACGGCGCGCCAAAATGAAAACTGACAAGGGCAGGTTTTGTTTCTAACACCACCTCGAGCATTTTTTCACTGGATTGAAAATTCTGATAAATCTCGTTAAGGACGGTCGGCACAAGAGCATCATGTGCTTGAAAATGTACATTAAGATATTCCAGCCACTTCTGATGCACGTCATGATTAAGTTTGGGCGCAGCATGGCAGAAAAAATTGACGTTGAACGGCCTGTCGGTGAGTGATTTTGTCTTTTGAATTTGATCGAACGCTGACTCGGGTTTGGCATTCCCCAGGCCTAGCGACCCTATTCCCCCCGCGTTGGAGACTGCGGCTGCCATTTCAGGCGTACTCACGCCAGCCATCGGCGCCTGGATAATGGGCAATTCAATCTGAAGGTCGGTAAAGATATTCTGGTATTTCATTACTTCCTCTTTTATGAAAGTAATCGGAAAGCAAGGGTCACAACGGAAGCTTCCGACAGGTTCGAATAATCACCACGATTAATACCAGAATAGAGTGCCGATACTGCCGCTGCCAATCCTCCTTATGGAGTAAATGTTTTCCTTTCCAGCGCGATATTTCAGTAGAGACTTGCTGATTTTTTACTGCTCAGACGTTCAATCATTCGCGCCACACCAGCCCAGCCAATGATAGCAGTGGCGCATAACACCCCTTTAAACCTATAGATCCTGCTTTAGCGGGTTGCTCGAGTCATCATGATTAAAATCAACCCAGCCAACACGAAACCTGCTGAGACGACCGGAATATAGGCAGGACCCATATTGTTGATGAAAAGCCCACCAATCAATGCACCAAAACCGATGGCGGCGTTGAATACCGCAACGTTAATCGACGTTGCGGCATCTGCTCCGCCTTTTACTGCGGAGGCACCATTGAATACGCTGGTTTGAAGCAGTACAGGAAGTGCGCCATACGCCGCGCCCCAGATGCCAAAAGCAACCACCATCAAGGTGCCACTAACGGCGACCATATTCATGATAAGCAGGCTGGCAGTTAGCATCGTCGTGACAATGATTAAGCAGGCTCGCAATGATTTTGCCGCGAAAGGCCCGATGGCAAAGTTGGTAATAACACCGGCACCGCCGTAAATGAGCAACATCACGCTGATTTGCGCCGCGCTCTGGTGCGCTATTTGTTTCAAATACGGTGCGATGTAGGTATAGGCTAAAAAGTTTCCGGTCACGACCAGTGCAGTCACGCCGAAAATGGCCCTCAGCCCGCTATTGCCAAGAGTGCGCGACACTGCGCCACGAATAGAGGAATTGGAAATTTTCACTGCTGGCACCGACCAGACGATAATGATGAATACCACGAGGCTTAATACAGCAAGTGCAGCAAACACCGCACGCCAACCTTCATGTTCACCAATAAGGGTTCCGGCAGGAACGCCTAATACGGTCGCCAAAGAAACGCCGCCGAATACTACTGAGGTCGCGCGAATGCGGTTACGGGCAGAGACGAGATGTGCGGCAGTAACGACTGCCGTTGACCAAAATACCCCTATCGCGGCGGCGACCATAATGCGGCCGATAAGCACCAAAAAATAACCCGGTGCCAGATACGTCACCAGATTGCCCAGACAGCAGACTGCCAAAAGTGAAGCCATCAGAACCTTTCTATTCATGGAGCCAAAAACACGGGTTAATGGCGTCGCCGTAAGTGCTACCAGGAAGGCAAAGCAGGTCACCAGATAGCCTGCTGTGCCGAGAGAAACTTTCAAGCCTGCGGCCATTGATGGCAGCACGCCGACCGGCATCAGTTCAGTACTGACGAATGAAAAACAGCCCAGGCTTAACGCCAAAACGGCAACCACGCTGCGCGCGTTGGATATTGTTGGCCCATGTGCGTGAGAATGTGTGTTTGTAGTATTTGAGTGCATGAATGTTTTTTCTTATATCGTTTAAAAACAAGGATTTCAGCCTACCGTCTGCCAGAGTTAAGCCCTCGGTATGGAACAAATTGTGAGTTTTTTGCCACGCTTTTGCGATAGCATAGAAGGCATATCATTTATGACTGAGAATCAACAATGAGCGTATTCAGTTCGCAACTTCTTGAAGGCGTTGATGTTATGGCTGCGGTGGTCGACACCAAAAGCTTTAGCGGCGCGGCTGAAATGCTGGATATGTCGCAATCAGGTATCAGCAGAGCCATAGCCCGTCTTGAGGCACGACTCGGTATCCGAGTTTTTGAACGCACCACGCGCTCGGTAAGATTGACGGACGAAGGCCACAAGTTTTATGAACAAGTGATGCCGCTCATCAGCGCACTGGCAGAAGTCACGGGAAGCGCGGCGGGTAATCTACAAAAAGTGTCTGGACGACTGCGCGTAAACGTCGACCCGCTTTTTTCCAGCCATATTTTAGGGCCAAATCTTGGGTCATTCATGGAAAGCCACCCCGATCTGGAAATAGAGCTGCGCAGCCGCGATGAGCTAGGTGATTTAGTGGCAGAGGGCTTTGATCTCGCGCTCAGATTTGGACATCCACAGCCATCCTCGCTGGTCGCAAGAAAGTTGTTCGAAACTCGGGTATTTGCGATGGCATCGCCGGCATATACAGTGAAATACGGACACCCTACCCACCCCAGCGAGCTGGAAAGCCCTCATCACCGTTGCATCATGTTTCGAGAACCCGTGACAGGCAAACCCTTTCCGTGGGAGTTCCATAAAGGTCGTCATTCACTGACTATAAAACCAAAGGGTACCCTCACCGTTAATGATTCTGCCACGGTCGACAGCATGTGTTTAGCGGGTCTGGTTATTGCGCAGTTATTTGAGTTCGGATCTGAGAAATACCTCGAGTCTAAGCAGTTGATCAATCTTTTTCCTTCCTGGTCGGATAATCGTTTTCCGCTATACGCCTATTATCCCTCCCGGCATCACGTTCCTGCAAAGACCCGAGCACTGCTGGATTTTGTCATAAGCTTGGTACGATAAAGGGGGTCGGCAAAACCTTTCTTTCCAAATTCCTCGAATCATGATTATACTGTATGAATGCACAGTATAATCATGGAGCAGTATGATGACTTTTTCTCGCCCAGCAATTTCGCCCGTCGAACTCAACACCCCACTTTTTCAGGATAAGGTGCCCGCAGGCTTTCCCAGTCCGGCACAGGATTACATCGAAAAAGGCATAGATTTAAACAAGTTATGCGTTAATCATCCGGCGGCGACCTACTTCGTGATGGCGACGGGAATGTCGATGATTGATGCGGGGATTTATGAAGGTTCGATGCTGGTGGTGGACCGGAGTCTTGACGCCAAACACGGCGACATCGTCATTGCTTCCGTGGCGGGTGAGTACACAGTGAAACGACTTTGTACCCACCCGATTGTGAAACTTGAGCCAATGAACCCTAACTTCCCCCCCATTATTCTGAACTATGGCGTTGACGAGGTTGAGATTTTTGGCGTCGTTACCTTCAGCATTAACGGGTTTCAGTAAGGAAGCTGGATTTCAATTAACAAAACAGTACTCTTTGCCACCGTTCATTCTATACATATTAAAAGCCGAACAATGTTTTCGCTATGTCCCCCGCAGCATCTGAAATTCAAATTGGGCCAGTAAAATTCTCAAGGCCCTATGGCAGCGATTTAGCCGTGCATTCTCACACTTGTTGCTACGGGTAAACGGGGCTGACGTATTTTCGCAGAAGGTGCGGTGGTATCGGCGTAGCCAAATGAAATACCAAACAGCAGGCGATAATCGTCGGGCACACCTAATGCCGCCCTAATTATATCCGCATGAAAACCCAGTAATGTCTGTGGAATGCCCGCATAGCCACGCGCAGTGAGGGATAACAAGAAACTTTGTGCATACATACCGATGTCAGAGGCAACACGGATGTTGTCTCCAAATGAAGGCATAAATAAAAAAGCGGCATGTGGTGCGTTAAAAAATTGATAGTTTTTCAAGTACATCTCATGACGCTTATCTTTATCATCACGCGCTATCCCTAAAGAATCGTAGTAAAGACGTGCCTGATCCTGGCTACGCGTGTAGTAGTCGCCGAAAAAATCGTCATAAGAGAAGCTAAAATCTGGCGTCTGTTTCCCCGCCAAATCGTTGGCTATCATCGCCTGTGCCAGCTTATTTTTGGTCTCGCCTGAGACAACATGCACATTCCAGGGCTGAGTATTGCAGTTAGACGGTGAATACTGTGCGTCTTGCAGCACTTCTTGAAGTTGCTCATCGGTTAATGGCGTAGGTAAAAAAGCACGCGTCGAGACACGCTGACGAACGGTTTCATCAAAAGCCAGTATTGGGGTAGTCATAGAAGTCTCCTCTGTGGTTGTCGGTCTATTTTATCGAGGAAACGCATTCGAAAAAACACTACAATAGCGCAAAGACCATTGCGGATTACGCACAGATGAATAAGCTCAACCAAATTAACGTCCGCTCTATGCAGCTGTTTCTGGCTATCGTTCGGGAAGGAAATTTGTCTGAAGTTGCTCGACTTGAAAGTCTGGCGCCCTCTTCTCTATCACGCACAGTTCAACAGCTTGAACAGGCACTGGAAACCCAGCTTCTGTACCGCAACACGCGTGCGGTGATTGCTACCGAAACGGGGCTGATTTACGCAGAAACTTTCCGAGAAATGCTGCTTCAGCTTTCAGATGCGCAAACGTTGGTCGACGAGCGCCGCAGTGAACCTGGCGGTCGCATCCGCATTAATGCTCCCATTTCTTTTGGCCTGCGACACATTGCGCCCAGTATCAGTGAGCTTAGCGAGCGCTATCCCGCGCTAAATATCGAATTGAATCTCAACGATGATTACATTGACCCCTTCGCTGATAGCACTGACCTGCTGCTGCGAATTTCATCAATGGAAGATACAGAACTGCACGGTCGCCTGGTCGCAAAGCAGCGCTGTCATTTGGTGGCAAGTCCGGAATATATCAAACGTTATGGCAGCCCGAAAACGCCTGAGGAGCTTCAACAGCATCGCCTGCTGGCCTATCGGGGGAAGAGTGGATTACAACGCTGGAGGTTGCATAAAGGAGAGGAAAACTGGCAGTTTACGCCTGCCGCAAAGATAGTCTCTGATAATGCCGAATTGCTGCTGCAGGCCGCTTTTGACGGTGCGGGAATACTGCTTTTCCCTGACTGGCAGGTTGGCGAGTTACTCAAACGTGGCGTGCTTGTCGAGCTAATGCCCGGCTTTGCTGCTGCTTATGGTCCGGTCGATCAATCGGTGTACCTGCTCTATCCGGGAGGGAAACATCCTTCACTGAATACCCGAGCAGTCATCGACTTTCTGCTACAAAAATTCGGCCAGCCACCTTATTGGCGCTACTAATTTACTGTCAGAAAAATTTTTTACTCGTCAATTCATCGCATTATCATTCTGGCCCATTTGGCGACTTCCAAATCTCTGAATGCACAGATACACTGTATTTATATACAGTATACCTGAATGCATGCATGACGTCTCACGCACTGACAGACTCATCGTTATGCCCGATTCAGCAGCATCGAATGTGCACAGAGAGGAAATATGTTTAACAGCGCACCCGAGAAATACGATCCACCGATGAACCACAACTTCCCCCCCATTATTCTGCTCGACGGCGGAGACGAGATGGCCAGTTTTTCCGTCTTAACCCTCGTTATTGACGGGTTCCAGTGATGTTTGCCCTCGCAGACGTTAACTCGTTTTATGCCAGCTGTGAGGCGGTATTCAGGCCCGACTTGAAGGGTCGCCCGATTGTCGTGCTCTCAAACAATGACGGCTGTGTGATTGCCAGAAATACCGAAGCAAAGCTGCTGGGCATAAAAATGGGTGCGCCGTTCTTTAAAATGCGCCGCGAGTGTGAGCAGCATAATGTGGTCATTTTTAGCAGTAACTACGCCCTGTACGCGGATATGTCCATCCGCGTAATGACGGTGCTTGAAGAGATGTCTCCCAAGGTCGAAATTTATTCGATTGATGAAGCTTTTCTGAATCTTGATGGCGTTAGCTACTGTAAAAATTTGGAAGAGTTTGGCCGAGAGGTGAAAGACAAAGTCTACAAATGGACCGGCCTCAGAATTGGTGTCGGCATTGGCCCGACTAAAACACTCGCCTTATACAGGGATCAATTTTTTTTACGCGATAACGATACTGCAGCCTTTTATACATATGCTACTAGCATATGCTTGTCACATAATCTGGCGCATTTTTTAGCTAATCATTCAACTTCGACGGTATGAATGGGGTTTTACGTTAGGACTGTATTAATTTACAGTGCGAGGCTGAGATCCAACCTTACGAGAATGATATATTCATTGAGTTAAATGGTAGTTTGGATGATTAGAAGAAGCTCATAACAGCAGCATGCCACAAGGACACGGACATTGGTCAGCGACGAGTACTTGTACCCTTGCGGTACTATTGGAACTGGAAGATGTATGCGCTCACGAAAATACAGAGCGCATTCTTAAGGTTTAGGTCACTCGAAACTGTTAAATGCGTCGCTGACAAAGTTTTAATCGTAATTATAATGGTAATCTTTGAGAAGTTTCGCTGTCTGATAGGGCTTTCCATAATAGTCGCGTTTCTCAGCTATTAGATAAAGGTTTTTTTTCGCTCTCGAACAAATAACATAAAGAAGCTTTGATTCTGAATCCTCAGCTTTAGCTGGATTTTCCTTAATCTCCGCTCGGTGAGGAATAAACCCCCTAAGCATTCCAAAAGCAATAACGACATCGTATTCTTCACCTTTAACACCGTGGCAACTATTTATAACGACACCGGTTGACTCCCGAAAGAACACTCTAAAAACATCTATGTTATCATCATATTGATCGGCATTATTACTGATATTATTACCCGCTTTCTCAAAAAAAATATCATATGAATGCTTCAAGGACTCATTGTCATCGAGTGATAGACCGATATTTTCAAGTAAATATTCGCAAGCTTCAGCCAGAAAAAGCGTTCCTTTCTTTTCCTCTGATGAGAATGCATTCATGACTTTAAGTAAATCTTTTGGCTTCCAAGAAAATAAATGATGATTGTAATTACTGAATGTGTTCAGGATGTTATTTGCCCACCTGATTCTTGAGGTAAACAATCGTCCAGAGGAGTCTGTAAGTAAAATTTTCACCACATAAAACCAAACATTATCTCTTTGTCCGAAAAATGGAGAAAGAGAAGGTGCATCAAATCTTACCTCAGGAACTAATGTCGTGAGTCTTTTTGCCATGAATTTGATTGGCGCCCATTGAGGTGCAATGATGCAAATATCTTTTTCACTAATACCAGATGCTATCTCAGCCCTGATTATTTTTGCAATTTCTTCCGGTAGATAATCTTTTTCAATATCATTGTCACGTAAACAAATCTTTCCTGGTTCATTGGAATGTTTTGCTTTAGACAACTGACCGTGGACATTTCTGAAAATAGAAAAATAGTCAACTAACCTCTGTGTGGATCTGTAGTTGTCGTTGAAAGGGAAATCCTTAATGTTCGAACCAATAAAAAGATTTTTTACTTCCTCAATAGATTTTGATGCTCCGAAGCCATCATAAATAGACTGGTTGAAATCCCCAACCAAAAACAAATTTTGCTTTACAATGGATTCATTATAAATAGATGATATTATTGAGTACTGGAGGGTTTGGGTATCTTGTACTTCATCTATGCAAATTAACTCAAATAGACTGCCTAGTACCTGTGCGATCTCTTTTCGCTCAACTAGTACACGATGTGAAAAATACAATACTTGGTCAAAATCTATCTTCTTATGCGTTAAAAGATACTGTCTGAATGATCTTTCAACCCACTCTTTACTTTCATTTTCGTTGTATATACTT